>JBFMHA010000006.1:0-91965 GCA_040753075.1 Thermodesulfobacteriota bacterium
CCCGCCCCAGCGACGCCGGGCCAGGAGCTTCTTGCCGAACTCCGCCAGGATGGGCGCGAACCCGGCCGGGCGCTTGCGCCCCGGCCCCGCCCAAGCGACGCCGGGCCAGGAGCTTCTTGCCGAACTCCGCCAGGATGGGCGCGAACCCGGCCGGGCGCTTGCGCCCCGGCCCCCGCCCTAGCGACGCCGGGCCAGGAGCTTCTTGCCGAACTCCGCCAGGATGGGCGTGATGGAAAGGAAGATGATGAGATAGATGACCGCGCTGAAGTTGTCCTTGACCACCGGCAGGTTGCCGAACAGATACCCCGCCCCGAGCAGGCCGCCCACCCACACGAACCCGCCGGTCACGTTGTAGAACAGGAACCGGCTGTAATCCATGGTGGCTACGCCCGCCACGAAGGGCGCGAAGGTGCGGATGATGGGGATGAAGCGGGCCAGCACGATGGTCTTGCCCCCGTGCCGCTCGTAGAAGCGGTGGGCCTCCTCCAGGTGCTTCTTGTTGATGAATCGCGTCTCGCGCTCGAAGATGGCCGGCCCCACCCGGCGGCCGATGGCGTAGTTCACCGAATCCCCGACCACCGCCGCGACGAAGAGCATGGGCAGGAGCAGAGCCCAGTCCAGCATCCCGGCCCCGGCCATGGCCCCGGTGGCGAAGAGCAGCGAGTCCCCGGGCAGGAAGGGGGTGATGACCAGCCCGGTTTCGCAGAACACGATGGCGAAGAGCAGGATGTAGGTGAGGCTGCCGTAGTCGGCCACCACCTGGGCCAGGGTCTTGTCCAGGTGCAGGGCCATGTCCAGCAAGGTGAGGATGAGGTCCATGGGGTCTCCGGGATGGGGCTAGGGCCAGGCGGACAGGTCGCTGTTCTTCTTGCGCTCGTGCTCCTTGGCCTTGCGGAAGTCGAACTTCAGCGAAGGCCGATTCTGGCGGCGGACATGGCGCACCAGGCGCACCGAAAGCACGGCCACCGGCGCGATCACCACGAAGAGCAACAAGAGTTCCTTTGTCATAAGAAGCCCCAGCAGGCCCCCCTCTCTACCCATTCCTCCTTAGGGGCGCAAGCGTCTTGCGCCCGCCTCCCCTCCAAAACAAAGCCCCCACGGAGATGGGGGCTTTGGGGACGCCCGCGGCGTTGCCCCGCGGACGAACCGCAAGCGGTTCGCCCTTGTTGTGACTTGACGATGCTGATTATCTATACAAAGAACCGGCATGTCAAGACGGCTTTTCCGTTTCACCCCGACCTGGAGCCAACCCATGGGCAATTCACACGAAAGCAGTTTCATACTGGGCCTGGACCTGGGGACCAACTCCGTGGGCTGGTCCCTGCTCGGAGCCACGGCCGATCCCGAAGGCAGGCTTCATCCCGCGGAAGTCCTGGACATGGGCGTGCGCGTCTTCGACGCCGGAGTGGAGGGAGACATAGAAGCCGGCAAGGACGCCTCTCGCAACGCCGAACGCCGCGACGCCCGTCTGCGGCGGCGACAGCTCGACCGCAAGGCCGACCGCAAGACGAAGGTTCTCACCCTGCTCCAGGCCGCGGGCCTGCTGCCCCCCGGCGCGACCACCCGGCCCGGCGACCGGCACCGCTACCTCGCCGACATTGACCGGCGCCTCTTCGACGTCATGTGCGCCCGCCGGCCGTCCATCTTCACCGACGGCGAACAGGCCAGGCAACTCTTCCCCTACCGTCTGCGCACCCTGGCCCTGGCCGAGCCCCTGCCGCCCGAGGCCGTGGGCCGGTCGATCTACCATCTGGCCCAGCGCCGCGGGTTCTTCAGCACCCGCAGGTCCAAGAAACTCGACGAGAAGGAAACCGGCGTCGTGTACGGCGGCATCCAGGCCCTGGCCCGAGAGATGGACCAGGCCGGAGCGGCCACCTATGGCGCGCTGTTTGCCGGACGTTGCCCGCTGGAGCGACGCATCCGGGGGCAATGGACCTCGCGCGCCGTGCTGGAAAAAGAATTCGCGGCCATCTGGGCCGCCCAGAAGGCGAAAAGGCCGGACCTCTACACCCCGGATCGGGAAAAGGCCCTGCTCCGGGCCATCTTCCTCCAGAAGCTTCCTGGACGGCAGAAGGCGCTGCTGGGCCGCTGCGACCTGGAGCCCGACTGCCACCGCACGCCCTGGGCCATGCTCGAAGCCCAGCGTTTCCGGCTGATCCAGCAGGTCAACAACCTCGAGATCATCACCGAACACGGGGAGGTTCTCCCCCTGACCGGGGAGCCGCGGAGCCTCCTCGTCGAGGCCCTGGAAAAGGAAGGCGACCTGACCTTCGCCCAGGTGCGCAAGCTGCTCGGCCTAGCCAAAAACGCCTCGTTCAACCTCCAGCGGGGGGGAGAAACCAGGTTGCCCGGCAACCGTACCGCCGCGACCCTGCGCAAGGCGCTCGGAGAGCGATGGGACCGCCTGTCCGCCGAGGACAGGGGGAGGCTGGTCAACGACGTGATGGGCTACGAGAAGGACGACAAGCTGGCCGCCCGCGCCGAGCGCGCCTGGGGCCTGGATGCGGCCGCGGCCAGGAAGCTGGCCGAGGCGAGCCTCCAACAGGGCTATTGCAGCCACTCCCTGCGGGCCATCCGCAAGCTCCTGCCGCTCATGGAGGCCGGAACGCGCTACGGCGAGGCCCGCAAGACCGTGTACCCCGAAAAGCCGCCCCGCCCGGCCACCCCGTTCCTGCCCCCGGCCGCGACGACGCTGGGCGGGCTGCGCAATCCCCTGGTGCTGCGCACCCTGACCGAGATGCGCAAGGTGGTGAACGCCGTCATCCACGTCCACGGCCTGCCCGCCCTCATCCGGGTGGAGTTGGGCCGGGACCTCAAGCGGCCCCGCGCCGAGCGCCAGCGCCGGAGCCAGGACATCCGGGGCCGGGAGCGGGAGCGCCATGCCGCGCACGCGGCCATCGTCAAGGACCACCCCCATTTCACGCCCCGGCGCTCGGACATCGAGAAGTATCTGCTGGCCGCGGAATGCGATTTCATCTGCCCCTTCACCGGCCAGGCCTTCGGCTGGGACCATCTCTTCGGGCCGACCCCGCAGGTGGACGTGGAGCACATCATCCCCTACAGCCGCAGCCTGGACAACTCCTTCGCCAACAAGACCCTGTGCTTCATCCGGGAAAACCGCGAGGTGAAGAAGAACCGCACGCCGTTCGAGGCATACGGCGGCGGCCCCCGCCATGCGGAAATCCTGGACCGGGTGCGCCGGTTCAAGGCCGCGCCAGGGGTCAAGGCCGCCAAGCTGGCCCGGTTCCAGGTGGAGGACGCCGATGACTTCGCCGAGGACTTCAAGAACCGCCAACTCAACGACACCCGCTACGCCTCCAGGCTGGCGCGCGAATACCTGGCCGGGCTCTACGGCGCGGGCGGAGAGCGGTTCGTCCAGGTGGGCTCGGGCATGGTCACGGCCCTGCTGCGCCGGGAGCTGAAGCTCAACGCGCTGCTCGGCGGCTCCGACAAGAACCGGGGGGACCACCGCCACCATGCCCTGGACGCCCTGTGCGTCGCCCTGACCTCGCCCGGGGTGGTCAAGGACCTCTCCACCGCCGCGGCCCGCGCCCAGGAGACGGGCAGGCGGGGCTTCGCGGGCTTTGCCGAGCCCTGGCCCGGATTCCTCGGCCGGGCGCGGGAGGCGGTGGAGGGCGTGGTGGTCTCGTTCCGGCCCAGCCGCAAGGTGGCCGGGCCGCTGCACAAGGAGACCTTCTACGCCTTGCGGCCCGGGCCGGACGGCGAGCCAGCGTGCACGGTGCGCAAGCCCCTGGCGGCCCTGAGCAGGGGCGAGGCCGGGCGGATCGTGGACCCGGTGGTGCGGCGGGCGGTGGCGCAGGCCATGGCCGCGGCCGGGACGGACAACCCGGCCAAGGCCTTTGCCGAGGGCGGAGCGTCCGTGGCCGTGCCGTCGCGCAAGCGGCCCGACCGGCCGGTCCCGGTGCGGCGGGTGCGCATTGCGGTGTCGGTGAACCCGGAAAAGATCGGCCGCCGTGCGCCCCGCCACGTGGAGCGCGGGGCCAACCACCATGTGGCGGTGTTCGAGACCGTGGACGGCAAGGGCGCCCCCAGGTGGGAGGGCCGGCTCGTGACCCGGCTGGAGGCCGCCCGCCGCGCCGGGCAGGGCCAACCCGTGGTGCGGCGGCAGGAGGAGGGCCTGGGGCGGTTCCTGTTCAGCCTATGCGGCGGGGATGTGGTTGAAGTCCAGGAGAACGGGGCGTCCCAGCTGCTCCGGATCCGGGTGCTGACGCTGAAGAAGAGCGGACGCATCGAGATCGAGGGAGTAGCCATCCGGGATGCGAGGATGAAGAAAGACATCCGCGAATCCGGCGACTGGCGTTATCTCACCCTCGACGGCCTGCGCAAGATGGGCTGCCGGAAAGTCAGCATCTCGCCCCTGGGTCGGGTGTCCAGCGCCAATGACTAGCCGGGTCATCGACATCGGCGACGTCCCGGTGCGGATGTCGGTGCGGGGCGACCTCCTGGTCCTGCGCAGCGGCGAGAAGCAGGAGACGGCCATTCCGCCGGACGAGGTGGGCGCGCTCATCGTGTCCAATCCCCAGGCCAGCCTCACCAACGCCGTGCTGGCGCGGCTCACGGCCGCGGGCGCGGCGCTTGTGTTCTGTGACGAGCGGCATCAGCCCTGCGGCATGGTCCTGCCCCTGGCCGCCCACCGGACCCAGGCCGAGCGGTTCGCCGCGCAGGCCGCGGCCACCCTGCCCATGAAGAAGCAGGCCTGGATGCAGGTGGCCAAGGCCAAGATCCTGGCCCAGGCAAGGCTGCTCAAGGCCCGGCGCGGGACGGACGGCGGCCTGGCGGCCATGGCCGCCAAGGTGCGCTCCGGGGACCCGGACAACCAGGAGGCCCGCGCCGCCCGCAAGTACTGGCCCCTCGCGTTCGGTCCCGGGTTCACCCGGGACACTGACGGGGGCGGGCTGAACTCCTGGCTGAACTACGGGTACGCGGTGCTGCGGGCGGTGGTGGCCCGGGCCATCTGCGGCGCGGGGCTGCACCCCTCCCTGGGGCTGCACCACCACAACCGTTACGACACCTTCTGTCTGGCCAGCGACCTCATGGAGCCTTACCGCCCCCTGGTGGACGGGTGCGTGGCCGCGCTACGCGGGGTGTACGGAGACAGGGAGCTGGACAAGGAGATCAAGCGGGACATCCTGGCGGCCCTGGCCGGGGAGATCCGGGCCGGCGGCCAGTCGCGGACCCTGTTCAGCCTGGCGGCGCAGACCGCGTCGTCGCTGGTGGAGTATTATGTCGGCAACCGCAAGCGGCTCTTCTTCCCGGCGCTGCCGGAAGGGGAATAAGCCGCAGTACGTGTCCAAGTACCGGGCCATGTGGACGTTCGCCTTCTTCGACCTGCCGGTGAAGCTCCTGGAGGAGAAGAAAGAATACGTGCGGTTCCGCAAGGCCCTGCTGGCCCTGGGGTTCACCATGCTCCAGTACTCGGTGTACGCGCGCTATGCGCCGACCAAGGAGAGCGCGGAATCCCTGCTCGCCAAGGTGCAGCGCCTCCTTCCTCCGGACGGCGAGGTCCGGGTGCTGGCGGTGACGGACACCCAGTTCGGGAAGATGAGGGTCTTCGTAGGGAAAAAACGCAAGAAGCCGGAAAAACCGCCCGACCAACTCCTACTTTTTTGAATCTCCTGCCCAGAAAAAAGCATTGGATTTCAGGGTGATGCCTGAAATCCGATGCTAGAGACGGGGGAAATTGGAGTCAAGTCACAACCGATGCCCACCGGGCCAAGGCTGGTGAGCAATGCTAGAGACGGGGGAAATTGGAGTCAAGTCACAACTGGCCGCCACGCACGCAACATGGGGCCTGAATGCTAGAGACGGGGGAAATTGGAGTCAAGTCACAACGCCAGGCTGGACGCGGCGATGTCCACCGAGATGCTAGAGACGGGGGAAATTGGAGTCAAGTCACAACTTCATGGACAGCAAGCAGGCAACCCTATGGATGCTAGAGACGGGGGAAATTGGAGTCAAGTCACAACGAACGCCAGGCTCTGGCGGCGCAGGTCGAGATGCTAGAGACGGGGGAAATTGGAGTCAAGTCACAACCTTCTCGGGTATCTCCAGGGAACACCGGACAATGCTAGAGACGGGGGAAATTGGAGTCAAGTCACAACCGCAGGGGTGACGACGTTGAAGGCCAGTGCATGCTAGAGACGGGGGAAATTGGAGTCAAGCCTGACGCCTTCCATCTTGCGCATCACCCCGCCTCCGGATACCTTCTGCGCCCATGTCGCGGCAGTTGTGCCTGATCCACGCCAATTGCCAGGGGGAGCCCCTGGCCGCGCTGCTCGAGGCGCATCCGGAGTTCTCGCAGCGCTACCGGGTGCGCCACTACGTGAACTACACCCGGGAGTTCGTGCCCCCCGACGCCCTGGAGTCCTGCGCCCTGTTCCTGCACCAGTGGCTGGAGCCGCACTGGGGCGAGCTGGGCAGCGAGTCCATGCGCTCCCTGCTCGGCCCCCGGGCCCGGACCCTGGTGCTGCCCAACTTCCTGTTCCTGGGCTACTGGCCCTTCTGGGACCACGCCCCGGGCATCGAGTTCTCGGACTTCTTCCTCAACGACCTGGTGGCCCGGGGCCTGTCCAAGGCCGAGTGCATGCACGTCTACTGCGACACGGACGTCCGCCGCTATTTCGACCCCGAGCCCATCGTGGCCCGCAGCTTCGAGGTCGAACGGGAGAAGGAGCGGCGCTGGGACATCAAGTGCCTGGACTGGGTCCACGCCCGCTGGAGGCGCGAACAGATCTTCCTCACCGTGAACCACCCGGCCAAGAACCTGGCCTTCCACGTGGCCCAGGAGGTGCTCGCGGCCCTGGGCTTCTCCCCCCTCGGCCGGGAGCACTACGCGGCCATGCCCGAGCCCTTCCCGGACTTCGAGCAGCCCGTCCATCCCCAGGTGGGCGAGATCTTCGGCCTGCCCTTCGCCGGGCCCGAGCGCGCCTGGCGCACCTTCGGCCACCGCCGCACCTTCCGGCAGTACGTGGCCTGCTACCTGGACTGCCGCCTGAACCGGGTGGCCGACCTCACCGCCTACCTGCGCCTGGGCTGCCCGGGCTCGGCCAAGGAGTGGACATGACCCGTTTTCGCCTGGCCGTGGCCGCGCCCCACGGCGACATCGACCCCACGGACGCGGACCTGGACCTGGTGCTGGAGGGCAACCCGGACGGCGTGACCTACCGCGCCTATTTCGCGGCCCTCACGGAGTTCCTGCGGGGAGAGGCCGGGGAGGCCCTGGCCGCCCTGGCCGCCGAGACCCTGGGACCGGACCTGCCCGCGCCCGCGGAGACGGTGGTCCGGGCCGAGAAGCACGGGGCCCTGTACCACCCGGCCAGCGTGGAGATGGTCTTTCCGGACGGCCGCCGCTTCCTGGGCGGGGTGCTGGCCGCTTCCACGCCCCTGGCCCGGGCGGTGCTGGCCAACGAGGCCGGCTGGATGAACCGGCTGCGGGAGCGGCTGGGCGAGCCGCTGCTGCCGCGGGTCCTGGCCGCGTCCGGGGACGGCCCCCTGGCCCTGGCCCTGGTGGAGTGGTTCGCGGGATTCTGCGAGTTCCACCTGGACGCGTCCGGCGCGGTGCAGCTCTGGGACTTCGGCCGCGGCGTCACGCCGCTCGCCCCGGCCCAGGCCCGGGACCTGTACGGCCGGGCGGGCTACATCCTGGGCCGCTGCTACGACCCCGCGAGCGGCGGCCGGGTGTTCCCCTGGCACCACGCTGCCGGAGACTTCGTGGCCCGGCCCGCGGCCGAAGGCGGGGACCGCATGGACGTGCGGCTGACCACGGTGCGCGACTACGGCCCGGCCCAGGACCCGGAGGACGGGGCGGCGGACCCCCTGGCCGCATTCGCGGCCTTCGTGCTGGAGACCACCCTGCGCCTGCGCCTGGACCGGGTGGACGGGGTGGGCGAGGCGGCCTGGCTGCCCGCGGATTGCATGGAGGCCGGGCTGTCCGGAGTGCTGGCCGGGGTGGCGGAGCAGCCCGACCCGGCCGCGGACCTGGCGGCCGAGACCTGCGCGGTGCTGGCCGACTTCTCCCGCGACGACCTGCTGGCCGCCCTGGCCGCGGCCGCGGCCGACTGCGGCCCGTTCTACGCGGAGATCCTCCAGGAAAAACTGCCGCAGCACGCGGACGAACTGGCCGCGGCGCTCACAGCCTGCCGGCTTTGATGCTCTTGCTGGCGCGGTCCCAGGAGAACTGGCTGGCCTGCGGAGTCTGGCCAAGGCGCAGGGAGTCGCCGCCCGTCTCGACGGCCGCGCCGGCGCGGGAGCGCCCTAGAGCGGCGCGACCTTGATGGCCTTGTTCTCGCGGTCCCAGAGGAACTGGCTGAAGTGGACCGGCTCGGACAGGTGCAGCGAGGTGCCGCCCATCTTGATGGTGACTCCGGGGTGGGCCACCCCGCGCACGATGATCCGCACGCTCTCCATGAGGGACAGGGCCTCCTGGGCCATGGCCGCCAGAAGCTGGCCGATCTCCCGGCTGCGGGCCACGGCCTTCTCCCGCCGGGCCAGCATCCCCTTGACCTTGGCCAGCTGATCCGGCGGCAGCTGGGCCGCCTTCTCCGGGGTCAGGCTGGTGAATATCCTGGCGATGTGCTCCACCTGCCGCTTGAGTTCGCGCTTCTCGGCGATGAGGGCGCGCGCCTCGTCGCTCTCCTGGGTGAGCACCAGCACCGTCTCCACGCCGATGGACGTGCCCGCCTCGTATGTCTCGATGCCCTGGCCGGCGATGATCGTTCCGCCCATGATCCGGCCCTTGGCGTCGGTGATCCGCACCCAGCCCCCGGCCCGCACCCGGAAGCCGGCCTGCACGTCGCTGCGGGCCAGGTAGCGGCCCACGATCACGTCGGCCCCGGCCACGATGCGGGCGTTCTGGGCAAAGGCCGCGCGCACCGTGCCCCCGGCCTTGATCATGTTCTCCCCCTCCCCGGACATGAGGATGCCGCCGCGCACGGTCACGTCGGCCCCGGCCAGGACCACCGCGTCCTCCACCGCGCCGGCCACCAGCACGCTGTCCGGAGCCTCCGCCACCGAGCCCGAGCGCACCGAGCCGCGCACCTCCACCGAGCCCTTCTGCACCCGCACGTTGCCGGAGGACAGGTCCACGTCGCCGGGCACCACCAGGAGGTCCGAGACCTCCACCAGCCCCCGGCCGGCCAGCACCACCCCGGCGATCTGGGCTCGGAACAGGAGTCCGTCCTCCAGGGCCTCCACGTTCTTGCCGGCCTTGACGGCCAGAGGCTTGCCCGGCTTGGCCGGAATCTCCTGGCCGAACACGTCCTCGCCGGGCTTGCCCGGGGTTGCCGGGTGCAGCCGGGCCACGTCCTGGCCGGCCTCGGCCACCGGGTTGTAGCCCCGGTTGCGGTAGTCCACCCGGTCCTGGGCGTCGGTGGCCCCCACCGCGTCGCGCTCGGCCACCAGCAGCTCCAGCCCGGCGTCCGCGCCGTTCACGGGCGGCCGGCCCTGGGCCATGACCACCCCTTGCGCCGGCTGACGCGTGTCCCAGCACACCTCCAGGGTGGCCAGGATCATGGCCTCGTCGATGCCGTGCGCCACGCCCATGCCCTTGAGCTCGGCCATGACCCGGCCCACGGTGATCTCCGCGCCGGCCGCGTCGTAGCCGTGCAGGGTCCCCCGCACCGAGAGCCGGTCCTTGGCCGGGACCGCCGCGGGCGCAACCCGCACCGCGTCGCCCTCCACCGTGACCAGGCCCCAGGCCGTGGCCGTGAGCACCCCGTCCTCGCCCAGGACGCAGCCCGCGTTCGGGGGCGCGGCGAGCGCCCGCGGGGCGCGGGGGTCCGGGGAGGGAACCTCGTTGCCGGCCAGGTCCTTTCCGGATGCGGGCTGACGGGCCGGATGCAGGCGGGCGAAGGCCATGCCCGGGAACACCGGCCGGGAAAGCTCGAGCAGGGGCTCCAGCGCCGCGTCGCGGGCGGCCGCCGGCCTGATCCCGCGGGCCAGGACCACCCCCCGCGCGTCCTGGCCGTCCAGGAGGAGCAGCACCGCCTGCTCCACCGCCTCGGGGATGAGCGGCGCGGCGACCCCGGCCTGGCGCGCGGCCAGGCGGACCATCTCCGCGTCAATGCGCCGGCCGCTGCCCCGGGACGGGGTGTAGCAGGCCACGCCGAGCTTCATGCGGTCGCTGGAGGCGCCGAGCCGCACCACGGCGTCGGCGTCGGGATCGTCGGAGATCGGCTCGCAGGCCGGAAGGGGCATCTGGCCGGGTTCGTCGGTCATGGTCGGCGGCGGGCGGCCCCGGCGCCGGCCGCAGCCGGGAAGGCGCGGCAGGCCGGAACTCGGCCGTACTGATTCACCTTTACCTGCCGGCGCACCCCTCCGTCAACGCCCGGAATCCGCGGGAGCGCCTGGCGAAGCCCTCGCGGGAGGGGCTACATCCTCTCCCGGCCCAGGTTGATGCCGATGGACTCGGCCGCCTCGATGAGCTGGGAGGCGAGCGGCACGGTGCGCACCACCCCGGCCAGCTCGGCGATGGGCACCAGCACGATGTCCGGGGTGCGCAGGGCCACCATGTTGCCGAACTTGCCCTCGGCCGCGGCCTGCACCGCCGCCGCGCCCAGGCGGGTGCCCAGCACCCGGTCGAAGGCGCAGGGAGAGCCGCCCCGCTGGATGTGGCCGAGCACCGTGGTGCGGACCTCCAGGTCGATCTCCTGCTTGATGAGGCCCGCGATGTGGTTGCCCACCCCGCCCAGTTGGGGCACGCCCTGCAGCCGGGTGGTGGCCGCCTCCTGGGTGACCACCGTGCCGTCCACGGACACCGCGCCCTCGGCGGCCATGAGGATGGTGTAGGGGCTGCCGCCCTCGGCCCGGTACCGGATCTTCTGGATCACGAAGCGGATGTCGTAGGGGATCTCGGGGATGAGGATGATGTGCGCGCCGCCGGCGATGCCCGCCTCCAGGGCGATCCAGCCGGCGTTGCGGCCCATGACCTCCAGGATCATGACCCGCTGGTGGCTGCGGCCCGTGGTCTGGAGCCGGTCCATGGCGTCGCAGGCCACCTGCACCGCGGTCTGGAATCCGAAGGTGTAGTCCGTGCGGTCCAGGTCGTTGTCGATGGTCTTGGGGATGCCGATCATGGGCACCCCCTTCTGCTGGAGCTTGTACCCGATCTCCAGGGTGCCCTCGCCGCCCACCACGAACAGGCAGTCCAGGCCCAGGCGCTGGACAGTGGCCACCGCCTCGTCCGAGCGGTCGGTGACGGCGATGGTCCCGTCCTCCGCGTATTCGCGGTAGGCGAAGGGGTTGCCCTTGTTGGTGGTGCCCAGGATGGTGCCGCCCAGGGTGAGGATGTCCCGGGTGTTGCGGGTGCCCAGCTCCATGGACTTGCCGGTGATGAGGCCCTCGAACCCGTTCTCGATGCCCACCACAGTGGCCCCGTGCTGGATCACCGCGGCCCGCGTCACGGACCGGATGACCGCGTTGAGGCCCGAACAGTCGCCGCCGCCGGTGAGGATGCCGACTCGCTTCAGGGACATGGGATTGCTCCTGTCAGGTGGATATTGCTCGCAATGTTCTCCATCGCACGCATCGCTCCCCGGCGCAATGCCCGGAATACCGGACCGGGGAGAATTCACAAATCGCCTCGATAGGTTGACACCCCGGACCAGGTCATTACCCTTATAGCACTTGAGACGCCTATCGTCCTGCCCGCACGCTCGCCTGCTCTCCCTGCCTTCTCCCCTGCGATCCCGGACTCGTACTCTCAATCCGTTCTAAAACTTCCGGCTTTTGACATAACTGGTCCAGATGATGACTTCAGTTCAGATCATTTTCGGGCAGCGGCTGCGCCTTTTGCGCCAGGCCCGCCAACTCACCCAGGCCGCCCTGGCGGAGAGCCTCGACATCTCCGTGGACTACCTGTCCAAGATAGAACGGGGGCTGGCCTCGCCCTCCTTCGCGGTGATCGAGCACCTCTCGGGCTTCTTCGGGGTGGAGCCCGCCGCCTTCTTCCATGCGGAGGAGCCCGCGGCCGAGGCCCCGGACGTCTACGCCCAGATCTTCACCGACTGCGTGGACCCCATCGTCATCGAGGACCTGGACGGGATGGTGACCGACATGAACCGCCAGGCCGAACAGGATCTCGGCTACGCCCGCGGGGACCTGGTGGGCCGGCCCGTCAAGACCGTCATCCCCCCGGAGCTGCACGAGCTGGCCGACGAGAACCTGCGGCGGTGCCTGGCCGGGGAGGAGGTCCGGGACCGGGAGACCCACCGCCTGGACGCGGCCGGAGCCTGGCGTCCGGTGCTGGCGTCCCTGTCCCTGATCCGGGACGCGCAGGGCCGGCCCTGGCGGGTGGCCTCCATCACCAAGGACACCAGCGCGCTCAAGGGCTACCAGGAGGAGATCCTGGCCAGCCTGGAGGAGCGCGAGTGCCTGCTGCGCGAGCTGCACCACCGGGTGCTCAACAACCTCCAGGTGGTGGTGAGCATGCTCGAGCTCTCCTTCGCGCGGGAGAAGGCGCCCGAGTGCCGGGGCAAGATCCGGGACATGATGGCCAAGCTCCACGCCATCGGCCAGGTGCACGCCCAGATCTACAACGCCGGCCGGCTGTCCCGGGTGGACCTGGCCCAGTTCGTCACCGACCACATGAACAGGCTGCGCGGCATCTACCGCACCCCGGACATCACCCCCTCGTTCACCCTGGGCCGTGTCCAGCTGCCCGTGACCCAGGCCCTGCCCTTCGCCCTGGTCTTCAACGAGCTGGCCACCAACGCGCTCAAGCACGCCTACCCCGCGCAACGCCGGGGGCCGGTGGAGGTGGGGCTGGAGCAGGAGGAGGACCGCATCCGCCTGGCCGTGTCCGACAACGGCCGCGGCCTGCCCTCCGGGGTGGACCCCTACACCAGCGACTCCCTCGGCTTCACCCTGATCCGCACCCTGGTCGCCTCCCAGCTCGACGGCCAGGTCCGCTTCCGCGACAACGGCGGCATCACCGTCCAGGTCGAATTCCCCCGCCAGGCGCTCCGGAGCTGCGCCCGCAGCTCCTGATCTCTCCCCGCCCGCCGGGGAGCGCCGCCCGGGCCGCCGCCATTGACTCCGCCGGCCGGCCCCGGTAGCGTAGAAAGGCTATCGTCCCATTGCGGACGCAGTCCATGCACGGCGGTCCCCCATGAACTTCCCGGTCACCAGCCATCCCGGCGAAATCCCGGCCCGCAAGGCGCTCAAGCCCGCGGAGCTGGCCGACTACCTGGCCCGGCTCCCGGCCCTGCTCTGGCGGGTGGAGTTGGCGAAATCCCGCATCGAGTTCCTGAACGACCACCGCCTGGAGGTGCTCGGGGACAAGACCTTCCTGTTCCTGCAGAACGCCGAGTTCCGGCGGCAGGTGGTGCAGCCCGAGGACGGCCACCTGCTCACCGCCTTCGCGGACATGATGAAGGCCGGCGCGGCCTCGGCGGTGGCCTTCCGCATCGGCGGGCCGGGCCGGGAGCCGCGCTGGCTGAAGCTGGCCGGCTGGCCCCAGGCCGGCGACCCCCGCTTCTACCAGGGCTACCTGCTGGACGTGACCGAAACCGCCCGGGCCATCCAGAGCGTCACCGAGAAGGACGCCGAACTCCAGGTCATGATCGAGCTGGCCGACCACCCGGTGCTCCTGGTGGACTACGACACCCGCGGGGTGGTGGCCCAGAACTCGCCGGCCGCGGACCTCTTCGGCCACTCCCCGGACGAGTTCCGGCGGCTCGGCTTCGCGGATCTCACCCACCGGGGCATGACCAACACCGTGCTGCGGGTGTGGGAGGAGCTCGTCTTCGAGAAGAAGTGGGCCGGCAAGCTCTCCTTCGTGCGCCGCTCCCACGCGGCGTTCAGCGCCGAGGCCGGATTCCGGCTGCTCACCTGCCGGGACCGCCGCTTCGTGCGCATCTCCCTGACCCACGTGGAGGCCGGGGAGCCGGCGGCCGCCGCGCGGTCCGCGGGCAACGGGGCCCGCCCGGCCCCGGCCGGCGACCACGCCCGCCTCCTGGAGGAGCGCCTGGCCGGGCTCTCGGCCATGCCGGACATCCTGCAGACCCTCCTGGACAACCCGCCCCCGCGCTGCCGCTACGAGGCCATCCTCTTCTCCGACATCCAGGCCCGCAAGAACCGGGTGGCGGTGTACGGCCGGGGCGCGGCCTTCGCCAGCATGGCCCAGGGCGAGATATTCTCGTACGAGGGCACCATCGCCCAGCAGATCGAGCTGTTCCGGCTGGACCACCTCATCGTGGACGACACCCTGGAGAGCATCAAGGCCATCGACTGGGCCCTGTTCATCCCCAAGGGCATCCGCTCCTATTTCGCCAAGCCGTTCTACACCCGCGGCGTGCTGCGCGCGGTGATGATCCTGTGCTCCACCGCGCCCCACGGCTTCCAGGCCGAGCGGCTGGACGACTACGCCCTGCTCTTCCGCCCCTTCCGGAACGCGGTGGAGGCCTGGCGCCAGGCCCAGCGCCGCTCCCGGCGCGCCGCCGCCGCCCGCTGACCCCCGTGTTCCGCCCGCCTGTCCCGGCCCCCGCCCGACCGGGGCGGCCCTTGCCCTCCCAATTTTGGTTCTACCAAATTTTCACTTTTTTTCACAAAAAACCTTTTTTTTAGCATAAAATAAGGGAGCTCACCTTGATAATGAGAAAAAAGCCACGTATTGGAGCTACCAAAAGGCAAGAAAAATACATGGTTTCCCCCGCCCGCCCCGTAATCCTGCCCGAGCAGGCTCCCGCCGCCCTTCCGGGCGCCGCGCCGGGCCTGCTCCCCGGGAAGGAGGACCACGTGCTGGGCAGGCTGGAGGAGATGATCGCCTCCGGGACCTGGGCCGTGGGCAGCCGCCTGCCCGCCGAGCGCCAGCTGGCCCAGATGCTGGAGGCCAGCCGCAACACCGTGCGCGGCGCCCTGCGCGTGCTGGAGGCCAGGGGCATGGTGGAGATCCGCAAGGGCAGCGGCTGCTACCTCTGCGCCACCTCCAGCCAGGCCGCCTCCGCCGCCGTCCGCGCCGCCTCCCTGGACCAGGCCGCCTGGCCCGAACGGCTGGAGGCCTGCTTCGTGGTCCTCCCCGGCCTGGCCGCCCTGGCGGCCGAACGCGCCGACGCCGCGGACGTGGCGGACCTGGAGGCCGCGGCCGTGGCCGTGAGCCGGACCATCCTGGGGCAGGACGCCGCGGCCCTGGCCCGGGAGCACGCCGGCTTCCTCCTGGTCCTGGCCCGGACCGCGCGCAACCCGGTGCTGCTCATGGTGGCCGAGGGAATGTGCGCCAAGAGCTCCGCGGTCTTCTCCCGGTTCTTCAGCTTTCCCGAGCCCGACCGCGAGGCGGTGTTCAGCGACCTGGTGCGGCTCATGGGCGCGGTGCGCGCCCATGACCCGGACGCCGCCCGCACCTGCATGCAGGAGCGCATCCTGCGCCTGTGCCGGCTCCTGGCCGAGCACGCCCAGGCGAGCTTCAGTCCGTTCATGATCCGGCACATGGGCCGGAAGGAAGGCCGGCCGTGAGCGCGCGGCGCATGGACCGGCGCGGCTTCTTCGCCGCCATCGGCGGCGTCCTGCGTCCTGGCGAGCCACGATCCGGGGAAGGGAAGACCCCGGAGACGCCCGCGGACAGGTTGGGCGACCTGTCCGGGGACCTGTGGCGCATCCAGGCCGAGGCCCTGGGCATCGACCCGGACGCGGCCGGCCGCGACGACGTGCAGCGGGCCCTGGAAAAGGCCCTGGCCGCGCAGCGTCCCCCCGGGAGCGACCCGGACCCCGCATCCGCTTCCTGACCCCGACGGAGGTTCGCGCGCCCGCTCCCCATCCCAGCAACCTTGCGGCACGGTGCTTCACGCCAACCCCATCAAGGAGAACGGGACATGGAACACGGGCATGCGAGCTTCCTGGAGAGCAGGAAGCTGGTCAAGCGCTGGAGCGGCCCCTGGCCGGCGCTGGCCAACCTCGTCTTCACACTGGCCATCTTCTACGCCACCTGGTGGATATTCCAGGATCCCCGGGGCCTCATGCGCATGTACACCCCCTACGTGGGCTACATGTACACCCGCTGGCTGCTCATCATCTTCATCTGGGTGGCCTACATCTTCGATTTCTGGCCCTTCAGGCGCAACTGGATGGAGACCGCCCACCCCCTGCTCAAGGGCGTGGTCCTCACCCTGGTTTCCGTGGGCGTGATGCTCGTGCTCATCAAGGGCTTCTTCGAGGGCTTCCTGGGCAACCTGGCCATCGCCTACTTCAACCCCGGCCAGCTCACCAAGCTGCCCGGCGTGACCGAGTTCTTCGCCATCGAGTACGCGGCCCTGGCCTGCCTCATGTTCGCGGCCATCGCCTCCTGGCTGTCCCCGGCCTGGGTGGTGGCCATGGAGGAGTCGCCCTGGCAGGACATGCCCCAGCCCGCCCGCGGGTTCAGCATCTGGCTGGTCACGTTCTTCCTGAGCACGGTGATCTACTTCGTGACCATGCACCCGCACATGGGCATCCTCTACTACCCGTGGCAGTACTTCTCCTCCATCGCCCCGCCCTACTGGGGCGACTTCGCCAACACCGTCTCCGGCAACTTCCACGTGGCCTGGATCATGTGCTGCACCGTGGTGGTGTGGTTGGTTGAAACCATATGGGAGCGCTATCCCTTCTCCATGATCAAGGCTCCCTGGACCCGGCGCTTCGCCACCTTCTTCGGCATCGTCGCCATCTCCCTGGCGCTCTTCGCCTTCTTCCACTTCGCGCAGGAGCTGGCCTGGGGCGAGGCCATCCGCGGCACCCGCCGCGACGCGGCCCCGGACTGGCGCTGGCTGCACGTGGGCGAGACCGCCATCTTCTTCCTGCTGCCGGCCCTGTTCCTCTACTTCTACTGCGGGAACTGGCCCAACAGGTTCAGCACGCCGGTGAACGTGCTGCTGCGCACCCTGCTCACCGCGGTCCTGGGCGTCGTCGTCTACGTGTTCTACTACAAGACCTCCCACCTGTTCCTGGGCACCCAGAAGGGATTCTCCCATCCCCAGCAGTTCCCCATGATCCCCACCATCTGGCTCATCAACATCTGGCTGGTGAACATGTGGTTCATGGACGGCTGGCCGGGCTGGAGGCTGGAGATGAAGACCGCCGAGGAGATCGCGGCCGACAAGGCCCGGCGCGAGGCCGAGCACGTCTGGACCCCGGGCATGGCCCCGGGCGTGGCCGTGGGCGCGGCGCTGGGCGTGGCCCTGTTCTTCCTCATGGTCTGGGCCATCCCGGTCATCTCCAAGTCCATGACCATCATCAAGTGAGCCAGGAGGGCATATGAGCGACACCACTCCCATCAGCCGCCGCAGCTTCGTCAAGGGCGCGGCCCTGGGCATCATGGCCGGCGCGGCCGGGGCCATGGGGCTGTACTCCTACTCCCCCTGGCGCAAGGCCCACTTCCCCAAGGTGGAGCGCAAGATGGCCGACATCGGCGTGTGCCGGCGGGTCAAGGTGACCAACATCTCGGAGACCAGCTGGTTCGAGAACGCCAAGCTCATGGGCGACATCAAGGGCGCGGGCGGGCTCCTGGTGAACCAGTACGACTACAACTGGCCGCCCTTCGGGGACGGCTCCGGCCTGGGCAAGGGCTCCTACGAGAAGGGCATGGCCCTCATCAAGCAGCACCTGCCCAAGGACCTGGACAAGGCCTGGGAGATCATCCAGGCCAAGTGCGTGCACCCCGAGAACGCCGGCGGCTACGCAGCGCTCCTCGAGGTGGAGGACATGGACGGCTCGGTGCACAAGTACCTGCTGGACTCGGGCTGGTCCTACGCCTGGATGGACGAGTGCTTCAAGCGCGAGGGCATCGACAGGATGCTGGAGAGCGGCGAGATCGAGGCCGTGTTCTTCTCGCACGAGCACTTCGACCACTTCTGGGGCCTGCCCGTGACCCTCAAGTACCGGCCGGACATCCCCATCTACGTGCCCGAGGGCTTCTACCCGGAGGGCATGCAGTACATCAAGGACAGCGGCCACCGCGGCCAGCTCACGGTGGTCAAGCCGGGCCTGCAGACCGTCCGCCCGGGCATGGCCTCCTACGTGTTCGCCATCCCCATCATCTGCCGGGTGTTCGGCGAGCAGTCCCTGTACTTCAACATCAAGGACATGGGCCTGGTCAGCGTCACCGGCTGCTGCCACCAGGGCATCATCCAGTTCGCGGACACGGCCTACAAGGAGATCAAGTACGAGAAGGACCAGTTCCACGGCATCTACGGCGGGCTGCACATCTCGCCCTTCGAGGACTGGGACCCCAAGTACGACGACCTGGTCATCTCCCTGGGCAAGTGGGGCTTCGAAAAGGTGGGCTGCAACCACTGCACCGGCATCCTGACCGCCAAGAAGTTCATCGAGGCGGGCTATCCGGTGGTCAAGGGCACGGCCCGGCACCGCTCCAAGGACACGGCCTACCTGGGCAACGGCGACGTCATCGAGTTCAAGGCGGTCTAGCTTGAACCTGGCCTCCATCCTCCCCGGCGGCCTGGGCGCGCTCCCCGCGCCCAGGCTCCCGGGGCTCCTTTCCTGCCTGCTCGCCTGGGCCCGGCTGGACCCGGCCCGCTGGCGCGGCCTGGGCCTGGCCGGCCTGCGCCGGGGCAGCCGGCACGGCGAATACTGGACCCTGCGCCTGGCCGGGAGGCGCGGGGTGCTGGGCCTGCTCTTCGAGGGCGAGGAGGAGGCGGACGGCCGCCTGGCCGGAGCCTTCTCGGCCCACGCCTTCCCCCACCCCGACGACCCTGCGGCCGAGGCCCTGCCCCTGGCCGCCCTGGCCCTCACCCAGTCCCCGGACTACTGGTCCCTGGCCCGGGACTTCCCGGCCCGGCCGGACACGGGCGGCCTGTTCGAGGCGGCCCGGCTGGGCCTGACCCTGGACCTCGAAGGCCGCTGGCTGGAGCTGGCCCTGGACGGGCTCTCCCGCCAGCGCGTCCTGGCCGCGGCCGGCATCCCCCTGCCGGACGGCGACTGGCTGACGCCGCCCGGCGGCCGGGAGAGCGACCGGCCCGGGTTCGGCCCGGCCCTGCCGCTGCTGCGCGTCCTCGCCTGTCTTCTGGCCCAGGCCCTGGGCGAGCCCCCATCCCGACGGCTCCTGGCCGTTCATCCGGCCCGGGCCCAGGAGTTCGACCCCGCGGGCCGCTGGCGCGAGGTCCCGGACCCGGACCTCTCCCGGCTGCTGCTGCGCGTGGGTTTCGGCCCGGCGGACGAACTGCCCCCGCCCGGGCCGGGCCAGGCCCCGGCCCGCTGCGGCGCGAGGCTGCACCAGCCCAGGCCCGGCCAAACCGACGAGGCCGCGGCCCGGCCCGAACTCGTCATCCTCACCGGATTCCTGGGCGCGGGCAAGACCACGCTCCTGCGCCGGCTGCTGGAGGACCAGACGTCCCGCTACCGGCTGGTGGGGGTGATCCAGAACGAGATCGGCGAGGTGGGCCTGGACGGGACCCTGGTCCGGGGCGAATGCGTGCTGGAGGAGATGGACGAGGGCTGCGTGTGCTGCTCCCTGGCCGGCCAGTTGCGCGCCGGCCTCCTGAGGATCAGGGAGCGCCTGGTCCCGGACCTGGTGGTGCTGGAGACCAGCGGCCTGGCCAACCCCCTGAACGTGCTGGACGAACTGCCCGAGGTGACGGACCTGGCGCGGCCCGGGCCGGTGGTGACGGTGGCCGACGCGGTGAACTTCTGGGCCGCGACCGCCGAGAGCCGGGTGGCCCTGGACCAGGTGCGGGCCGCGGACGTGGTGGTCCTGGCCAAGGCCGACCTGGTGGACGAGGTCCGGGCCCATGCCCTGGAGGCTCGCATCCGGGACCTGAACCCCCTGGCCCGGGTGCTGCGCAGCCGCGAGGGCTGGATCCCCTGGAGCGACATCCTGGGGCAGGCTCCGCCGGAGCGGCCGTCCCGGGTCCTGGCCCTGGGCGACCTGCGCGGGGGGCGCGCCACCCACGCCGCGGACCGTTTCGGGGTGCGGGTGGAGCGGCTGGCCTCGCCGCTCACCGAAGACCGCCTGGCGGACATGCTGCGCGACGCCGGCCCGATGGCCAGGATCAAGGGCGTGGTTGACCTGGCGGGCGAGGAAGGCCCGGTGCTGGTGCAGGGCGTGCGGGGCCGGGTTGAGCTATCCGTCCTGCCCGGACCGGACCCGGGCGAGCGGTTCCTGGTCTTCATCGGCCGGGATTGACGCCCCGGCCCGGGGATCCGGGCCGCCATTGGGCGGCAACGCGCCCTGCAGGCGATCCTGCCAGCCATCGGGATGAAACACGAGATGGGCCCTGGAGCCGATCTCGCCGTCCAGGCTCAGCTCCCCATCGAGTTGCCCGGCCAGGCCGTGGATGAGGCCCATGCCCACGCCCAGGCCGCACTCCACCACCCCGTCGTCGTACCCCACCCCGTCGTCCGCCACCGTGAGCCTGGCCCGGCCGTCGTCCAGCCGGTAAAGGCCCACGCTCACCCGGCCTGGCCGGCCGTCGGGAAAGGCGTGCTTGAAGGTGTTGGTGAGGAGTTCGTTGAGCAGCATGCCGAAGGGCAGGGCCTTGTCCATGTGCAGGGGGATGTCCTCCAGGTCGAAGTGCGGAGCGACCCCTTCGGTGGCGAAGAGCCCGGAGGCCGCAGTATAGATGTCCCGCACCATGTCCGCCAGGCCCACCCGGTCCCCGGCCCTGGCCCGGGAGAGGAGCGCATGCATGGCCGACATGCAGCGCACGTACCCCTGGATCTCGCGGCATACCAGGGCCGCCTCGGGGGTGGGCGCCCGGCTCGCGGTGAGGGAGATGAGGCTCAACAGGACCTGGAGATTGTTCTTGACCCGGTGCTGCAGCTCCCGCAGCAGAAGCTCCTTGGCCTCCAGGGATTGGGTGAGCCGCTCCTCGGCCAGCTTGCGGCGGGTGATGTCCCGGGCCATGCCGATGGACCCCAGGAACCGCAGATCGCCGTCGGCGTCGGTCTCGTAGATGCCCTCGGCCTCCAGGAGCATGACCGGCGGAGAAGCGTCCGGCCCGGTGAACCCCGGCCCCGGCAGGAGCAGGAACTCCACGCCCGAGGTCCGGCGCTCGCCGGTGCGGCGCTCGGCCAGGCGGCGGCGCAACCGGTCCCGGTCCCCGGGCCGGGCCAGCTCCCGGATGTCCCGGCCGAGCAGCCCCTCCACCCGGTGGCCGTAGCGGGTCACGGCGTGGCTGATGAACACGATCCGGCCCTCCGGGTCCAGGCGGTAGAGGATGTCGCGCATCCAGCGCAGCATCTGCCGGAACATTCGCTCGGACGCGGCCAGGGCCTCCTCGGCCCGCTTGCGGCCGGTCACATCCACCGCAAATCCCTCCAGGCGGCCGATGCCGCCGGCCTCGTCCCGCACCACGCGCAGGCTCAGGGACAGCCAGATCAGCTCCCCGTCCCGCCGCCGGAGGTTCGTCTCCAGGTTCTTCACGACCCCCTCGGCCAGGACCTTGCGGTACATCTCCGCCCGCTGCCCGGAGCTCACATACAACTGGCCGGCGATGTCCGTCACCTGCTCCATGAGCTCCCCGGGCGAGGCGTACCCGAGCATCTTGGCCAGGTTGCCGTTGGCCGACACGAACCCGCCCGAGGGCAGGGTGCGGAAGATGCCCACCGGGGCCTGCTCGAAGAAATTCTTGTAGCGCGCCTTGATCCGGCGCAGGGCATCCACCTTGCGCTCCAGGGCCTGGACCCGGGTCTGGTCCTCCGTCCGGCCTGAGCCCCGGCGCCCCGCGCCCCGGACACTCCAGAGATGATGCAGGACCCCCAGGATCAGGGCTCCGGCCAGGGCCATGTGGAGGAGGTCCGGCCGCCACATCAGCGGCGAGCCTCGCCAGCCGCCTCCCGGCCCAGACCGGCAAGCAGGATCTCCAGCCGGTCATAGTCCATGGGCTTCTCCAGGAACCCCAGGGGGGCCAGACGCTCGGCCCGGGCGCGCATATCGCCGGCATACGCCGAGCAGAAGACCACCGGCGTGTCCGAGTCGGTGCGGATGGCCTCGGCCGCCTCGATGCCGTCCATGGCCCCGGCCAGCATGATGTCCATGAGCACCAGGTCCGGCCGGTCCTCCCGGGCGGCCAGCACCGCCTCCTCGCCCGTGGACACCGTGGCGCACACGGCATGGCCCATGCGCTTGAGGCGCTCGCTGAGCTCCCAGGCCACGATGTACTCGTCCTCGACCACCAGGACCATGATCTTGTCGCTCCGGTTCACGATAGATCTCCTCGCGCCATGCGTCTGCTCCGGTGTGACAGGCGTCGCATCCGGGGTGGCCTCCGTCTCGGGAAAGCCGGGACGGAGGCCGGGTTCCGGGAGCGGGCGTTCAGCCGCCGCTTCCGGCGACGGCCCCGGCCCGCTCCCGGAGGGGGGGCCGGATTCTCGCAGTGATCCCCTGCGAGATGGTGCGATCCAGGTCCATTATTCTAGCCCAGGGCGTTGCCGCCCTGCTCATGCGGATTCCCTGCCGGCGGATACGGCGTCCGTGAGCATCCGTCGGACGCAGCGCGCCGCGTCGTCCGCCAGGGCGCGGGGGTCGCCGTCCTGGAAAAGAGCCATGAACGCCCCGCCCAGGAGCATGGCCTGGATGCTCCGCGCACTGGCCGCCACATCGCGGGGGCCGATGGAGCCGTCGTTCACCCCGAGGATGAGCAGGCATTGCAGGAGCAGGATCATGCTCCGCTCGGCCGCGGCGATGCCCGGGGCGATCTCAGGGGAGTCCTTGAGCTTCTCGGCCGGAAGATTCCTGTGATATGCGGCGCTCTCCCGGGGATGCTCCCGGAGGTGGCGGTGGAAGCCGTCCACATAGAGCAGGACGCTCTCCAGCCCGCTGCTGCCCTTGGCCGCCTGCTCCTGGCAGCAGGCGTAGAGACTGCGCAGATGGCGCAGGGCAAGCTCGGCCAGCAGGCATTCCTTGCGCTTGAAGTGATAGATGATGGTGCCGGTGGCCACCCCGGCCTGTTCGGCAATGTCCACGAGGGGCGTACAGTCGTATCCCCGCTCCGCAAAAAGGGAGCCCGCAGCCTGGAGGATGGCGTCGGTGGTCTGCATGTATCCTCCCTGTCTCGGATGAAATCTCAGCTTCTCCTATGGCGCAGGCCAGGGGGTTTCCTCCATGGGGATAAACGCGCAAATACGGGAGCGGATACTGCATGGAGAGACAGGAAGCAGATCCGGCGCCGCCGGAAGCATGGCCGCATCCAGCCAGCCGGAGGACGACCGGACGGCGCCGGCGCAGGGCCAGGCCAAGACATCTGCAGGGAGTCGGGGACGCGGTTCAGAAATCCAGGCTCGTTATGCCTGTTTTTACGGCATACTTGGTCAGGGCGGCCACGCTGCGCAGGCCCAGGCGCTCCATGATCTGGCGGCGATGGTTCTCAACGGTGCGCACGGACAGGGACAGGCGCTCGGCGATCTCCTTGGAGGTCAGGCCCTCGGCCAGGAGCTGGAGCACCTCCCGCTCCCGGGTGGTGAGCCGCGGGGCCGCCGCCTCCGGGGAGGGGGCCGGGCTGCGCACGAAGCGCTCCACCAGGGTTCCGGCCACCGCCGGGCTCAGGTAGCAGCGGCCCGCGGCGGCCTCCCGCACCGCGGTCTGCAGGTCGAGAAACGAGGAGTTCTTGAGCAGGTATCCTGCGGCGCCCGCCTTGAGCATGCGCGCCACGGTCGTGGGATCCGCGTGCATGGTCAGGCCCACGATCCGCGTCCCGGGGCGCGAGGCCAGAATGCGTTCGGTGGCCTCCACCCCGTTCATGTCCGGCATGGTCACGTCCATGACCACCACCTGGGGTTGCCGCGAGACGCACAACTCCACCGCCTCCCGGCCGGTGGACGCATCTCCCACCACCTGCATGTCGTCCTGCATGTCGAGCATGGCGGATACGGCCTGGCGCACCAGGGTATGGTCGTCAACCACCAGGATGCGGATCATGTTCCTCCTGTCCGCGGCCTCGCCTGGGCGCCGCGGGGACGGGCTCCTCCATCCGGTATCCGACTTCGCCGGGAGCGGACATGCGTAATACTACTCAGACGTCCGCCAATCATGCCGGATCATTTCAGGAGAGGCTGCGCCGCGCACAGGGGGTCCAGGGGCAGGGTGAGGCGCACCCGCGTCCCGCGTCCCGGAGCCGACTCCACCTCCAATCCGCCGCCCAGGTCGCGGACCAGGCAGCGCAGGCCGGGGAGTCCCTGGGTCCGCGATCCGTCGGCCCCGAGCCGCGCGGAGTCGAAACCGCACCCGTCGTCCCGCACCGTGATGCGCAGGGTCCTGCCCCGCGCCTCCGCCAGGACCTCGGCCCGCCGGGCCCGGCCGTGCTTTACCGCATTCACCAGGAGCTCCCGCACCGTGCGGCAGAGAAAGGCCGTCCCCTCCCGGGAAAGGCCGGGCAGCCCGGGGCAGGAAACCTCCACCTCCAGGCCGTGCCGGCGGAGGAGCTCCCCGCCCTGGCGGTCCAGGGTTCCGGCCAGGTCGTCCGCGAAGAGCGCGGGCGGGGTCAGGTCGTCCAGGGTCGTGCGGAGTTGGCCCGCAGCCTCGCGCAGCAGGTCCAGGGCCGGCGCGAATTCCCGGTCCAGCCCCCTTTTCCGGGCCAGGTCCTCGACCATGAGGGTGGCCAGGGCCAGGAGCTGGACCGGCCCGTCGTGCAGGTTGCGGGCCACGGTGCGGCGCTCGCGCTCGCTGGCCATGGCCAGATCCCCGGCCAGCACCCGCACCCGCCGGCCCCGCTCCTCGGCCTCCGCCTTGGCGCGCCTGCGGTCGTCGATGTCCCGGACGAACACCTCGCAGCCCTGCACGCTCCCGTCGTGGCCGCGAACCTCCCGGATGCTGCGCGAGGTCCAGAACAGGGTCCCGTCCCGGCGGCGGGACAGGCACTCGAAATCACGCACCTCCTCCTGCATCCCGGCCATGCGGCGCAGCCGGGCATGGTCCTCGGGATCGGCGTAGAGGCGCGACGGATCGTCCCCGACCTCCAGCGTCATGGCCTCGGGCGAGGGGTAGCCGAACATCTCGGCCATGCGCCGGTTGACCCTGGCGTAGCCCTGACTCCGAAGGAACCGGGCGATGCCCAGGGGAGCGCACCGGAACAGGTTCTGGTAGCTGGCCAGGGCCTGATCCCGCTCGGCCTCGGCCCGGCGGTGCGCGGTGAGGTCGTGCACCACCGCGAGGATGGCCGGACGGCCGAGGTAATCCACCCGTACGCTGCGCTCGTTCACCCGCCTCGTCCCGCCGCCGGGCATCAGCACGTCGTACTCCGCCTCGGACGCGCCCGGCCCGGCGAGAACCGCCCGGATGCGGGCGTCGATGACCGGCGCCATGACCGGGCCCAACAGGTCGTGCAGGCGCATCCCCAGCAGGGACTCGGGATCCGCTGCTCCCATGAAGGCCCCGGCGGCCGGATTGACGTAGAGGAGCCGGCCGGCCTCGTGGATGAACAGGATGCCCGGCGAGGTCTCCACGATGGTCCGGTAGAGGCTCTCAACCTCGTCCCGGGCCTGCTCGGCCGCCACCCGGTCGGAG
The DNA here is from genome assembly GCA_040753075.1 of Thermodesulfobacteriota bacterium. Classification (GTDB taxonomy): domain Bacteria; phylum Desulfobacterota; class Desulfovibrionia; order Desulfovibrionales; family Desulfovibrionaceae; genus UBA6814. Next base: position 25,442 of record JBFMHA010000006.1, read on the forward strand.
ACGTCCCGCAGGATGGCGAGAAAAAGCCGCCGCCCCCCGACGTCCACCGGCACGGTCCTTTCCGAAACATGGACCAGCCGCCCGTCCGCGAAGCGGAGGGGAAACTCCCCGCAGGTGACGCCCTGGCTGGCCATGACCTCGGACCGGCGGCGCTCGTAGTCCGGCAGGGAGTCCGGATGAAGGTGCTCCGCCAGGCTCCGGCCGCATGGGTCGGCCTCCTCCTGCGGGACGAGCAGTTCGCGCATGCAGGGGTTGGCGTAGAGGATGCGGCCGTCGTCGTGCAGGCACACGGCCTCCGGCAGGTGCTCCAGCACGGCCCGGTGCAGGCGCTCGACCTCGCCCAGGGCCAACTCCGCCCGGCGGCGGGAGGTGCGGTCATGGAGCAGGCTCAAGACGGCCGGCCGGCCGTGGTGCATGATGGTCGTGCTGAAGGCGCGCACCCATCTCGCATCTCCGCTGGCCAGCACCAGTTGGAGTTCGCCGGGCATGGGGCGGCCCACCAGCGCGGCCCGGATGTGCCGACGGATTTCCCTCGCGCTGGAGTCGACCATCAGGTCCCGGCCCCGGCAGCCCACCAGGGAGCCCCTCTCCGGGGATCGGAAAAAGGCCTCGGCCGCGGGATTGGTCAGCAGGACGCGGCCCTCCCGGTGAACGAGCACCGGGTCCGGATTGAGCTCCATCATGTCCCGGTACAGGCGCAGGGCCTGGACCAGGGCCGCAAAGGCCCGGTGCTCTTCGGCCTCGCTGCGGAGCGCCACCTCCACGACCCGGCCCCCGGCCCAGGGCCGGTCATCCAGGCGGACCCAGGCCGCGCAGGGCAGCACCGTCCCGTCCCGCCGCCGCAGCAGGACCGGGTAGCCCGACATCTCCCCGCGGGACAAGGCCAGAGAGGCCAGGACGTCCCAATCCTCGGGATCCTCCCACAGCCTCCGCGCCTCGCCCGCGCAGGCCCGGACGAGGTCGTCCGCCGAGTCGTACCCCAGCTTGGCGGCCAGACGGTGATTGGCCCGCAGCATGCGCCCATCCGAGGACGTGGCCAGGTGGCCTATGGGGAGCAGGTCGTGGAGCCGGCCGGGAAAGGCGCGCTCTTCGGCAGCCAGGACAGCGCCGCCGCCCCGCCCTCCCAGGATGCCCGAATCAGCGTCCTGCATGAGCTTCCCTCATACGTTCACATGACGCCCGGGATTCCCCGGCGAACCGTACACGCCCCGGCCTGTCTCCATCATCCATGCTGCCACGCTAGCAAAAAGCCTGCATCTTTGGAATGCGCGACACGGCCCGAACGCAAAATTCATGCAAGACAACATGTCATAAATATTGACCATTGCATCAAAGACCTCTGACGCAACGGACAAAAGCCGCTCCTGCCCGCCGGGCGAAGCAGAAGCATGCATGCCGGTGAATATCTGTTGTGCCGCTGAAGCGGCGTGCGGCCCGATCCCGGGACGCCAGCCGAGGCAAAGACGGGGCGGGAGCGAGAGTTCGGCTTCAGGCGAGGATGCGGACGGCCCAGCCCCCGGCCGGACGTCCCGGAAGCGGCCTCCGGCGCCAGGCAGAGTGCGCAACGAGAGAAAAAGCGGCGCCCCGGGCCCGAGGCGTCCCGGGGTCGCGGCGCGAGGCCGGGGCTCAGTCCCCGCCCTGCTCCCCGGGATCCCTGAAGGGCTGGACCTCCCAGCCGAAGAGTTCGCCGGCCATTTCCTGGGCCTGGCGCTCCAGGGTCTCGTACCAGAGGAAATAGTTGTCCATGAGGGTCTTGCCCCGGCCGCTGAGCCGCAACCCGGACTTGTTGCCGCCCAGTTTCCTGACCAGGGCGAAGCCCAGGAGCTCCTCGGACTTCCTGAGCTTGCCCCAGGCCGCCCGGTAGGACATCTTCAGGTCCTCGGCCGCCTTCCGCAGGGAGCCGTGCTCCTCGATCTTGCGCAGGAGCAGGGCCCGGCCGTGGCCGAAGAGCATCCCGTCCCCGTCCTCCAGCCAGACGTTCAGGCGCACCACGGGCTGCGTTCTCTTGTCAGGCACGGCACCCTCCGGCGTCCGCCCGTCCCGGCATGGCGGGGACGCCCCCGCCGGCCCAGGCGCCGGGCGCGGAGCCAGCTAGAACACCACGGTCTTGTTGCCGAAGATGATGACCCGGTCCTCCAGGTGCCAGCGCACGGCCCGGGCCAGGACGTGGCGCTCCAGGTCGCGGCCCAGGTCCTTGAGGTCGGTCATGCTCTGGCGGTGGGAGACCCGGGCCACGTCCTGCTCGATGATGGGACCCTTGTCCAACTCCTCGGTCACGTAATGGGCCGTGGCCCCGATGAGCTTCACGCCCTTGTCGTAGGCCTGGCGGTAGGGGTTGGCCCCGATGAACGCGGGCAGGAACGAGTGGTGGATGTTGATGATGCGGTCCTTGAACCGGGACACGAACTCCGGGGAGAGGATCTGCATGTAGCGGGCCAGCACCACCAGGTCGGCGCCGCCCTCGAGCAGGCCCAGGATCCTCTCCTCGGACTCGGCCTTGGAGTCCCCGTTCACCGGGATGTAGTCGTAGGGCACCCCGAAGCGCTCGAGGGACTCGCGGTGGTTGGGGTGGTTGGAGATGACCCGGACCACATCGCAGTCCATCTCGCCCCGCGCCCACCGCCACATGAGCTCCAGCAGGCAATGGTCGTCCTGGGACACCAGGATGGCCACCCGCTTGGCGTCCGCGCCGTAGGTCATCTTCCAGTCCATCTGGAACCGCTCGGCCACCACCGTGGCGAAGGCGCTCTCCAGGGCGGCCCGGGTCACGTCCAGGTACGGGGTCTGGAACTCCAGGCGCATGAAGAAGGTCCCGCCCTCGGCGTCGGTGGAGTGCTGGTCCAGGGCGGTGATGTTCACGTTGTGCGAGTACAGGAAGCCCGTGACCGCGGCCACGATGCCCGGCTTGTCCGGGCAGGTGATGCGCAGGCGGGCGAGGTTCTGGGTATCCATGGCGAGCTCCCGAAACGATGTCCGGCCTGGATTACCCGCTTTGCCGGAAAAAGAAAACCGGCCGCCGGGGCTCCCGCCTCCGCCTTGCGCCCGGCCGCTACTCCGGGTAGATTCGTCCTGCGCCGGAGGGTTGTCTCTTTTGCTCATTGATTCCAGCATGCTGCGCAAAAAAACGAGGAGTGCCCATGCGTTTCGACTTCCTGGCCACCGGCATCGGCTCCATGCCCCACACCGACCCCGAGCGCGGGGTGGACGTGGTGCTGGCCAACCTCCCCCAGGCCCCCATGTGGCCGCAGTTCCCCCGCCTGGACTTCCGGGAGCAGATGGAGCCCCAGTACGCCGAGGGCATGCCCCGCCTGGTGTTCGACGCGGAAAAGCGCCGCATCCATTTCGACACGACCGGCGACGCCTCCGAGGACCTGGCCGCCTTCTACGAGGTCTACCTGGCGGCCATGGAGTCCGGCGACTGCTCGGCCCTGGCCCTGTCGCCCGGGCACGCCCGCGGGTTCCACGCCCTGGCGCGGCGGCTCGCGGCCAACGGCGGGAAGCCGCCCTTCGTCAAGGGCCAGACCACCGGGCCGGTGTCCTTCTGCCTGACCGTCACCGACCAGGACAAGCGGGCCATCTACTACAACGACGAATTCCGCGACGTGGCGGTAAAGGCCCTGGCCATGAAGACCCGCTGGCAGGCCAAGACCCTGGCCCCGCTGGCGGAGAGGGTCATCTGCTTCGTGGACGAGCCCATCCTCTCGGCCTTCGGATCGTCCACGTACGTCTCGGTGACCCGGGACGACGTGGTGGCCATCCTGAACGAGATGGCCGAGGCGGCGCACGCCGAGGGCGCGCTCATGGGCGCCCACTGCTGCGGCAACACCGAGTGGAGCATCCTGGTGGACGGCGGCGTGGACATCGTGAACTTCGACGCCTACGAGTACGGCGAGACCATCGCCATGTACCCGGACGCGGTGCGCGCCCTCTTCGCCCGGGGCGGGGCCCTGGCCTGGGGCGTGGCGCCCTCCTCGGCCAAGGTGCGCGAGGAGACCGCCGCGAGCCTGGCCGACCGCTGGGAGCGCCTGGCCGACCTCCTGGCCTCCAAGGGCCTGGACCGGGACGAGATCGCCCGCCAGGCCATCATCACCTCCAGTTGCGGCGCCGGGTCGCTGTCCGTGGAGGACGCCGAGCGCATCTTCGGCCTCATCGCCGAGACCTCGGCCCTGCTCAAGCAGCGGTACGGATTCTAGGACGAGATGAGTACCGAGGTCTGCGGCAAGGGCGGCCCCCCCAAGGAAAAATACGAAGTATTTTTTCCCTCAATCACTGCTTCCGGGGTCTGGAATTGATCATCGCAGTCTGCGGCAAGGGCGGCGTGGGCAAGACCACCCTGGCCGCGCTGCTCGTGCTGCGCCTGGCCGCCCGCGGCTGCCGGCCGGTGCTGGCCGTGGACGCGGACCCCAACGCCTGCCTGGATGCGGCCCTGGGCCTGCCCGCCCCGGGCAGCGTGGGCGCGCTGCGCGAGGACGCCCGCGAGGCCAGGGGCATGTCCAAGCACGAGTTCCTGGAGTACCGCCTGGCCGAATGCCTGGCCGAGGGCGAGGACTTCGATCTCCTGGCCATGGGCCGGCCCGAGGGACCGGGCTGCTACTGCTTCGCCAACTCCGTGCTGCGCGACCTGACCTCGCAGATGTCCGGACGCTACCCGTACGTGGTCCTGGACAACGAGGCCGGGCTGGAGAACCTCTCCCGCCGCCTGGCCCCCGCGGTCGACCTCATGATCCTGGCCTCGGACCCCTCGGCCCGCGGCCTGGCCACCGCGGCCCGCATCCGCGGCCTGGCCCGGGAACTCGGCATCAAGGCCGGCCGCCTGGCCCTGGCCGTGAACCGGCTCTCCGGCCCCCTGCCCCCGGCCGCCCGCGACCTGGCCGCGAAAATGGGGACCGACCTGATTCTCCAACTGCCCGAGGACCCGGCCCTGGCCGCCCTGGACCGCGAGGGGACGCCGCTGGACCGGCTGCCTGCGGACAACCCGCTGGTCGCCGCGGCGGACGCCTTCCTCGAACGGATGCTTTCCGACAACTCCTGAACCGGAACGACCGATGAAGAAAACCGATCCGACCCAGCCCCGCGCCCGCGACGCGGCCACCCGGAAGCTCCTGGACAAGGCCGCGGCCGACGGGGTCGCCACCTGCTTCGACCGGGTCCAGGACCACGCCAAGAGCTGCGCCTTCGGCGCGAACGGCGTCTGCTGCCGCATCTGCCACATGGGCCCCTGCCGGCTCACGGCCAAGGCCCCGCGCGGCGTCTGCGGCGCGGACGCCCATACCGTGGCCGGCCGCAACTTCCTGCGCGAGGCGGCCGGCGGCGCGGCCGCCCACTCGGACCACGGCCGGCGCCTGGCCCTGCTGCTCAGGAAGGTGGGCGAGGGCCGCGGCGGCGACTACCGCATCGCGGACGAAAAGGCGCTCCGCCAGTCCGCCCGGGACTGGGGCCTGGACCCCGCGGACAAGCCGGTCCAGGCCGTGGCCAAGGAGCTGGCCGACCTGTTCCTGGCCGAATTCGCCAGCCAGGAGGAGCCGCTCCAGACCCTGACCCTGGCCCCCGCGGCCCGGCGCGGGCTGTGGCGGCGCCTGGGCGTCGCGCCCTCGGGCGTGGACCGCATGATCGTGGAGGCCATGCACCGCTCCACCATGGGCGTGGACCACGACCCCGAGAGCCTGGTGGACCACGCCTTCCGCACCGCCCTGGCCGACGGCTGGGGCGGGTCCATGATCGCCACCGCCTGCTCGGACATCCTGTTCGGCGCGCCCCGGCCCGTGCGCGGCCAGGCCAACCTGGGGGTGCTCAAGGCCGACACCGTGAACGTGGTGGCGCACGGGCACGAGCCCGCCCTGTCCGAGATGCTGGCCCTGGCCGCCCGCGACCCCGAAGTCCTCGCCCGCGCCAGGGACGCGGGAGCGGCGGGCCTCACCCTGGCCGGCATCTGCTGCACGGCCAACGAGGTGCTCATGCGGCACGGCATCCCGGTGGCGGGCAGCCTCTTGCAGCAGGAGCTGGCCATCGTGACTGGAGCCGTGGAGCTCATGGTCACCGACGTGCAGTGCGTCATGCCCAGCCTGCCCGAGGTGGCCGCGGCCTATCATACCAAGGTGGTCGCCACCAGCGACATCGCCCGCACCGTGGGCGCGGCCCACGCGCCCTTCGACCCGTCCCGGGCCCTGGCCTGCGCCAAGGATCTGCTCTTCGAGGCCATCGCCAACTTCGCCCGCCGCGACCCGAAAAAGATCGCCATCCCCAAGGAGAGCAACCCCCTGGTGGCCGGGTTCTCGGTGGAGGCCATCAAGTACATGCTGGGCGGCAGCTTCCGCGGCTCGTTCCGGCCCCTGAACGACGCGGTCATGGCCGGCCGCATCCGCGGCGTGGCCGGCATCGTTGGCTGCAACAACCCGCGCGGCTGCATGGACGAATACACCATGACCCTGACCCGGGAGCTCCTGGCCAACGACGTGCTGGTGCTCAAGACCGGGTGCGCGGCCGTGGCCTCGGCCAAGGAGGGCCTGCTCCTGCCCGAGGCCGCCCTGGCCGCCGCGGGGCCCGGCCTGCGCGAGGTGTGCGAGGCCGTGGGCATGCCCCCGGTGCTGCACCTGGGCTCCTGCGTGGACAACTCCCGCATCCTGCGCGCCGCGGCCGAGATGGCGGCCGAGGGCGGCCTGGGCGACGATCTCTCGAAACTGCCCGCCGTGGGCTGCGCCCCCGAGTGGATGAGCGAGAAGGCGGTGGCCATCGGCTGCTACTTCGTGGCCTCGGGCGTGGACGTGGTGCTGGGCCGGCCCTTCCGCGTGGCCGGCTCGGACCGGGTCACGGACCTGCTGTTCAAGGAGAGCGCGGAACGCTTCGGGGCCTGCTTCCACCACGCCCCGGACGGCAAGGCCGCCGCGGCCAAGGTGCTGGAGATCATCAACGCGAGACGCAAGCGCCTGGGCATCGATCGCGCCGCGGAGCGCAAGCTCTTCGACATGAAGGACCGGAGGGCGATCCATGTCTAAGCTCATCTGCTCCGCGGCCATCGGCGGCGCGGCGCGCTGCCTGGCCGCAGCCAGGTCCCGGGTCGCGGAGGCCACGGCCAGGCGCGGCGCGGGCCATCCGGTGGAGTTCCCGGAGACCGCCTACTACCTGCCGGTCATCTACGCGCTCACGGGCCGGGCGGTGCGCACCCTGGCCGACCTGGCCGAGGCGCTCGACGACGCCGGCCGGCTCATGCCCGAGGCCCCGGCGGACCAGTGCTGGCTGCCCTACCTGGGCTCCGCCCTGGACGCGGGCGTGGCCGCGCTCTTCGCCTGCGAGGCCATCGAGGCGGTCAAGTACCTGGACGGCCCGGCCCCCAGGCAGGGCATCTGGCTGGGCGCGGCCTCGGACGTGATCATGCGCGAGCGCGGGGTGGAGTTCGTGGACGGCACCGCTCCCGGCTTCGCGGCCATCACCGGCGCGGCTCCCACGGTGGACGACGCGGTGCGCATCGCCCGCGAACTGCAGGAGAAGAACCTCTACGTGTTCATGGCCGGCGGAGCGGGCGGAACGAGCTTCGCCGAACAACTGGCCTCGGCCGGGGTGCAGCTCGGCTGGGAGACGCGGCTGGCGCCCTTCGGGCCGGACGTGTCCGGGATCGTCTACGCCCTGGGCTTCGCCTGCCGCGCAGCCCTGGCCTTCGGCGGCGTGAAGCCCGGCGACGCCCGGGCCAACCTGCTCTACAACAAGGACCGGGTGTTCGCCTTCGTGCTGGCCCTGGGCGAGGTGGACGCGACGAAGTACGCCGCCGCCGCGGGCGCGCTGAACTTCGGGTTCCCGGTCATCGCGGACACGGACATCCCCCAGGTGCTGCCCTCGGGCGTCTGCACCTACGAGCACGTCGTCTCCAACGCGCCCCTGGACAGGATCGTGGAGAAGGCCCTGGAGGTGCGCGGCTGCAAGGTGCGCATCACCAAGATCCCGGTGCCGGTGTCCTGCGGCGCGGCCTTCGAGGGCGAGGTCATCCGCAAGCCCGACGTGCACGCCGAGTTCGGCGGCAACAAGACCCCGGCCTTCGAGTTCCTGACCAGCGTCGGCATCGAGGACATCGAAGACAACGACATTGCGGTCCTCGGCCCGGACATCGACCAGGCGGAGCCCGGGACCGCCCTGCCGTTGGGCATCTGGGTGGAGGTGGCCGGCCGCAAGATGCAGCCGGACTTCGAGCCCATCCTGGAGCGGCAGATCCACCATTTCCTGAACCAGGCCGAGGGCGTGTGGCACATGGGCCAGCGGGACATCGTGTGGACCCGCATCTCGAAGCAGGCCTGCGGCCGGGGCTTCCGGCTGCGCGACTACGGGGTGATCCTGCACGCCAAGCTGCTCTCGGAGTACCCGGCCATCGTGGACAAGGTGAAGGTGACGCTGATCACCGACGAGGCCGAGGTCCGGCGCAGGCTGGAGCACGCCCGCCAGGTCTACGACGAGCGCAACCGGCGGCTGGAGTCCATGACCGACGACGCGGTGGAGACGTTCTACTCGTGTTTGTTGTGCCAGAGCTTCGCGCCCAACCACGTGTGCGTCATCAGCCCGGAGCGGGCCGGCCTGTGCGGGGCCTACACCTGGCTGGACGGCAAGGCCGCGCACGAGATCGACGCCACCGGCCCCAACCAGCCGGCGCCCAAGGGGCACTGCCTGGACCCGGTGCGCGGGGTGTGGACCGGGGTGAACGACTACGTGCGCGTCCAGAGCCACAAGAGCGTGGAGCGGGTGTGCATGTACTCCATCATGGACAGCCCCATGACCTCGTGCGGCTGCTTCGAGGCCATCGTGGCGTACGTGCCGGAGTGCAACGGGGTCATGGTGGTGCACCGGGAATACGCGGGCGACACGCCCTCGGGCATGAAGTTCTCCACGCTGGCGGGCACGGTGGGCGGCGGGGCGCAGACCCCGGGGTTCCTGGGCTGCGGCAAGGTGTATTTGACCTCGCGCAAGTTCCTGTACGCCGAGGGCGGGCATGCGCGGCTGGTGTGGATGCCCAGGGACCTGAAGGAGCTTCTGCGCGCCGACCTGGAGAAGCGCTGCGCCGAGGCCGGGGCTCCGGGCCTCCTGGACAGGATCGCGGACGAGACGAACGCGGTGGAGGCCGCGGACCTGCGCGCCTATCTGGAGAAGGTCGGACACCCGGCGCTGGACCTGCCTCCGATGGAGGATTTCATGCAGTCCGCGGACACGGGCGAGGTCCCTGCCCCCGCGGAGGGCGCGGCGGCGGCTTCGCCGTCCGCCGCGCAGGGTGGCTCCACTCCTTCTCCGCAACCTGCGGTTGCGGCATCGGCTGAGATCGCCGTTCCTGGCAGGCCAGGAACGGAAGCAGGTTCTCACGCTGCCGGGGTTGTATCCTCCGCTGCGCCTGCTGCCTCTGCCGGGCCTGCCCCCTCTGCCGGTCCGGCCCCCTCCGCCGGTCCGGCCCCCTCCGCCGGTCCGGCTGCCTCTGCCGGCGCCGGGACGACGGCGACATCGGCTTCGCCGTCCGCGGCCACGGGTGCGGCTTCTTCCAGCCAACGGCCTGCCGCCTTTGCGCCCGACCAAGCCGGCGCAGGGGGGCCGTCCGCGCCCTCTTCCCCTGCCCCCGCCGACCTGGCGGCCCTCAAGGCCGAGATCATGGCGGAGGTGCGGGCCGGGCTGCGGGCGGAACTCACCCGGGAGATCGCATCCGACATCATCGCAACGCTGCAGCGCACCTTCCTGGGGGACGCGGCGGCGGCTTCGCCGTCCGCCGCTGCTTTGGGCACTTCTTCTTCAACCCACCCGGGCAGTTCTCACATTCCCGGCGTGGGTGGGGCTTCGACGGCGGGCTCCTCTGCTCCCGCATCCCCGGCCGCGCCCTCCGCGCCCGGATCGGCCTCCTCCTGCGCTTCTCCGGCCGGGGGCGCGGCGGCGGACTCTTCTCAATTCTCTTCCCCTGCGCCAACTCCCGCATCCCCGGCTGCGCCCGGCGGGGCGGGGGGCGGGGTTGGGGGCGCAAGTGCGGAGCCCGCGCGCGGGGTGGGCGTCGCCGCTCCCGGAGCGGGCGGCGCAAGCCCGGCCTCAACCGCAAGCCCAGCGGCGGCGCGGGCGGAGAGCGCCGCGGCCACGGCCCCGCCCCCTGGCGCGCCCCTCGCGCCCGGGTCGGTCCCTTCCTCCTCTTCCGCTTCAGGCGCGGCGGCTGCGCCGTCCGCCGCGGCTTTGGGCGCCTCTCCTTCAACACCCCTCCGGGGGGAGACGGGAGTGACGGGCCAGTCTGGGCTCGCCCATTCTGTTGCCGCTCCCCCGGCCACTCCCGCCGCTCCCCTTCCGCCCGAGTTGCGGGCCACGGCTCGACTCTCTGCCGTCGCCTCGGCGCCCCGGGCCGCTGAAAAAGCCGAGCACGCCATCACGGAAGTCACCCTCGGCGCGAACGCCGCCCAGGGCGGCACGCGCGGCCGCACCTATACCGTGGGCGGGGCCGCGGCCATGCCCTTCATGGCCTGCGACGGCGCGGCGGGCCGCCGGCCCCTGGTGGCTCTCGAAGTCTACGACCGCATCGGCCCCAAATATCCGCAAGTCCTGCGCGACATCTACGGCGACCTGGTGAACGACCCCGCGGCCTGGGCCAAGGCCTGCGTCCACCAGTACGGCGCGGACCTCGTCTCCCTGCGCCTGGACGCCACCCACCCCGAGCGCGGCAACCTGCCGCCCGAGGCCGCGGCCGAGACCGCCAAGGCCGTGCTGGCGGCCGTGGACGTTCCGCTCATCGTCACCGGCCACAACCACTTCGAAAGCGTGAACGCCGCGTTCAAGGAGGTGGCCAAGGCCTGCGCGGGCGAGAACCTGCTGCTTTCCTGGGCCGAGCAGGACAACTGGCGCACCCTGGCCGGCGCGGCCCTGGCCTACGGCCACACCGTGGCGTCGCAGAGCCCCATCGACGTGAACATCGCCAAGCAGATGAACATCCTGCTCACGGGCGCGGGCCTGCCCGCCTCGCGCGTCGTCATGGACCCCATGACCGGAGCCCTGGGCTACGGCCTGGAATACTGCGTGTCGGTCATGGAGCGCATCCGCTCCACGGCCCTGGGCGGCGATCCCATGCTGGCCCTGCCGCTCATGGTGAACCCCGGGTTCGAGTGCTCCCGGGTCAAGGAATACCGCGCAGCCGAGGCGGACTTCCCGGCCTGGGGCGACCTGGCCTCCCGCGCCCGGCACTGGGAGCTGGCCACCGCGCTGGCCCTGCTCCACGCCGGCGCGGACATCCTGGTCATGCACCATCCCCTGGCCGCCCAGGACCTGCAAGCCGCCATCGCCGGCCTGCGCGACGAGGCGGCTTGACGGCCGGGGGCGAACCCCCCACTATGCGGGAAACGGAGACAGCCATGACCGGACAACCGAACCTCGACGCCCTGAAGGCGCAACTGCGCGGCCTCATGCCCCAGCTCACGGAGCGGTACGGCCTGACCGGGCTCAAGGTCTTCGGCTCCACCCTGCGCGGCGAGGCCGGCCCGGGCAGCGACCTGGACCTTCTGGCCTCCTTCGACCGGCCCATCAGCCTGCTGCGCTTCGTGGAGTTGGAGAACCTCCTGTCCGACACCCTGGGCGTCAAGGTGGACCTGGTCATGGAGGACAGCCTCAAGCCCGCCATCGGCCGCCGCATCCGGGCCGAGGCGCAGCCGGTATGACCGCCCGACGCCTGGTTTCCGACTACCTGGCGGACATGCTCGACGCCGCGACCAAGGCCGTGGAGTTCACCCACGGCCTGACCCCGGACCAGTTCGCCGCCGACCCCAAGACCGCCTACGCCGTGGCCCGCGCCCTGGAGATCCTCGGCGAGGCCGCCAAGAACGTGCCGCAGGACATCCGCGACGCCTACCCCCACATCCCCTGGCGGGAGATGGCCGGCATGCGCGACAAGCTCATCCACGGCTATTTCGGCGTGAACCCGGGCTCGGTGTGGCAGACCGCCGCCGAGGACCTTCCCCCGCTGCTCCCCGCCCTGCGCGGCCTGGCCGACGACCTCCGCAACGCATAAGGACTCTCCATGGCCCTTACCGGACTCCAGATCCACAAGCTGCTCCCGGGCACCAACTGCAAGGACTGCGGGGCCAGCACCTGCCTGGCCTTCGCCATGAAGCTGGCCCAGAAGAAGGCCGACCTGGCCGAGTGCCCGCACGCCTCGGAGGAGGCCCGGAAGGTCCTGGGCGCGGCCGCCGAGCCGCCGGTGCGCGGCGTGGGGCTCGGCCCGTCCCGCAGCCTGAAGCTGGGCGAGGAGACCGTGCTCCTGCGCCACGAGAAGACCTTCGTGCACCCCACGGCCCTGGCCGTGACCGTGCGCGTTTCCGACCCGGCCGAGGCCACGGCCAGGACCCTGGCCGCGGTGCGCGACTACCTGCTGGTGCGGGTGGGCGAAGAGCTGCGCCTGGACATGGTGCTCGTTGATCACGACACGGGCTCTTCGGACGACTTCATCGCCCTGGCCCGCACCGCCCAGGAGGCCGGCCGGCCCCTGGCCCTGCGCTCCCCGGACCCCGCGGCGCTCACGGCCGCGGCCGAGGCCCTGGCCGGCCAGGGCTGCCTGCTCTGCTCCGCCGCGCCGGAAACCGCCGACGCCCTGGCGGCTGCCGCCAAGACCCACGGCCACGCCCTGGCCCTGACCGCGCCGGACCTGGACGGCCTGGTCGCCCTGAGCAAGCGCGTGCGCGACACGGGATTCCACGACCTGTTCCTGCACTTCGCCGCGCACTCGCCGGCCGAGGCCCTGCAGACCGCCACCCTGGCCCGCCGCGCCGCGCTCAAGGCGTCCTTCAAGCCGCTCGGCCTGCCCCACCTGGCGTTCGCTCCCGCGGGGATGGCTGGAGCCGCGGCTGCGGTGCGCGAGATCTGCAAGTACGGCGGGGTGCTCGCCCTGCCGGCGTTCGAGCCGGCGCAGGCCGCCACCCTGCTCACCCTGCGCCAGAACATCTACACCGACCCCCAGAAGCCGGTGCAGGTGGAGCCCCGGGTTTACGAGATCGGCGAGCCCGGGCCCGAGTCCCCGGTGTTCGTGACCACCAACTTCTCGCTCACCTACTTCCTGGTCTCGGGCGAGATCGAGAACGCCGGGCTCTCGGCCTGGCTGGCGGCGCCCGACTGCGACGGCATGAGCGTGCTCACCGCCTGGGCCGCGGGCAAGCTCACCGGCGCGGGCGTGGCCAGGTTCGTCAAGGAGAGCGGCCTGGACGCCCGGCTGACCGCCAAGCGCCTCATCCTGCCCGGCTTCGCCGCGCCCATCCGCGGCGAACTGGAGGACGGCCTGCCCGGCTGGACCATCCTGGTCGGCCCCCAGGAGGCCGCGGACCTGGAGGGCTTCGCCAAGACGAGGCTGTAAGCGGGGCGAGGGGAAGGGGAGCCCCCTCTTTCTGCGAAAAGGAGGTGGCTCTCCTTCCCCTCGCGCTCCCCTTCCCCTCCCCCAGAAACCGTCATCGGTTTACGGGGTTGGAGGGAGGGGCTAAACTGGATCGCAACATAGTGCCGGCCCGGAGAAAAGATGCCCAAGATCACCTTTGAGCCGCGGGGACGCAGCGTGGACGTCGCGCCGGGGACCGGGCTGCTGGAGGCGGCGGCGCGGGCCGGGGTGCGGGTGGCGTCCGAGTGCGGCGGCAAGGGCGCCTGCGGCTCCTGCCTGTGCCTGGCGCAGGGCGGCAAGGTCGCCGGGGACAGCGCGGCCTTCCTCGCCCCGGAGGTGGTCGGGGAGGGCTACGTCCTGGCCTGCCGCGCCCTGGCGGGCGAGGAGGACACGACCCTCCGGGTCCCGGAGCAGTCCTCCTGCGAGAGCGGCCAGTTCGTGAGCGAGGACCCGACCTGCGGCGAGGCCCCGGCCCCCGAGCCGGCGGACCTGCCCGCGGCCGTCCTCTCCCTGGCCGTGGAGCCGCCCCGGGCCGGCGACGGCCGCTCGGACCTGGACCGGGTCGGCGCAGCGCTGGAGAAGGCGGGGGAGGAAAGGCCGGCCTTCGCCCTGTCCGCCATGCGCAAGGCCGCCGCGGCCCTGCGCGCCGAGGAGGGAAGGATATCCCTGGCGCTGGACCGCACCCGGGGCCGGGCCTTCCGGCTGCGGCCCGCCGGGGCGGCCGGGCATCCGGTGGGCGCGGCCGTGGACCTGGGCACCACCACCGTGGCCGCGGCCCTGGTGGACCTCGCCACCGGCCGCACCCTGGCCGCGGACACCGCCTACAACACCCAGACCTCGCGCGGCCTGGACGTGATCAGCCGCATCGCCTGGGCCGCCCGGCCCGGCGGCCTGCGCGAACTGACCCGCCTGGCCCGGGGCGCGGTGAACCGCCTGCTGGAGGGCCTGGCCCGCCGCGTGGGCCTGGCCCGCCGCGACATCACGGCCGTGTCCCTGTCCGGCAACACCACCATGACCCACCTGCTGCTCGGCCTCCCGCCCGAGCACATCCGCCTGGCCCCCTACACCCCGACCGTGTTCGCGCCGGACGGCCTGGACTGCCGCGAGGCCGGGCTGTTCGCGCACCCCGCGGCCCCGCTCTTCCTGGCCCCGGCCGTGGGATCCTACGTGGGCGGGGACATCGCCTCCGGCCTGCTGGCCTCGGGCGTGGCCGAGGCCGAGGGCCTCTCGCTCTTCCTGGACCTGGGCACCAACGGCGAGGCGGTGCTGGGCGACCGGGACTTCCTGCTCTGCTGCGCCTGCTCGGTGGGGCCGGCCTTCGAGGGCGGCGGGCTCAGCCACGGCATGCGCGCCGCCTTCGGCGCGGTGGAGCGCGTGGACGTGGACCCGGCCAGCGGCGCGGCCGAGGCCCAGACCATCGGGGGCGGCCCGGCCCTGGGCCTGTGCGGCTCCGGGGCCATCTCCCTCATGGCCGGGCTGTTCCGGGCCGGCTGGCTGGATCCCGCGGCCCGGCTGGACCGCTCCCGGACCAGTCCCGCCATCAGGATCGACGGCCGGTCCGCGGAGTACCTGCTGGTCCCGGCCCACGCGTCCGGGACCGAGCGCGACATCACCGTGAGCGAAACCGACTTCGACAACCTGCTGCGCGCCAAGGCCGCGGTGTACGCGGGGTGCGACCTGCTCCTGGCCCGGGCCGGCCTGGAGTTCGCGGACCTGGACCAGGTGGTGGTGGCCGGAGGGTTCGGCCGGTTCCTGGACGTGGAGTCCGCGGCGGCCATCGGGCTCCTGCCCGACCTGCCGCGGGAGAAGCTCCGCTTCGCGGGCAACGCCTCCCTGGCCGGCTCGGCCCGCTGCCTTCTCTCCCGCGCGGCCCAGGCCAGACGCCGCGAGATCGCCGGCCGCATGACCTACCTGGACCTCTCGGACGAGCCCGCCTACATGGACCGCTTCACCGCCGCCCTCTTCCTCCCCCACACCGAGGCCGCCCGCTTCCCCGGGGCGGCGGCGCGGATGGCCAGCGACGGAACACGCCCTTCTTCCGGATCCGAGCCCCCATCCGACGTGGATGGTCTTTCCAAGGTGAACACCCCGGCGGTTGCTTCTTCGGACACTCCCGCCCGGCCGGGGGCGAAGCAACCGGCCGGGGCCGCCGCGCCCGAGACGCCCAAGGAGGCCAGCCTGCGCCAGGCCGCGGAAAAGGCCGCGGCGGAGCTGGCCGGCGGGGACCTGGCCGCCCGCGCCGCGGGCCTGGGCCTGGACGCGCCCGGGCCGGACGGCAGCCTGGAGTTCCGTTTCCTGGAGCGGAGGTTGCGGGTGGTCCCGCCCGGCTACGAGGTGTCGGACGCCGCGGACGGCTCCCCGGCGAGGGCGGCCGAGGCCGCGCTGGTGCTGCACCTGCTGGCCCTGCCCGCGCCCGTCCAGCCCGGCGGCGAGCCCATCGCCTTCCGGGAGCTGCCCTCCGGCCCCTTCTACCTGGGGCCGTTCCGCTCCCGCTCGGTGGAGCCCCTGGCCGCGGCGGTGGGCAACGGCCTGGACAGGCTGCGCGCGGCCCTGGCCGGGTTCGACTGGACGGAGGCGCCGCATGGCGACTTCGCGGCCCGCATCCGGGTGCTGGGCAACCTCTTCGTGACCCTGGTCCACCGCCGGGGCGACGAGGAATTCCCCCCGGCCGCGGACCTGCTCTTCGACCCCTCGGCCCGCCACATCCTGGACGCGGACGCCGCCGCCACCCTGGCCTCCCGCCTCTGCCTCTCCCTGGTCCGCCGCCTGGGCTGAGCGCCCGACCGCGGACCGGCCTCAGGCCGGCTCGCGCCGGTCCAGGAGGAAGGGGGCGAACTCCCGGTCCGCGGTCAGGATGTGGTCCAGGATCCAGGCCTTGGCGAAGGCCAGGAACTCGATGCTCATGTTCAGGTTGTTGTCCCGGATGCGCTCCTTCTTGTCCTGAATCTCCCGCAGGAGCTCCCGGTGCAGGCTCCGGTGCCGGTCCAGGCCGGGGTATCCGGCCCGCTCCAGCAGGGCCTCCTCGGTCCGGAAGTGGTTTGCGGCCACCTGGATGAGTCCGTCCACCCCCTCCTCCACCGCGGCCCGTCCCGCGGAGCGCAGGAGCAGTTCGTGGACCTTCCCGGCCGCGTCGAACAGCCGCCGGTGCTCCCGGTCGATGTCGGCCACGCCCAGGGCGTACTCGTCGTGCCAGGAGAAAAGGCCCAGCTCGGTCATCCGCGGGTCGAACACCGACTCCATGCGCCGCCGGTAGGTCTCGAACAGCTTCCAGCGCACCACCGGGACGTCCTGCAGGATGCCGGTCGGGATGCAATAGGCCCTGGTCCGCTCCCGGGCCCGCGCCTGGTAGATGCACGGGATGTCGAACAGCACCCGTCCCTCCCCGTAGAACTGGCCCGGGCCGAGGCTCTCGACCACGTGGTCCCGGAGCCGGACGTCCACCCGCCCCGATTCGACGAGCAGCAGGCCGGGCTCCCCGGCCTGGGACACGCCCTCTCCGGGGGCCAGGTCGACGAGCCGCATGTCCCGGGCCATGCGGCTCTGGATCACGGCCGGAATGGATTCGCCGAACAGCCAGGTCTGCTGCAGGAACTCGCGCCGTTCGGACAGCTCCCCGTACTCCCGGTCCAGTCCGGTGGCCCGGAGCACGTCGCGGAACAGCCCGCCCGGGAGGCGCAGCACGCGCACGTGGGAGGCGGCCCGGTAGGTGGCCCGGGACGGCGCGCCGGACAGGGCCGAGACGTCGCCCACCAGGTATCCGGCGGTGACGCGGTTCTGCACCCCCTGCTCCGGGTCGAGCATCTCCGCCACGCCGGTGATGATGAGCAGCACGTCCCGGTTGCGCTGGCCCCGCTTCAGGAGGATGGACTCGGGGTTGTAGGTCCGGACCTCCTGGTTCATGAGCAGCCGCGCCATGTGCCGCTCCATCCCGGGCAGGGCGTCCTCCAGGTAGTGGTGGGCCAGGAGGCGGACGAAGTCCTGGGCGCCGGGGATGAGCACGTCCTTCATGCCGAAGGGCGCGCCGGAGCCGATCTCCTTCTGGCTGTCCGTGAGCGGCTCGGCCGTGTGGGAGAGGATGATCTTGGCCGAGGGGTCGTCCCGGAAGTCCTCGGCCCGGCCGTGGATGAGGCCGCCGCCGATGTCCAGCTTCTTCACGTCGGCCTTGCGCAGGTAGTCCTTCCAGACCCGCTCGAAGGCCTCCCGGGACAGGCCGGGCGCGTCCGCGTCTTCGGTCAGGAACGACTCCAGGACCTCGCAGCCGGCGATGTCCGCCAGGTGGGCGTAGGTCCGGCATCCCTCCCCGCTCCTGGCCCGGAAGAACATGATCGTGGTCTCCACCGGGTGCGGCGAGAACACGGGCATGACCTCCAGGCCGTCCACGTCGTTGTAGCGGCCCTCCCGCAGGGGGCGCAGGTCGAAATAGCGGGCGAACTCGTCCTCGGGCTGGGAGACCAGCGCGGCCCACTTCTTGGCCACGCAGGCCTGGACGTGCGGTGCGGCGAAGTGCTTGAGGCGACGTCCGGCCTGCATGAGCGTGGTCAGGCCGCAGAAGTGGTCGTCGTGGGCGTGGGTGTGGAACACGCCCTCGATCTCGTTCACGCCGATGCCCAGCGCGGTCAGCGAGTGGAGGATGTTGGGGCCGGCGTCGATGAGGTAGGTCCGGCCCTGGAACATGAGGATGCTGGACATGGTGGGCCGGTTGACGTCCCAGCCGTCGCCGTCGCCGGAGTGGATGACCGCGAAGTACTCCCGGCCCAGGTCGTTGAACCCCAGGGGATAGGGCGAGGCGTACCGGGCCCGGGGGGCCAGGTTGAGGTCCACCCGGGTCCGCTCGTCCCGGTAGGCGAACTCGAAGACGTTGGACTCCAGGCGGCGGACCGTTACCCCGCCTCTCACCTCCGCCTCGTCCTGGCCGATGACCAGCGTGTCCAGGAGGTCCTCGGTGGGGCGGATGCCGCCGAAGGCGAAGCGCAGCTTCTGGCGCATCTCCAGCCGGGCGCGGGCCGGGGAGAGGCCCGCCTGGCGCATCTCCTCCTCGCTGACCAGGCCGTAGTTCCCCCGGTGGATGTAGCGCATCTGGGCCCGGACCTGCTGCTCCGAGCCCAGGAGCAGGGGCCGTCCCCCGGTGTTGTTGGGATGGTTCGGCAGGATGAGCCCCTGCCGGTAGAGCATCTGGAGGACCGGAAACTCCGCGAGGTTGGAGAAGGCCCCGTTCTGGACCAGGACGTCGGAGAGGAGGATGGCGTTGGGCCCGGTCTCGCAGCGCACGCCGCGGCGCTCGGCGGGCACGATCAGGCCGCGCTTCATGAGGTGCTTCACGCTGTCCGCCGGACAGCCGCAGAGGATGCGCAGGTCGGCGTCCGGGACTTCGATCCAGAAGACGCCGTCCACCACCTCGATCTTCTTCAGCGCGTCACGCATGGTCGCTCCCGGGGCGGCCGCCGGTTGGTCGGACGGGTTGCGGCCCTGCGCCGACCATAGCATCCTTCCCCACGGCCCGCCACCCGCGCCGGGGGAACGGCGCGGCGCCGAAGCCGAAAGGAGTCCGGGCCGCCCCTCCGGTGAACCAACCAACAACTCGCCAACACAGCACAAATCCTACCTCCCGTTGACGCGCGTGCGCCTCTCCGGCATATCTGCGAAATGCATCTTCAGAACTGCCCCGGCCCCGCGGGCAGTCCTGCCGGAAGACCAAGGAGCCTCGCCACCATGCGCCATCCCCTGCTCCGCCTCGCGGCCGTCCTGGCGCTCCTCGCCCTGGGGAGCGCCCTGGCCGGGAAGGCCCTGGCCTCCTCCTCGGGGACGGCCCAGGCCGCCCCGGCCCAGCCCCTGGTCATCGCCATGGACCCGGGCTACCCGCCCTTCACGGTCATGGGGCCGGGCGACGCGCCCACCGGCCTGCTGGTGGAGATGTGGAAACTCTGGAGTCAGGCCACTGGCTCGCCCGTGGAGTTCCTGGCCGCGGACTGGAAGGGGACCCTGGACGCGGTGCGCGAGGGCCGGGCGGACATCCACTCCGGCCTGTTCAGGAACGAGGAGCGCGCGGCCTGGCTGGACTTCTCCGAACCCGTCCACGAAATCAAGACCGGGCTGTACCAGCTCCCCGGCGAGGCCCCGGCCCAAGGGCTGGCCGGCCTGGCCGGACGCCGGGTGGGGGTCATGGCCGGCGGCTACCAGGCCGCCTACCTCCGGGACAACGCGCCCAAGGTCGTGCCGACGGAATACCGCAACGGCCAGGAGCTCGCCAGCGCCCTGCTGCGCGGCGAGGTGCGGGCCGTGGTCTTCGAGACTCCGAGCATGGATGCGGAGCTGTCCCGCATGGGCCTGCGCGGGGCGCTGCAGCGCGGCCGCATCCTGTTCAGCACCCCGCTCCTGGCCGGGGTGCGCAAGGGTCGGGCCGACCTCCTGGCCCGCATCAACGCCGGCTTCGCGGCCATCCCGCCGGAGAAGCTGGCGCAACTGGAGGCGCGCTGGCTGCCCGACGCCGACGACCATTTCTACGCCGGGTCCAACGGCGCGGTCCACCTCACCCCGGAGGAGAAGGCCTGGCTGGACGCCCACCCGGTCATCCGGGTGGGGGTGACGAACTTCATCAAGCCCATGGACATCGTGGACGGCCGGGGCGGCTACACCGGCCTGAACGCCGACCTGCTGGCCCTGCTCGGCCGCAAGCTCGGGGCCAGCCTCGTCCCCGTGTTCCACGACACCTGGCCGGCGGTGGTGCAGGGGGCCATGTCCGGCGAGCTCGACGCGGCCCTGTCCCTGTCCCGGAGCCCGGAACGCGAGGAGAAGCTCCTCTTCACCAAGGCCTACGCCTTCGACCCGGAGATCGTGGCGGTCCGGGAGGACCGGAGCGACATCCGGAAGTGGGAGGACCTGGCCGGCAAGAAGGTGGCCGCGCCCAAGGGCATGGCCGTGGCCGGCTCGGCCCGGGCCGCCGGGGCGGCGAGCGTAACGGAGCTGGACGACGAGGCCGAGGCGTTGCGGCGGCTGGCCGCGGGCGAGTTCGACGCCTACGCCGGCTCCCTCGTCCCCTTCCTGAACACCCTGGACGCCTCGCCCGAGCCCGGCGTCAAGGTGGCCGTCACCCGGCCCGCCGACGCCGGAGCCCTGCACATCGGGGCGCCCAAGACCAAGCCCGAGGTCTTCGGCATCCTGCGCAAGGCCCTGAACGCCTTGTCCCGCGCCGAACTGACCGAACTGCGCGAGAAATGGCTCACCGCCGGGATCGGTCCGTCGGTGCAAAAGCCCAGCGTCGACCGCTTCCTGGTCCCCACCCCGGAGGAGGCCATCTGGCTCAAGAGCAACCCGGCGGTCCGGGTAGGGGCGGCGGCCGATTTCCCGCCCTTCGAGTTCGTGGACCAGGAAAGCCGCTACACCGGCGCGGCGGTGGAGGTCATCCGCCTGCTGGCCCGGGAGGCCGGGTTCGACATCCAGCCCTATTTCAACCCGTTCCAGGAGAGCCTGGACAAGGTGGCCGACGGCCGCCTGGACCTGCTCCTCGCCGTCGCGGACCTGCCCGAGCGCCGGGAGAAGCTGCTGTTCACCGCGCCCTTCGTCTCCGCTCCCCACGTGGCCGTGGTCCGGGAGGGGCGCTTCTCCCCCGCGTCCCTGGCCGACCTCAAGGGCAGGACCGTGGCCGTGGAGCGGGGCTACTACACCCGGGGCCTCCTGGCCGGGCGCCCGGGCGTCGCCTTCCGGGAGGCGGCCACATCCCTGGACGCGCTCCTGGCCGTGACCACCGGCCAGGCCGACGCCTACATCGGCAACCTGGCCCTGGTGAACCATCTCATCCGGGACAACTACCTCTCGGGCCTGGCCCTGCGCGCCCTCTCCGACCTGCCGCCGCTCAAGCTCTCCATGGCCGTGCGCAAGGACGCGCCCTACCTGCACTCCCTTCTCTCCCGCGGCCTGGCCGCCATGCCCAAGGCCACGATGGCCGAGATCACCGACCGCTGGATCGGCCGGGCCGTGGCGGGGCTGATGCCGCCCCTGGAGCTGACTCCGGAGGAGGAGGCGCTGCTCCGGGCCAAGGGCAAGATCCGCATCGGAATCATGGAGGCGTGGCCGCCCCTGGACTACCTGGACGAGCGCGGCGTTCCCCGGGGGGTGGGCGCGGACCTGCTGCGCGCCCTGGACAGGCGGCTGGGCGGCCGCATCGAGATCGTCCCCGGCCCCTTCGCCTCCAACCTGGAGGCGGTGAAGACCCTCAAGCTCGACGCGCTCATGGACGTGACCCCCAAGCCCGAGCGCGAGGCGTACCTGAACTTCACCGCGATCTACATGCGCATCCCCCACGTGATCGTGGGCCGCAAGGACGCGCCAGCCCTGGCCGACGAGGCCGCCCTGAAGGGCAGGACCCTGGCCCTGGAGAAGGGCTTCTACAACGTGACCTGGTTCCGGGAGAACCACCCCGAGGTGCAGGTGGCCGAGCACCCGGACACGGCCGCGTGCCTGGCCGCGGTGGCCGAGGGCCGGGCCGACGCCTACGCCGGCAACCGGGCCGTGGCCCTGCACCTCATGGAGGCGGGCCTGCACACCAACCTCGCGGTGCAGGGCCGGCTGAACAAGGACCCGGTGGCCCTGGCCATCGGGGTGCGCAAGGACACGCCCGCCCTGGCCGCGCTCCTGGACCGGGCCCTGGCCTCGGTCACCCCGGAGGAGGAGCGGGCCATCCTGGGCAAGTGGATAGGCGAGGCCGAGCCGGGGGAGGTGAAGCTCACCCCGGCCGAGCGCTCCTGGCTGGACGCCCACCGCGACATCCGCCTGGGCGTGGACCCGGCCCGGCCGCCCATCGAGATGCTCGGCCCGGACGGCTCCCACCAGGGCATGGTCTCGGACTACGTCCGGATCCTGAACCAGCGGCTCGGGCTGCGCATGAGGCCGGCGGCGACCCCGTCCCGGAAGGAGGCCCTGGCCAAGATCCAGGCGGGAGAGCTGGACGTCCTGTCCTCCCTGGAGCGGACCCCGGAGCGGGAGCAGGCGCTGGCCTTCACCGCTCCCTACCTGCATTTTCCCTCGGTCATCTGCACCCGCAAGGGCGCGCCGTTCGTGACCAGCGTCAAGGAGCTCGCCGGGAGGAAGGTCGGCGTGCTGGAAGGCTACGCCCTGGAGGAAAGCCTGCGCCGGGACCATCCCCAGGTCGTCCTGATCCCCGAGCCGGACAACGAAACCGGCCTCAGGGCCCTGGAGAAGGGCGAACTGGACGCCTTCATCGGCAACCAGGCCGCCCTCAACTACACGGTCAGCCGCTTCGGCCTGGAGAACATCCAGATAGCCGCCACCACGGAATACGAGTCCGCCCTGCGCTTCGGCGTGCGCAAGGACTGGCCGGAGCTGGCCGCCATCCTGGACAAGGCCCTGGCCGCCGTCACCGAGCAGGAGAAGGCGGAGATCACCAACCGCTGGGTCAACGTGCGGGTGGAGCGGGCCGTGGACTGGGCCCGCATCCGGCGCATCGGCGGCGGCGTGGGCCTGGGCGTGCTGGCGGTGCTGGCGGTCATCGTCCTCTGGAACCGCCGCCTGGCCCGGGAGGCCGAGGCCCGCCGCCTCGCCGAGGAGCACACCCGGCTGGTGCTGGACTCGGCCGGCGAGGGGGTCTTCGGCGTGGACGCCGAGGGCCGGGCCCAGTTCGTCAACGCCGCGGCCCTCAAGATGCTCGGCTTCGCGCGGGACGAGATCATCGGCCAGCCCATCCACGCCCTCATCCACCACCACCGGCCCGACGGGAGCGACTACCCGGCGGAGGAGTGCCCCATGCGGGCGGCCTACGCCGACGGCCAGATGCACCACGTGGAGGAGGAGCACCTCTTCCGCAAGGACGGCTCGGGCTTCCCGGTGGAGTACACCGCCTCGCCCATGAAGGTGGAGGGCCGGGTGACCGGCGCGGTCGTCGTGTTCAAGGACGTCACCGAGCGCAAGAAGGCAGAGGAGGCCCTGCGCCAGAGCCAGGAGCGCTTCGAGGCCCTGCTGGAGTCGGCCCCGGACGCCATGCTGGTCATCGCCGGGGACGGCGCCATCCGGCTGGCCAACGCCCAGGCCGAGCTGCTCTTCGGCTACGCCCGCGAGGAGATGCTGGGGCAGGCCATGGAGATGCTGGCGCCCGACGACGTGCGGGAGCGGCATCCGGCCCTGCGCGCCCGATACATGGCCCGGCCCGCGAACATCTCCATGGAGCTGCGCACCCGGCGCAAGGACGGCCGGGAGATCCCGGTGGAGATCAGCCTCTCCCCCATCGCCTCGCCCGAGGGACTGCTGGTGGTGGCCGCCCTGCGCGACATCACCGAGCGCAAGGCCGCGGCCGAGGCCCTGCGCTACGCCGAGGAGCGCACCCGCCTGCTCCTGGAGTCGGTGGGCGAGGGCATCTACGGGGTGGACGAGTCGGGCCGCATCACCTTCGCCAACCCGGCCGCGGTGCGCCTGCTCGGCTACCAGCACCTGCACGAACTGCTGGGCGAGGACAGCCACGCGCTCATGCACCACACCCGGGCCGACGGCAGCCCCTACCCGGCCGCCGAGTGCGCCCTGAACGCTGCGCTGCGGCGGCGCGAGACCGTGTCCCGGGACGACGAGGCGTTCTGGCGCAAGGACGGAACCCCCTTCCCGGTGGCCTACACCGCCACGCCGCTCCTGCGGGGGGACGAGTTCCTGGGCGCGGTGGTGGCCTTCCTGGACATCTCCGAGATCAAGGCGGCCCAGGAAGCCCTGCGCCAGCGCGAGCAGCAGATGACCGCCATCCTCGAGAACCTGCCCAGCATGGTCATCCTGAAGGACGCCGCGGGGCGGTATCTCAGGGTCAACTCCTTCTACACGACGGCCACCGGCCTCTCCCAGGAGACCGTCCTGGGCAGGACCGACGCCCAGTTCCTGCCGCCGGAGGTGGCCGGCCCCATCATGGCCCTGGACCGCGAGGTCATGCAGGCCGGCCAGATCCGCAGCGTGGAGGAGCGGATACCCCGCCCCGACGGCGAACTGCGCGACTTCCTGGTCACCAAGGTCCCGCGCTTCGACGACGCCGGCCAGGTCAGCGGCCTGGTGGTCCTGGCCACGGACATCACCGAGCGCAAGCTCATGGAGCGCCGCATCGCCGACCAGCTGGCCTTCCAGCAGGCCCTGGTGGACACCATCCCCTACCCGGTGTTCACCAAGGGGCCGGACACCCGGTTCCTGGGCTTCAACCGGGCCTACGAGGAAACCTTCGGGATCAGGCGCGAGGACCTCATCGGCAAACGGGTCCTGGACCTGGACTACCTGCCCGAGGACGACCGCGCCTCCTACCAGGCCGAGGACGAGGCCGCCATCCGCGAGGCCGGCCAGGTGCGCAAGGAGATGCCCATCCCCTTCGCCGACGGCCAGACGCACGAGACCCTCTACTTCGTGTCCGGCTTCCGCCTGGCCGACGGCTCGCCCGGCGGGCTGGTGGGCACCTTCGTGGACATCAGCGACCAGAAGGAGGCCCAGCGCCAGATGGCCGAGGCCAAGGCCATCGCGGAAGAAGCCACCAAGGCCAAGTCGGACTTCCTGGCCAACATGAGCCACGAGATCCGCACCCCCATGAACGCGGTCATCGGCATGGCCCACCTGGCCCTGCAGACCGACCTGAACCCCAAGCAGCGCGACTACCTGAAGAAGATCGACGGCTCGGCCAAGGCGCTGCTGCGCATCATCAACGACATCCTGGACTTCTCCAAGATCGAGGCCGGCCGCATGGACATCGAGCGCGTGGACTTCCACCTGGAGGACGTGCTGGAGAACCTGGGCAACCTGGTCACGGTCAAGGCCGAGGAGAAGGGCCTGGAGGTGCTCTTCCACACCGAGCCCGACGTGCCGCTCAACCTGGTGGGCGACCCCCTGCGCCTGGGCCAGGTGCTCATCAACCTGGCCGGCAACTCGGTGAAGTTCACCTCCCGGGGCGAGATCGTCATCAGCGCCGAACTGGCGGAGAGAGGCGAGGACCGCGCCGTGCTGCGCTTCTCGGTGCGCGACACCGGCATCGGCATGACCCCGGAGCAGGCGGCCAAGCTCTTCCAGGCCTTCTCCCAGGCCGACACCTCCACCACCCGCAAGTTCGGGGGCACGGGCCTGGGCCTGTCCATCTCCAAGCGCCTGGTGGAGCTCATGGGCGGCGATATCCGCGTGGCGAGCGAGCCGGGCAAGGGATCCACCTTCACCTTCACCGTGACCTGCGGCCTGCAGAAGGAGGCCCAGGCCCGCCGCGCCAAGGCCGTAGGCGACCTGCGCGGGATGCGGGTGCTGGTGGTGGACGACTCGGCCACCTCCCGGGACATCCTGGTGGAGGCCCTCAGCACCATGACCTTCCTGGCCGAGGCCGTGGCCGGCGGCGAGGAGGCCCTGGCGGCCCTGGACCGCGCCGCGGACCTGGGCGAGCCCTTCGAGCTGGTGCTCATGGACTGGAAGATGCCGGGCATGGACGGCATCGAGACCTCCCTGCGCATCAAGCGCGACGGAAAGCTCCCCAAGGCCCCCACCATCATCATGGTCACGGCCTACGGCCGGGAGGAGGTCATGCGCCAGGCCGAGGAGGCCGGGCTGGAGGGCTTCCTCATCAAGCCCGTGAACCAGTCGGTGCTCTTCAACACCATCATGGACGTGTTCGGCCGCAAGGTGGACAAGGAGATCCGGCCCCTCAAGCCCCGCGAGGAGCAGCAGGCGGCCCTGGAGGCCATCCGCGGGGCCCGGGTGCTCCTGGCCGAGGACAACGAGATCAACCAGCAGGTGGCCCGGGAGCTGCTCGAATCCGTGGGCCTGGCCGTGGACATCGCCAACAACGGCCGGGAGGCCGTGGACATGGCCCGGGCCGGAGCCTACGACGCGGTGCTCATGGACATCCAGATGCCGGTCATGGACGGCATCGCCGCCGCCGGAGAGCTGCGCCGGGAGCCGCGGCTCGCGGACCTCCCCATCCTGGCCATGACCGCCCACGCCATGGCCGGCGACCGGGAGAAGAGCCTGGAGGCGGGCATGAACGACCACGTGACCAAGCCCATCGACCCCGACGCCCTGTTCGCGGCCCTGGCGCAGTGGATCAAGCCCGGCGAGCGCGCGGCCGCGCCCGCCCCGGCTCCGGCCCAGGCCGCCCCGGCCGCCGGCCCGTCCCCCGCCGCCATCCCCCTCGGCGGCCTGCCCGGGGTGGACGCGGCCCTGGGGCTCAGGCGGGTGGCGGGCAACGAGAAGCTCTACCGCAAGCTCCTGGCCGACTTCGCCCGCGACTATCCGGGCAGCGTGGAGGCCATCCGCGCCGCCCTGGACGAGGGACGCGCCGACGAGGCCGCCCGGCTGGCCCACACCCTCAAGGGCGTGGCCGGCAACATCGGGGCCATGGACCTGCACCTGGCGGCCAAGGACGTGGACGCGGCCCTGAAGGCCGGCGACCCGGCCGCGGCCCGCGCCGCGCTGGGCTCCACGGCCGAGCGGCTGGCCGAGGTGGCGGCCGGGCTCGCCCCCCTGGCCGCGGCGGCCGAGGCCGCGACCCCGGCCCCGGCCGGCGGGCCCCTGGACCGGGCGGCCGTGGTCGCGGCCATGAAGGAGACCGCGGCCCTGCTGGCCAGGAGCAACCCCGACGCGGAGGAGGCCTTCGCCAAGGCGCGGGAAGCCCTGGGCGGCGCCCTCGCGGCCGAGACGGCCAAGGTGGCCGCGGCCCTGGACCAGTTCGACTTCAACGCGGCCCAGGAGCGCCTGGTCGCGCTGGCCAAGGCCCTGGACCTGAACCTGGAGGGCTGAACATGGACGCCAAGCCGACTGTCCTGGTGGTGGACGACACCCCGTCCAACATCCGCATCCTGAACGACCTGCTGCGCGACGACTACCTGGTGCGGGTGGCCACCGGCGGCCAGGCCGCCCTGGACATCGCCCTGTCCGGAGAGCCCCCGGACCTGGTGCTCCTGGACATCATGATGCCGGACATGGACGGCTACGAGGTCTGCCGCCGCCTCAAGGACGACGCGCGGACCCGGGAGGTCCCGGTGCTCTTCGTCACCGCCATGACCGAGGAGGCGGACGAGGCCAGGGGCCTGGACCTGGGGGCGGTGGACTACATCACCAAGCCCTACCGGGCCGGGCTGGTCAAGGCCCGGGTGCGCAACCACCTGGAGCTCAAGCGCCACCGCGACGACCTGGCCGGGCTGGTGCGGGAGCGCACCGCGGAGCTGGCCCTGACCCAGGCCGTGACCATCGAGAGCCTGGCCACCCTGGCCGAGACCCGGGACCCGGAAACCGGCGGCCACATCCGCCGCACCCAGCACTACGTCCGCATCCTGGCCGAGCGCCTGCGCCGGGAGAACCCCGCGGCGTGGGACCTGGACGACGCCACCGTGGAGCTGCTCTTCCTGTCCGCGCCCCTGCACGACGTGGGCAAGGTGGGGGTGCCCGACAGCATCCTGCTCAAGCCCGGCCGGCTGGAGCCCGACGAGTTCGAGCACATGAAGAAGCATACGGCCTACGGCCGCGACGCCCTGACCCGGGCCGAGGCCCGGCTCGGGCAGAACTCTTTTCTTCGCTTCGGCGCGGAAATATCCTACACCCACCACGAGAAATGGGACGGATCGGGCTATCCCCGGGGCCTGGCCGGCGCGGCCATCCCCGCCTCGGGCCGGCTCATGGCCCTGGCCGACGTGTACGACGCGCTCATCAGCCGGCGGGTGTACAAGCCGCCCTATCCCCACTCCCGGGCGGTGGAGATCATCGCCCAGGGCCGAGGGAGCCATTTCGATCCGGCGGTGGCCGACGCCTTCGCCATGGAGCAGGAGAGCTTCCGGGCCGCGGCCCTGGAACACGCCGACTTCGCCGAGGAGCGCGAGGCGCTCCAGGGCTGAACCCGCAAGGAAGGGACATGGACAAACCCCGCCTGCTGGTGGTGGACGACACCCCGGCCAACATCAAGGTCCTGAACGACCTGCTCCGGGAGGACTACGTGATCGCCGTGGCCACCAGCGGCCCCCGCGCCCTGGAGCTGGCCTGGGGCGAGGAGCCGCCGGACCTGGTGCTCCTGGACGTGATGATGCCGGACATGGACGGCTACGAGGTCTGCCGCCGGCTCAAGGCCGACCCCCGCACCCGGGACGTGCCGGTGATCTTCGTCACCGCCATGGCCGAGACCGAGGACGAGACCCGGGGCTTCGAACTGGGGGCGATGGACTACATCGCCAAGCCGGTGAGCCCTCCCATCGTGCAGAGCCGGGTGCGCTCGGCCATCGCCCTGCGCCGCAAGACCCGGGAGATGGAGGCCCTGTCCCGCAAGCTGGCGCGCTACCTCTCGCCCCAGGTCTACCAGTCCATCTTCGAGGGCAGCACCGAGGCCCGCATCGAGTCCCGGCGCAAGAGGCTCACGGTGTTCTTCTCGGACATCGTGGGCTTCACCACGGCCACCGAGCGCATGGAGGCCGAGGCCATGAGCGCCCTGCTCAACGCCTACCTGGAGGCCATGTCCGGCATCGTGCACAAGCACGGCGGGACCATCGACAAGTTCATGGGCGACGCCATCATGGCCTTCTTCGGCGACCCCGCGAGCCGCGGCGAGAAGGAGGACGCCCTGGCCTGCACGGCCATGGCCCTGGACATGCGGGAGGCGCTCAAGGACCTGCGGAAGGAGTGGTTCCGCCAGGGCGTCGAGACCCCCTTCTCGGTGCGCATCGGCATCAACACCGGCTTCTGCACCGTGGGCAACTTCGGCAGCGCCGAGCGCATGGAGTACACCATCATCGGCGCGCCGGTGAACCTGGCCAGCCGCCTGCAGACCGCGGCCGAGCCCGACCAGGTGCTGGTGTCCCACGAGACCTGGTCCCTCATCCGGGACCGGTTCTACTGCATCAAGCGCAAGCCGCTCGCCCTCAAGGGCATCCCCTACCCGGTTCCCACCTACCAGGTGGTGGACACCTACGAGCGCATGCCCGGCGACCATTCCGTCTTCTCCCTGGGCAGCCTGGCCGAGGAGGCCCTTGTCGCGCCGCACGACGCGCCGGCCGGCGAGGTGCGCCGGATGCTCGGCGACGACCCCATGGCCTGCGCGGTGGTGGCCAGGATCCGCACCCCGGCGGGCCTGGTGCGCAACCTGGACCTCATGCTCCTGGAGGCCGGGGGCGGCGAGGCCGCGGCCCTCTCCCTGCCGGTGGGCGAACTCATGGACCCCGACCCCCTCATGCTGGAGGCCGCGATACCCCTGGCCGAGGCGGCCCGCCTCGCCACCCAGCGCCGGGAAGGCCGCGCCGGCGATCCGCTGGTGGTCACCCAGGCCGGCCTCCTGGCCGGGCTGGTGGCTGTGCCCGCCCTTCTCGGACGGCTGGCCGAGCTGCACGAGGAGTCCGCGGACGCGGGCCGCGGGCCGGCGGGAAAGACCCCGTGAGCCCGTCCCGCAAGCCCAGGGTCCTGGTGGTGGACGACACCCCGGCCAACCTGCGCATCCTGTCCGACGCCCTGCGGACCGACTTCGAGCTGGCCCTGGCCCCGTCCGGGGCCCGCGCCCTGGAGATCGCCTTTTCCGAGGAGCCGCCCGACCTCATCCTCCTGGACATCATGATGCCGGAGATGGACGGCTACGAAGTCTGCCGCCGACTCAAGGACGACGAGCGCACCCGGGACGTCCCGGTGCTCTTCGTCACCGCCATGGCCGAGGCCGAGGACGAGGCCAAGGGCCTGGCCCTGGGGGCCATCGACTACATCACCAAGCCCATCAACCCGGCCCTGGTCAAGGCCCGGGTGCGCAACCACCTGGCCCTGCGCCAGGCCGCGAAACTCCGCGAGGACGTGGAGCGCATCACCCGGCACGACCTCAAGAACCCTCTCACCGAGGTCATCAGCCTGCCCCAGATCCTGGCCCTGGCCGACAACCTGGACGACGGCCAGCGGGAGATGCTCTCCCGCATCGAGCAGGCGGGCTACGCCATGCTGCGGCTCATCAACTTCTCCCTGGACCTGTTCAAGATGGAGCAGGGAGTCTACCGCTACCGGCCCGAGCCCCTGGACCTGGCGAGCCTGTGCCGCCGGGTGGCCCAGGAGCTGGAGGATTTGGCCGCCTCGACCGGGGCGAAGGTGGAGCTTTTCGTGGACGGCCGTCCCGCGGCCGGGGGGGAGGCGTTCACGGTCCCGGGCGAGGAGCTGCTGTGCCGCTCCATGCTGGGAAACCTGGTGCGCAACGCCCTGGAGGCCTCGCCCCGGGGCGGGGTGGTGCGGGTGGACCTCACTGGCGGCGACCCGGCGCGGATCGCGGTCCACAACGCCGGAGCGGCGCCGGCCCAGGTGCGGGAGCGGTTCTTCGAGAAGTACGTCACCTACGGCAAGGAGCGGGGCACCGGGCTGGGGACCTACTCGGCCCGGCTCACCGCCGAGGTCATGGGGGGGCGCATCTCCCTCGCCACCTCGGAGGAGGACGGGACCGCCGTGACCGTGGAGATCCCGGGAAAGAAGGCGGACTAGAGCTTCTCCCCGAAGATGGAGCCGATCTTCTTGTAGATGGTGGCCGGGGTGTAGGGCTTGACCACGTAGTCCGTGACCCCGGTCTGGACCGCCTGGAGCACCTTCTCCCCGAAGGCCTCGGCCGTGACCATGATGACCGGGACCTCGGCGAAGCGGGGATTGGCGCGCATGGCCTCCAGCATCTGCAGGCCGTTCATCACCGGCATGTCCCAGTCCAGGAGCACCAGGCCGTAATCCTCCTTGTCCGACGCGAGCTTGGCCAGGCCGAGCCGGCCGTCCTCGGCGTACTGGAAGTTCTTGAACCCCACCGCGCGCAGGATGTCGGACAGCATCCGGCGCATGGCCTGGTTGTCGTCCACGATGAGGATGCGCATGTTGCGGTCGACGGGCATGCCGGCCCTCCTTCTCTCCGCCCAAGATAGCCGCGAACCGGAATCGGCGCAACGGCGCGCACCCGCCAGGATTCTCCGGCCCCAGGAAGATGCTCTCCCCAATCCATCTCCCGGCAATCCAACGACTCCAAAGGACGGCGCATCGGAATGCAAGACAGAGGCCAGGAGCTGCGACGCGCCGGGCGCAAGAATCATATCCAAGTAATATGGTTTGCCGGACAGGCCCTCGACCCGATTGCCGTTGCGTGAATCTTCGCATTCCACTTGACTTATACGCAAGGACACTCCAATCTGTCCTCACCGTTTGCATGCGATCGAATGCGGACCATGCGCCATGCTGGCGGGCTGTTCCCCAAACGCATCGGAGAATGCGTGGACAGGGTCGCGTGGACGCGGGTCCATGCATTCATGAAACGCCGTTCCGGGACGCCGGGCAACGGCCTGGCTTCTCTGGCTCCGGCGGGAAGGGATAGACAGGGGATGGGAAACGCAGGGGGTGTCCTGACCAGCCTTCACGGCTGGCGCTCCTGGTTGGGCGCAGCCCTTGGCGTCCTTTTCTGGCTCCTCGACGCGGCGCTCCACAACGTGGCCGCCGGCCGGCCTGACCTCCTGGAGGACATCCTCGCCCCGCCCTATCCGGAAATGCTGACGCGCCTCGTGGCGTTCGTGGCGTTCGTCGCCCTTGGGATCCGCGCCCATCTTGCCGCCCGGGCGCGGGACGATCTCCGGCGCCAGGGGCTCGAAACCCTGGCCCGGCAGGAAGCCGCATCCGGCGCGCGCGCCGAGGCCCTGGCGGCGGAAGGCGAAAGCCTCCGCGCCCGGATCCGGGACCTGGAGCAGGCCGAACTGCTCTCCCGGGAGCACGCCGAACGGATCGTGGCCATCCTGGGCGCAGCCGGCGCCGGGCTGAGCATCACCGGACCGGACTTGCGGCTCCGCTACGTGGACCCGGAACTGCGCCGGACGCACGGCGACCCGACGGGCCGCACCTGCCACGACTATTTCATGGACCGGCCTTCCCCCTGCCCCGGCTGCCCGGCGGACGCCGCCCGCCGCGCCGGCGACTGCGCGGCCGCCGAGGCCGTCCTGCCCCGGGACGGGTCGCGGCCGGTGCGGGAGGCGCTCGTTCCCTTCAGCGACGCAGCGGGGGAGCAGCTCCTGGCCCAGTTGTGGACCGACGCCGCCGCGCCCGACAGGGTCGAAGACTCCCCGCGACGCCTCGACCCCGCTCCGGCGGAGCCGGAAGACGAGGAGACAGGCGCGCGGCTGCGCGGCCTGCTCCCGGAGGAAGAGAGCCCGGCTGCGCCTCCCCCTGCAGAACCGAGCCCCGAGAACCAGCCGCCCGGACCGGACGACGACTCCGCCCGGCGTCCGGCCCCCGACGCTCCTTCCACCTCTCCCCCCGCCTCCCGGCCCGGTCCGTCCGCGGGCCCGGCCAAGGGATTCGCGGGTCTGACCTCCCTGCCGCCCCTGCGCCTCCTCCTGGCCGAGGACAACCTGCCCAGCCAGGAGGCCCTCACCTATTTCCTGAGCAAGGCCGGGCACCAGGTCTCCTTCGTGACCGACGGCCGGAAGGTGCTGGAGGCCCTGGCCCGGGATGACTTCGACCTGGTGCTCATGGACGTCCAGATGCCCGGCATGGACGGGGTGGAGACCGTGCGGCGCATCCGCCGCGACGCCTCGGGAAGCTTTGATCCGGCCATCCCGGTCATCGCCCTCACGGCCTACGCCCTGGACGGAGACCGGGAGGCCTTCCTGTCCGAGGGAATGAGCGACTACGTGTCCAAGCCCATCGACCTGTCCGTGCTCTTCGCGGCCCTGGCCCGCCACTGCCGCCCCCGCGGAGCGAACGGCAGGACCGCCTCCGGCCCGGCCTCCCGGCCACGTTTCCGGTGCGACAAGGCCCTGCGCCGGTCCGTCGCCGTCCTGGTGCTGGCCGAGGCTCCCGCCCGCCTGGATGGCCTGCGCCGGGCGCTGCAGGAGGAGGACCAGACGGCTACGTTGCGCCTGGCCCGGCGCCTCGCCGCGACCCTGGACCTGCTCCCCGCCCCGGACATCCGCCCGCTGGCCTCCCGCCTGGTCCACGCCGCCGAGGCCGGGGACCTGCCCGGGGCCAGGTCCGCCCTCGCGGAGCTCGCGTCCGGCCAGGAGGAGCTGCTGGCGGCCCTGGCCCGGGACCTCGGGGCCGGGCCGGAAGCCCGGGACGGACAGGAGGAGGTCCGGCCGTGAGCCTGCAGCGCTCGGTCATAGCCATCATCATCTGCACCAGTCTGGTGGGGACGGTCGTCTCCCACCTCCTCTCGGGCAGCCTCATAAGCGGCAGCTTCGCCGAGATGGAGGAGGCGGCCGTGCGGGAGAACGTCAACCGGGCGCTGGCGGCCCTGCATGACGATGCGGACAAGCTGGACCGCTTCGTCCTGGACTGGTCCGCCTGGGACGACACCTGCCGGTTCATCGCCGACCTCAACCCGGCCTACGTGGAGTCCAACCTCCCGGACGGCACGTTCCGCGACCAGAAGCTGTCCCTTTTCGCCTTCTTCGACGACCAGGGACGCATGGCCTGGGGCAAGTGCTTCGACCTCGAGGCCGGCGCCGCGGTCCCCTTCTTCTCCGGCCTCCTGCCCCAACTCGCGCCGGACTCCCCGCTGGTCAGCCACCCGGGCGAGACGAGCCGCACGTCGGGCATCATCCTGCTGGACCGCGGCCCCATGCTCGTGGCCTCGCGGCCCATCCTCGACAGCGCCAACCAGGGCCCCGTCCGCGGCGCCCTGGTCGCGGGCCGGATGCTCGACGCCGAGGAGGTCTCGGCCCTCGCCGCCAGGACCAAGCTGGACCTGCGCCTCCGGGAGGTGTGGGCTCCGGACCTCACGGCCCGGGAGGCCGACGCCCTGGGCAGGCTCAAGGGCGCGAACGCCC
Source organism: Thermodesulfobacteriota bacterium (assembly GCA_040753075.1). Lineage (GTDB taxonomy): Bacteria > Desulfobacterota > Desulfovibrionia > Desulfovibrionales > Desulfovibrionaceae > UBA6814. Next base: position 59,522 of record JBFMHA010000006.1, read on the forward strand.
CCGTGGTGCGGCCCCTGAACTACGAACTGACCGATGGCCACGCCCTGGTCCCGGACGTCAGCGGCCGGCCTGCGCTGCTCCTGACGGTCCGGATGCCCCGGGACATCTCCCGGGCCGGCCACCGGACCGCGGTCTTCAACCTGGCGACCATCATCGTGGTCTGCACGGCCCTGAGCCTGGCCGTGCTCCTGCTCCTGGGGCGGCTGGTGGTGTGGCCCATCTCCGAACTGGGCGCGCAGGTAAGCCGCATCGGCCGCCGACGGGACTTCTCCGAGCGGGTGTCGACCACCGGCCAGGAAGAGCTGGACCGGCTGGCCCAGAGCATCAACGCCATGCTCGGGGAGCTGGAGGAAAGCCAGCGCGGCCTGGAGGCCAGGGTGCAGGAGCGGACCCGCGAACTGAGAAGCGCCCAGCTCAGCCTGCAGGCCGAGGTCGCCGAGCGCCGGCAGGCGGCTGAGGCCCTGCAGCAGGCCCGGGACGAGGCCGTGGCCGCGAACCGGGCCAAGAGCGAATTCCTGGCCAACATCAGCCACGAGGTGCGCACCCCTCTGGGCGTCATCCTGGACACCGTGGAGGTCATGCGGGACGCCGGCGTCGCCGACCCGAACCGGGACCGGCTGGAAAACGTCCGGCACGCAGCCTGGACCCTGCGGGCCCTGATCGACGACATCCTGGACCTGTCCAGGATCGAGGCCGGCAAGCTGGCGCTGCGGCCGGAGACCTTCGACCTGCACGACTGCCTGAAGCGGACGCTGCGCCTCTTCGAGGCCCAGGCCGAGGCCAAGGGCCTGGTCCTGGTCCTGGACGTCGCCCCGGACCTCCCCCGCCGCGCGGTGGGCGCCGCCAACCGCCTGGGCCAGGTCCTGCGCAACCTGGTGGGCAACGCGGTCAAGTTCACCGAGCGCGGCGGGGTGTCGGTGCACGCCCGCCCGGACCGGACCCTGCCCGGGGGCCACGGGGTCGAGGTCCTGGTCCGGGACACGGGCGCCGGCATCGCCGCCCAGGACATGGGCCGGCTCTTCGAGACCTTCAGCCAGATCGACGCGTCCTATGCCAAGCGGCACCCCGGATCCGGCCTGGGGCTGGCCATCAGCCGGCGGCTCGTGGAGCTCATGGGCGGAAGCATCATGGCCGAGAGCGCTCCGGGCCGGGGCAGCGTATTCTCCTTCCGGATCCCCCTGGCCGTCCCCGAGCCGGACGACCAGGCCTCCTCGGCCCCCGTCGCTCCGGACGGATCCGTCCCGCACCGGCTGGACGTCCTCCTGGCCGAGGGCAGCCCGCACGAGAGGGAATTCCTTCGCCAGGCCCTGGAGCAGGCCGGGCACAGGGTGACTGCCGCCGGAGAACTGGACGGGATTCCGGAGTCCCTGGCCCGGAGGCGGTTCGACCTGGTGCTGCTGGACGTCCAGGACCCGGCCGGGCAGGGCCTGGAGACCCTCCGGCGCATCCGGGCGCGAGACTCCGAGGCCGGGGAGCCCGGACCGCCGGTGGTGGCCCTGACCCCCTACCGCTTCGGCAACGGCCAGGGGCCCGCGCCGGACGCCGGGGCCGACGCCCTGCTCGGCAAGCCCGTGGAGCTCGACGACCTCTACCGGACCCTGGCCCGGGTCCTGGGCGCCGGCCCGGCCGGAGACGAACCCCCACTGGACCCGGACGCCCTGCGCCGGAGCTTCGCGGGCGAGGAGGACCTCCTGGCCCGCCTGGCCGCGCTGGCCTCCCTGGAAGCTCCGGACCGGCTGGCCTCCCTGCGCCTCGCCCTGGAGCGCGGCGACCTGGCCGAGGCCGAAGACCAGGCCCGCCGCCTGGCCGCCCCCCTCGGGCTGCTCCGGGCCGAACCGGCCCTGGCCCTGGCCGGGGAGCTGGCCCGCGCCGCGCCCCGGGGCGCCGCCCGTCGGGCCGCGGCCGCCCTGGACCGGCTGGAGGGCGCGACCGCCTCGCTGCTCCGCATCCTGGCCGCGCAGTTCCCCCCGCCCCCGTCCGGGACCGGCTCGTAGCTCCGCGCCCGCGCAACGCCGCGGCCTGCCGGATCAACCCGGCGCGCCGGCCTCGCGGTACGCTCCTAGGACCGGCCCACCGGCGTCGCAGGGACGCGGCGCGCGCCGCGTCCGAGGACAGCGGCCGAGGGCGCTGCGCCCTCAGCCTGACGCGCGCGGGGCGATTCCCGCCGCCGGCAAGCCGGGAGCGCGCGGGGGGATGCAGCCGCCTAGAACTTGTCGCCGTGTGTGTGGCACTGCTTGCAGTCGGTCTTGTTCCTGTGGGGGGTGAGGCCCGTGCCCGAGTGGCAGGTGGTCAGGCAGAAGCTGTTGTAGCTGGCCGGGTCCGTGTTCGGGAAGGACACGGCCACCCCGTTGACCGAAGAGCGCAACAGGTAGATGTTGGTCGTGGAGCCGTGCGGCTCGTGGCAGTCCAGGCAACTCAGGCAATGGTTCCCGGTGTAGGGCGGGCGCAGGGTCGCGGCCGCGCCGGTCTTGGCCCCGTGTTTGTCCCCGGCGGATGGCGCCCATACGGGCTGGATCAGGTTGCGCGGCCCGCCCGGCAGCCGCGGGTTGGTGCTGTAGATGGTGTTGTTCGGGTTGTGGCAGTCGGTGCAGAACTTGACGTAGTCAGGCGCGTTGGACCCGTCTGCGGTGGTGTCGTTGGCCGGCTCGTAGCGGTTGGTCCGGTTGTACCAAAAGGGCGACCTGTAGTTGACGTTGGCGTTCAGGCGCTCGGTGGCGCCGTCGCCCCAGGGGTTGCCGTGGTCCGAGGGCCGGGAGATGGCGGTGTTGAGCAGCCCCCCGGCCAGGTCGATGGGGTGGGCGCGCTGGGCCACGTGGGGGTTGTGGCACCCGTCGCACGGCGAGAAGCGCGCGGGCAGGGTCCAGGCCACGCCGTCCTTGGTGACCATGGACTTGCCCAGCGCCTGGGAGACGATGTCGGGGAGGTAGTGGGACGACCCCGCGGCGGTGTGGCCGAAGGCGGACTTGATGTCCGCGTCGTAGCTGCCGGCCGCGGTGTACCCCCCGAACGTGTAGGAATAGCTGTAGTTGCTGGTCACGCCCCCGGACTGGTAGCCGCCGGTTGTCCTGTGGCACTGCAGGCATACGTTGTTCGTCTGGGTGTCCGCGGCCGGGGCGAAGAGCAGGAAGCCGTCCGGGCCCAGGCCCGGGGCCGGCTCGACGTTGTCCACGCTGGCGTGCTGCTCGTGGCAGTGGCCGCAGTGGCCCCGGGCATACTGCGGCATGGAGGTGCGCAGCACCCCGTAGGAGGAGTTGCCGTGGGCCGAACTCAGATACAGCCCGGCCTGGGCCGGCAGGGCCAGGACCATGGCCGTCGCGGCCAGGGCCGCCGCGGCCAGCCGCAGCAGCCGACGTCTCGGATTCTCCCCGTTCATCGCTTCCTCGTGTGGCAGACCCCGCACCCGGCCAGGGCCGTGGCCAGGTTGGCGCTGCGGATGTCCCAGCGGAGCATCTTGAAATACGGGCTGGCGTGGGCCCGGTGGCAGGACAGGCACATGACCATGTCCGCGCCCGGGGTGACTGTGGAGCTGACCCCGGACAGGACCGGCCGGGCCACCGGGACCAGGGGGTCGTAGGTCACGTAGCTCGCGAACTCGCCGCTGGACGGCAGGGGGGCGTCCGAGGGGTGGCGCAGCCAGGGGCTGCTCCCCCCCACGGTCGTGTCCTGGACGTGGAAGTTGCCGTGGCAGCCGGTGCAGAAGCCGGTCATGGTGTTGCCCAGGACGGCGAACCCTCCCCTGCCGGTCTTGTCGCCGTCCCGGCCCAGGTATTCGTTGTGGTCCGAACTGGTGGGGATCCGCTCCCAGTCCGCGTCCTCGATGCCCGACACCCCGCGCCCGTCACCGGCCTCGTGCCCGCCCAGGAAGCGGTACCAGCCCTTGGCCGCGGAATCCACCAGGCCGGTGGAGCCCTTGGCGTGGTGCCAGCTGGTCACCGAGGGCGTCGAGCCCCCGGACACCAGGTGGCAGCCCAGGCAGGCCGACCGCCCCTGGAGGTGTCCGCTGCCCGTGTAGCCCCGGTCGAGGTTCACGTGGCAGGAGTCGTTGCCGCAGCCGGACTGGTCCCCGGGCGCGACGTTCAGCGTCGCGTCGTCGCTCATGATGTTGTGCCCGAAGGAATCGTCCTGCGTGACCCAGTAGAAGTTGCCCGCGGCCAGACCCTGGCGGGTGGTCCCGCCGTCCGAGGAGGCCCCGAAGCCCGGTTCGGCCATGCTGAACACGATGGGCGCCCCGGTCACGGCGTCCTTCCAGGTGGCGCCGTCGCTGGCGGTGTGGCAGCCCAGGCAGTCGGTGACCAGCAGGTGGCTGTTGGGCGTGGAGTCGGCGACCTTGGACGCGCCCGAGTAGGACCAGGCCATGGGCTCGGCGTTCTGGCTGTTGTGCATGGTGTGGCAGTTGGAGCACGGACCGGCCACCTCGGCTGACGCCGGAGGGGCGGCCAGGAACAGCGCCGCCAGGAGCAGCGCCGGAACCGCCCTCCATCCGGCCGATGACGGCCTGAGCCCCGCAGCGTGCATGCGTGTCCCTCCTGCCGCCTAGCGGAAGATGCTGATGCGCGCGTTCATCTGGTCCACCACGTAGATCCTCCCCTCCCGGTCCAGGCAGAGGGCGGACGGGCCCCGCAGCCTCCCCTCGAGCCAGCCGCTCTGGCTGAACTCGCTGAGGAAGCTCCCGTCCGGCCCGTACTTGAGCACCTTGTCCCGGCGGGCGTCGGCCACGTAGACCACGCCCCGCGGGTCCACGGCCAGGGCCGAGGGAAAGAGCAGCTCCCCCCGACCCGGGCCCCGGCGGCCCAGGGTCCGGATCTGCCGGCCGTCCGGCTCCAGCACCCGCACCAGGCACTCCAGCGCGTCCAGGGCGTAGACCCGGCCGGCGTCGTCCACCTGCACGTCCCGCAGCCCCCTGCCGGACACGGGCAGCTCCCGCACCAGGTCCAGGTCCGGGTTGAAGACCAGAACGCGCTGGTTGGCCCGGTCCGCCAGGTAGAGGCGGCCCTCCCGGTCCAGGGCCAGCCGCCCGGGATACACCGGGTTGCCCTTGCGGGCCGAGGACAGGTCCAGGTCGGCCACGGTCTTGGCGGCCATGTCCACCACCAGCACCCGGCCCTTCCCGGGCTCGGCCACGAAGAACCGGTCGCGCCCGTCGCGCACCAGGCCGGCCGGCTCCTTCAGGGCCCCGCCCGCGGCGAAGTCGGACACGAACCGGTGCTCCGCGTCGAAGGCCAGGATCCTCCCGCCGGCCACGTCGGTGACGTACAGCCGGTCCCGGGCCTGGTCGTAGAAGGCCCCGCCCAGCACCCCCTGGATCTGGGTGTCCCGGGCGGTGATGGAGGCCAGGTGCCGCACCCGTTCCCCCTGGCGGCAGAGCCCCGCCCGGGCGGGCAGCAGGAGCGCCGCCGCCAGGACCGTCAGGATGAGTAGTCGCATGGCCGTTCTCCTCTCCGTGGGCTAGTAGCCCTTGTGGCACTGGACGCAGAGCGTCTTCCGGCGGTCGAACCGGAGGGCGTACTCGTTGCCCGCGCCCATGGGGTCGTGGCAGGTGATGCAGGTGACGTCGCGCTTGGAGCGCGGGTCCTGGGCCCGCTCCCCCACCGGGTGGGTGAAGGCCGCGTGCCGCTTGTGGCACCCGGTGCAGGCCCGGATCTCGTCGGACGCCAGCATGTGCCGGCTGTTCGATCCGTGCGGCTCGTGGCACCCGGAGCACTGTCCCTTGGCCACCAGGGGGTGCCGCACGGTCTTCCCGGCGTCCTGCCCGTCCCGGCCCGCGTCCTGGTGGCAACCCCGGCAGACCCGCTGCTGCCCGGCCCGCATCTGGTGCTCCTGGTCCGAGGCGTGGGGGCTGTGGCAGGACACGCAGTACGCGCCGCCGCCCACGTGGCTGTTCACGGCCTTGAACTCCTGGGCCACGGCCTGATGGCAGGAGAGGCAGGCCTCGGCCCCCCTGGACCTGGCCCCCTCCCGGCCACCGCCCTGGTGGCATCCGGAGCACGACTTCTTGGCGAACGGCGGGTGCAGGTTCTTCTTGACCAGGCCGTCCCGGTCCGACCCGTGCGGGCTGTGGCAGGACATGCAGTCCGACCCGGCCACGGACATGCCCTGGTGGCCCTTGGCCGCGCCCGCGCCGGACGCCGGGTGGCAGGACACGCACAGTTCGGCCCGGTCCTTGGCGGCCAGGGCGTCGTGCTCCGAGCCGTGCGGCCGGTGGCAGGACAGGCAGCGGCCCTCCCGCGCCGGCCGGTGCTGGGTGCTGGCCGCAAAGCCGCCCTGGTCCTTGGAGTGGCAGCCGAAGCACAAGTCTCCGCCGCGCTTCACCAGCAGCTTGGGATTCTCCGCGGCGTGGGGACTGTGGCAGGACAGGCAGCGGCCCTCGGCAAAGGGCCGGTGCGTCCGGTCCGGCCCCATGTCCGCCTTGAGGTCCCGGTGGCAATCCCGGCAGAGGTCGGCCACTTCATCTTTGAGCAGCCCCTTTTCCCGGGATGCGTGCGGGGTGTGGCAGGACCCGCACCGGAACTCCCGGAACGGGCTGTGCCCGGCCTTGGCCCCGACCAGCCGCTTGATCTCCGCGTGACAGGTCAGGCAGTTCTCGAACCCGGGCCGGCCGCCTTCGGCCCGGGCCGTGCCGCAGCCCAACAGGAGGAACGCGAGCAGGATGATGCAGGTACGGGTCATGTCAGGGCCTTCCTCGGCTAGCAGACGCTTCACTTGTGGCAATTGGCGCACAGCCGCTCCTCGAACATGGGATGCCGGACCTGGTGCATCAGGCCCCGGGACTTGGACGAATGGGCGTCATGGCATCCGGTGCAGTCCGATCCGGCCACCGGGACGCCCTGGTGGGCCCCCTCCACGGCCTTGGACCGGGCGTCGTGGCAGCCCTCGCAGGACTTGCCCCCGGAGGCCGCCAGCAGACCCCGCTGGTCTGCGGCGTGGGGCCGGTGGCAGGACAGGCACTTGCCCTCCATGGCCGGAGCGTGCCGGAAGCTGTCCTCCTCCATGGCCTGGGCCAGGGGCTGGTGACAGGACAGGCACAGCCCGCCCGCCGGCCGGTTGAGCTGGCCCGGGATCCTGCTCCCGTGCGGGGTGTGGCAGGTGGTGCACTGGCCTTCGGCAAAGGGGACGTGCTCCCGGCGGCGGCCCTGGGCGGCCCGGGCCTGGGCCTCGTGGCAGCCCAGGCAGTTGTCCGGCACGGGCTCCAGGAGGTGGGCGTCGTTGTCGCTGGCGTGCCGGTCGTGGCAGGTCAGGCAGTCCCCCTTGGCGAAGGGCGGATGGCCCTTGCCGCCGCCCATGTCCCCCACCAGGCCCTGGTGGCAGTCCAGGCAGGCCTTGCGCCGGTCCCGCAGAAGCAGGCCGGAGCGGTCCGCGGAGTGCGGGTCGTGGCACACCACGCACTGGCCGATGCGCACCGGGGTGTGGGCGTTGACCCGGTCGAAGGCGGCCTTCTCCTTGGTATGGCAGGAATAGCACTGCTGCGCCTCGGGCTGGCGGAGCATCCGGGGGTTGGCCGAGGCGTGCGGGTCGTGGCAGGAGCCGCATTCCCCGGTGCCGACCGGCCTGTGGACCACCCTCCGGGCAAAGGCCGCGTCCTTGTGGCAGCCGGCGCACAGGGCCCGGCCGGTCTTGCGCAGGCCGTCGGGATTGGGCGAGGCGTGCGGGTCGTGGCAGGCCACGCACTGGCCCTTGGCCGCCGGCTGGTGCGCGTGGGCCTGGGCAAAGGCCTTGCGGGACTCGCCGTGGCAGGAATAGCACAATTCGGCCCCGGGACGCCGGGTCTGGGCCGGCTGGTCCGTGGCGTGGGGATCGTGGCAGGAAAGGCAATCGCCCTTGCCAGCGGGGGCGTGCGCCTTGCCCTTGCCCAGGCCGCTGCCGGCCGCGGGATGGCAGCCCCGGCAGAGGTCCGCTCCCGCGGCCCTGAGCCCCGGCCGGCCGCCCTGGCCCGCCCCCTGGTGGCAATCCTGGCACTGTCCCCGGGCAAAGGGGGCGTGCGTCGACTCCCGGAGCAGCCGGGGGCCGGAGGACGAATGCGGGGTATGGCAGCGCACGCAGGACTTCCCGTCCGGCGCCTGTCCCCCGTGGCTCTTGGCCAGCTTTCCGTCGGTGCGGGAATGGCAGGATTCGCAGGCCCGGTCCGCCGGGACGGCCAGGAGCTTGTCCTGGTCCGAGCCGTGGGCGTCGTGGCAGGCCAGGCAGCCCTTGTCCGCCAGGGGCTTGTGCCGGACCTTGCGCTCGTAGGGCTCCCGGGGGTGGCAGCCGAAGCAGGAATCCTTGCTCGCGAGCAGGTTCCGCTCCGGCGACGCGTGCGGGTCATGGCAGGCCGTGCAGCGGCCCTCGCCCACCGGGCCGTGGGACTTGGCCTTGCCGACCAGCCCGCCCTTGCCCTTGTGGCAGGAGGCGCACAGCTTCCTCTCGGTGTCCTTGAGATAGGCCCCGCCCACCACGCCGTGCGGCTTGTGACAGGACTCGCAGTCGTCCTTGGCCACCGGGCCGTGCACCACCCGGGCCGACCGGAAGGCCTGGGCCTGCTTCTGGTGGCAGTCCACGCAGGCCTTGCGGGTGAAGCGTCCGGTGGTCGCCTCCTTGCGGCAGTTCAGGGTCACGGCCGCCAGGCACACGGCGAGCAGGATCAACAGGCAGCGCAAAGCGTGGTTCATTGTTCCCCCGCGGGCGGCTCGCCGGTCTCCGGCAGGGGCCTCCAGAACTCGGCCTCCATGCCCGCCACCACCGCCTGGTGTATGGTTATGTCGGCCGCCGACCGCAACCGCTCCAGGTACTCGGCCCGGACCCGGTCGAAGTTCCGGCGGCCCACCGCCCGTCGCAGGGCGTCCCGGGCCTGGTCGTAGGGCAGCGTCTCGCCACCCCGCCGGCCCTTGAGCTTGAGCAGCGTGAACCATCTCCCCTCGGCCACCACCTCGCCGACCTGCCCCGGCTTCAGGGACGCCAGATCCTGGCGCACCGCCGAGGCGAGATCCGCCTCCGGGACCCAGACCCGGTCTCCGGCATCCACGGTCTGGCCGTAGACCTTCTCGGCCATGTACTCGAAGCCCGCGCCCTGCAGGATCTCCTCCCGGGCGGACCGGGCCGTGGTTTCGTCCGCGAAGCGCATGCGCGCGAACCGGTACTCGCAGCCCCGGCTGAACTCCCCGGGATGGGCGGCCAGGTAGGCCCGCATTTCCTCCTCCCCGGGCTCGGCCAGGGGGGCGATGATGTCCGTCAGCAGGGTCTTGATCAGGAGCTCCCGGCGGCGGCCCTCGGCCTGGGCCAGGACCTCCGGATCCCGGTCCAGGCCCCGGCGACGGGCCTCGGCCTCCACCAGGACGCAGGTGATCACCGCCTGGAGGCCCGCTTCCCGCACCCTGTCAAGCCAGGCCGCATAGTCCTTCGGGGTGTGGCTGGCCTGGATCATTCCCTGGCGGCTTCTCGCCGAGCGGTCCATCTCCGCCCGGACCTCCCGCGCCGTGATCGGGACTCCGTCCACCCGGGCCACGACCAGCGCCCCGTCCGACTCCTCCCGCCCGGGCTCCAGCCCGGCCAGCAGCTCCCGATCCACATCCACGTCCGCCCGTCCGGCCAGATCCTGCACATAGGCGTCGGAAAGATCCCGGATCTTCTGGCGCAGCAGGTCCTTGCGCACGCGCTCCAGGGCGCGCTCCCGGCCCTCTCCCAGGCCGTCGCCGGCGCCGTGACGCGCGGCGAAGGCCGTCTGGACCTCCTCCTCCGACGGCTCGGCCTTGTCCAGGACCTCCAGGCGGCGCAACCTGAGCACGGCCTGGTCGCGCACGTGCTCCGCGAGCCCGCGGCGGACCGTCTCGGCGCCGTCCAGGCCCAGGCGCTCGGCCTCCCGGACCATGAGCCGCTCCTCCACCAGGGCCTGGACGATGCCGGCCGCATCCACGGCCGAGGCCTCGCCTTCGGCCCGAACCCGGGGCCGCAGGCGGTGCAGCTCCCGGATGCGCTCCTCCACGTGGCTGCGCAGGATGGGCGTCCCGTCCACCTCGGCCACGGCCTCGGAGCCGCCGGCGGCCGCCCCCGGCTCGGCCAGAGCCAGGCCGCAGGCCAGGAGGGCCGCCGCAAGAAACAGGCTTCGCACGTTCACCTCGCCTCCCCTTCCACTGTCCGGGGCATCTTGGCCACCAGCTCCTCCACCACGAGCAGGCTCAACTGGGCCACCGAATGCACGGCCCCGAAGTCCAGCACGGTGCGGTAGTCGTCCCCGTTCCGGCCGTGCCGGCCCATGAACAGAATCCGCCCGGTGCGGGCGTCGGCCATCCGGGCGCTGAGGCGCACCGTCGGCGTGGAGCCCCGCCGGATGTCCTCGGTCCCCGAGTATTCCTCCACCTGTCCCATGACCACCACGTCCACCCCCAGCCGTTCGGCCATGAGGCCCATGGTCTTCAGGTCCGCGCCCTCCCGGACGATGATCCGCTCCCGGATGAAGAAGTTGCGGACGTTGCCCGGAAACTCCGGCTTGTACCCTCCGGCCTTGGCCAGGCCGACGATGAACGCCCCTGTGACCACGCGGCTGGCCACCGGATTCGCGGTCTCGTTGCGGAAGGGCAGCACCGCCACCCGGAGCGGCTTGGCGCCGGCCGGACGGGTTTCGGCAAAAGTGTGGGGGCGGCTCGCGCATCCGGCCAGGAGCAGGGCCAGAAGCAGGGCCAGGAGCCCGCCGGCGCGCCCGGGGCTAGAACTGCACATCCCAGGCCCTCCTTTTGCTCGTGTCGCGCAAGTCCTGCTCCAGGATCACCGGCTGCTTGCGGACCAGGGGCCGCCGCTCCGGTCTCAGCCGGTTTCCGGCCTGGTCATCGGCGTCCAGGGCCCAGGCGGTCCACTCTCCGGGCGGACAGTCCAGGGTCGCCGGCACTCCGCCCGCGTCCTGGATCCGGGTTTCGGCTCCGCCCTCGCCGTACAGGAAAAGTGTCCAGGCCCGGACCCCGGAAAGGTCGTTGATCGAGGCCTCCAGGACCTTGCCGTCCGCGGTCAGGGCCAGCGATCCGTCGGGGGGGGCGGTGTCCAGCGTCACCGCCTGCCCGGCGGTGGCGGCCACGTTGCCCGCCAGGTCCTCCACCTCCAGGCGGCACGTGTACACGCCGTCGGGGACCTGGAGATTGCGTCCGTCCAGGCCCTCCCAGGCGAAGGCGTCGGGCAGCCGGCCGGCGCCCTGGTCCTCCCTGACCACCGCGCCCTCGGGAGTGGCGATCCGCAGCCTCCAGGAACGGACCCCGCCCTTGCTGCGGGCCTCCGGGACCAGGATCATCTGGTCCATGATCCCGTCGCCGTTGGGCGAGAAGGCCTTGTTCCGGAGAGTCACGAAGACCTCGGGCGGAGTGTTGTGCACCGTGATCCCGGCCACGTCGGACACGGTGAAGACCCGGTTCTCCTCGTCGGTGACGTACAGCTTCAGGGAGTAGGCCCCCTCCAGGTCCGGAGCCTTCACCCGGCCGGAGTACCAGCGGCCGTCGTCGCTGTGCAGCGCGATCTCCTCGTCCAGGAGGAACGCCTTGATGCCGCGCACCCCGCCGGCCATCTCCTTGACCTCCACCGAGAGCGCGGCCGTTTCCCCGCCCCGGAGGATCCCGGGCGAGAAGCTGGCCCGGATGATCTCGTAGGGCGAAACCGCGGTTCTCTCCAGGACCGCGGTGCGCGGCACCCCCTCCAGCAGCCGGCCCACCGCGATGCGCAGCAGCTCGTCCACCTCGGTGATCCGGCCCAGGCCCAGGACGGTCACGAAATCGCGGCCGGCCACGGCCACGGCGTTGGCCCAGACCACCGAGGCCTCGTGGCAGTCCACCAGCTGGACGTTGAGCGAGACCTGCGCGTCGCCTTCCCCGGCCAGGATGTCCGCGTAGCCCATGACCAGGGCGTCGGCCCGCAGCTCGGCGCCCATGCCCCGGATGGCGGCACGGTCCAGGAATTCCGACCGGCGGATGCGCCGGGCCACCAGGAACTTCTCCAGGTCGGCCGCGGGGACCGTCCGGAAGCCCAGTCCGGCCAGGCCATCCGCCAGGTATTCGTCCACATCGATGGTTGCGTTCTCGCCGATCCAGGAGCCGAACGGCATGACCGCCACGGTTTCGATGCCCATCGCCCCCTCCTGCGTCCCGGCCCGGCCGGACGCGACCAGGGTCAGCACGGCCAGGACGGCCCACGCGCACCGGCGCGCCAACCCGATCCTTCGCCCCCGGCCACCCACGACGCCCGCCCCTACAGCCCCTTGCGGCTGCTGCCGAACAGGCTGTCGAGCATCTCCGCCACCACCTCCTGGCACAGGTCGCTGGGGCTCTTCTTGTCGATGCCCAGCAGCCGGTCCATGACCGTGGTCCCCTTGGCCGTATGGGTCGCCTCCCAGAGGATGGCCAGGGACTTGGCGTCCACCAGCTTGAGCGAGACCGTGACCTCGGGATAGGAGTTGCCCCCGCTCTGGGAGAAGCCGTACTCGTGCACCGCGCCGGTGACGAAGGCCTGGACGCCCAGCCGGCGGCCGGCGTTCTCGGCCACCGTCTTGCTGATGCCCCCCTCCTCCCGGCCATGCCCCTCGCCCTGCAGCACCTTGGCCACCTCGCCGTACTCCACCACCTCCAGGCCGCGCCGGAGCAGCTCCGTGGCCACCACGTTCATCACCTTGAATTCGGTGTTCTTCTCCTGGGTCAGGTTCTTCATGGGCGCCAGGGCCACCCGGGTGATGTAGGACAGGTCCGCAGTGGGGTGGACGAAGCTCTGGGGCCCTGCGCAGCCGGACAGGAGCAGGGCCAGGGCCAGAAGCCCCAGGCCTGCGACCGCCCAGCCCAGGATCTGCCGCGCGTCGATGCGTTTTCGCGTTTTTGATTCGCTCATGTCCCCCTCATCTCATCAGAATTTGAGCGTAAGGTCCATGCCGATGCTCCTCACCTCGGTGACGAAATCGGTGTCCTGCCGGCTGAAATCCCCGTTGAACCCCAACGTCGCCGTCTCGCTCAGGTTCCAGGTCAACTCCGAGGTGAAGACCGTGCGATGCATGGTGGTGGTCTGGGGCACGAAGCTCCGCTCCAGGTTGAGCCCGGTGTTGAGCTGAATCTTCTTGGTCAGGAGCCAGTTGAGGTTGTATTCCTGCCGGACCTTCTCCGAGCCGTCCATCTCGTCCCGCTCCACCCCGTAGGCCCCCCGCAGGTAGAACACCGGAACGGGCCGCCAGTACAGGGCCAGCTTGCGGTAGGTGTCCAGTCCCTGCAGTCCCGAGCCCCGGGAGGGCTCGGTGACGCTCCATTCGGTATTGTGCTGGAGTTCGGCGGTGACGGTGCGGGTCAGGGCCAGCCGCAGGGCGGTGTCAAAGGACTTGGAGAGCGTCTTGGAGCGGGCCGTCAGGTTCACGAACCGGGTCAGGTTCAGGTCGGCGTCCAGGTCCGCGCCCTTGCGCAGTTCAGCGGCCAGGTGGAAGAGCCCGGTGTCGGTCCTGGTCTGGCGGTCGGTGCCCTTGCGGGTGACGGTGCTGCTGAAGGACAGGTCCGTGTCCACCGTCTCCAGCGGGTTGGAGCTGAAATTGACCAGGGAGATGTCGCTGAACTTGTCGTCGGCCTTGGAGTCGGTCTCCCAGCGCCGCTGGTGCTGGGCCGCGGCCGCCAGCCAGTCCAGCAGGTCACGCTCCAGCCGGACGCCCGAGGTGTGGGTGTTGCGCCGGGTGTCCACCGAATCCGGCTCGCTGCGCTGCCGGTTCTCGGACACGTCATAGCGCAGGGACATCCAGTCCGTGGCCCGGTATCCCACCCCGAACTGCCCGGTCTTGGTCAGGCTGGTGTTCCTGTCCGTGGTGAAGGCGGCCTGGGTGCGCTGGCTGAACGCCTCCAGCTCCGTGACCCAGATGGGGTTCACCGTGCTGTCGTTGGCCGTGTTCACCACCTTGAAGTAACGGGCGGTGGTGGAGGGGATGGTCAGGTCGAACATGTGGCGGTTGATGTCGTAGACGAAGGGGGCCGCGGCCGACACCAGGGCCCAGTTGACGTTGTCGTCGCCGGAGTAGACCGACCAGGTGAAGGCCCCGGGAACGAAGTCCACGTCCTGGACGGAGATGTGGATCTTTTCGACCCGGGCGGGATAGAGCAGGTCCAGGCCGATGTGCCGGCCGGTGTTCCCGGCCCCGCCGATGTTGATGCCGGCGCTGGTGTCCCGGTCCCCGTCGATGAGCTTGTCCTCCACGGGCAGGGGCGAGCCGGCCGGAGGCTGCTTGGATGCGTAGAGCCCGTTCTGGGCCAGCTTCTGGCTGAGCAGCACGTCGTCCTTGTCGGAGGTGGTGGTGGTCGTCGCGGACTTGGAGAAGGACGTGCCGCCGCCGGAGTTCACCCGGTTGTCCAGGAATGACTTGCTGAAGTTCAGGCGACCGTCCTGGGTGTCTGTGGACCGCTGCACGTCCCCGGCATAGTCCCGCATCTCGCCGCGTCCCATGGTGACTCCGCCGGAGAGGAACTTGTACTCGTAGTCCGCGCTGCCCGTCAGGTTGGTCTGCCGGCTGTCGACCTCGTGCACCTCCAGGTAGTCCGCGTAGCGGTCCTCGGTATAGCGCAGGCGCAGCCGCGGATAGTCGCGCAGCTTGCTCGCCAGGCTCAGGCTCCGGGACGTCGCCTTCTGCGGCTCCCCGTCCGCGACCAGGGACAGGAAGCCCATGTCCTTCTCGATGATGCGGTAGCCGGCCTTGGCATCGAAGAACTCGTTGTCCAGGGACGCCAGGAGGTCGGGAACGACCGTCGTGGACTTGCCCTTGCGCCGGGACTCGGTCTCCCCCACGTCCAGATTCCCGGCCAGGTTCAGCCGGGAGGTCAGGTCCTTGCTCAGCCCCAGCCGATATTTCTGGGAGAAGAACCAGTCTTCGGTCTTGGATTTGTCCACCATGGTCTCGGTCAGGCGGTACTGGAGGTTGGCGTCGGCCCGCAGGTCGTCCGCGGCCCGCGAAGCGCCGCGCGCGGCCAGCACGACGGCCGCCGCCAGGCAGAGGATCGCAAGCAACCCAACGCCACGTCCGCCTCCCTCCTTATCGTGTCTTCGCCTACGCATCGCAGGACCTGACCGTCTTCCCCTCAGTTCGCCGCCGCCCGCCCACGCCGTCCGCTCATTCCCCGAGCACCGCGACGCCCCGGGGCTTCCTGCCCACGGGGAGTACCGCCCTGACCCGGCCCGCGGCCAGGTCGACGACCGCCACCTCAGCCGCCCCTTCCCTGGCCACGTAGAGCTTGCGCCGCTCCGTGTCCGTGGCCATGCGCCCGGGCCTTTGCCCGACAGGGACGGCCTTGAGCGCCATGCGCATGGGCGCGTACACCAGGGAGACCTCGTCCGACTCCGCGCTGGTCACGCAGAGCCGGTCCGCATATCCCGGGACGACCCACCGGGGAGCATGGGGCAGGGGGATGGTGGTGGCCACCGTAAAGGCCGGGGTCTCCACCACCGAGAGATTGTTGGATCCCGCATTGGCCACGTACAGGTCCTGGCCCTGCAGGGCCAGGCCCGCCGGACGCTGCCCCACCCGCAGCGTGCGCACCGGCTCGGCCCGGGCCGGATCCAGCACCGCGACCGTGTTGGCCTCGGCGCACGAGACGTAGAACAGCCCCCGGCCCGGATCGGAGAGGATGGCCTCGGGCCGCCTTCCCACCCTGATCTGGCGGACCAGGGACAGGACCCTGGCGTCGATGACCGAGACGTTGTCCGTGTCCGGGTTCACGGCCAGCAGCCACCGGCCGTCGGCGGACAGGGCCAGGTCGGTCGGACTGCACCCGGCATTGGGCACGGAGGAGATCACCCGTCCCGCCGCCGTGTCGATGACCGAGATGTCACAGGATCCGGAATTGGCCACGTAGACCCGGTTGTGGACCGGGTCCGCGGCCACCCCCGCCGGCCCCCTCCCGACTCCGATCACCGCGGCCACCGCATCCCGCTCCCGGTCCAGCACCACCACCGCGTCGGATCCCTCGCACGCCACGTAGGCCTGGACGTCGGCCATGGCCATGCGCTGGCCGCGGACCGTGAGCCGGGGCTCGAAAAGGTAGGCGTCCGCCACCGACAGGTCCGGCTCCCATTCGGCGAAGAAGGCCGTGCGACCGTCCGGCGGCACGGTCAGGTCCGCCTCCAGCTCGATCTCGCCATCCCTGCCGGGCAGGGCCAGGGCGTAGGCCTTCTTGTCCCCCGCCACCCAGGCCGCGGAGAACCGCCAGGCCATGCGCTGGTAGCGGCCCGGCGGCAGGGACAACTCACCCAGCAGCACCTGGGCCGCGGCGCAGTCGGCCGCGTCCACGCCCCGCTCCAGGGGGCGCTCCAGCCACACCCCGTCCCGGGTCATGAACCGCAGGCCGGCGAGCTGGAAGCGCAGGTCCGCGGCGGGCTTCCCGGGGCAGGAAAGGTAGAGGAACACCCCGGATTCCTGACGAATGTCCTCATCGGCCCCGCCCGGCGTGCGGGCGCAGGCGCCGGCCAGGAGCACCGCCAGGAACAGGACGAACACGGCCGGGAGCGGACCGCGCGGGGAAGGAACAGTCTGCGTGACCATCGCGGCGGCCTAGGGCAGGTCCAGGACCTGGACCCGGTTGTTGAAGGTGTCGGCCACCAGCACCTTGCCCGCGGCGTCCACCACGATGTCGCTGGGGAACTGGAACCAGCCGTCCCGCCAGCCCCTGCCGCCGAATTCAAAGAGGATGTCGCCGCTCAGGGAATAAGCCTGGGCGGCGTGGCGCATGTAGTCCGCCACGTAGATCCGGCCCCGGGCCTCGTCCACGGCCAGGCCCCGCGGACGGCTGAGCTTGCCCGTCCCGCCCCCCTTGATGCCGAACTTGAAGAGGAGCCGGTCCTGGCTGTCGTAGACGTAGATGCGGCTCATCTCCTCGCTCAGAAGGTAGACGTTCCCCTGGCCGTCCACCTCCACGTCGCACACCGCGGCGCGCTTCTCGGCCTTCTTGGTCAGCGAGTCGCGGGGGGAGATGACCCGGGAAAAGAGGCCCTCCGGGTCCAGCACCACCACCCCGGGGTAGTCCTTGCCGGCCACGTACAGGCTGCGGTCGGGTCCCACGGCCAGGCCGCGGGGGTTGAACGTCTCCGCGCCCTCGAAGCCGCTGAAGACGATGTCGCGCTTCCAGATCAGGGCCGGATTGTACACCGAGATGCGGCCCTGGCGATGGCGCTTGCCCGGGCCCTGGGCCACGTAGAGGTTGCCTTCGCGGTCCACCGCCATCCCGGCCGGGGATTCCAGTCCGTCGGAGCGGCCGATGACCAGCAGCGGGAAGAAGTCGTAGGTGTAGACCAGGATGCGGGAGTTGCCGGTGTCGGTGACGTAGATCTCCCGGCGCTGGGCATCGGCGTAGAGCCGCGTGGGATACGACAGGGCAAGGCCGTCGTAGTCCTCGGCGATGCTGTGCAGGCAGTCCACCCGCTCCAGCACCCGGAGCGGCCCGGTGGCGTTGGATGCGGCCTCGGCGGGAGCTTCGAGATCCAGGGGAAACTCCTCGGGCTCCATGGCCGCGCTCCGGCTCGCCCCGGCCGAAAGCAGCAACGCCGCCAGGAAGGCGGCCAGGATCGGCCGCGCAGTGCCCAGGTAGCGTCGCGCCCGGCGCGCGATTTCCTGCATGGCGCTCTCCTCGAGCCCGGGGCTCGGGTCTGCGGCGGGGGTGTCGATTCCTGCCGAACGGACGCCCGGCAGGTCCCTGCGGCGGCCAAAGGGCGGCCGCGTAGCCGGCGGCGGTCCCGCAGGCAGCGCGCAGCACCTCTCTGCGCGCTGCCTGCGGGGGGAACGAGGAGGGTTGTCCCCCCGCAGGAGCGCCGGCGTTGGAGACGGAACGGACTGGTTCATGCGGTCGGGCTTCCGCGTCCGGCCGCCGCCAGGCTCCCGCCCAGCCTGGCGTGCGGCCGCCGCGCCCCAGCCCGGCGCGCTATCTCTGCTTGTTGTGGCAGCCCAGGCAGCCGGCTTGTATGCCGCTGCCCGCGGACTGCGCACTGTAGTCCCAGCGCAGGATGTCGTCGTACGGGGTCCCGTGCGCCCGGTGGCAGGAGATGCAGGCCACCTGCGCATTGGTGGTTGTGTAGGCCGTGCCCGGAGCCAGGGTGCTGATGTCCGCGAACGCGAAGGGGTTCTCCCGGTAGTTCACGGTGGCGGCCCAGCCGTCGCCGGCCCCGGGGATGGTGTTGTCCGTGGGGTGGCGGACCCAGTTGGTGCCGACCTGGGTGTTGGCCGTGGCGTGGAAGTTGGGATGGCAGTTGGCGCACAGCTTGTTGATGCCCACGGTGGTGCTGGAGCTGTAGATGTTGTGCTCGCCGCCCGCGCCGGTGGCCGAGCTGGATATGGCCTTCTCCCAGTCGACCGCGCCCTTGCCCGCCACCGCGGCCTGGGTATCGGCGATCTGCAGGTAGCGGTAGCCGGTCTTGCCGCCGTGGTGGAAGCCGCGGATGCCCGAGTCGTTGTCCGCCTGGGTGGCGTCGCCGTGGCATCCGCTCTTGCCTGCGCAGGTCAGATCCTGGGGGTCCGAGGACCCCTTGCCCAGGTTCATGCCCCCGGTCAGGCCCGGGATGACGGCGGTCAGGGCGTCGTCCTCGCCCAGGGTGGGCAGCAGGCCCTCCACGTTCACGTTGTGCACCCCGGCGTCGCTGACCACGCCGCCGGCGCCGCCGTCCTTGAAGGTGCCGCCCGCGGTGGAGTCCACGTTGTACTGGCCGTCGATGATCGGCGCCCCGGTGACGCCGGTGCCAATGTGGCAGCCGATGCAGCCCTTGATGGTCAGATGGCCCTTGGGATCGTCCTCGGGCGCGCCCGGGAACCGGGCGCCGTCCTGGGAATTGTGCATGGTGTGGCAGTCCACGCAGGGGCCGGTCACTGCGGCCCGGGCCACGGCCGGGACCAGGAGCGTCCCGGCCAGAATGGCGGCAAAGAGCATGTGGATCGTCTTCATGATGTTCTCCCCTTGCTTCTCAATCCGTTCCCGCGCTAGTTGGCGGCAAGGTTGTGGGCCTTGCCGTGGCACTCGTTGCAGCGGTTGGTGTCGCGCATCATGGCCGAATTGTGCGGGTGGCCGTGACAGGTGCTGCACGGCTCGAGCTCCTTGTGGCTGGGATGGCAACTGATGCAGGACACGTCGGTGTGCTTCGTCAGGTTGCCCTTGAGCACCTTTTCAACGTCGGCGTGACACCCGGAGCAGATCTCCTGACGGGTGGACTTGGAATAGCTGATCCGCGTGGGCTTGTGCACCGGATGGCAGCTCATGCAATCCTTGCTCTGCATGCTCACGCCAGGGCTGTGCGACTGGTGGCAGTCGGCGCACTCGGGAATGCGCCCGTGGGTGTCGGAATGGCAGTCGCCGCAGGTCACCGCCGTGGCGTGATCGCTGGGGTTGGCGGCCACCTCCCCGGCCTCCTTGGTGTGGCAGTTGCCGCACAGGGCGTCGACCCCGGCCATGGGGATGTCCTTGGGCCGGTGGGGATCAGCGTGGCATTTCAGGCAGTTGGTCAGCGCCGGGTCATCCCCGTGGAACGCGCCGCCAGTGGCGCTCTTGTGGCAGGACGCGCACTTGGGCATGATCTCCGCGTAGTTGTCCGTGCGCGGATTGTAGGTGTGGAAGGTCGTGTGGCAGCGCACGCAGTCGATGCGGTGCTTGCCGCCGGCCTCCTTGATGTTCCGGAACACGGCGATGTGACAGCGCGCGCACTGTTCCGTGGGCAGAGGCTCGATGTCCCGCTCGTAGACCGGGACCTCCATGGGCGCCTTTGCCGACGCCACCATCTTGGGCTCGGGGGCCGAGGGCTGGACCGCGGTCCGCTTGTCGCAACCCGCGCCGGCCAGCAGGAGCAGTCCGCAGACCGCGGCGAAAGCAAGAACCAGTGGCTTGGTGCGTGTCATTCTCCAACCTCGCATTGCTCGCATGTGACTTCTCTCTGGACGTTCTTGGTTTCTGCCGACTGCGCTACTTGCCGCGCAGGTCGTGGGCCGTGGAGTGGCAGTCGGCGCACTCCTTGAACTTCTTGAGCATCTGGTCGGGATGCGGCGAACCGTGACAGGCGTAGCAAGGCGGCACGGCCTTGTGCGTGTCGCGGTGGCAATACACGCAGGACAGGTCACGGTGCTTGGTGGGATTCACTGACAGCACCTCCATGGCCTTGGGATGGCAGGCGGCGCAGTACCGGGACGGCGTCTCCTTGGGGTAGGTCACCTCCAAGGGCTGGTGCACCGGGTGGCAGGAGGCGCATGACGCGTAATCCATGTCCTCGGAGTGCTTGCCGTGGCAGTTCTCGCAGCTGGGAATCTCACGGTGCGTGGCGTGGCACTCGGTGCAAGACAGATCCTTGTGCGCGCTGGGATGGTCCACGAGCTCCTTGCCCTGGGCCGGATGGCAGGTCAGGCAGGGATCGGTCAGGTTCGAGGACAAAGTCAGGTCGTTGGGCGCATGGGTGTTGGCATGGCACCCCTGACAGTTCTGCAGCTTGTAGTGCTCCTTGCCGCTGTGGCACCGGCTGCAGGCCGGCACGGCCTGGGTCCCCTTGGGGGGGTGCTCGGTGTGGCAATCCGCACAGCCCACCGCGGTCTTGTGCTTGCCGCCCTTGCTGTCGATGAGCATGGGCTCTTTCTCGTGGCACTGCGCGCACGGGAGACTGGCCAGGGCCGAGCCCCCGGCCTTGGCGCTCCCCGCCTTCGCCTCCATTCCCAACCCCGCCGCCGCCAGAAGCGACACCGCGCAGAGCGTGGCCAAAATCCATATACGCCTAGACGCCATCTCACCCCTCCTCAGACTTCTCTGGACATGTTGCCCGCGGGCTGATTCAGCCGCGCAGAACGCGTAACTCCCCCAATGTTTCCATCTTTTCATCAAAAGGCGTGCCACAAAGAATGCGCCGGCTACGTCGGCACAACATGCCGAAATAAATTGATTTTTTTATCTGCCGCTCATTTCAGCGCAACCAAACGCCTCCGGGCGCTCGAAAACGAACGCTCGGACGCGAACACTGCTCGCCGGCGAGCAGGCGGGCGCGGGAAGGGAAAAACGAGGAGGGCTACTTGCCCAGGAGGCGGTAAATCTTGTTGCGATCCCAGCCGAGGAACTCGGCGGCCTTGGACTTGTTCTGGCCGAACCTCTCCACGGCCTGCATCACGATCCGCCGCTTGATGCCTTCGATGAACTCGTCCAGGTTGATGGGCTCGTCCGGGAACTCCACGTCCAAGGCATCCAGGGACTTGGGCTGGCCCACTTCGGCCCGGTCGTCGACCGGGCCCTGGAGGAAGTCCAGGTGCTCCGGCTGCAGCGCAAGGCCGTCGTGGACCAGGACCGCGCGCTCGATGGCGTTCTTGAGTTCGCGGACGTTGCCCAGCCACTGGCGGGACAGGAGCAGCTCCATGGCCCGGGACGAGATGCCCTGGAAGAGCTTCTTCTTGGCCCCGGCCTCGGCCTTGAGGAACAGGGTGGCCAGGGCCGGGACGTCGTCCCGGCGCTCGCGCAGGGGGGGGATGGAGATGTAGCCGATCTTCAGCCGGTGGAACAGGTCGCGGCGGAAGCTCCCCTCCTCGACCATGGCCTGCAGGTTGCGGTTGGTGGCGCACACGATGCGCCCCTCGAAGCTCCGGCGCTTGAGTCCGCCCACCCGGTAGAAGGTGCGGTCCTCCAGCACCCGCAGGAGCTTGGGCTGCACCGCCAGGGGCAGATCGCCGATCTCGTCCAGGAACAGCGTCCCGCCGTTGGCCGACTCGATCTTGCCGCGCAGGCCCTTGGAGCTGCTGCCGGTGAAGGCTCCGGCCTCGTAGCCGAACAGTTCGCTCTCGAAGAGGTTCTCGGCGATGGCCGAACAGTTGATGTCCACGAAGCTGGCGTCGGTCTCCATGTCTCCGAAGTGAATGAGCCGGGCCACGATCTCCTTGCCTGTGCCGGTTTCGCCCTCGATGAGCACGGGAACGTCCGGGTTCTCGTGGTAGAGCCTGGCGTCGGCGAGAATCCGCTTCATGGACGGCGAGGCGGCCACCACCTGGCCGATGCCCGCCACCCGGCGCAGCAGGTTGCGGGCGTCGTCCAGGTCGCGGCGCAGGTCCTGCACCGCCTCCTCCACCCGCCGGTCGCAGTGGAAGGACAGTTCGCGGTTCTCATGGCGCAGGGACTGGTGCTCGGCGCTGCGTTCGATGGCCGCGGCCAGCTCGCGCACGTCCAGGGGCTTGCGCAGGAAGTCGTAGGCCCCGCCGCGCAGGGCGGTGATGGCCATCTCCACGTCGCCGTGCCCGGTGATCACGATCACGTCGCTCTCGCAGGAGGAAGACGAGTCCTTGATCCGGCGCAGGAGCTCCAGGCCGTCCATGCCGGGCATCCGGATGTCGGTGATGATGGTCGGGTAGAACGCCTCGGCGCAGCGCTCGAGGGCGGCGAGAGCGTCCTTGCAGGGCACGGGCTCGTGCCCCAGCATGGCGGTGATGTCCGAGAGGCTGGACATGCTGATGTCGTCGTCTTCGACAATGAGGATTCTCATGCCTGGTCCTCACGGGAGACCGGCCGCGGAGGCTGGGCCAGGGGCAGCTCCGCCACCATCCTGGCCCCCTTGCGCCGGCTGCCGGGAGCGTGGGCCGATATCTCCCCGCCCCAGGAGGTGACGAAGGCCTGGACCAGGGACAGGCCGAGCCCCATGCCTTCCCCCACCTGCTTGGTGGTGTAGAACGGGTCGAAGATCCGCCGGATGTCGCCCTTGAACCCTGGGCCGTTGTCCTCCACCACCAGGAGCGCCCTGCCCCCGCCCCGCCGGGTCGTGATGTCGATGCGCTTGCCGTTGCCCGGGACGGTGTCGTGGGCGTCCAGGGCGTTGGCCACCAGGTTGATGACCACCTGCTCCAGCTGGATGGGGTTGGCCACCACCAGCGGCCGCGAATCGTCCAGGTCCACCCCGAGCAAAACCCCGTGGCTGGAGAGCTTGGCCGAGACCATGCCCAGGGCGCTGTTGACCGCCGCATTGAGGTCCGTGGGCTCGGTGTGGGCCTTGTCCCCGAGCCGGATGAGCATCCGCATGTGGTCCACCACGTTGGCGATGCGGTCCGCGGCCCGCTGGATCTTGCCCAGCTGCTCGGCCAGGACCTCCCGGCCCACGTCCTTGTCCCGCTCCAGGAGCATCATGAGCCCGGTGACCCAGAGCTTGAGCGCGTTGAGGGGCTGGTTCACCTCGTGGGCGATGCCGCTGCCCATGGTGGCCACCAGGTCGGCCCGGGAGGCGTTGCGCAGCCGCTCGTTGAGCTTGGTCTCCTCGGTCACGTCGGAATAGATGACCATGATGCGATCCATCCCGCCCTTGACCCCCGGCATGGGGCAGGCGATGACCCGGAAGATGCGGGTTTCGCCCGCGATCTCGAACTCCTTGACCGAGGTCTGCACCTGGCCGTCGGCCAGGACCGCCTCGCCGGGGCACCCCGGGCAGCGGTCCTGCCGTCCGCGCAGGGCGAAGCACTTGATCTGGCGCGCGGAGCCGATCTCCGGGAACCAGCGGCGCATGGTCGAGTTGGCGGCCTGGACCGTGAAGTCCCGATCCATGAGCAGGATGCCGCCCGGGAAATTCTCGGTGATGGTCCGGTAGCGGGCCTCGCTCTCGCGCAGGGCCATCTCGGCGCGCTTGCTCTCGGTCACGTCGCGGGCGATCTCGATGGCCCCCACCACCTCCCCGGCCTCGTCCCGCAGGGGAACGCCGTAGGTCTCCCAGTAGGTCTCCTCCCGTCCCCCCACGTTGCAGCGGCGCATGGTCGCCCGCTCGATCCGCCCGGTCTCAAGGGCCTTGCGGCACGGACACCCCGGACAGGGCTCGTCCCCGCCCCAGAGCGCCCCGTGGCAATACTGGCCGAGGATGCCCCGGGGGCTCAGCCCGAGCCTCTCGCCGGCGGTCTGGTTGGCCCAGACGATGCCCAGGGAGGTGTCCACCAGCATGATCACGTCCACCGAGGCGTCCAGGATGGCCTGCTTCTGCGCCTCGCTGGCGCGCAGGGCGGTCTCCGCCCGCCGGCGGGGGGTGACGTCCGTGACGAATCCCTCGATGTGGGAGAAGGCGCCCAGGGAATCGCGCACCACCCGCGCGCTGCAGGACACCCAGATCTCCCCGCCGTCCTTGCGCCGGCGCGGAGTCTCGAAGTGGCTGACCTGCCCCTCCTGCTCCAGGCGGGCGAGGAAGGCGGCGCGGTCCGCCGGGTCCACGTAGATCTGGAGGCCGATGTCCGTGACCGTGTCCAGGAGGTCCTGGGGCGAGTCGTAGCCGTAGATGGCGGCCAGTTCCGGGTTGGCGTCCAGGTAGCGCCCCTCCCGGGTGGTCCGGAAGATGCCCGCGGGCGCATTCTCGAAGATGGCCCGGTAGCGCTCCTCGCTGCGGCGCAGGGCGTCCTCCACCAGGCGGCGGCCGGTGATGTCCAGGTGCGAGGCCACGCTCTGGGTGGTGCCCGGGATGACCTCCATGGTGACGTACACGTAGCGCAGGTCCCCCCGGCGGTCGCAGAGCTCCGCGTCGTAGCTCCGGGGGGCCTTGCCCGGCTCGAGGCGCAGAAGCCGGTGGTACTTGCCCATGGTCTCCCGGAACCGGCCGTGGAAGAAATCCGTCCAGGGCATCCCGGCCTCGATCTCCTGCCGGGAATAGCCCACCAGCTTGCTGAATTCCGAGTTGGCCCGGGAGATCCCGCCGTCCTCCTCGATGATGACCAGGGGCATGCCGGTGTTCTCGAAGATGGTCCGGTAGAAGGCCTCGGACACCCGCAGGTCCGCCTCGATCCGGGTCCTCTCCGCCACCTCGCGGCGCAGGCTGGAGTTGGCGGCCACCAGCTCGGCGGTGCGCAGGGCCACCACCCGCCGGAGACTGAAGCCCCATACGCCGATGAACCCCGCCGCGCCCAGCAGAATCGCGAGCCCGACATACAGGGACCGGTGGAAGCGGTGGTCGGCCTCCTCCTTGCGGCGAACCGGATCGTAGATGACCCGGCCCAGGTCGATGTCTCCGGTCATCATCCCGGACTGGCGCAGGTAGCCGGCCATGAAGGCCCAGCGCTCGGGATTGATGTGGCCGATCTCGGTGTGCTGGTAGTCGCACAGCCGGAGCACGCCCTCGCTCTGGTACTGGTTGAAGGCGAGGATGTCGTCCTTGGGCGGGAAGATCCGGGGCAGGTCGGAGGAGATGCGCAGGGCGATCTCCTCGGGGTTGGCCAGGGCGTACCGCCAGCCCTTGATGCTGGCCTTGACGAACCGGTCCACCAGGGCCGGGTTCTTCTGGACCAGGGTCTCCGTGGTGAACAGGGAGTCCCCGTAGAAATCGATGCCGTACATGGAGGGCCGCAGCTTGGTGGCCCGCACCCCGGCCTTGTCCAGGAGGTACGGCGTGGTGAGGCTGTAGCCCAGGATGACGTCGATGTCGCCGTCCCGGAGGCTGGCCGCGCTGCTCTTCTCCTTGCGCATGGGCAGGAAGGTGAGCTTCTTGGGGTCCATGCCCTCGGTCAGGAGCATGGCCTGAAGCTGGACCTCGCCCAGGTCGCCGTCGCGGCGGAGGATGCGCATTCCCTCCAGCTGGGCCGGCGACTCCAGGTTCGCGTCCAGGCGGGCGTAGAGCTCCACCCCGCTGTGCTGGAAGATGGAGGCCAGGATGACCAGGGGGGCGCCCTGGTCCATCGCCACCAGGATGTTGGCCTCGCCCACCCCGAAATGGGCCCGGCCCGAGGCCACCTCCTCGGTGGGGTTCAGGAACTTGAAGTCCTTCTCCAGGGCGCCCCGGAGCTCCACGTCCAGGTCGGCCTCATCGTAGTATCCCTTCCACAGGGCCGCATAATAGCCCGCAAACTGGAACTGGTGATCCCAGCACAACTGGAGCGTCACCCGGTCGCGGGCCGCAACCGGGAGAACCCAGACTCCGACAAGCAGGAGTTCCAGGACCAGAGCCAGCACGAAACGTCTCATACCTGGGGCGCTCCAACGGTGTATGTTCCACCATTCAACTGGGATCATTGCCAGAAACACAACCTGCCCGCAACGGAAAAAACCCTAGGATTCCAACAGGACTCGTCGGATTTATCCCGCCGAGCATGGCCTGAAGGCCTCCAGTCCTCCGCGCTCGCGGCCAAGCACCGCTCGCAATCGAACGCTCGATTTCAAGCATTCCGGCCCAAATGCGGCCCGACGGGTCCGCCCCGTTGAACGCCGAACCAACTGACTCGTCAATGATGTCGCCCGATCCCGCGGCGTTCCGCCGGCTCCGGCCGGCCGGGCGCGACTGGAATGCGTTTTGCAAATACCATGCAAGATTAGAGATGTTGTCTCCTTTCAAGGGACACCGGACCGAGCCCCTGCCGAAGCCCCGGGCGACAACCACAGCACCGGACAAGCGCAATGACGGTCAAGAACAAGGCGACGCTCACGGTGATGCTGCTCATCGCCTCCCTGTCCGGGATATTTCTTTTCTGGAGCACCGACCACTGCGACGACGACCTCGAACGGGCGTTCCAGGGAAAGGCCCTGGCCGCGAGCATCGTCACCCGCGAGATCATCGCCAGCGCGGAAGCCCGGCTCCGGTCCGAGATATCCTCCCTCCTGGGCGGGAAACCCGGGGTGGCCGAGGCCCTGGCCAACCGGGACCGGGACAGCCTGCTCGAACTTTTCTGGCCGACCCTGGAGAGGCTCCGCAAGGAGCATATCCACAGCCCCGACCTGACCTTCCACCTGCCCAACGGCCGCATCTTCCTGCGGGGCCTCGATCCGGGCCTGGACAGCGAAAACGCCGCCGCAGGCCCCACGGTCATGCACGTCCACGCCACCCGGAAGGGGGCCGCGGGACACGAGTCCCGCGCCGGCCATCTCATGTTCCTGGTGGCGCAGCCGGTCTTCCTGCAGGGCGAATACGTGGGCGCCGTGGAGTTGGGCATCGACGTGGCCGAACTGGCCCGGCGCATCGAGGAGGCGGTCGGGGCCAAGGTCGCCTGCACCCTCGAGACATCGGCCATAGGACGGCCGCGGCCCGCCGGGGAGCCGGGATACCTCCCCTTCGGGACGCGGTTGCTCGCCCCGCTGCGCAACACCGCCCTGTTCTCCAACCTGCTCCGGGGCATCGACGCCGACACCCTGCCCCTGCAGGTGTCCCAAGGCGAGAACACCTGGGCGCTCTACGACGGCGGAGGCCTCGTCGACAGCGGGCAGGCCGTGGTGGCCAGGCTGCTCCTGGCCCAGGACATCACCCAGGAGCGCGGCGACCTGCTCGGGTTCCTGTGGCGCACCCTGGCCCTCACCCTGGGCCTGCTGGCGGCCACCTTCATGGTCCTGCGCCGGGGCTTCGGGGCCATGATCAGCAAGACCGAGGAGTTGAACCGCTCCCTCGAGGACAAGATCGAGGAGCGGACCCGGGACCTCAACTCCCTGTCCGAGAAGCTCCGCCACTCCAACATGGAGCTGGACCAGATCTTCAATTCCGCGGCCGACGGGATGCGCATCGTGGACCGCAACTTCAACGTGCTGCGGGTCAACGACACCTTCTCGGCCATGGCCCGCATAGACAGCTCCAGGGCCGGGGGGGGCAAGTGCTACGAGACGTTCCGGGGCGCCCTGTGCCGGACCCCGGACTGCCCCCTCATCCGTCTCCAGTCCGGGCAGGAGCGGATGGAGGCCGACGTGGAGAAGACCCGGCAGGACGGCTCGGTGGTTTCCTGCATCCTCACCGCCACCCCGTTCCGCGGCCTCGACGGCGAACTGCTGGGCATCATCGAGGACTTCAAGGACATCACCGTGCGCAAGGGGACCCTCAAGGCCCTGCGGTCCTCGGAGGAGCGCTACCGGACCGTGGCCGACCACATCTACGACTGGGAGAGCTGGATAAGCCCGGAGGGCAGGGCCCTTTTCGTCAGCCCGGCCTGCGAGCGCATCACCGGGCATCCTCCGGCCCGGTTCCTCCAGGAGCCCGCATTCATCGAGAGCATCATCCATAAGGAAGACCTGCACCTGTGGCGGCAGCAGATGAAGGGCGAGTCCGGCGGCGAGGGCCAGGCCCTGGACTTCCGCATCGTCACCCGCAGCGGGGAGGTGCGGTGGGTCTCCCAGGAATGGCGGAAGGTCTCCGGCGAACAGGGCGACGACCTGGGCATCCGCACCAGCATCCGGGACATCACCGACCGCAAGATCATGGAGCAGCAGCTCACCCACCAGGCCCTGCACGACCCGTTGACCGGCCTGGCCAACCGGAGCCTCTGCGTGGACCGCATCCGCAGGGCCGTGCAGCGGGCCGCGCGCCGGGAGGACTACCACTTCGCCGTGGTCTTCGTGGACCTGGACCGCTTCAAGTCCATCAACGACGGCTTCGGGCACTCCTGCGGAGACGCCCTCCTCATGGAGTTCAGCCAGCGCATCGCGGGCATCGTGCGCAGCCTGGACACCGTGGCCCGCTTCGGCGGCGACGAGTTCGTCATCCTCCTGGAGGAGCTGCCCTCCCTGCGCCGGGTCATCCGGTTCGTGAAACGGGTGCGCGAAGCCCTGGCCAGCCCCTTCACGATCCAGGGCTACGAGGTCCGGCTCACGGCGAGCTTCGGCATCGCCTTCGGGGCCAACGGCTCGCAGCGGCCCGAGGACCTTCTCCAGAAGGCCAACATCGCCATGCACCGGGCCAAGGAGATGGGCCGGGACAGGATCAAGGTCTTCAACTCCCGCATGCTGGAGCAGGCCATCCTGCACATGACCCTGGAGAACGACATGCGGCGCGCCATCGCCCGCAACGAATTCAGCCTGGTCTACCAGCCCATCTACTCATTGCGCGAGCACCGCCTGGTGGGCTTCGAGGCCCTGCTCCGCTGGGAGCACCCAGACCATGCCTTCTCCGGCCCGGGGGAGTTCATCCCCCTGGCCGAGGAGACGGGGCTCATCATCGAACTGGGCAAGTGGGCCCTGCGGGAGGCCTGCTCCACCCTGTCCCTATGGAGGGAGAGCCACGCCTGGGCCCGGGACCTGAAGATGTCGGTCAACATCTCGCCCCGACAGTTCTCCCAGGCGGATCTGGTCCAGTCCATCTCCCACATCCTGCGAGACACCGACGTCCCCCCGGACCGGCTCCGGCTGGAGATCACCGAGACGGCCATCATGGACAACGCGGCCGCGGCCGTGGACAAGCTCCACCGGCTCAAGGGCCTGGGCATCGCCATCAGCGTGGACGACTTCGGCACGGGCTACTCCTCCATGGCCTACCTCCAGCGCTTCCCCCTGGACATCCTCAAGATCGACCTGAGCTTCGTGCGCCGAATCGAAACCACCCCGGAAAACCGGCTCATCGTCAAGGCCATCATCAGCCTGGCCCACAGCCTGGGGCTCCAGGTGGTGGCCGAGGGCATCGAGAAGGAGGAGCACCGGGACCACCTGACCGCCCTGGACTGCGAGTTCGGCCAGGGGTTCTTCTTCTCCCAGCCCCTGCCCTACCTCGAGGCCGAGGCCCTCGTGGCCCGGGGGCCGGGCGCCGGCCATGTCCCGGAAGCCTACCTCCCGGACGCCTGCATCACGGACGAGGACATCCCGGACGAGGACATCCCGGACGAATCTAGCGCAACTCCGATCCTGGCCCTTCTCCGCTGCAACGTCCCCGCCTGACTCCCGCCGCCTCGCCCCGGCCGGACAATCCAGATCCGGGCAAACCCGCGAGGACGCGCCGCCCCAGTTCTCCCCCGCGGCCCGGTGACCCGGCGAGCGCGGCCTACCTGGCGGCCCTGCTCGCCGCCCGGCCACGCAGCAGAAAGGCCCATGCAGAATTGGGCAGCGATCCATTGGGGATACCCCATCCCTGTTCGTCCGCGAGCACTGCTCGGAAACAAACGCTTGCTTCCGCACATCCCTCCAGCCAGGACTCGCCCCGCCCCGCATATCCGAGCAAGATAAAGAGTTACATTACGGTATGTTGAATCGGGAGCCCCGCATCCGGAAGCTTTGGCACGTTCTTTGGTATTGCGAATGATTCGAAGGGGCCGGACAGGGGGTCGGAAAGGACGCTCGCTCCCCTCCGCCATGGCAGGCGGGCCCGCGAGCCCCAGGCCCGGCAGACACGGAGATTCCGGATCGGATGCCGCCAGGCCCGGGGGCTTGGCCCCAACGAAAGAAACATCGCCGCAGGACCATGCGCACAGAAAGCTACGACCCGCACCGGGTCGCCTCCATCCTGGAGCGGCTCAACCACCACCTGGCCGCCTTCACCCGCCTTCCCCGGCGCCGCCTGGAAGACCTGGCCGGCGCCGCCTGCGGGCTGGTGTCCGACGTGCTGCAGTACCGGACCGTGCTGCTCCGGGTAGGCAACGGCAACGGCCTGGCTTGCGCACTGAAGAAGGACCGGCAGGGCGGGCCTCTCCCCGTGGGCGAACGGGACGCGCGCCTGCTGCAGTTCGTCAGCAACACGGTGCAGGAGCCCATGGTCCTGGACATGGGTGAGGTCCGCAGCGCCATGGGCGTTCTGGATTCCGCACTGCCGGCCGCAGGAGGCCCGGCCCTGGCGGCGCCCATCCGCTGCGGCGGCGCCGGGAAGGGGTACGGCCATCTGGTGGCCCTGCGGCCCTACGGAGCCCATGACCCGGACGTGGACCTGCCGCTGCTGGGCATTCTGGCGTCGTTCACCGGCAAGGCCGCCCGCAACTGCGAAGACCTGAAAAGAATGGCCGGCATCAAGACCAGGCTCCTTTCCGAGGTCCGGATTTCGCGCAAGCTGTGCCAAACCCTCCGGGATAGCGGCGAGCATTGGCGGATCATGGCCGAGCACGCGCACGAATGGGAAGCCTGGCTCTCCCCGGACGGCTCCGTGCTCCATTCCAGCCCGTCGTGTGCGCGCATCTCCGGGTACATGCCCGAAAACTTCCGGCAGGACCCCTCTCTGCTCGAACGCATCATCCACGAGGATGATCTGCCGGTTTGGCGGCGGGCCATGGAGGACGGGTCCATGCTGCACTGCCCGTGCGCGGAATACCGCATCATGCACCGGGACGGCTTCGTGCGGTGGGTTTCCCAGGCCACGGTCCGGATCCGTTCGGCCGGAGGCCGCGACCGGGGCCTGCGCCTGAGCATCCGCGACATCACCGAGCAGAAATGCGCCGAACTGCAGGTCCGGGCCGAGGCCCTGCGCGATCCCCTCACCGGCCTGCCGGGCCGGGTCCTCTGTCTGGATCGCGTGGAGCAGGCCCTGGAGCGGGCCGGGCGGCGGGACAACTACTTCTTCGCCCTGGTTTCCGTCGGCATGGACTGCTTCGATTTCTTCGCCCAGTGCTGCGACGGCCAGGAAGAGCGGCTGCACGCCGGGATCGGCGAACGACTGCGGCGATGCGTGCGTCGGATGGACACCGTCACCTCCCTGGAGAGCGGCGAGTTCGTCGTGCTCCTGGACGATCTCGCCGCGCCGCGAGAAGCGATCCGCGTCTGCAAGCGCATACGGACCGCCCTGGCCAAGCCGTTCCTGATGGACGGCTGCGAGATGAACCTCCGGGCCAGCTTGGGAGTCACCATCGGCTCCAGCAGCGCGGACAGGGCCCAGACGCTCCTGCGCAACGCCCGCCTGGCCATGCGCCAGGCGGAGAAAGCCGGCCGCTACCGGTTCAAGGCGTTCACGCCGCGGCTATACGAGCGGCTCGGACAGCGCCGGGCCCTGGTGAAGGAATTGCGCCGGGCGGTGACCCGCTGCGAGTTCCGCCTCGCCTTCCAACCCATCGTCTCCCTGCGGGAGTCGAAACTGGCCGGGGTCGAAGCCCTGGTCCGCTGGCTGCATCCCGAGCGGGGCACGCTGGGACCGGAAGAATTCCTCCCCCTGGCCGAGGAGACCGGGCTCATCGTGGACATCGGAGCCTGGGTCCTGGAGGAGGCCTGCCGCACCACTGCCGCCTGGCTGGCCGACCTGGACCGGTCCGCGCCCCTCACCGTGTCGGTGAACGTCTCCGGGCGGCAGCTCGCCCGTCCGGACATGGTGGATCATGTCCGGACCGTCCTGGAGAAGACCGGCCTTCCCCCGGAGCGCCTGCGCCTGGACATCACCGAGGCCGCGCTCCTGTTCGACGCCGCCACCGCGATGCTCACCCTGAGCCGGCTCCGGGCCATGGGCGTCCGGATCAGCCTGGACGATTTCCGGGCCGGCGCCCCCTCCCTGGGAAACCTGCAGGTATTCCCCCTGGACGATCTGAAGATCGACCTGAACGGCCTGGGACGCATCTCGTGCAGCCCGGAAGCCATGGAGAATTTTCGGGACGTGGTCCACCAGGCTCGTGGCCTTGGCCTGGACGTGGTTGCCGAGGGCGTGGAGGAATCCATGCAAGAGGAGGCCCTGTCCGCCCTGGGGGTCGAATTCGGCCAGGGCTTCCTCTATTCGCGCCCCATGAGCGCCGAACAGGCGGGGGCGCGCATCCCCCTCCTGGCCCGCGAGCCGGCCCGAACGGAATGGGAATCAGCGCCGCTACCGCTGTAACCCTGGCGATATGGGTGGAGCCACACCTCCCCGCCCATATCGCCCCACCCGCCGGGGGGGGCCGCAAGGCCTCCCCTCATGCGGAGGGA
>JBFMHA010000007.1:0-87186 GCA_040753075.1 Thermodesulfobacteriota bacterium
TTGCCGACCAGCCGCGTCTCCACCTCCAGGTGGCCGACGTGAGCGCTTTGACCCCCAGCCGCTTCTCCACCTCCAGGTGGCCGACGTGAGCGCGTTGACCACCAGCCGCTTCTCCACCTCCAGGTGGCCGACGTGAGCGCGTTGACCACCGGCCGCTTCTCCACCTCCAGGTGGCCGACGTGAGCGCGTTGACCACCAGCCGCTTCTCCACCTCCAGGTGGTCCACCAGTCGCTTCTCCATCTCCGGGTGGTCCACCAGTCGCTTCTCCATCTCCGGGTGGTCCACCAGCCGGTTCTCCATCTCCGGGTGGTCCACCAGCCGGTTCTCCATCTCCGGGTGGTCCACCAGCCGGTTCTCCAGCCTCCCGGCCGCCACAAGCCCCCGCAGCCGCGTTTTCCCTCCCGGCCCATGTCCACCCCTGGCCCAAGGCCGAAAAACGCAGCACAAGGCAACGTAGCGCGTTGCCGGCGTGAAAATCCCGGGCAAATAGCCCGTGAAGGCGTCAGGATGGGTTGCGTTGGGGAATTTCAGCTTGGAAGGCTGGGCAGGATTGATAACGGGCGGCGGGTTCCGTTATTACTGCGGAGCGGACAACCCGGCCTTGAACCGCGTCAGGTCATAGAACATGGCCCGCGTGCGGCGGGAGGCGTCCTTGCCCCAAAGGAACTCAAAGTCGTTGGCCTGGTAGAAAGCGAGCGTGGCGGGGTTGTTGTAGGCGTCCACAGTGATGAACCGGCAGCCGGTGCGATTCGCGGTCAGAAAAAGGCGCTTGATGATGTTGAGGACCGCTGTTCCAATCCCCTTGCGCCGAAATTCGGCATGAACGCCAAGCCGACAAATCTTCACCGCCGGAAACTCCCGGTAGCCCACATCCTCCAGGCCCGCGGTTTCAACCTGCTCCGGCTTGAGCTTCAAGGAGTCGTTGGCCAGACTGGCGAAGGCCACGGGAGGGGAAAAGCCGCCGTCCAGCCGCAGGCTGTAGGCATAGGTCACGGACAGCAGCCGCCCTTGCTGGTCCTGCGCGTCGTTGTGAATGAAGTCGTCCAGGTCTTCGTCAGAACAAGAAAAGCCGCCGAAGACGGTGAAGTCTCCGACGGCCTTGAAAATACCTACGCTGTCCAGGTGGCTATTTCTTTCCCCACTTGGCAAGTGCCATCCTCCGGGCTTCCTCGATCTTCGGCGTCGGCTTGGCGTAAAGCGGCTTGGCCTGGTCATTCTTGACCTTGGCCAAAAAGTCCTGCGCGTCCTTCCCGCTCAATACCGGCGTCGGTGCAATGGGCATAGCCATGGCGTCACCTTTTTATTCCCTGACGTTCAGTTAACGTCACTACACGTCACTACAAGGCACAACTAACCACATTTTCCCACATATGCAAGCCCAAGGCATAGGCGCACCCCAAAAAGAGGCCCCGGGGCAGGTCCACCACCCCGGGGCCTTCTACGTCCCGCCCGGCTAGGAGAGCACCGGGCGGGGAATCGAGCCTGGCCGTGCTCCGGCGGCAACGGGACCGTCCCGCGCCGCACCCGGCCAGGCTTTGCGACTACCGTTCGGCCAGGGCCACGAACGGGGAGAGGGTGTAGCCGGCGCGGCCCTTGTAGGGGGTCAGGGGCGAGGACCAGGCCGGCATTCCGTTGTTGCGCAGGATGAACCGGAAAGCCATCTCGGCTTCAACGAACTTGACGTGAATCGAGGCGTCCGCCTGCATCCCGCCCTTTTCCCCGAGGATGTATTCCCAGAGGTCCAGAAGCATGATGTCGCCCAGGTCGCCCAGGGCCGAAGCCTGTTCGATGGGGACCACGGGGCGGGTGAACAGGGTTGCGTAGGGGGCCGCGCTCGCCTGGCCGGCGGGCAGGAAGACCGGGACACCGCCCGTGCCGATGGGCATGTGCATGGAGAAGAGTTGCGGCTCGATTTCCTGGTTGACGTACCAGCAGGCGTTGGCGCGGTTGCGGGCGGGCATCCTGGACCACATGGCCTTGATGTTCTCCCAAACCAGGGTGTCCGCGGCCTGGCCGGACTCCTTGGCCACGGCGATGAGGGCCGGGGAATTCAGGACCCCCAGGCATTCGCCCACCCCGGTTCCGTTGATGATCTCGTCATCGAGCTTGAAGCCGAACTCCCGGGCGAACGCCTGCCGGATGAACTGCTCCAGGACTTGGCTGTCCTGCAAAAGCTCTTCGGTCACGTAGACCAGGCCGGCCATCTTCTCCAGTTGCAGGGCCAGGTTTTTGAACTTTGGGCGGCTGGCGGTGATGGCCGCGGCCTCGGCCACCCGGTAGACCTGGACCCCACCCAGGCGGCTCCCCGTGGCGCGGGAAGTCTCGTCCACCATGGGCAGGTTCAGAGCGTTGCTTCCCGGCGACACCGTGAACCTGTTGCACCGCTGCGCCAGGATGCCCGTCTCCTGCGCGGCCCGGAGAAGGGAGGTGTTGAAGTCGCTCTGCACGAGGTAGCCGCCGTCACTGCCCACGGCCTCATTGGCTCCGGTGGCGTCCATGACGGTGAGCAGCTCGTCCGGGGTCCGGCCGGTGATCTGGGCTCGGGCTACGTCTTGAAGTTGCCGGCCCAGGGAGTTGTACGGGCCGCCGGACGGGGCGAAGCCGCCGCCCATGCGGCCGGCGGGGTCGGGCATGGCGGCCGTGCGCCGCTGCTCGGTGGCGATCTGGTTGTCGAGCTTGTCCACCTCGTCGAGGAGTGCGTTGATCTGCGAGTCCAGGGCGGGGGTGATCTTCCCCGCGTAGTCGGCTTGCAGCTTGCGGGCCTGGTCGGCCTTGGCGTTGCGCTGCTCGCGCAGTTCGGAAAGGATGCTCATGTCGTTTTCTCCGATCAGCCGGCCAAGTCGGCCAGGCGGTTGAGGGTGTTGCGGTCCCCCGCGGACTTGTCCAGCGGCACGGGGCGCTTTTCCGCCCACAGGGCGATGCGCCGGTCGGCCTCTTCCTTGTCCAGACTGCCCATGTCGGCCAGCAGCAGGGTGCAACCCAGGATGAAGTCCGGGCAGGGCCGCTTGTCGCCGTCCAGGGTGCGGGCGCGGCCAGCCCGCGTCAGCACCAGCCGGAAGCAGTGCCCGAGCACGTCCCCGGCCGGGATTCCGGTTTCGGCCGCGGCAATCCTCGCGTCGGTCCAGTCTGCCGCAGGCATCGTCGTTGTAAATTTTGACCGTTCCATTTTGTTACCCCTTGTTTAAGGATGTAAGGTTGTATAACGTCCTGCGGTGCGAAATGTAAGGTTAAAGCATTTCGCTTCTGATAATTTGTTGAACCCTGCGCACGGTCAGGCGGGTTGCAACGGCGATGTCTCTTGTCGGATGGCCTGCCTTGACGAGTTGTAGGACGCGCTCTTTCCTGCCAATGTAGAGCGGCTTCTTTGGAATGTACGTCATTGCTCCGCCCACCGCTTCAGCTAAACGCTGCGCAGCGTCATGGCCGATTGCGTCCACAAGTTCAGAGTATTTCATCGCCGCGCCCTCCACGCAGAATTCGACAGACCGCGTTGATCTTGAGGTTCAGCGCCGAAGCAATCTCGTGGCAGGCGTAGCCCCTGCGGTGCATGGCCCAAACCTCTTCCGCCGCCTCCGGGAAAAGCGGCTGAACCGGCAGATAGGTGCACCCGCCGTAATACTTGCAGAGCAACCACGCTTCATTAGTGCCGATCAGGTCGGCAAGTTCTTGAAATTTCATTGCTTTTCCTCCCTTTCGCCGGCGGTCAGGAGGTTGTGGCGGCGTAGGTAGGCCAGTTCGGGCTCGCCCTCGGGCCGGTCCTCGGGAGCGGTGAAGGTCCACCAGGCCCACGGGCGGGTGCCTGGCCGCTCCCGGACCCACGAGGCCATGATCTCCTCGCGCATGGCCGCCCACATCTCCGCGGCCGCGGTGCGGCAGAAGGCCCCGTCCCATTCGCGGCGGTAGAGGAAGGGTTTCGGGCTCGTGCGCCCGTTGTCACGCATGACGCGGCCGAAGCGGAGAAACTCCAACATCCAATCTTCCGACTCCACACGCCGCGGCCGGCGCGTCCTTTTTCTCGTTGTCGGCATGTTACTTCCTCCCAGCGGGGCGGCCCGGCCGTTCTTGTAGGGGTTCCAAATCCAGGTTCAGCGCCTTCAACGCATTCAGCATTGCCGCTCGGCTGTCCCGCTCGATTGTTGTTGCAGGGTTGGCGCGGACCTGCCCGAACCTATCCAAGAACGTGGCCCCCTGCTTTTTTAGCAGTTGTTGCGCTTGTCTCATTCGGTCAAAGGCTTCGGCCGCCGTTGTTAGAATCAATAATGCAGCGGAATCCTCTATTTCGAATTCGTTGTGTATTTGCGTCCACCAGCTCTTGGCTTCTTTCGAAAGATGCCGCGGCGGCGATACAGTTTTTTCATCGTTCACGGGCAACCTCCTGAAATTTTTGAAAGCAAAAACTCAATTCTTCGCGTGTTCGAGGGCGACACCCGGTCCTGCGGCAGGGCTCCAAGGTTCTGACCGACCCCCGGGGCCGGGCAGCAGCCGGCCACGGCAGGGCCGGACAGCCGGCCGGGGCCGGACAGGAGGGGGAGGGACGGGCAGGGCCAGGGGCAGGACAGGGCCAGAGACGGCGGGTAGGCGGTAGGCAGCGGGCGCGGTTACGCCCACCTGCCACAGGGTAGCCGGGGTCGGTTGCGGGACTTTCGGGAGTTGCGGGGCTTTTTCAGCCCCTACATGTAAAAACGTGTATGTTTGATATATCATCGTTTTTCTCGCACATAGGAAGTAAAGTCCCGCAAGTCCCGAAAGTCCCGCAGACACCCAGCTAGACTTGCACCACCGACCAGGCCGCGCCGTCTCGCACGGTGCCTGCCCGTTGTAGTTTCAGCCCACCGGCTACTCTGCCCATGTTTCGGCGTAGCCAGAGCCCCAACCGCTGCGTGTTGAACCGCGCCGACCCGTCGGCGGCGATTTCCCCAAGAGGCTCGCACAGTGGCGAGTCCAATACCTGCGCAGCGCCAATGATCTCCCGAACGGTCTTCGGGGTGTTGCCGTACTGCTCCCACCAGGCGGACAGCAGGGTACGGAGCCGGGCGGCCTCCGGGTCCTCGTCCAGGACAGCGGCGCGGGACGCGCACGGGTCCGCGGCCCCGGCCCACACCAGGGCGGCGCGGACCAGGCTGCTCCACACCTCGAAGCTCCCGAAGGGGGTCAGGCCCATGCCCGGCCGGTCGGCAACGACGTACCCCCGCATGATGGTCAGTGCGGCGGACACGTAGACGGCGCGGTGTTCGCGGGCGCGGATGATGGGGTCAAAGGCGAAGGTGCGTTCCTCGGGACGTTCAACCCCCGGGTCCATGCGACAGAGCAGGGCGCGGCGGGCGAGGTCGCCCGACACGATCAAGTTGTTACCGTTCGCAGTCCACAGGGTTGTGTTCTCGATCTCCACCTGCCCTGAGCCCCCAAGCGGGCGCAGCTTCACGGCCTCCGCGGTGCTGGCCTGGCACAGGAGGTCAGAGGCCAATTGCCCATTCAGGTTGTCCAGGGACACAAGCGGATCGCCCGAGAGCAGGCAGCCGACCAGGCGTTTCTCCAGTTCCTCGGCGTTGCCCGTGGCGGACAGGACTGCCGCCCGGCGCCCGGTGGCCAGCACCGCGGCGATGTCTACCAGGGTGCTCTTGCCCGAGCCGCGCACCGGGGCCGAGACATTGACGATGGGAGTTGACGCGACGGCGGGCCGAGCCACGGCGGTCAGGAGCAGGGCCAAGGCAACGGCCTCGTCCACCTCGGACACGAAGCTGAAGCCCACCAGGAGCCCGCGCAGGAAGTCCAGGGCCGCGGCTGCGTCTACCTGGCGCGGGGCCTCGGGCACGTCCACATGAAGCCCGCCGGTCAGGTAGTACCCCGTGGCCTCGTCGTACCCCGGCACGGTCAACAGAGACCCGTCCCAGCGCAGCGTGGGACATGTGACAACGCCCCGCAAAACCGGGACACGCCACCTACCCTTTCGGGCAGCGTAGATTTCGGCCGCGTCCCGGGGCGTGTTGGTGCGCTCCCACTGGTCCCGCTGGCGGCTGTACTTCTCGAAGTTGCCGACACGGCCCCAGGTATCCAGGAGCCACGCCTTGTCCACCGATACGATGATGGCGGACCCGGCCGGGCGGTCTACACCTTGCTCCACCAGGGCCGCAGGCAGGACCACCACGCGCACGAGTTGCCCGCCACGCTGGAATATCCGCGCCTCGGCCGGAAGGTCCGGGAGCAAGAGCAGCCCTTCGCAGGCGTCCACCAGGCGGGGCAACTGCCCGTCCCGAATCTTGATGGCCGGGCCGCTGTCCGGGGCGGTGCGTGGTTCTTGCTCCCCGGCCTCCATCCCGGATTTGATGGTCCGGGCAATCTCTTTGGGCTCCAGGCCCACGGCCAGGCCCGCCCGGGTCAAGGCCGCTACCACTTCGGCGCGGTCCAGTTCGCCCCCGGCTACAAGCTGGCCGAGGGCAAAGGCCGCTTGGTTCAGCGCGTCATTCCGAGCCCCGGGGTCGGCAGCGACCACCCGGCCGGCTTCGCGCTCCAGGGCCGAGGCCGCGTAGTTTTTCGCCTTGGCCGCAGGCTTCGCAGCCGAGGCCGGCTTTGCCGTGGGGGCCGCCGAGTTCAGGAGCCAATCGGGGGCCAGGGCGGGGGTGTGACTAGTCACGCTTCACCCCCTCGGCCACCTCGGCGGGGGTGATCCAGGCGTAGCGTCTGCCGCTCGGATGGCCGGACGGGGGCAGGATGACGTAGCCGCCGGCCCCGCGCACGTCTAGGCCCGGGCCGAGCTTGCCGGCCGAGTTCCTGACCTCCCGATCTTCGGGCCAGCGGAAGAAAAGCTGTCTGCCCCCGCCGCCGGTCCTTTGCTCCATCGTGGGCGGCAGGGCGCCGAACAGGTCTTCAAGTTCCGCCAGGGACGCCGGCCCCTCGGGCAAGTCAACGTCAAGGACCCAAAAACCCGAGCCGGGGCCAGTCGGGCAGCCTATCGAAGCGTCCGGCCAGCGGCCCCACCACTCCCGGATTTTCTCCTGGTCCGTGGTCGCCTTGTGCGGCCAGTCCTTGATGATGGGCCGCTTGTCCCGGCCACAAGGGAAGACTGCCCAGCCGCGCCGGGCGTAGGCCCGGGCTGCGGCGAGGATGTCCGGGGCCTTGACGGGCCGGGCAGCCAGTTGTACTTTGTTTCCGTACTGTTCTTGCGCCCCGTTGGCCCCCGGTTGGACTACCCGGGCCGGCGGGGCGCTGTTGTTGTGGGGCATGGCCGGCTAGCCCTCCGCAATCTGGGGCTCGGCTTGCCGGGCCAGAAAGGCGTCGAGCGCCAGCTTGTCATACAGCACCCGCCGTCCGAGCCGCACGAACGGCACTCCATGCAGCCGCGTTAACCTGTCTTTGTCCAAAAAGGCCTTCGAAGTCCGCAAGTACCCTGCGGCCTCCACCGTGTTCAAATACCGATTGTCCATTGATGCACGTTCCATTGGCTTCAACCTCCTTAAATTGGATTAGGTTGAAGACATTGGAACATGCTACGGGGCGTAGCAGTAAAGGGGGGTCGTGAATTCGTGATTCAGGTTGTGAGAAGTTTTTTATCCGCTAGTGGTGCGGACTGCGGGGCGATGGCCAAAAAACAAGGGGCGTAGCAATCATGCTACGCCCCGTTGCTACACTGCTACACCTGCTACGGTAGCAGTGCTACGCCTGCCCCTCATTTCCGCTCGCGGTCTTCACGGGCCTCCCGGAGGTACCTGCTCGCGGAAACCCGCCGTGAGTCCTTGGTTTGACGCGGCCAGTACCTATCCCCCAGCTTTTGGACGCCCCATGTCTTGGGGTCGCGTTCATGCATCTCCAGCATCGCGGCCGGGCTGGGCATGTGCCTCTCCGGCCCGGCCTCTTCGGTGGCGGGCGCTTCCTCTTCGCTACACGCGGCGGGAGGTACTGCCGATGCAAGTTCTTCGCGTCCATCGTCTATGACACGATAGAAACGCAGCGTCCGTTCTTTACCCTCGCCCAACACCTTTACGACAAAACCGGAATCAATCTTCGATGCCAGCTTTGCCCTATGTATTACCGCGTTCTTCTCTTCTTGCGGCAGGTTCTCGCCGTAAAAGTTTACGATGTTGCCGACGTTGAAATATGAAAAAGCGCCTTCTGTCGCCCAAAATATCGAACTGTCGTGAACCCGGTTAGGTGAAAGCGCTTCATCGCTTCCAACAGGAAGTCCGTTTCTCACAAGTTCACGGAATTCCTTTTTCGAGATTCCGAGGATGTAGAGCGCACCGTCAAAAGTAACGTGGCCGTTGAATTCATCCGGGGTCAGTTCGTTTGCGTTGTGCATTGAAAGTCCCTCACTTCATCCCTGGTGTTGAATCAGGGCCAGGCCGCCAGGGTCGCGGCTTTTCGGTCCCGGGGATCAGCCGGGGCCTAGGCCCTGAAATTTCTAGGCTACGCGCTCTTCTTCCGTCCTCGGAGGGGGACCACCTTCCCGCCCCCGTTCATGGCCGCCGCAATCTTCGCAGCGGTGTCCTCGGCCGCCTGGTGGACGGGGTTCTGCGCCAGGTGCGCGTACCGCTGCGTAGTCTGCGCCTGGGTATGCCCAAGCATAGCCCCCACCATGGGCAGGGAGTGCCCGGAGGAGGCCGCCACACTGGCGAAGGAATGCCGCAGGTCATGCAGCCGCAGGTTGTCCAGCCCGGAGTGTTCCAGGACCCGCGCCCACGCCTTGTAGGGCCAGCCGAGGTGAGTAGGGCGGCCTTTCCTGTCCTGGGAGGGGAAGACGTACTCGGATACTTCAGGCAGGCTGCGCAGCACCTCCACGGCCGGGGCAGGGAGGTGAACGGTCTTGGCCCCGGTCTTGGAGTCCGCCAGCCGGGCAAGGCCGCGGTCCAGGTCCAGGGCGTCCCACCGCAGTGTCAGGACTTCTTCCTTGCGCGCTCCGGTGAACACCAGGAGCCGGAACACGGCGGCCATCTGACCTGTCACTGCCCCGGAGTGCTCAAGCTCGGCCAGGGCCTCCCCCAGGCGGAAAAGTTCATCGGCGGACAGGAACCGCTCCCGCTTGCGCTCCGGGTAGCGCTCGACGTGCCGGCAGGGGTTCGTGTTGTCCTCTCGGAAGCCGCGCTGTTCGCACCAGTTGAAGAACTTGGACGCCACGGCCAGGGAACGGTTGGCGGACGTGGGGGCTCCCTGCATGGCGAGGTGCATCTGCTCAATGTGCCGGCGGGTCACGTCCTTGATCTTGTGCCGTCCGAGGCGCGGGATCAGGTAGCGGTTCAGGATGTAGCGATAGTCGCTCTGCGTCCGGGGCTTGCGCTTGGCCTCGACGTGGGCCTTGAAGAAGATTTCCATAACATCGGCCACGGACTGCGCCTTTTTTTCTTCCTGCGCCTCGCCCCCCGGGTCCTTACCCTGGACTACCAGCGCCGCAAGCCTTTTAGCCTCCTGGCGGGCAAGTTCGCATGTCGTGGCCGGGTGACTCCCGATGCGCGACCACCGCTTTACCGCCCCGCGCCCCTTCCCGACACGGTAGACAAAGTAGAAGGACTTTTCACCGGATGGCGCTACCCGCAGGGTAAGCCCCGGGAATTCGCTGTCCGTGACGTTGAATCGCCCCGCCTGGGGCTCCAGTCCGTCCACCAGTTTTTTTGTCAACTTGGCCTGCATGATTCCTCCTGGGCTACCACCGGGCTACCACCGGGCTACCACCAAAGGGCAATTTCGGTCCAACTGTGTTCTACCGTATAGTACATGACTACCATAATGTCAAGGTGTTAGGTAATTCAGTTATACGCAATAATACTAGCACTATTGAACTCTTAATCCGTTGGTTCAAGGTTCAAGTCCTTGGTGGCCCACCAGAAAAACACGGGGTTCCGGTGAAAGCCGGAACCCCTTTTTCTTTCAGATACCCCCGGATACCCACGCGGTGGAATCCGTCCCTGATTTGTCTCTCATCTAGGAACATACTCCGCGTACTCACTCTCCCGGCATAAAGGGGGAGGGCGGCGTCAATCGCCAGCCGTTCCCGCATCTCGTCCATTCCAGATGTCAGGACAGCAAAAACGGTATTGAACTAGCCTGGGTTTCATGAAAATATCGACGGGTGAATCATGAAAAAGCCTATTTGTGCTACTGGGGTAAGTCTCAGTCCCTTCAGCTGAAAGCAGACAACTCCCAGTACCACCTCCTCGCCTACCATTGCCTGGACGTGGCCGCGGTGGGGGAGGCCCTGCTCGCCGCGGACGCGCTCTGGCGGCGACGGCTGGAGCGCCTGGCCGGGCCGGACGCGGCGGCTGTAGCCAGCTTGGCGGTCTTCCTGTTCGGCCTGCACGACCTGGGCAAGTTCGCCACGTCCTTCCAGGACAGGGAGCCGGACCTGGCCCGGCGGCTCGGGGCGCCGCCGTTTCCCGGGCAGGGCCGGACGCATCACGTGGAGCTTGGATCGTGGCTGCTGGGGAGGCTGGCCGGTGAGTGGGAGCGTGAAGGGTTTCTCCTGTCCGGGCTCCGGGAGAGAAAACGTTTCCTCGCCCTGGCGGCCGCCGCCCTGGGGCACCATGGGGCGCCGGCCCGGGACGTCGATTGCGCGGACCATTTCGTCGGAACCCGGGTGCACGCCGCGGCCTTTGCCCGGGACCTGGCCGGGCTGCTGCTGCCGCAGGGCTTCCGCCTGCCCGGGTTGGACAGGCAACTGGTCAAGACGCTCTCCTGGCTCCTGGCCGGATTGTGCGTGCTGGCGGACTGGATCGGGTCCAACCGGGAGTGGTTCCCGTTTTGTCCCGACGCGTCGGACCTGGAGAGCTACTGGCATGAACAGGCCAGGCCCCTGGCCCGCGCGGCGGTGGAGCGCTGCGGCATCCTCGGCCCGGAGCCTGCGGGTGCGCGTCCCTTTGCCGAACTGTTCCCGCATCTGGCGGACCGGACGCCCACGCCGCTGCAGCAGCATGCCGCGGACCTGGAGTCCCCCGGCCCCGGACCGCAGCTGCACGTCTTCGAGGACCTGACCGGCAGCGGCAAGACCGAGGCCGCCTTGCTCGCGGCCCAGGGGCTCATGGCCGCGGGCGAGGCCGCGGGCCTCTACGTGGGCCTGCCCACCATGGCCACGGCCAACGCCATGTATGCGCGGCTGGCGGAGTCCTACCGCAATCTCTTCGCTCCCGGCTCCCGGCCATCGCTCATGCTGGCCCACGGCGCGCGCAGCCTGCACGATGAGTTTCTGGGCAGCATCCGTATGGAGCGGCCGGCCCCAGCGTCGGAGTCCGACGACGGCGCGTCCGCCTGCGCGGCCTGGCTGGCGGACGGCCGCAAGAAGGCCCTGCTCGCGCCCTGCGGGGCCGGCACCCTGGACCAGGCCCTGTTGGGAGTGTTGCCCTCCCGGCACCAGAGCCTGCGCCTGCTCGGCTTGTGCCGCAACGTCCTGGTGGCGGACGAGGTGCACGCCTATGACGCATACACCATGGCTCTGCTGTGCGGCCTCCTGCGCTTCCAGGCCGGCCTGGGCGGCAGTGCGGTGCTGCTCTCGGCCACCCTGCCCCTGGCGGCGCGGCAGCGGCTGGTGGACGCCTTTTGCGAAGGCGCGGACCTGCCGTTGCGGCAGGTGCGGGAGGAGAGTTTCCCTCTGGCCACCCGGGTCAGCCTCGCTCGCGGGCTGGAGGAGACGCCGCTTCCGGCCCGGGGCGGCAAGGACGTGGCCGTGCGGCTGATCCAGGACCCGGCGGAGGCGGTGGCGGAG
Organism: Thermodesulfobacteriota bacterium; assembly: GCA_040753075.1. Lineage (GTDB taxonomy): Bacteria > Desulfobacterota > Desulfovibrionia > Desulfovibrionales > Desulfovibrionaceae > UBA6814. The sequence continues at coordinate 11,685 of JBFMHA010000007.1, forward strand.
CTGGCGGCCGTCCGCCGGGCCGGAGGCTGCGGCTGCTGGCTGCGCAACACCGTGGACGACGTGCTGGCGGCCCGGGACCTGGTGAGCGCCGCGGGCATCCCGGATGCGGACGTTCTGGTGTTCCACGCCCGGTTCACGGCCGGGGACCGGGCGGACATCGAGGCCCGGGTGCTGGAGTGGTTCGGCAGTAATTCCGATCAGAAGGTAAGAAGTGGAAAAATTCTTTTGGCAAGCCAGGTTGCGGAACAAAGTCTAGATTTGGACTTTGATTTCTTGGCCACCGACCTGGCCCCCATGGAGCTCATGATCCAGCGCGCGGGACGCTGCTGCCGCCACGACCGGGGCGGGCGGCCCGAGGGCTTCGGCCAGGCGCGGATGCTGGTCCTGGGGCCGGAGCCTGACGAGAATCCGCCCGCGGACTGGTACGGCCGGATGTTCGAGAAGGGGAAATGGGTCTACCCGGTGCAAGCCCAACTCTGGCGCACGGCCCGCTTGTTGCGGGACCGGGGCGCGCTGCGCCTGCCCGGGGACGCCCGGGACCTGGTGGAGGCGTCCTGCGGCCGCGGCCTGGATGCGCCCGCGGTGTTCGACCGGCCCGACGCCCGGCCCCTGGGCGAGGCCCGGGCCAAGACGGCAATGGCCGAACGCAATGCGCTGGAGTTCGGGCAGGGGTATTCCCTCGAAGCCAGCGGCACGGAATGGCTCCAGGACTTGTACACCCCCACCCGCCTGGGCGAGGTCACAGTGCAGCTGCGCTTGCTGCGGGTGGAGCAGGGCGAAGTGCGCCTCTGGACCGGAGATGCGGCCTCGGCCCGCGACTGCGCCCTGTCCGAGGTCCGGGCGCGGGAATGGCTGGTCAACGAGCCGGCCATCCCCTTGTCCCTGGCCCCGGCCGTGGAAGTTCTGCGTGAGCAGATGCCCGACAAGGGAAAGTGGTCCGTGCTCGTCCCCCTGCGCCCCGGCCCGGACGGAACGTGGATCGGCCCGGCCCAGCGCAGGGATGACCAGGGCAAGATCACGCCTGTCACTGTGGCCTATGAGCCGGGGTGTGGGGTGAGGGTGGTCAAAGGGTTGACTTAGCCTTGTGCTATCTATATGAATATTTTTAGTTTCCCCGTAACATCGCGGGGATGAACCAGAGTGCCCTTGACAACTGGTTGGATGCATTGCGGTTTCCCCGCGAAAGCGGGGATATAAAAAATCTAAGGAGTGACCTTGACAACTAAAAAAGAAACGATTATTTGCTGCTGCAAATGAAAGAGCGACTCGAACCAACCGCCTGGGTGTGCCCGAATCGCTCGTTGCCCAAGCGAAGAGTGCTCGGGACCATACAATTCCAATATTAGCCACTTTTTCGCTTAAAGGCAATCTCCTTACCAGCGCCGCCCGGGATCGGAGGTCGTATGTGCTCTCGAGCACAGAGACGCCGGAGACCCCGCCTCATATTTATGTTGAGGATCGGGGCTTTCGTCGTTTTGCTCTGGACATCCTAGCTGCCGTGTATGCCGTCCGGGGCGGCCTGAAGGCCGCCCCGGTGCGTCGCCTTGCGGCAATTTCTTGTATCGCTTATCCGAAATTCGTGCGGCATTAGCGTATTCTCCTTCCTGAACCTCAGCAGGATGGTGCGGCGTCATGGAATGGAATCTGTTGCGTGACAGGTGGATTCCCGTGCGCTTGGCCGGGGGCGGGGCGGCTCGGGTGGGGCCTTGGGAGGTGTGCCTCCCGGAGGTCCTGGCCGTGGACCCGCCCCGGCCCGACTTCGCGGGCGCGCTTCTGGAATTCCTGATCGGCCTGCTCGCCACCGCGGCCATGCCCGCGGATGACGAGGAGTGGGAGGACTGGCTGGACCGGCCGCCCGGTCCGGACGACCTCAAGAAACGCCTGGCTCCCCTGGAGCCCTTCTTCAACGTGCTGGGCGACCGTCCCTGCTTCATGCAGGACCTCACCCTGGTGCCCGGTCCGGCCAAAGACCACCTGCCGGTAGCCGGCCTGTTCATCGAGTCCCCCGGCGACAAGACCCTCTCCGACAACACCGACTTCTTCATCAAGCGCGGCAAGGTGCAGCGCCTGTGCCCGCACTGCGCGGCCCTGGCCCTGCATACCCTGCAGACCTACTCCCCTTCGGGAGGCCGCGGCCACCGCACCTCTCTGCGGGGGGGCGGGCCGCTGACCACGCTGCTCACAGGCCGCAACCTCTGGCGGACCATCTGGAAGAACGTGCTCCCGGCCGAGGTCCGGGGCATGCGTCCCGCGCCCGGGCCGGACGGCCTGGCCGGCGTGGTGTTCCCCTGGGCCGCGCCCACCCGCACCAGCGAGCCGGGAAGCCACACCGGGCAGACCCTGCCACAGGACGTGCACCCCTTGCACATGTTCTGGGGCATGCCCCGGCGCATCCTGCTCCTGCCCGAAACCCTGGAGCGGGAGACGGCCTGCGACCTGTGCGCGGTTCGCACCCGCACCGTGGTGGAGCGCTATGCGGCCCGGCCCTTCGGGACCAACTACGAGGGGCCGTGGGAGCACCCGCTCACGCCCTACCGCTCCCAGGGACCCGAGGAGCCGGCCCTGTCCCTCAAGGGCCGCAGCGACGGGGCGCGGTACAAGCACTGGCTGGGCCTCACCTGCGGAGATCCCGGCGATGCCGGGCGGCCGGTCCGCCCCGCGCTGTGCGTGGCGCAGTACCGCCGCGTCCGCTGGAGCGGCGACGGCGCGGACCAGCGCATCCTGGCCTTCGGCTTCGACATGGACAACGCCAAGGCCCGGCAGTGGAGCGAGGGCGAGTACCCGCTCGTCCCGGTGCGCAAGGAGCACGAGGAGACCCTGGCCCGCGAGGCGGAGAAGTGGATCGGCGCGGCGGACCAGGCCCGGCGCAGCCTGGTGGGCGGGCTCAAGGAGGCCGTGTTCCGGGACGCCGCGCAGGCCACGGTGGACAAGACCCTGCTGGAGAACGCCGCGGTCCGTTTCTGGTCCGCCACCGAAGAGCCGTTCTACGGCCTGATGCGCCGCCTGGCCGGGCTGCTGCGGGAGTCCGCGGACAGCGGCCTGGAGCCGCGCATGGAGCTGCGCCGGGAGTGGGTCGCCACCCTGCGCCGTAGCGCCGAGGACCTGTTCCACCAGGAGGTGGAGAGCGGGAGCTTCCTGGCCGACCAGGCCCCGCGCGTCTACAGGGCCCTGAATCGGATGCGCGCCTACCTGGTGGGCGGCTGCAACAAGATCCTGGAAATCTAGCCAAGGAGCACCGTCATGGAGGAAACCGGACACACGATGTTCAGCGGGCCGTTCTGGGAGGCGCTCCGGGAGTGGCACACCGAACTGGCGGACGACCGCGGGGCGCGGGCGGCCCTGCGCCGCGCGCAGACCCCGACCGAGGTCTTCATCTCGCCCGAGTTCCAGCGCGGCCTGCTGGGCCGCATGGAGGCGCGGGGGGTGAAGCTGCCCTACAGCCAGCGCGAACGCCTGGCCCTGGCCGCGGGAGTGCTGGCCCACGCCCGCATCTTGCTGGAGGAGGATAGCTTCGGCCGCTTCTTCGCCGGCCTGGACAAGGGCTCGCGCGAGGCCCGGGACATGCGCTTCCGCAAGCTCCTGGCCGTGGACGACCCCGAGGGCCTGTACCGCGCTTTGCTCCGGCTGACGCGCTACATGGACCTGAGCATTCCCTTGCAGGGGCTGGTGCGCGGCGCGACCTACTGGAACGACATCACCAAGCGCCGCTGGGCCAACGACTACTACACCCTGGACTCCAACCGCTAACCCGCGAGGACCATACCATGGACAACGGCAAGTTCGTGCAGCTGCACATCCTGACCAGCTATCCCGCCTCCAACCTGAACCGCGACGACCTGGGCCGGCCCAAGACCGTGGTCATGGGCAACACCCAGCGGCTGCGGGTGTCCTCCCAGAGCCTCAAGCGCGCCTGGCGCATCTCTGACGTGTTCCGGGAGGCCCTGGGCGGGGCCTTGGGCGCCCGCACCAAGGAACTGGGCGTGGCCGTGTTCTGCGCCCTGACCCAGGGCGCGACCCTGGCCGAGGCCCTGCAGGACAAGGCCGCTGCGGGTGGGTTGCCCAGGCTCAAAGAGAAGCCGGCCCTGGCCGTGGCCCGGGCCATCGCCGGGGTGTTCGGCAAGATCAAGCCCGAGGCCGGGAAGAAGGCCAAGGCCAAGAAGGGAGGAGAAGCCGAGGATGCGGAGGCCGGCCGCAAGGCCCTGCTGGAGTCCGCGGAGATCGAGCAGATGGCCTACCTGAGCCCGGCCGAGATCGCGGCCGCTGCCGCCCTGGTGGAGCAGGGCCGCGCCTCGGGCAAGGAGCCGGCAGATGACGCCCTGTCCCTCCTGCGCAAGGACGCCCTGGCCGCGGACATGGCCATGTTCGGCCGCATGGTGGCCGCCCGGCCGGAGTTCAACGTGGAGGCCGCGGTGCAGGTGGCCCACGCCATGACCGTGCACACCGTGGCCGTGGAGGACGACTTCTTCACCGCGGTGGACGACCTGAACAAGGAGGACGTGGGCGCGGGCCACATGGGCGTGGCCGAGTTCGGCGCGGGCCTTTATTACCTGTACCTGTGCATCGACCGCGACTTGCTGCGGGAGAACCTGGGCGGCGACGCGGACCTGGCGGGCCGCGCCTTGCGCGCTCTGGCCCGGGCCGCCTGCACCGTGAGCCCTTCGGGCAAGCAGAGCTCCTACGCCTCCCGGTCCGCGGCCTCGTATTGCCTGGCCGAGAAGGGCGCGGACCAGCCGCGCACCCTGTCCTCCGCTTTCCTGGACGGCCTGGACAGGCCGGGCGGGCTGCTGGCGCGCGCGGTGGAGACCCTGGAGCAGACCAAGAAGAACATGGATGCGGCCTACGAGCAGAAGTTCGCGGCCTACGTGTTTCATCCGGCCCGGGGCCAGGGCGGCATCTCCGGGCTCCTGGACTTCGTGGCGGGCTAGGCCATGGCCAGCTACCTCACCTTCCAACTCTACGGCCCCCTGCAGTCCTGGGGCGGGGTGGCGGTGGGCGAGGTGCGGCCCACCGCCGCGCACCCCAGCCGCTCCGGGGTGTTGGGTCTGGTGGCCGCGGCCCTGGGCCTGCGCCGCTCCGAGGAGGAGCGCCTGGCCGCCTTGGAGGCGGGCTACGAGATCATGGTCCGGCAGGACCACCCCGGGTCGTTGCTCCTGGACTACCACACGGTGCAGGCCGCCAGGTCCCGCCGCGGCCGGGTCTACCGCTGCCGCCGCGACGAACTGCGCGACCAGGTGGACCCGGTGGACGACCTGGCCACCATCCTCTCCCGCCGGGAGTACCTGGCCGACGCACTGTTCACGGCATGCATGTGGCCGCGGCCCGGGAATCCTCCGGCCGCTCCCTGGTCCCTGGATGACCTGGCCGCGGCCTTGGCCCGGCCGCGCTTCACCCCGTACCTGGGCCGCAAGGGCTGCCCGCCGGGTCTGCCCTTCGGCCCGCGGGTGGGCGAGCACCCGGACTGGGAGGCCGCCCTGGCCGCCCATGCCCTGGACCCGCTCGCCAGGAAGCTGTGGGACAGGACGCCCGATTCGGTCCGGGTGTTCGGCGACGCGGCCGTGGCCGCCGGGGGAGCGGGGGAGGAGTTCCGGGTGCGCGACGCGGTGGCCCGCCACGGCCGCCGGCAGTTCGCGCAGCGCATCGAGTACGCCCATGCCGCGGCCCCTGCGGCCGTGCGCCAGGAGGAGCGCCATGATGTACCTGAGCAGGCTGAGGCTTGATCCCGCGGCCGTGGTCCGGTCCGGCCTTCGCGAGGCCATGGGGTCTGGGCTGTACGACACCCACAGGCTCCTGTGGCGGCTCTTCGCCGACCGGCCCGACCGGGAGCGGGATTTCCTGTACCGGGACATGGGTGGAGGCTTCTTCCTGGCGGTGAGCGCCCGGCTTCCGCAGGACCCGGACGGGGTGTGGGAGATGGCGACCAAGGAGTATTCTCCGGTCCTGGCCGTCGGGGACCGGCTGCTGTTCACCCTGCGGGCCAACGCGGTGCGCAAGACGCGCGACGCCGCGGGCCGGCAGGAGCGGCACAGCGTGGTGGAGGACCTGCACCGCGAGCGCGCGGCCGAGTTGGCGGCCTCGGCTGGGGCTACGGCGGGGGGGGAGCGCGCGGGCCACGCCGGCCGCCGCCGGCCGCCGTCCCGGGAAGCCCTGGCCCTGGAGGCGGGCGGCCGCTGGCTGGCGGCGCGGGCCGCGGACCTGGGCCTGGCCGTGGAGCAGGAATCGCTGCTGGTGGAGTCCTATGCCCGGCATTCCTTTCGCCACCGCGCAGGCGGTAAGGCGGCCCTGGCCGTACTGGATCTGCGGGGCTTCGCCCGGGTCACGGACCCGGCCAAGGCCCTGGCCGCCCTGTACCGCGGGGTTGGGCCGGCCAAGGCCTTCGGCTGCGGCCTGCTCCTGGTGCGGCGGGCATGAGGCCCGTTCCTTCGCCTGCCCGGCCGGGGCGAGTCCGGCCGGGCAGGCAAACCGCGCGCACCCTCTCCGGCCCCTCCGGCGTGGGTGCAGGCAAAGGAGGTGCCCCATGCTCCCCCGTCTCTCTCCCCTGGCGGTGAAGGAGCGGCTGTCCCTGCTGTTTCTGGAGCGGGGGCAGCTGGACGTGCAGGACGGGGCGTTCGTGCTGGTGGACAAGGACGGGGTGCGGGTGCACGTGCCCGTGGGCGGGGTGGCCTGCCTGATGCTTGAGCCCGGCGCCCGCGTGTCCCACGCGGCCGTGGTGCTGGCGGCCCGGGCCGGGACCCTGCTGGTCTGGGTGGGCGAGGCCGGGGTGCGGCTGTACTCCGTGGGCCAGCCCGGCGGCGCGCGCTCGGACAAGCTGCTGTACCAGGCGGCCCTGGCCCTGGACGATGCGGCCCGGCTCAAGGTGGTGCGCCGCATGTACGCCCTGCGCTTCAACGAGGAGCCGCCCGCCAACCGCAGCGTGGACCAGTTGCGCGGCGTCGAGGGCGCGCGGGTGCGGGCCATGTACGGCCTGCTGGCCAAGCAGTACCGGGTGAAGTGGTCGGGACGGCGCTACGATCCCGAGGATTGGGGCAGCGGGGACGTGGTGAACCGCTGCCTGTCCTCGGCCACGGCCTGCCTCTACGGGGTGTGCGAGGCCGGGATTTTGGCCGCTGGCTATGCCCCGGCCATCGGGTTCCTGCACACCGGCAAGCCGCGGTCCTTCGTGTTCGACGTGGCCGACCTGTTCAAGTTCGACACCGTGGTTCCCGCGGCCTTCGCCATCGCGGCGAGGAACCCCTCGGACCCGGAGGGCGAGGTGCGCCGGGCCTGCCGGGACGCGTTCCGCAAGACCAGGGTGCTGGAGCGGATCATCCCGACCATCGAGGAGGTGCTGGCCGCGGGCGGGCTCACTCCGCCCCGGGCCGCGCCCGAGGCCGTGGGCCCGGCGTTCGAGGACCCGGAGGGCATGGGCGATGCTGGTCATCGTGGTTGAGAACGCGCCGCCGCGGCTGCGCGGCCGGCTGGCGGTGTGGCTCCTGGAGGTCCGGGCCGGGGTGTACCTGGGCGACTACTCGGTCAAGGTGCGGGACATGATCTGGCGGCACGTGCTGGCCGGATTGGAGGACGGCAACGCGGTGATGGCCTGGACCGCTCGCACCGAGAGCGGGTTCGAGTTCACCACCGCGGGCGCGAACCGGCGGATGCCGCGGGACATGGACGGGGTGCAGCTGGTGTCGTTCCTTCCGCCCCCCGCGCCGGATCCCGCGTCCGACTAGGCGAAACGGCCGCCACCCCGCAAGCCGCGTCCCGTGCGGGCTGCGAGTCGCCCGGGCTCGGTGGGTCTTTGACAGCCAAATAGCGATAATGATATCAACGCATTCCCGGAAGAGTGTTCCCCGCGCCCGCGGGGATGAACCAGGTGGATGGTCATATTGTAGTCACCCTGACACGTGTTCCCCGCGCCCGCGGGGATGAACCGCTCACGGCGATGCGCTTCCGAATCACGTCGCAGTGTTCCCCGCGCCCGCGGGGATGAACCGGCCAACTACGCCGAGGCGATTGAGCTTTTCTTGTGTTCCCCGCGCCCGCGGGGATGAACCGCCTGTGGAGGACTGACTCATGACCGCCACCGAGTGTTCCCCGCGCCCGCGGGGATGAACCGTAGGAGGCTCACCATGTCCATGCAGGAACATCGTGTTCCCCGCGCCCGCGGGGATGAACCGGCCCTGCATGTCCTCGTTTGCGATAGCCGGGGGTGTTCCCCGCGCCCGCGGGGATGAACCGGCCTGCCGCAGGCCGAAGCGGTTCTTCTCCAAGTGTTCCCCGCGCCCGCGGGGATGAACCGATGTCCCACCGGCCGTCCTTGTACGCGGTGCGGTGTTCCCCGCGCCCGCGGGGATGAACCGGCCCTGTAAACGCTGCGCCTGCTCAACTTGGCGTGTTCCCCGCGCCCGCGGGGATGAACCGTTTAGTACCCCCTTGACTGCTACTTGTTGTATGTGTTCCCCGCGCCCGCGGGGATGAACCGAGCAAATCCCCCAGGAACGTCGCGGTCCACATGTGTTCCCCGCGCCCGCGGGGATGAACCGTAGACCGTAGCCTCCTTTGCACTGCCGATGTTGTGTTCCCCGCGCCCGCGGGGATGAACCGGAAACCAAGGCGGCGCGGGCCGCCTAGCATCCGTGTTCCCCGCGCCCGCGGGGATGAACCGCCCCCGCGAGGGGGGCCTTGGTGGGGAGGTGGGTGTTCCCCGCGCCCGCGGGGATGAACCGTTGTCCACCACCGGCACGGCCGCCAGCGCGAGGTGTTCCCCGCGCCCGCGGGGATGAACCGAACTAGGCTTTATCCGCCCTACTCGGGCACCCGTGTTCCCCGCGCCCGCGGGGATGAACCGGACGTGAGATCTGGCCGTGCGCCACACCCACGGTGTTCCCCGCGCCCGCGGGGATGAACCGCCGCTGCCTTTCTACCGGCTTGGATATTGGCCGTGTTCCCCGCGCCCGCGGGGATGAACCGTTCGGGGCCTCGTCCACCGTAATCTCGGTGTAGTGTTCCCCGCGCCCGCGGGGATGAACCGTCCACGGTCTGCTGACCCGCACGAATCAGCCCGTGTTCCCCGCGCCCGCGGGGATGAACCGGACGGTTGCGTGTCTTGGCTGGAGTAAAATGGGTGTTCCCCGCGCCCGCGGGGATGAACCGGCGGGCGCTCAGGGTCTCGTGCGGGTCGCCGGCGTGTTCCCCGCGCCCGCGGGGATGAACCGGGACGCCGTGCGCTTTCGCAACAAGACCGCGTGTGTTCCCCGCGCCCGCGGGGATGAACCGATCATATTGGCCGATTATCCGCTGCAGGCGGTGTGTTCCCCGCGCCCGCGGGGATGAACCGGCCCGACGCGAGGCGGACGAGCGCCTGGATGAGTGTTCCCCGCGCCCGCGGGGATGAACCGAGAGGCGAACCGCTCCAGGTCGTACTCGGCCAGTGTTCCCCGCGCCCGCGGGGATGAACCGAGTCCATGCCTGATAAGGGCGGGGAGTGGGAAGTGTTCCCCGCGCCCGCGGGGATGAACCGGACGAGCGCGACAAGTTCCGGGGCGCGGCCCGGTGTTCCCCGCGCCCGCGGGGATGAACCGACAACAACCTTGTCCTCTACCGGCCAGATGTTGTGTTCCCCGCGCCCGCGGGGATGAACCGTACAGCGTGGACAACGAGGCCCGGCGCGACCTGTGTTCCCCGCGCCCGCGGGGATGAACCCCTCGCCCGCGATGTCCCCCAGGGCCGCAGCCAGTGTTCCCCGCGCCCGCGGGGATGAACCGACCTGGGGCGTGCCCTGGACCGCCCGCGAGTTGTGTTCCCCGCGCCCGCGGGGATGAACCGGCCACCGACGAACCCGGAGTCCGCTACCGCGAGTGTTCCCCGCGCCCGCGGGGATGAACCGGCCATAAACATGAACGTGGCCATCCTGTACGCGTGTTCCCCGCGCCCGCGGGGATGAACCGCTGACGGGAACCAGTAGCTTAGTATCCCTCGCGTGTTCCCCGCGCCCGCGGGGATGAACCGCTCCGGGCCTATTTGGACGTGCTCCTCTCGAAGTGTTCCCCGCGCCCGCGGGGATGAACCGGAGCGGGGCGGGCCCGAGGGCCTGGCCTGGCCGTGTTCCCCGCGCCCGCGGGGATGAACCGACAGCAGAGCCGTCAAGACAGCAGAGTCGTCAGTGTTCCCCGCGCCCGCGGGGATGAACCGATGGAGGGTGCGACAGTTGCAAAGCGTGTGGAGTGTTCCCCGCGCCCGCGGGGATGAACCGGGGCGCCCATACTGGCGAGGCTACGGCCGAATGTGTTCCCCGCGCCCGCGGGGATGAACCGTTGGAACTCAGCCTTGCGCGTCTGGGTTGGTGGTGTTCCCCGCGCCCGCGGGGATGAACCGTCCCAGCTGTAACCGTCCCATTCGCAAGCGCCGTGTTCCCCGCGCCCGCGGGGATGAACCGCCAGCCTCCCCTGCACCACCTTCTGCCGTGGCGTGTTCCCCGCGCCCGCGGGGATGAACCGCACATCGTGCCGGTGGAGGAGGGCAACCACGAGTGTTCCCCGCGCCCGCGGGGATGAACCGATTCACCCGCTCCCTTCCCTCTCTTCTCCGCCGTGTTCCCCGCGCCCGCGGGGATGAACCGAGGCCCAGGTACTCCTCGTCCCCCGCCAGCCAGTGTTCCCCGCGCCCGCGGGGATGAACCGCACCATGTCCGTGAGGCCGTAGGCCACATCCTGTGTTCCCCGCGCCCGCGGGGATGAACCGTTCCCCAGCCTGGCCGCCTCCTACGGCTGGACGTGTTCCCCGCGCCCGCGGGGATGAACCGGAGGCATGTTCGAATGAGCAGAAGGAGCAAGTGTGTTCCCCGCGCCCGCGGGGATGAACCGGAAGGGGAGGACGGCAAAGGGCCGGTGACCAAGTGTTCCCCGCGCCCGCGGGGATGAACCGTCCATCCTGCGGGACGAGTAGGACCCGACAACGTGTTCCCCGCGCCCGCGGGGATGAACCGTGCATCATCGACACCCTGGCCGAGCGCGTGGGGTGTTTCCCGCGCCCGCGGGGATGAACCGGACGCGCTGTGTGAGTTCCTGAATGTGCGTGCGTGTTCCCCGCGCCCGCGGGGATGAACCGAGGTTGCCGTGAGCGTGTTCGAGCGGGTTAAGGTGTTCCCCGCGCCCGCGGGGATGAACCGCCTTACGTCCACGACATCACAGGATACGTGGCGTGTTCCCCGCGCCGGCGGGGATGAACCGTACGATTACGAGAGAGCCATCCTTGACCGCGAGTGTTCCCCGCGCCCGCGGGGATGAACCGTCCGAACGGACTGCCCACCTGTTCAAGAGCGGGTGTTCCCCGCGCCGGCGGGGATGAACCGCGTCCCGAGCGGATGCGGGAATACTTTGCCAGGTGTTCCCCGCGCCCGCGGGGATGAACCGTCCACGGGCATCTCGGCCGCGCGGTCCCGGTCGTGTTCCCCGCGCCCGCGGGGATGAACCGTACCCGGTGCGGGTGGCCGCGGTGGAAAAGGTGTGTTCCCCGCGCCCGCGGGGATGAACCGGACAGCTTGTCGGCGCCAGAGACGAAGTCGGTGTGTTCCCCGCGCCCGCGGGGATGAACCCGCCGTGAGTACCAGAAGGGCCACTCTTGAGGAAACGGAGTATTACGAAACTAGACTTAAGTAAGGGGATTATCAAATATCAGGAACCGCCAGAAAACAAAGAGCCTTGAACTCATAATCAGTTGGTTCAAGGTTCAAGTCCTTGGTGGCCCACCAGAAAAAACAAGGGGTCGGACAGATGTCCGGCCCCTTTAATAATCTTTGCAGGCTTGCTCAGAGTTCAGCGTCCACATGCACGCAGTTGCGGCCTGCCTCCTTGCTCCGGTAGACCTGCCGGTCGGCGCGGTCCACCACGTCCGGGGCGCTTTCCCCGGGCCGGGACACCGCGCCGCCGAAGGACGCCGTGGCCGTGATCCGCTCCTCCCCGTGGTCCAGCCAACTGTTCTCCACCAGCATGCGCAGGCGTTCGCCCATGCCAAGGAGCGCCTCCGCAGTGGTGTTGGGAACCAGAAGCACGAACTCCTCGCCGCCCCAGCGGCAGGCCACGTCGAGCCCGCGCAGGCCGTGCGCCAGGGTCTGGGCCACCATGCGCAGCACCTGGTCGCCCACGTGGTGGCCCCAAGCGTCGTTCACCTTCTTGAAATGGTCGATGTCCACGAAGAGCACGCCGAAGGGCACGCCGTGCTCGACCAGGGAGGTCTCCAGCCCGGCCAGGGTGATGTCGGCATAGCGCCGGTTGCCGATGCCCGTGAGCTGGTCGGCGAGCACTTCCCGGCGAAGGGCCTCGATCTCCTGGAGGATGTTGATTGCCTTGGAGTTGCTGGAGAAGACCTCGACCGCGCCGATGATGGTCCCGTCCTCGCCGCGCATGGGTGAGGCGCGCACCGACACCGGGACGCGGTGTCCGAGCTTGTGGTGCATGAAGACTTCGGCCTCGCGCACCTTGCCGTCGTTCATGGCGCCGGCAAGAGGGCATCCCTGGAGGCAGAGCTCCCGGCCGTCGGCGTCCACGTGGCGCAGGATGTTGTCCGCGCAGCGCTTGCCCGCCACCTCCTGGGCCGAATAGCCGCTGATGCGCTCGGCGGCCTTGTTCCAGTAGGTCACCCGCCGGTCGAGGTCCACGAAATAGACTCCGTCCGCCATGGAGTCCAGCAGCTTCCGGTAGAAGTGCATGTCCATGGAGTCGTCCATGATGGAAAACCTCCTCCAGGCAGGCCCGAGAACTCTCGCCTTCCCTCAGCGCAGCCGCCGGATGCCCGATTCCGTCCCGCTTCGCCGGAGTTCGGCCTGGGGCTGGAAACACCAGGCCGGGTGATGGTCCTACCGTAATGAATAACTCAACCTGCTCGCATGCCGCAAGTCGGCTTCGGATTGTCCGGCATCACGCGTGGCTCTGCTGCGGCCGGAGTTCTGCGGAGGAGTGTCCTGGATGGGGCGGAGCGCCAAGCCGACTCAGGGCTCGGGAAACACCCAGGTCCCGGCCCCGTAAGGCGGCAGGTCAGCGCTCCAGGCCGATTCCCCGGTAGGGACGGGAAGGGGAGCGCCGTTCAGGGCCGCGGGGGGCGGGCCCGGAAGCGGGCGGCGCACCGTGAGCCGGGCCGGGGCGGCCCGGGGGTTGGCGAAGACCAGGACCAGCCGGCCGTCCAGGGCCGCGGTGCGGGTGAGGACCGGGCCGTCCGCGAGCAGGGCCGCGGGAGCCTCCCAACTCGCCAGCAGGAGCGGCCCCAGTTCGGCCAGTTCGGCGTTGAGGGCGCCGATGCTCTCCCAGAGCGGACTCTCGGGCAGGTGCCAGTGGGTGCGCGCCGGGTTGGCGGGCATGCCTGCGGCCAGGGGTTCGAACGTGGCGTAGGCGTAGTACATGACGCCCGCGGCTCCGGCGGTCAGGGCTGCGTATGCCTGGGCCCGGACCTGGTCCGGGGTGGGCGCGAAGCCCCTCCAGCGCTCGGTGTCCGCGGTGAAGAGCTGGGGGACCGCGATGACCGCGGCCTGCGGGTCTCCGGCCAGATGGACCGTCCGGCAGATGCGCACAGACTCGGCGGCCAGGCTCACGTCGCTGCGGGGGCCGTCCACGGGGTAGGGGTCGCTGAGCACCAGGTCCGCGAAGCGGTGCGGGCCGAAGCCGGCGCAGGCGTTGTCCGCCGCGGCCAGCACCGGTCGCAGCGGGTCCGCGGCCTTGAGTCGGCGGAAGGCGGCCGCTGCCCGGGGCGCGGCGTCCGCAGTGGGCTCGTCCCAGGCGTACCAGCCCAGGGCGTTGGGTTCGGCCCGTTGCGCGGCCAGGGCCTCGGGCCCGGCGCCGCCCAGCTCCGACACCACCAGGAGCCCGTGCCGCGCCGCGGCCCGGTGGAACTCCGGCGAGGCCGGGGTCCAGGAGTGGTGCACGGTGTTGAAGCCGCGAGCGGCCAGGGAGGCGAGCATGGCCTCCCGGTCCGGGGCCTGGGTTCCGCCGGCGGAGGCGGGCTCGGCCGCCAGGCGCTCCAGCACCGGGTCCGAGGCGTGGAAGATGCCGATGGGAAAGAAGGGCGCGCCGTCCCTGGACAGGCGGCCGTCCGCCAGGACCGCCGGGGCCGGGACCGGCGGCGCGGCGCGCAGGGACCATACCCAAAGGCCCCGGCCGCGGCTCTCCGCGGCCGAGAGCTGGTACTCGCCGGCGGGAAGCGGAGGCAGGGGAAGTTCGGCCCGTCCCTGGCCGGACACCTCCGCCTCGGCCGTGGTGGTGGGGCCGCCATGCTCCCGGGGCTCCATCCGGAGATGGAATGCGGCAGTCCCCTCCCGGCTCTCCAGGTCCAGGGCCACGGCCTGCCCCGGGACGCCGGCCAGGAGGGTCCGGCTGCCGGGCCAGGCCAGCCGCGCCTCCAGGTCCGGGGCGGGGAGGGGGGCCAGGTCCAGCCCGGCCAGCTCCAGGGCGGCGTCCGGGGGCAGGTCGCCCACGACGGCCAGTTGCAGGACCGGAGTCGCCCCCTCGGGCAGTCCGGCCAGGTCGAAGACCGCCTCGGCCGTGCGGGCCTGGCCGTCGGCGGTCAGGGGCAGGATGTGGCGCACCGCGGGGATGGCCCAGCCCGGCCCGGCCGAGATCCAGGCCGCCAGGGGCAGGGCCGGCCCTGTTGCCCGGTAGGCGAACCTGAGCCGCGCCCTGCCGCGATCTGCAGCCAGTTCCGGCGCGGGCCGGTGCAGGGTGAACACGGTGAAGCCGGGGCGCGCCACGGTCAGGCGCAGTTCGCGCCCCTGGGCCGAGCCTTGCGCCGTCACCTGGCCAGGCCCGCGCAGGGCCAGGTCATGCCAGCCGGCCGGCGCGGCGCATGCCGCCAGGACCAGGGCCAGGACTCCGGCCAGGAGGAGGCTGGGCCGGACCGGGGAGCGGTCGGTGGAGGTTGCTGCAGCCAAGGCGGCGGTCCGGCATCCTGCTGGTGGGGGTGCGTCGCTCCCGGGCGCGGGGCTCTGCGCTCCGTCCCGGGGAGTCAGGACGGCACGTTAGCAGCCCTGGCGGGGCGGGACAAGGGGGCGCCGGGATGGGGGACGCCGGAATGCGTCCGTCGGGTCAGTCGAAGGCCGCGGGCCGGGAGGGGTCGGCCAGGGCCGCGGCGATGTCCGCCAGGTGGCGGGGTTCGGTGCGGGGGGAGGAGAGGGGCGGCAGGGCGTCCAGGGGAAAGAAGTCCACGGCCGCGGTTTCATGGCTGGGGGTGGGGGTTCCGTCCAGGATGTCGCAGAGGAAGACGATCTTGAAGGCGTGGAAGAATTCCAGGGGCAGGCCGCGGCGGTTGGCGTCGTAGACCCCGACCACCCGGGTGGGCAGCACGTGGAGGCCGCTCTCCTCGAAGGTCTCGCGGGCCGCGGCCGAGGAGGGCGCCTCGCCCACGTCGGCCCAGCCGCCGGGCAGGGACCAGCGCATGTCCAGGCGCTCCTGGACCAGGAGGATGCGGTTGTCCCGGATGCAGGCCGCGCGCACGTCGCATTTGACCGTGGCGTAGCCGGGCTGGAGGCTGAAGGCCGCGAGCGCGTCCGGCGCGGGCAGGCCGGCGTGGGCCGCGGTGATCTCCGCGGCCAGGTCGCGCAGCCGGGCGTAGTTCTGGCGGTCGTAGTGGCCTTCGGTGTGGTGCAGCCCGGTCTGGGCGATGGCCTGGAGAATCCGGGCCCATTCGAGCCACCGGGGGATGGGGGCGTCGGGCATGGCCTTGCTAGCCTCCGAATCCGGCCTTCCAGGCGGCCAGGGCCTCGCGGCCGCGCTCGGCGTAGAGGGCCATGCGCTTGCGCTTGCCGGCGCGCCGGTTGAGCGGTGGCATGAGGCCGAACTGGACGTTGGTGGGCTGGAAGTTCCTGACCGGGGTCCGGAGATGGCCGAGCAGCGCGCCCAGGGCGGTCTCCCGCGGGGGCAGGGGGGCGTTCCGGGCCAGGTGCAGGCCCAGCCACAGGCCGCAGGACGCGGACTCCACGTAGCCTTCCACCCCGGTTATCTGGCCGGCCAGGAAGATGCGCGGGTCGGCCCGGAGCGCCAGCTCCGGGGTGAGCACCGCCGGCGCGTCCACGTAGGTGTTGCGGTGGATGCTGCCCAGGCGCAGGAACTCGGCGTTCTCCAGGCCCGGGATGAGGCGGAGCACCCGCTTCTGCTCCGGGTAGGTGAGCTTGGTCTGGAAGCCCACCAGGTTGAGGGCCGTGCGCTCCAGGTTCTCGGGCCGCAGCTGGACCACTGCAAACGATTGCTTGCCGGTGCGCGGGTCCTCGAGGCCCACGGGCTTGAGCGGGCCGAAGGCCAGGGTCATGTCCCCCCGCTCGGCCATGACCTCCACGGGCAGGCAGCCCTCGAAGTGGGCCTCATCCTCGAAGTCGCGGGGCTTCACCTTCTCGCCGGCCTTGAGCTCGGCCACCAGGCGCAGGTACTGGGCCTCGTCCAGGGGGCAGTTCAGGTAGTCCTTCTCCTCGGGCTTGTAGCGCGAGGCCCAGAAGCAGATGTCCTGGTTCACGCTCTCGGCGTCCACGATGGGCGCGATGGCGTCGTAGAAGGCCAGGCGGTCTTTGCCCACGCGCCGGGCCAGGTCCTCGGCCAGGGCGTCCGAGGCCAGGGGGCCGGCGGCCGCCACCACCGCGTCGGCGCCGGCCAGGTCCGGGTCGTCCAGGGAGGCCACCTCCCGGCGCACCAGGGTGATGCCCGGGTGGGACGCGAGCTTTTCGGTGATCCAGGCGGAGAACCGCTCCCGGTCCACGGCCAGGGCCTTGCCCGCGGGCACGCGGGTGGCGGCGGCCGCCGCCATGGTGAGGCTGCCCAGGGCGCGCATCTCCTCCTTGAGCAGGCCCACCGCGGTTTCCGGATCGTCGGAGCGCAGGGAGTTGGAGCAGACCAGCTCGGCCAGGCCGGGGCTCACGTGGGCCGGGGAGTAGCGGTCCGGCTTCATCTCGAAGAGGGTCACGGCCCGGCCGGCGTTGGCCAGGGCGAAGGCGCACTCGCAGCCGGCCAGGCCGGCCCCGATGACGGCGATGAAAGACATGCGGCGTGGTTCCGTAGGGTAAGAGGCTAACTGTTCTTGGGCCGGGGGTAGCGCGGCCGGTCCTTGACGGTATCGTAGAAGGCTTCGGGGCCCATCTCCCGGATGGCTGCGGTGCTCGCGCGCCACAGGGCGTCCAGGTGGGACGGCAGGTTCGCCTTGGCGCAGGGGAATTCGGCGCACTCGGCGCAGTAGTCCACGCCCCGCTCCCGGGTGCAGCGGCTCACCTCGCACCCGGCGAACAGGCACTTCCCCGAGCGGCAACCGGGGCAGGCGCCGCCGTCGGCCAGGTGGTCGAGCAGGGCCGCGAAGCCAGGATATTGGGCGAACACCGGGTTCATCTGCGCGAACCGCTCGGCGTAGGAGGAGAAGCCGCCCATCTCCCCGCGCAGTTCGCGGGCCAGGGTCGCGATGCGGCTGTCCGGATTGGCCAGGCACTTGCCGCAGTCCAGGCCGCAGGGGGCCATGATCTCCCGGACGGGCTTGGTCATTGACATTTCCTCCGATTGGCAACAGGTTCGCCAGGGCCCCCTTCCTTACACACCAACGCGTCCAAGGCAACGCCCATGTCCCTGCTCGAGATCCGCGGCCTGGCCACCCACTTCTTCACCTCCGCCGGCGAGGCCCGGGCCGTGGACGGGGTGGACCTGGCCCTGGACCGGGGCGAGACCGTGGCCGTGGTGGGCGAGTCGGGCTGCGGCAAGACCATGCTGGCCCTGTCCGTGCTGCGCCTGGTGCCAGACCCGCCGGGCCGCATCGTGGCCGGGCAGGTGCGCTTCGACGGCGAGGACCTGCTGGCCCTGTCCGAGGACGGGATGCGGGCCGTCCGCGGCCGGCGCATCTCCATGATCTTCCAGGAGCCCATGACCGCCCTGAACCCGGTGTTCACCGTGGGCGAGCAGGTGGCGGAGATGCTCGTGCTGCACCGGGGCCTGGGCAAGGCGGAGGCCCTGGACGCGGCCGCGGATCTCCTGGGCCTGGTGCGCATCCCGGACGCCCGGCAGCGCCTGCGCAGCTACCCCCACGAACTGTCCGGGGGCATGCGCCAGCGCATCGTCATCGCCATGGCCCTGGCCTGCGATCCGGACCTGGTGCTGGCCGACGAGCCCACCACCGCCCTGGACGTGACCATCCAGGCCCAGATCCTGGACCTGCTCATGGACCTCAAGGAGCGCAAGGGCGCCGCGGTGCTGCTCATCACCCACGACCTGGGCATCGTGGCCCAGACCTGCTCCCGGGCCATGGTCATGTATGCGGGCCAGGCGGTGGAGGAGGCGGGCGTGGCCGGTCTCTTCGCCGATCCCCTGCACCCCTACACCCGGGGGCTCCTGGGCTCCCTGCCCAAGCTGACCCGGCGCGGGTCGCGGCTGGCCCCCATCCCGGGCATCGTGCCCTCGCTCACCGCCCTGCCGCCGGGCTGCTCGTTCCATCCCCGCTGCCCGCAGGCCTTCGGCCGCTGCCGGGCCGAGCGCCCGCCGCTCCTGGCCCGGGACGGCCGGCAGGTGCGCTGCTGGCTCTACGCCTGACCGGACCCTGGAAAAGATAAGGGCGCCCTCCGGCGGGAGGACGCCCCATCTGAAGCTGGCGGACCGCACGCGGCGGCCGGCTAGCCGTTTTCGTGCAGCATGCCCTCGATCATGGTCTTGAGCTCCGCGGCGGTGGCCGCCAGGGCCTCCACGGCCTGGGCCGAGGAGAGCATGCCGTCGCTGGTATCCCGGGCGATGCGCGTGACCTCGTCGATGGCCCGGTTGATCTGCTCGCTGGCCGCGGACTGCTCCTCGGCCGCGGAGGCGATGGACTCCACCTGCAGGCTGGAGTCCTCCACCAGGCGGAGGATGTCCTCCTGGGCGTGGCCCGAGGAGTTGGCCAGTTCGGTGGAGCGGACCACGGCCTGGGCCGCCTCCTCCACCCGGTCGATGCTCTGCCGGGTGGCCCGCTGTATGGACTGGATGGAGGTCTCCACCTCCTTGGTGGCGGCCATGGTCTTCTCGGCCAGCTTGCGCACCTCGTCGGCCACCACGGCGAAGCCGCGGCCGGCGTCGCCGGCCCGGGCCGCCTCGATGGCCGCGTTGAGCGCCAGCAGGTTGGTCTGGTCCGCGATGTCGGTGATCACGTTCATGATCTGGCCGATGGCGTTGACCTGGCGTCCCAGGTCCTCCATGCCGGCGCGCATGATGTCGGTCTGGGCGTTGACCTGGGCGATGGCCGCCACGGCCTGGCGCACCATGTCCGCCCCGCCCTTGGCCCTGTCCCGCGCGCCGCGGGCGTTTTCCGAGGCCCGCCCGGCGTTCTTGGCCACCTCCAGCACCGTGGCGTTCATCTGCTCCATGGCCGTGGCGGTCTCTCCCATGCGTTCGTTCTGCACCGCGGCCCCGCGCTTGACCTGGGTGATCAGGGCCGAGAGCTGCTCCGAGGACGAGGCCAGGTGCTCGGATATCTTTTCGGCCTTGCGGCCCGAGGCCACCATGCGCTCCCACATGCGCGTGGCCTTGGTCCCCTGCTCCTGGGCGTCGCGCATGGCCTTTTCGGCCCGGTCGGCGGCCTCCGTGGCCTGGCGCTCCTTGGCCTGGGTCTCGGCGATCTGGCGCTTGAGGCCCTCCACCATGCGGGACATGTCCCGGGACAGCTCCCCGAACTCGGCCACGAACACGCCCTCGGGCCTGGCCTCCAGATCGCCCGAGGCCACGGTCCGGGAGAACCGCTGCAGGGCGGTCAGGGGCCGCAGCACCGAGGTGATGGTCAGGAAGGCCAACAGGGCGGTGAGCACGGCCGCGGCCAGTTCGATGCCCATGGCCACCATGTCGGTCCGGGCCGAGATGCGGGCGTATTCCGCGGCATAATGGTCGCGCAGCGAGGTGATGATGGGCTCCATCCGGCGGGCGTTCTGGATCAGCTCCCGGTTGAGTTCGGCGAGCTTGCCCTGGTGGCTCACGTAGGCGGCGAAGGCCTTGTCGTAGGCGTCCAGCGCCTTGCCGATGGCGGCCTTCCGGCTCTCGTCGGGCAGGTTGGCCAGGCCCTGGCGGAACTGGGCCAGGTGGTTGCGGTAGCGGTCCAGGTATTCCTGCTTGCCGCGCTCGATGTAGTTCTTCTCCTGGCGGCGCATCTGGAGCAGGACGACGGTCATGCCCAGGTCCTTGATCTCCTTGAACTCCTGCTCCACCTCCCGGCCCGCCGCGATGAACTGCCAGCGCACCCCGTCCTTTTCGGACAGGCCCACCGTGGTTTCCGTGGCGGTCATCTGGCCGAACAGGGTTTCGTACTCCTTGACCTGTTTGAGCGCCTTGTCGCACTGGTCGGCCATCTCGGGGTCGGTTTGACGAATGGCGGTGATTCTTTCGGTCGTCCGGGCCACGTGCTCCAGGGTCCTGCCGATGTACTCGGCCTCCCGGCGCATGATGAAGTTCTTCTCCTGGCGGCGGGCCTGGAGCGCCTCCACGAAGGCTTCCTCGGCCGTGGACTTGAGGGCCAGGGCCGCCTCGGTGTGGCGCTTGCCCACGAAGGAGGCGGCGAAGACCAGGGCGAAGCCGCCCACGGCGACGCAGAACAGGATGACGAGCTTCTGCTTCACGGACATTGCAGTTCTCCTTTTTTCCAACGGATGACCCCGTTCCTGACCAGGTCGAACAGGGCGCCGCAGACGTCGGGGTCGTAGGCGACCCCGCATCCGGACCGGAATTCCTCCAGAGTGAACTTGAGTCCCAGGGCCGGCCGGTACGGCCGGTGCGAGGACATGGCCTCCAGGGTGTCGGCCACGGCCAGGATGCGCGCCTCGGGGAGTATCTCGTCTCCGGCCAGGCCGTGGGGGTAGCCGGAGCCGTTCATGCGTTCGTGATGCTGCAGGATGATCTCGCCCACCGGGCCCGGGAAGGGGATGTCGCGCACGATTTCCCCTCCGGATTCGGGGTGCTTCTTCATCATCCCCATTTCCTCGGCCGAGAGCCTCGCGGGCTTGGCCAGGATGGCCATGGGGATGCACACCTTGCCGATGTCGTGGAGCAGGGACGCGTTGCGCAGGGCCTCCACCCGGTCCGGCTCCAGGCCCAGGCGGCCGGCCATGTGGCAGGCCAGGCGGGTGACCCGCTGCTGGTGGCCGGCGGTGTACAGGTCGCGTTTCTCGTGGGTGGCGGACAGGGACTTGACCGTCTCGTGGAGCAGGCTCTGCAGCCGGTCGTGGCTCGTGCGCAGTTCGGCCTCGGTCTGCTTGCGGCTGGAGATGTCCCGGGCGATGACGGAAACCCCGAGCACGGCGTCGTAGCAGTCGAAGGGCGAGAAGGTGGCCGAGACCGG
Source organism: Thermodesulfobacteriota bacterium (assembly GCA_040753075.1). Taxonomy (GTDB): domain Bacteria; phylum Desulfobacterota; class Desulfovibrionia; order Desulfovibrionales; family Desulfovibrionaceae; genus UBA6814. The sequence continues at coordinate 32,958 of JBFMHA010000007.1, forward strand.
GAAGAGATGGCCGTCGCGGTGGCGGTGCACGGTTTCGTGCCGGGACAGGGCCAGGCCCTGGGAGGCGCGGCGCAGGACGGACCGGGAGGACTCGCGCAGGGCGGGCGGCACCAGGAGCATGAACTGCCGGCCCAGGATCTCCTCGACCGGGTAGCCGTAGATCTTTTCCGCCCCCTGGTTCCAGGTCATGATCTTGCCTTCCAGGGACACCGAGAAGATGGCGTCGTCCGAGGACTCCACGATGGAGGCCAGGCGGCCCAACTCCTCCAGGGTGCGGCGACGCTCGGTGATGTCGGTGAGGATGAGCACCACCCCGGAGTGGTCGCTGTCCGGAGCGGTCTTGGCCATGCGCACCTTGAAGAACTTGGGCGGTCCGGAGACTGGCCGGAAGGTCTTCTCGATGACCCGGCTGGTTTCTGTGCATGATCGGAACTGCTTGAGATCCTTGAAGAGCCAGCGGCAGAGGGTGCGGTCGAAGACCTTGGCGGGCAGGGCCGCCAGGCAGGCCTGGTTCACGTCATCCACCTGGTCGCGTTCGTCCAGGAGCACGGCGGGCGTGGGGAGGTGCTTGAAGAGAGCGAGGTAGCGATCCATGGGCCACTCCTCTCCGCCGGCAGGGCGCGGGCGTGGGGTTGCCGGGCAGGTTAGCTTGCATGAATATTTGTTTAAAACAAAACGCCTGAAAGAAGGGGAAACCGGAAGCCGGGTGTGCATGGGGGCCTCGGCTCAGTCGGCCCGGCCCGGGGCGGATCGGCGCAGGATGGCGGTTTCGCTGTGCGGGCGGGCCACGTAGTAGTCCGGCCTGATCTCGACGCCGGGGTCCAGGGTAGCCCGGGTGGAGGTGGGGCCGATCTGACCGGGCCGGAACGAGACCACCACCTGGCCGTCCGGTGTCAGGAGGACCAGATCCTCGCCGGTTTGGAGGCCCTGCTTCTCGCCCAGGCCGAAGAGGATGTCCCAGCCCTCCTTGCGCTTGGCCAGCTTGTAGATGGGCGCGATGCCCCTGGAGATGAGCGCGTCCTCCTCCTCGCCCGTGGCCCGGAACACCAGGAAGCCGAACAAGCCGGCCAGGGGCAGGCAGGCCATCACCACCCACCAGGGCTCGAAGCCGAGATGCCGGATGGCCAGGGAGGGGATGTCCGCCCGCAGGGCCTCCGGGGTGTCGAATACCCGCAGCGTGTAGCGCGGAGTCTTGTCCGTGGGGGGCTGGACCCGGGCGTAGATCACGAAATCCACCGCGCCCGCGGGCAGGGTGGCCGGGGCGCGCACCAAGGCGCGCCACAGGGTTCCGCGCAACTCCACGAACTCCAGTTGCACGTCGGGAGAGGAGGCGGTGTAGCGCAGGTAGGTGTTAAGCTCCCTGGAGTCCCCGGAGCGGGACACCTCGGAGTGGGCCTTGATCCCGTCCGCGTCCAGGGAGATGTCCAGGGTGCCGCTGGCTATGGTTTCGGAGCCGGCCGTCACCCGAAAGGTATGGAAAGGTTCGCGGATGCTCCAGGCCAGTCCGTCGGCCACGGCCAGGAGGGTGAGCACGAACAGGATGACCGCGGCCTTTTGGAAGTGGGTTCTCACTGCGTTGTCCTTCTCCTCGGCTCCGGGATGGCGGGCAGGCCCGAAGGCTGGTTCAAGCCGGCGACCCGGTGCGATTGTTGCAAGTATTCAAAGCAATCGCCATGCCAGTGCGCGAAGTCGGCGAGAAAGCCTAAGGGTTTCCTCCGCGCTCAGGTCTGGAAGGGGGTTTATGGTTTGCGAGATTTTGTCCTGGGCGTTGTGCCAGTTTGCGCGACGCGTGAGGTTGACCAAATGATCCTGGTGTTGATCGGTACAGTAGGGTACTGGTGCGGCGTACAGAAAGGCGCGCGGCGCGATTGGCGGAGTCGGCTATCGTGCAATATGGTGGCGCGAACCCGTCCGCCCGCGGCCATGCCCACTGAATGGTTGTCCTGGTCCTGGGCGGTGCGGTAGGTTGCGCCCAGACCGCCGGCATCACCCGGCTCCGGAGGATGGATGCGCGCGTTCCTGTCCTTGTTCCGCCGTCGTCGGCCCCAGGTCCCGGACGAGGACCACGCGGCCCTGTTCAAGGCCCGCTACGTCAGCTTCAAGGCCCTGCTCGAGTCCAATTCCGAGCTTCTGTCCATCATTGCCGACATGGAGCAGAAGCTCCGCGGCGACACGGTGTTCGGCATGGCCTACGTGGCTTCCCAGGCCTCACGCACCGCTTTCCACCTCGGCCGCATGGTTGAGGCCTACGCCCGCCTCTCGGGCGACAAGAGCCCGGCCCTGGCCGGGATCGCCGGCCGCCTCTGCGCCGAGATGGCCGCCCTCACCGCCCGCCGCGCCTGCGCCCGGGGCGGCGCGGCCGTGCTGCCCTACCGCAGCGTGGACAGGAACATGGTGGACAGCGTGGGCGGCAAGAGCGCCAACCTGGGCGAGATGGCCTCCCTCGGCCTGCCCGTGCCCGCGGGCTTCGCCATCACCACCGCGGCCTGCGAGGCGTTCCTGGCGTCCGGGGGCGTCATGGACGTAGTCAACCGCAGCCGCATGGGCCTGGATCCCTCCGACGCCGCGGCCGTGACCAGGGCCTCCGAGGCCATCCAGCGCGCCTTTCTCGACGCCCCCCTGCCCCAGGACCTGGAGCGGGAGATCCGCGCGGCCTACCGGGACCTCTGCGCCGCCCGCGGCGTTCCGGACATGCCCGTGGCCCTGCGCTCCAGCGCCATCGGCGAGGACGGCGAGCTCTCCTTCGCCGGCCAGTATCTCTCGGTCCTGGGCGTCACCTCCGAACGCCTCGCCGCGACCTACAAGATGGTCCTGGCCAGCCTCTTCACCCCGCGGGCCATGGCCTACCGCCTGCTCAAGGGAATCCCCTTCGAGGGGGTGTCCATGGGCGTGGCCTGCCTGGAGCTAGTGCCCTCCCGGACGGCCGGGGTCATGTACACCACCAGCCCCACCGATCCCCTGGACCGCAGGATACTCATCAACGCGGTCTTCGGCCTGGGCGTCTACGCCGTGGACGGGACCGTGCCCCCGGACGCCTACCGCCTCTCCCGGGATCCCGGGGCCGGAGACGATCCCGCCGGGGATCTGCGGGTGGATGAATGGGTGGTGGCCTGCCAGGAGCGGATGCTCGCCTTCACTCCGGCCGGCCGGGTCCAGGACGCGCCCCTGGCCCCGGACCAGGGCTGCCTGCCCTGCCTCACCCCGGACCAGGCCCGCGAACTGGCCCGCATGGGCCTCGTCCTAGAGCGCCACTACGGGGTCCCCCAGGACGTGGAGTGGGCCCTGCACCCCGACGGCCGCCTCGTCCTGCTCCAGACCCGGCCCCTGCGCGTGGACGCCTCCCGCCGCGACCGGCCCCGCCCCCCCCGGGTCGCGGGCTACGCCATGCTCCTCTCCGGAGGCGACGTGGCCTGTCCCGGCGTGGCCGCCGGGCCGGCCTTCCACGTCAGGTCCGAAGCCGACCTCGCCGCGTTCCCCGACGGCGGGGTGCTGGTGGCCGAGCACTCCTCGCCCAAGTACGCCGTGCTCCTGGGCAAGGCCCGGGCCGTGCTCACCGACGCGGGCAGCGCCACCGGGCACATGGCCTCCCTGGTGCGCGAGTTCGACCTGCCCTCCATCTTCAACCTGCGCACCGCCACCCGCGACATTCCCGCCGGAACGGTCGTCACCGTGGACGCCCTCTCGGGCCGCATCTACGCCGGCGAAGTCCCGGAACTGCTGGCCCTGGCCGGCAGGCGCGAGGGGTTCATGAAAGGGGCTCCGGTCTTCGCCGTGCTGGAGAAGCTTGCGGCGATCGTCGTCCCCCTGTTCCTCACCGACCCCGCCGCGCCGGAGTTCCGCGGCCGCAACGCCAGGACCGTGCACGACATCATGCGCTTCATCCACGAGCGCTCCTACGGCGAGATGTTCCAAATCTCCGACCTGGCCGCGGACCAGGGCGGCCTGGCCCTCAAGCTCGCCGCGTCCATTCCCCTGGACCTCTACATCATCGACCTGGGCGACGGCGTGGCCCGGCCCCACGGTCGCCGCGTCCGGCCCGACGAGATCGCCTCAGCGCCCTTCAAGGCTCTGCTCGCCGGCATGCTCCACCCCGACGTCAACCGCCGCGAGCCCAAGCCCATCAACCTGGGCGGCTTCTTCTCGGTCATGGGCGAGCAGCTCCTGGGCCCCCCTCCGGGCCAGGGCCAGCGCTTCGGGGACAAGAGCTACGCCCTCATCTCCGACCGCTACCTGAACTTCAGCTCCCGGGTGGGCTACCACTACTCGGTGCTCGACGCCTACTGCGGCCCCCTGGCCAACGAGAACTACATCAGCTTCTCCTTCAAGGGCGGGGCCGCGGACGAGACCCGCCGCAACCGCCGGGTGCGCGCCATCTCCGAGATCCTCCGCGCCCTGGACTTCGCCGTGGAGGTGGTGGCCGACCGGGTCACCGCCTCCTACCGCAAGGACGAGCCGGCCGAGGTCGCCGCCCGCCTGGACCAACTCGGCCGGCTTCTCCAGTACACCCGGCAGATGGACATGCTCATGCAGTCCGAGGCCAGCGTGCAGCACCTGGCCCGCTGCTTCCTCAACGGCAACTACTGCCACGACCCCGACCACCCGGAACAGGGGTAGCCGGGGGCCGTCCGAACTCCTGAAGGGAGGCGTGAGCCCGGCCCTCCGCCCCGGCGGATCGGGATGGGGAGCGATGTGGGGCGAAAGGAGGGGGATCGCCCCGGAGAAGGATGAAAACCCTCGCCGGGCGACGCGAAACGTGGTTTTCCGTCCCCTGCCGGCTCTTGCCTCCTCCCCAGGCCCGTGCGAAAGTGCAAGGATGGAACCTGTAGCTCTCGTCCAGGTGTTGTCGGCGTCCATCGCCCCGTGCGTGCTCATTTCGGCCTTCGGGCTGCTCCTGCTGTCCCTGACCAACCGGCTGGGCCGGTCGGTGGACCGCATCCGGCGCCTGTGCCGGGAGGCTCCGGGGGCGCAGCCCGGGGAGCGGGGCGAGATCGAGCGGCAGGTGCGGGTGCTGTACCGCCGCTGTCGGCTCATGCGCTCCTCGGTAGGGCTGTGCCTGCTGGGGGTCTTCGGCATCGGGATGCTCGTGCTCCTGCTCTTTGCCGAGGCCGTGGCCGGGGTGCGGCTGGTGTTCGTGCCCGAGGCCCTGTTCATCGCCAGCATGGTCTTCCTGCTCGGCTCCCTGGTGTTCTTTTTCCTGGAGGTCCGCCTGACCCTGGAGGCCCTGCGGGCCGAGGTGAGGCACCGCATCGGCCAGGACCCGGGAGAATAGCCGGAGGTCCTTGACCGGGGCCGCCCGAGGTGGCAGGACGGTACGGTGGAGAGCCGCACGTCCGCCAAACGCGCCATGCTGGAGCGCCTGTTCCCCTTTCTGGGATGGAAGGGGTTCGTCACTCGCCGCACCGTGCGGTCGGACCTGGCCGCGGGCCTGACCGGAGCGGTCATCGTGCTGCCCCAGGGCGTGGCCTTTGCGGCCATCGCCGGCCTGCCCCCGGAATACGGGCTGTACACCGCCATCGTGCCGGTGCTGGTGGCCGCCCTGTTCGGCTCCTCCCTGCACCTGGTGTCCGGGCCGACCACCGCCATCTCCCTGGTCGTCTTCTCCCAGGTCAGCGTCCTGCACGCGCCGGGCGACCCCGAATACGTCAGCATGGTGCTGACCCTGACCTTCATGGCCGGGGCGGTGCAGTTGGGCCTGGGCCTGGCCCGGCTGGGCGCGGTCATCAACTTCGTGTCCCATTCGGTGGTGGTGGGGTTCACCGCGGGCGCGGCGGTGCTCATCGTCACCAGCCAGTTGGGGCACTTCTTCGGCATCCGCGATCTCCCCCGGGGCGAGTTCCTGGAGACCTGGGCCGCGTGCCTGGGCCGGCTGGACGAACTCAACGGCCGCGTGCTGCTCATCGCGACCTTCACCCTGTGCCTGTCCTACGTGCTCAAGAAGCGCTGGCCGCGGATGCCGGCCATGTTCGCGGGCATGACGGCGGCCTCGCTGCTCTCCCTGTTCCTGAACGGCGAAGAGCACGGGGTGCGCCTGGTGGGGGCCCTGCCGGCGTCCCTGCCTCCCCTGTCCCTGCCCGACTTCTCGCCGCATGTGCTGCAGGGGCTGTTTCCCGGAGCCCTGGCCATCGCCATGCTGGGCCTGGCCGAGGCGGTGTCCATCGCCCGCTCCGTGGCCACCCTGACCAACCAGCGCATCGACAACAGCCAGGAGTTCATCGGCCAGGGCCTGTCCAACCTGGTGGGCAGCTTCTTTTCGGCCTACGCCTCCTCGGGCTCGTTCACCCGCACCGGGGTGAACCACGCCTCCGGGGCCAGGACGCCCCTGGCCGCGGTGTTCTCGGCCCTGGGCGTGGCGGCCATCCTGCTCCTGGTGGCGCGGCTCACGGCCTATCTGCCCCTGCCGGCCATGGCCGGCGTCATCGTGCTGGTGGCGGTGAGCCTGGTGAACGGGCGACAGATCCGCACCATCCTGGCCACCAGCCGGGAGGACACGGCGGTGCTGGCCGCGACCTTCCTGTCCACCCTGTTCCTGGACCTGGAGTTCGCCATCTTCGCCGGGGTGATCCTCTCCCTGCTCATCTACCTGAACCGCACCTCCCATCCCCATTTCACCACCCTGGCGCCGGTGGAGTCCAGGGGCGCGCGGCATTTCGTGGACAAGTCCGGCACCGGCTTCCCGGAGTGCCCCCAACTCAAGGTCCTGCGCCTGGACGGCTCCATCTTCTTCGGCGCGGTGAACCACATCTCCGAGGCCCTGGAGAAGACCATCGCCGAGAGTCCGGAGCAGTGCCACATCCTGGTGGTGGCCAGCGGGGTGAACTTCATGGACGTGTCCGGGTGCGAAATGGTCTTCCACGAGGGGCACGCCCTGCACGCCGGAGGCCGGGCGCTCTACCTGTGCTCGGTCAAGCCCGAGGTCATGCTCATCCTGAACCGGGGCGGGTGCCTGGCGCGGGTGGGGGCGGAGAACGTGTTCGAGGACAAGTACGAGGCGCTGGCGGCCATCGTTCCCCGCCTGGACCCGGAGCGCTGCCGGGAGTGCCGCGTGCGCATCTTCCTGGAGTGTGCGGGGCAGCCCGGCCCGGAGCATCCCGAGGGCCGGCCCGGGCGCAGGGCGGCCTGTCCTGCTTCGTTCGGCCCGCGGGAATAATCACTGGCGGCGGGGCCTTGCATCCCCGGCTGGGGGACCGTATGGATGTCCTGTCGGGCGGATACGGGACCGTCCAGAGGCGCCGGGAGGCGTCTGGCCACGTCTGTTGCCCGTTTTTTCCCTTTGTTGCTCGATATAAAGTGTAATTTTTTTGGCATGTTATAAAAAACCGCGCAAGAGTGCTGCGTCTGGAACGGCGGTTGCAGACTCCGGGGCGTTGGCCTGATGGCCTTGCGAGTTTCCCGGAGCCTGGGGCGCGCGTGACGCGGAGCGCGGCAACGCGGAGCCGATGCACGGCGGACCGGGTCGGGAAACATCCACCCGCCGGGGCGGAGGGATGGGCCCTCCGCCCCTTGGCGCTGGCCGGGCAAAGGCTCCGCCAGGTCCGGCAGTGCGCGTCGCACATCAAGGAGCAGGCCGTGTCCGAGAGCATGAAGGTGTTGCTGGTGGACGATGAGGACGATTTCCGCGAGTTGCTCGGCAAGCGACTGGTGAAAAGAGGGCTCGTGGTGAGCACCGCGGGTTCCGGCGAGGCCGGGCTGGGCCTGGCTCAGGACGGCGGTTTCGACGTGGTGGTGCTGGACGTGAAGATGCCCGGGATGGACGGGCTGGAGGTCTTGCGCCGGTTGCGCAAGATCGCCCCGGACACCGAGGTGATCCTGCTCACCGGCCACGCCAACATGGAGGTGGCGGTGGAGGGCATGGACCTGGGGGCTTTCGACTATCTCATGAAGCCGGTGGCCATCAACGAACTCCTGTACAAGATCCAGGACGCCACGGCCCGGCGCAGGTTGCGCCAGGGCCGCCAGGGATAGCGTCCGCCGGGCGGCCGGGCGCGCCCCGGGCCGCGGCCCGGGAAACCCCGCGGGGAGAGCCGCGGGCCAAAGGCAAGGGATCATGGCCATATCCGGCCTGCTCACATCGCTCAAGCGCCTGTTCGCCGGCGCGGCGGCCCTGTCCCCGGAGCAGGAGGAGGAGTTTCGCCGCCTCCACCTGGAGCGCTGCCACAATTTCAAGCTGCTGCTCGCGGCCAACAACCGCGCCCTGGAGGTCATGTCCGACATGGAGGAGGCCCTGGCCGGAGGCCGGGTCTTCGGCGCGGGCTACGTGCGCGAGGCCTGCACCAGGGTGGCCTCCGAGGTCTTCCAGATCGTGCGCGGGCTGACCGGCCTGGCCCCGGGCCGGTACGACGGTCTGTTCCCCCGTTTCCGGTCCATCCAGGCCGAGATCAACGAGGTGGTGCTGGCCGTCGCGTCGCGTCGCGAGGGCCCCCTGGTCATGCCCCTGGCCGACCTGCGGGCAGCCCACCTGGACGAGGCCGGGAGCAAGCTGGCCAACCTGGGCGAGCTTGCCCGGGCCCTCGGCGCGGAAATCCCCCGCGGCTTCGCGGTCACCGCTTCGGGCTTCGCACGGTTCATGGCCCACGACGACCTCCAGGCCGAGGTGGACCGCCGCATCCAGGCTGCGGACGCCTCCCGTCTGGACGAAGTCTACGCCCTGTCATCCAGCCTGCAGGGCCTCATCGCCGGCGCGTCGCTGCCCCCGGACCTGGAGGCGGCCATCCGGGACGAGGCCCGGCGCCTGGCCGACACGGCCGGGGATGGGCTGCTCCTGGCGGTGCGCTCCTCGGCCGTCGGCGAGGACGCCCTGGGCGCCTCCTTCGCCGGCCAGTACCACACCGAACTGGGGGTGGACCCGGACGAGGCGGTGCAGGCCTACCGCGAGGTGGTGGCCGCCAAGTACGGGGTAACGGCCATGACCTACCGCCTGGTGCGCGGCATCCCGGACCAGGACGTGCCCATGTGCGTGGGGATCATGGAGATGGTGGACGCCACGGCCAGCGGGGTGGCCTATTCCCGCGATCCCCTGCGGCCCGTGGAGGGCGGGGTCCTCATCGAGGCCGTGCCGGGCCTGCCCAAGGCGGTGGTGGACGGCAGCGCGGCCGTGGACCGGTTCTTCGCGACCCGTGAGGAGCCTCTGGCCCTGGCCGGGCAGGAGGTGGCGCGCAAGGAGTTCCGCTACGGGTTCTCCGCCGGAGCGGGCCTGGACCGCATCCCCCTGGACCCGGAGGAGGCCGGGAGGCCCTGCCTGGACGAGGCCCGGGTCCTGGCCGTGGCCCGACTGGCCCTGGCCGCGGAGCGGCATTTCGGCGGGCCCCAGGACCTGGAATGGGCCTTTGCCCCGGATGGCCGGCTGGTGCTCCTGCAGTGCCGGCCCCTCAAGGATGCCGCCGCCCCGGCCTCTCCCGCGCCGTCCGACATCCCGGCGGACGGAGGCGGGTCCCTGCTGGCCGGAGGGATGACCGCCTCTCCCGGCGCGGCCGCGGGCGAGGCCTTCGCGGCCCGCAAGGACGCCGACGCCCTGCGTTTCCCGCCGGGCGGCGTGCTGGTGGTGGCCCAGGCCCTGCCCTTTTGGGCCACGCTGCTCTCCCGGGCCGCGGCGGTGGTGGCCGAGCGCGGCTCCGCGGCCGGGCACCTGGCCAACGTGGCCCGGGAGTACGGGGTGCCGGCGCTGTTCGGGGTGTCCGGAGCCATGGCCGCCCTGGATGGCGTCGGCACGGTCACGGTGGACGCCGACGGCCGCCGGGTGCTGCCGGGCGACGCCACGGCGGCGTTGCCCCGCCGGGAGCGCCCCGCCAGCCTCATGCTGGGCAGCCCGGTGCACTCCCTCCTGAGCCGGGCCGCGCAGCACATCGTGCCCCTGACCCTGCTCGACCCCTCGGCGCCGGAGTTCGCGCCCGAGGGCTGCGCCACCCTGCACGACATCACCCGCTTCTGCCACGAGAAGAGCGTGGAGGAGATGTTCAGCCACGGCGCGGATCTGCCCCTGCCCACCCAGACGGCCCGGCGGCTGTCCGTGGCCGGGCGGGCCATGCAGTACTGGATCATCGACCTGGGCGACGGCGTCTCCGGCCCGGTGGAGGGCAAGACCGTGCCCCTGGAGCAGATCGCCTCCGCGCCCATGCTCGCCCTGTGGCGGGGCATGACTGCGGCGCCCTGGGCCGGGCCGCCGGTGGACGCCCGGGGCTTCATGTCCGTGCTGGCGGGCAGCGCGTCCAACCCGGACCTGGATCCGGCCTCGGCCTCGGCCTTCGCCGAGAAGAACTATTTCATGATCTCCAGCGACTTCTGTTCGCTCCAGTCCCGTTTCGGCTACCACTTCTCCACGGTGGAGGCCCTCATCGGGGACGATGACGCGGGCAACTACCTCTCCTTCCGCTTCAAGGGCGGGGCGGCGGACCATTCCCGCCGCGCCCGGCGCGCCTCCATGATCGCCGAGGTGCTGGAGGCGCTGGGGTTCCGCTGCGAAACCAAGGCGGACGCCCTGTTCGCGCGCATGGAGGGGTACGGCCGGCAGTTCATGGAGGAGCGCCTGGCGGCCCTGGGCCACGTCATCGTGCACACCCGGCAGATGGACATGGCCATGGCCGACGCCGGCCAGGCCGAGGCGCTCCGGCGGCGGCTCCTGGCCGACATCTCCGGCCGGCTGGTGTCGTTGCCCGGGCCGTAGGATCCGGGCGCGATGGTTGCAGTGATTCCGATGCGTTGCGGCCCCCTCCTTGCCACGGGGCAAGGGAGACGGTAACTCCATAAACGCCGGCTGCGGCCGGCCTTCCGGCAGGAGACACGAGGGCATGGACACCCGGCAGTACGCCAGGCTGCGCGCGAAGCTCCTCCTCACGGTCCTGAGCTTCTCCCTCATCCCCTTGTTCGCCTTGGGGCTCTTCATCTACGACCAGTTTTCCGCCACCTATACCCAACAGGTGGAGGACAACCTCCGCATGGTGGTGGACAACAAGCGCCACGGCATCGACATCTTCATCGAGGAGCGGGTGGCCCAGCTGCGCACCCTGGCCGCCACCCATACCCTGGCCCAGATCCGCGACGAGCAGTACCTGGCCAAGGTCTTCGACACCATGCAGTCCAGCTCCAAGGCCTTCGTGGACATCGGGGTCATCGACAGCCTCGGCGGCCATGTGGCCTATGTGGGGCCCTTTCCCCAACTGCACGAGGTGAACTACAGCCAGACCGAGTGGTTCAACGCGGTGATGCGCAGCGGGGTCCATGTGAGCGACGTGTTCCTGGGCTTCCGCAACTTCCCTCACGTGATCATCGCGGTGGCCCGGCGGGAGGCCGGCTCCACCTGGATCCTGCGGGCCACCATCGATTCGGAGATCTTCAACACCCTGGTGCGCAGCGTCCAGGCGGGACGCAGCGGCGACGCCTTCCTGGTGAACCCGGGAGGCCTGCTCCAGACCCCCAGCCGCGGCGGCGGCGCGGCCATGGTCAAGGCTGACATGCCTCCGCCCGCGCGGTTCAGCGGGGTGCGGGTGGAGGACATGCGCATCGGCAAGCGCCCGGTCATCGCCGGTTCGGCCTGGCTGGAGAACGCCCACTGGCTCCTGGTGGTGAGCGTGGACCCGGGCGAGGCCCTGAGCCCGCTCTTCACCACCCATTCCTTCGTCATCGCCATGGTCGTCGCCGGGGCTCTGGTGATCTTCACCGGCGCATACCTGGTGGCCCGGCACATCACCCGCACCCTCATGGCCGCGGAGCAGGAGAAGGCGGTGCTCGACGCCTCCCTCATGCAGTCCGGCAAGATGGCGGCCCTGGGCAAGCTGGCTGCGGGCATCGCCCACGAGGTCAACAACCCCCTCACCCTCATCCGGGAGAGCGCGGGCTGGTTCAAGGACCTCCTGTCCGAAGAGAATCCGGACGGCATCAAGAGCTACCAGGAGATGCTCGCGGCCGCGGACAAGATCGAGCAGCACGTGGACCGGGCCAAGAAGGTGACCCACCGCATGCTGGGCTTCGCCCGGCGCATGGAGCCGGTGCGCGAGAACGTGGACCTCTCCCGCCTGGCGGAGCAGACCGTCCAGTTCCTGGAGAACGAGGCCCTGTACCGCAACATCGCCATCCGGAAGTACTTCGCCGAGGACCTGCCGGTGGTGGTCTCGGACACGGCCCAGATCCAGCAGGTGGCGCTGAACATCCTGGAGAACGCCATCGACGCCATCGGCAAGGACGGGACCATCACCCTGGCCACCATGCTGGACGAGAAGGCCGGGCGGGTGATCCTGTCCGTCACCGACACCGGTCCGGGCATCCCGCCCGAGCACATGACGCGGATATTCGACCCCTTCTTCACCACCAAGAACGTGGGCGAGGGCACCGGCCTGGGCCTGTCCATCGCCTACGGCATCGTGGAGAAGCTGGGCGGGCATCTTTCCGTGCAGAGCGAGGTGGGCGCGGGCACCACCTTCAATGTGGCCTTGCCGGTGGGCGAGGGGCATGTGGTATAATAATCCGAGGGGGTGGGCATGACGGCGACACGGGTGCTGGTGGTGGACGACGAGGCCGATTTCACGGCCCTCTTCGCCAAACGCTTCAGCAAGCGCGGCCTGGAGGTGGCGGTGGCGTCCGGGGGCGCAGAGGGACTGGCCCACCTGGCCGCCCACGAGGCGGACGTGGTGGTGCTGGACGTGATGATGCCGGGCATGGACGGCATCGAGACCCTGAAGGAGCTCAAGAAGCGCCACCCGGACGTGGAGGTCATCATGCTCACCGGGCACGGCTCGGTGGACTCGGGGCTCAAGGGCCTGTCCCTGGGGGCCTTCGACTACGTGATGAAGCCCTTCCAGATCGAGGACATGATGGAGCGCATCGCCAAGGCCAGCGACCGGGCCCGGATCAACCGCCGGCGGAGGGCCGGGGGATGAGCCCGTTCGCGGCGTCGGTCCGTCCCGCCGGCCGGGAGGTCTGGCTGCGGACGGCCGGTCCGGCCCTGGCCGGGGCGGCCCTGGTCCTGGCCGGGGGGCTGGCGGGTCCGACCCTGGCCGCGCTCCTGGCCGTCCCGGCCGGAGCCGGGGCCTGGCTCTGGGCGCGGCGGCTCCGCCTGCGCCAGGAGAGGGCCGCCGGTCTGGACCTCAACGAGCGGCTCATCCAGTCCCAGAAGATGGCCGCCCTGGGCGAGATCGCCTCGGGCATCGCCCACGAGATCAACACCCCCCTGGCGGTCATCGGCCAGATCGCGGAATGGCAGGAGCACCTGCTCTCCTCGGGCGCGGGGGGGGATGCCGGGGTGGCCCGGGAGCTGGCCGACACCATCGCCCAGATCCACGCCCAGGTGGAGCGCTGCCGGGACATCACCCACAACATGCTGGCCTTCAGCCGCCGCTCCGACGCCATCTACCAGGAAACGGACCTCGCCCGGCTCCTGGAGGACATGCTCCGGCTGGTGGAGCGCGAGCACCGCTCCAGCGACATCGTTTTTTTGCGTGAGCACGACACGCGCCTGGGGCCGGTGCTGACCGACCCGCAGCTCCTGCGCCAGGTTGCGCTCAACCTGCTCAACAACGCGGCCCAGGCCGTGATCCGGGACGGGACGGTCACGGTGACCACCGGCCTGGGCCAGGACGGACCCTTCTTCTCGGTGCGGGACACCGGGCGGGGCATCGCCCCGGAGAACCTGGGCCGCATCTTCAACCCCTTCTTCACCACCAAGCCGCCAGGCGCGGGCACCGGACTCGGGCTGTCCATCTGCCTGGCCATCGTCACCCGCCTGGGCGGGACCATCGCGGTGGACAGCGCGCCGGGCAAGGGCGCATGCTTCACCGTGCACCTGCCGGCAACCCAGAAACCGCAGGCCCCGGAGCCTGAAAGGAGGCAAGCGCCATGAGCGACGCCATCCGTGTCCTGGTCGTGGACGACGAGGAGGACTTCCGCACCAACCTGGTCAAGCTCCTCGGCATCTCCCCCAACATCACCGCCGCGGCCGTGGGCAGCGGCGAGGCGGCCCTGGAATGGCTGGCCGCCAACCCCTGCGACGTGGTGCTCCTGGACGTGAAGATGCCCGGCCTGGCGGCCCACGGAACCCTGAAGCGCATCCGGGACGCGGCCTACCCGGTGGAGGTCATCATCCTCACCGGCCACGCCTCGGTGGACGACGCGGTGGAGCTCATGAACCTGGGGGCCTTCGACTACCTGCTCAAGCCCTGCTCCACCCGGGAGATCGTCAAGAAGGTCGTCTGGGCCCACGAGTCCCATCTGGGCAAGAAGTAGAACAAGCCCCTCCGCGGGAGCGGAGGGGCTTGCGTTTCGCGCGCCCGGCCGGGGCTAGGCGGATTCGATGGTGATCTTGCGCGGCTTCACCGCCTCGGACTTGGGCAGGGTGATGCGCAGGATGCCGTCGGCGTAGCGGGCCGCCGCCTTGTCCTTGTCCACCGGCGCGCCCAGGGTGATGATCCGCTGGAAGGTCCCGGCCACCCGCTCCTGGCGGTAGAAGCGGCCGGACTGGGCGGGCCGCTCTCCCTTCACCGTGAGGTTGCGCTCGGTGAGGGTGAGATCAACCTTGGCTGCGTCCACCCCCGGCATGTCCAGGTCCACGTAGTAGTTGTCGCGGTCCTCGGCCAGGTTCACCAGGGGGTAGGCGGTGCGGCGCTGGCTGATGAGCAGCGGCCGCGCGGCCTCGTCCATGATCCGGGCGATCTCCCGCGGGAGATCATAGAAGCTGTTGAAATCTATGACCATAGCTCCAGCCTCCGGGGTTGTCTAGTGCGCCTCCGGTCCCCGCCAAGAGCCCGGCCGGCGCCGGGCTCCTGGAGGAAACCGGACGGCTGCCGCATCCGTCCGGAACGTGGCCCGGCATGGCGCCGGCTCCACGGCCGCCGGGACCGGGCGGGTGGGATCTGCCCGCCCGGAGCCCGCCGGTTCGCCAGAAAAAAAATCCCGCCTTGCGGACCGTCAAGTCCCCCTTCCGGAAAAAATATCCTGCCATTCCAGCGCGTTGTCGTGTGGCGGAGGCGGCAGGCCGGGCCTGCGGCAGGGGGCGGCCTTGACGCGGCAGGATCGGGCATTTACCACGCACGTATCTTTTCAATAGCAAGGAATCCCCATGAAGAAGGCGCTCATCACCGGAATCACCGGCCAGGACGGCGCGTACCTGGCCTCGCTCCTGCTGTCCAAGGGCTACGAGGTGCACGGCATCAAGCGCCGCTCCTCCTCGTTCAACACCGCCCGGGTGGACCATCTCTACCGCGATCCGCACGAGTCCGGGGTCACGTTCTTCATGCACTACGGCGACCTCACGGACTCCACCAACCTCATCCGGATCATGGCCAAGGTGCGGCCGGACGAGATCTACAACCTGGCGGCCCAGAGCCACGTGGCGGTGTCCTTCGAGAGTCCGGAGTACACGGCCAACGCCGACGCCCTGGGCTCCCTGCGCATCCTGGAGGCCATGCGCATCCTGGGCATGGAGAAGACCGCCCGGTTCTACCAGGCCTCCACCAGCGAGATGTACGGCAAGGTGCGGGAGACCCCCCAGACCGAGACCACCCCGTTCTACCCGCGCAGCCCCTACGCCGCAGCCAAGGTGTACGCTTACTGGATCACGGTGAACTACCGCGAGGCGTACGGCATGTACGCCTGCAACGGGATCCTCTTCAACCACGAGAGCCCGGTGCGGGGCGAAACCTTCGTGACCCGCAAGGTCACCCGGGCCGTGGCCCGCATCAAGCTGGGCCTGCAGGACTGCCTGTACCTGGGCAACCTGGACGCCAAGCGGGACTGGGGCCACGCCAAGGACTACGTGAAGGCCATGTGGCTCATGCTCCAGCAGGAGGAGCCCGAGGACTTCGTCATCGCCACTGGCGAGACCCATTCGGTGCGGGAGTTCGTCGAGCGGGCCTTCGCCTGCGTGGACGTCCGCCTCGCGTGGGAGGGCGAGGGCGTGGACGAGGTCGGCCGGGACACGGCCACGGGCAAGGTCCTGGTGAAGATCGACCCGCGCTATTTCCGGCCCACCGAGGTGGATTTCCTGCTGGGAGACGCCGCCAAGGCCAGGGAGAAGCTGGGCTGGGAGCCCAAGATCCGGTTCGGCGACCTGGTGACGGGCATGGTGGCCGCGGACCTCACGGAGGCCGAACGCGACCAGCTCTGCCGCTCCCAGGGCTTCGCCACCTTCAACAACTACGAGTAGCGGGTCCGCGCCCCCCGCACCGCGGCCAGCAGGGACGAGGCCGCGTCGCGCGGGGAGTCCGCGGCGCAGATGGCCGAGACCACGGCCACGCCGCGGGCCCCGGCCCGGACGACCTCGCCCGCGTTGGCCGGCCCGATGCCGCCGATGCCCACCAGCACGTGCCGCGACCAGGCGGCCAGGTCCGCCAGGCCGGCCAGGCCCCAGGCCGGGCCGGCGTCGGTCTTGGTGGGGGTGGCGAACACCGGGCTCACGCCCAGATAGTCCACGTCCAGGGCCTCGGCCTCCCGGGCCTGGTCCGGGGTCTCCACGGACAGGCCGATGAGGGCGTCGGGCCCCAGGATGGCCCGGGCCGCGGCATAGGGCAGATCGGACTGGCCCAGGTGCGCGCCGTCGGCGCCCGCGGCCAGGGCCACATCCACCCGGTCGTTGACGAGCAGGGGCACTCCCCGGGGAGCGAGCCGGGCCTTGATGGCCCGGGCCAGGTCCAGGAACTCCCGGGTGTCGGCCAGCTTTTCCCGCAGCTGCACCACCCCTGCGCCGCCGGCCACTGCCGCCTCCACCACGTCCAGAAGCTCCCGGCCGCGGGCCAGGCCCCGGTCCGTGACCAGGTACACCGCGGGGTCGAAGACCGGCCGGGCCATCACGCCGCCTTGAGCCGGGCGTCCAGGTCCCGGGCGCCCATGCGGTGCAGGGCGTCGCGGAAGGCCGCCTCGAAGGAGCCCGGGCCCGCGGCCGTGTCCGCGGCCATCTCCGCCGCCACCTTCATCACCCCCATGCCGGCCAGGGCGGCGTCCATGGGCGTGTCGGCCACGGCCAGGAACGCGCCCACGATGGCGGTGGCGGCGCAGCCCATGCCCGTGACCTGGGGGGTCAGGGGGCTGCCCCCGGACAGGCGCAGGTCGCGCTCCCCGTCGGTGAGGAAGTCCACGGCCCCGCTGGCCACGGCTACGCAGCCGTAGGTGCGGGCCAGGGTGCGGGCGGCCTCTTCCGCGGCGTCGCTTCCGTGCACGCTGTCCACGCCCTTGGTGGCCCCGGCGGCTCCGGCCAGGGCCATGATCTCCGAGGCGTTGCCCCGGATCACCGCGGGCCTGCCCACGTTGGCCAGGGCCAGGGAGGTGGCGGTGCGCAGCCTGGATGCCCCCGCGCCCACCGGGTCCAGGGCCACGGGCAGGCCGCGCTCCGCGGCCAGGCGGGCGGCCAGGCGCATGCCCGCGATCCAGTGCGGGGACAAGGTGCCGATGTTGAGCACCAGGGCGCCGGCCAGGCCGAGGAGCTCCTCCAGCTCCTCCTCGGCGTGGGCCATGATGGGCGAGGCGCCCAGGCTGAGCAGGGCGTTGGCCGTGGAGTTCATGACCACGAAGTTGGTGATGTTGTGCACCAGGGGGCGGCGCTGGCGCAGGGCGTCGAGCAGGGCGTGGACGGTGGCGGCGTGGGACATGGGAACCTCCTGGAAAAGAGTGATCGGATTATCGGGCCGGGGGCAAGGGGTCGCTCAGCGGGGCGCGTCTCCCGGGGGCAGGCGCAGGAGGCGCAGGAGCCAGAGCCCGGCGAGCAGGGCCAGGCCCAGCGCCGAGAAGCCCAGGTCGAAGCGGCCGTGATCCCCGGCCCAGCCGAGCAGGAAGGGAGCCAGGCCGTTGCCCGCCAGTGCGGCCATCGGAACGATGAGGGAGATGGCCACGTTGCGGATGCGCTCCGGGAAGAGGCGCGCCGCCGCAGTGAGCCCGGCCGGGAAGAAGAGCGCCGACAGGGCGGGCTGGAGCAGCACCGCGGCCTTGAGCGCGCCCCCTTCGGCCAGGCCGATGCCCAGGGTCATGGCCCCGGTGAAGGCCAGGGAGGCCGCGGCCACCCGCAACGCGCCGACCCGGTCCACCAGGAGGCCCGCGGCCAGGACCAGGAAGGGCCCGGCCAGGCGGGATGCGGCGAGCAGTGCGTTGGTTTCGGCCAGGGGCAGGCCGCGCACCTCGTGCAGGTACAGGGGGAGCATGGCGAAGGGGCCGAAGGATGCGCCCACGATGAGGGAGAGCAGGCCGGTGATGGCCCAGAAGCCAGGGAAGGTCAGCACCTCGCGCAGGACCGCGGGACGGGGGGATTCGCCCGGGGCGGGCTCGGGCCCGGGCAGCCTGGCCGCGGCCCAGGCCATGCCCAGGGCGGCCGCGGCCAGGACGGTCAGGAACGCGCGCCACGACGCGGCCCCGGCCGCGGCGGCCAGGGCCGGGGCCAGGATGAAGGAGAGGGTGGGTCCCAGTTCGTGGATGGCGATGCCCTTGCCCCAGTGGCGGGGGTGCAGGGTCGCGGTGATGAGGGCCATGCCCGAGGGGAAGTAGAGCCCTGCCGCCGCGCCCAGGCCGGCCAGGGCCAGGCTGAGGGATTCGAAGCCGGGAGCGGCGGCCGCGGCCAGGAGGGAGAGCGCCAGGCCGGCGGAGGAGAGGACGATGGTGCGGCGGTGGCCCAGGCGCTTGGCCGCGAACCCGGACAGGGCCAGGGTCAGGGAGAAGGCCGCAGACAGGGGCAGGAACAGCCCGCCGGCCGCGGCGTGGGAGATGCCGTACTCGGCCTCCAGCGCGGGCAGGTAGGGGGCCAGCCCGATGCGCGCCAGGAAATTGCAGAGGAAGGCCCCGGTGCAGAGCAGCACCACCGGCAGGGCGGCGCGGAAGGTCTGGGGCGGATGGGGCGGGGCGGCGGACATGAAAGCGTATCCTGACGGTACGTGGTGTCGCCTGCTCATGCCAGCCGGAGCGCATCGGGGCAAGAGGAATCTGGGGCCGGGCCGCGCCCGTGGGCGAAGAGAATATCAGTGCTTGAACAGCTCATCGTTTTTAGGTAGAAATCGCTATGCAATGCCACGTAGTTTTCTTCCGGGTCAATTTTGGGAGGTATTCATAGTATTCTCGGGATGTTAATCAGCTTCTTTCGGTCTTCTGGCCGCGTTGAACAACTGAAGGCCGAAGAGGGCCCCTGAAGCCGCCGAGAGGCCTCCGGCCGCGTCACGGATCGGGTCCGCAGCGATTCTTCAGGGAATTGTGCAGTGGTTTCGGAATATTCCTGAAGCGAACTCCCAATTCCTTTTGTTCCTGGGTGTGGGCAGATATAGGCCATATCAGGGGCGGTATTCGGTTGCGCTGCCCATAGGTATGTTCCGCGCCAGCGCCCCGCGGGGCGCAGGGCAGGGAGACGTCCAATGCCGGAGATACTCAGCCATGTGTATGACGAGGCAGCGGAGCGCCTGGAGGTGAGCTTCCACCACCCGACGGCGGGGAAGGTCGTGCGGGTCTATCGGGAGTTCGGAAGGGAGTTGTACGAGGCGTGGCGGCTGGGAGGGACCCTGGCCGAAACCTTGTTCCTCTCCTTCATGGACGATCACGACGAGGAGCATCTGCTCCACCTATGAGCCTGTCCGACGAATGGGAAAACGTAGCAATTTATCGACAATGCGCAAGAATTTTTCGCTCGCATTTGCCCCAGGATCGTTTTTCGCGAGGCTTCGCGGGATGGATCGCGTCTCTGAAAATGACGGATTTTGATTCACGGGACAGGCTCCTATGACCGGCGGTTTTCCGCGCCGTCTCAGAACACCACGAAGTCCTTCTGGGCCTGCGTGACCTTGCCCAGGTAGCGCCGGGTTTCGGCGTAGGGCAGGCGGGCGGCCAGGATGCCGTAGACCTGGTCCGGCCGCAGGCCGTTGACCTGGGAGAAGGCCGCGTCGCGGTCCCTGGCGAAGGTGCGCAGCACGTTGCCCGGACCGGTGTTGTAGGCCGCGATCTGGCAGTACTGCCGGGCCGTGGGGTCCGCCACCCGGGCCAGGTGCCGGGCGTCCAGCAGGTGCAGGTAGGCCGAGCCGTAGGTGATGCTGTTCGCCGGGTCCAGCAGGAAGGCGGGAGTGGGCGGCTCCTGGTCGCCGTCCAGGAACCCGCGCACCTCGGCCCCGGCGCTGGAGGGGACCACCTGCATGAGGCCGAAGGCCCCGGCGCTGCTCACCGCGTAGGGGTTGAAGCTGCTCTCGGTGCGCATGACCGCGTAGACCAGGCTCCTACTCACCCCGAAGCGGTCGGCCGCGGCCTCCACCAGGGGGCGGTACTTGGCCGCGCGCACGGGCAGGTGGTCCGGGACCAGGGGGAAGGCCACGAAGGACACGGTGCGGCCGTCGGCCTGCCGGGTGCGCAGGGTTTCGGCCACCAGCCGGGCGGCGAAGGCGTCGGCCTGGTCCTGGCCGATGATGTCCCGGCCCTCGAAGTCCTTGACCTCGCCCCGCAGGAAGGGCTCGCCCGAGGCCGGGACCGGTGCGTCGGAGTAGAGGTCCACGGCCCGGGGGTCCAGGGGGGTGAGCACGGTGGAGGCCACGGCCCGGCGCAGGCTGGCGGCGGGGTCCGCGGCGTCCACGGTCTCCACCGTGACCAGGCCGGCGTCGAAGTCCACCAGGGCGCGGCTCTTGTAGCCCGAGACGTATTTCACGTACTCCTTGGGCGAGGGCTCGCGGGTTTCGCCCTTGCCCCAGACCTTGCCCGCCGCGTTGCGCAGGGCGTCCACCGCCTTCTTGAAGCGTTTGAGATCGGCCTCCAGGGCCGCGGGGTTCGCGGCGTAGCGCGCGGCCTTCTCCGCAGCCATGCGCCCGGCCGCGGCCGCGTCCCCCGTGGCCGCGATCCGCGCCGCGCGCAGGGCGTCGGACGCCGAGCAGGCGGCCAGGACCAGGGACAAAACCAGGGCGAGCAGGCGGGCGGGGCGACGGAACATGGAGCCTGGGTAGCAGAAAACCTCCCGGAGGGGAAACCGGGCTGGGGCGGCGGGATGACGCACCCTTCGCTAGCCGCCGGCGGCAGACGGGGCGGTCCGCCGCCCTGCCGCCCCTTGTGCAAATCCGCGGGGTGGGCCATATGTTGGTCATGAGCGCGCAACGCACCGTGGCCGGGTTCCTGCTGGGGGGGAGCATCGTGGCCTTCGGCCTGGGGTCGCTGGGTCTGAGCCTGCGGCTGGAGCCCTTCGTCTCCTGGTTCTACCTCTTCGCCTGGTGGCCCTACATCCTGGGCGCGGAGGCCGCGCTCCTGCTCCTGGGCGGCTATTCCACGCTCTTCGAGGAGCCCCGGCGCTTCCTGGTGCTGCTCCCCCTGTCGGTGTCCGTGTGGCTCGCGTTCGAACTGTACAACTTCCGCCTGGACAACTGGCAGTACCTGAACCTGCCGGCCGACACCGGGCTGCGCTGGGCCGGCTATTTCCTGTCCTTCGCCACGGTGCTGCCAGGCCTGTCCGTGACCCGGCGGCTCCTGGAGTTCTGGGGGGTGTTCGACCGGGCAGCCAGCACGCCCTGGCCCCGGGTGCGCCGGCTCTACGGCTGGCTCACCCACCTGGGACTGGCCTGCCTGGCGCTGCCCGTGCTGTTCCCGCGGTACTGCTTCCCCCTGGTCTGGGCCGGCCCGGTCCTGCTCCTGGAGCCGGTGCTGCACGCCCGGGGGGCGCGCTCCCTCCTGGGCGGGCTGGCCCTGGGCCGGCCGCGCCTGCTCTGGCGGACGCTGCTGGCGGGCGGGATCTGCGGACTGCTCTGGGAGTGCTGGAACTCCTGGGCCCGGGCCAAGTGGGTGTACACCGTGCCCTGGGTGGGCGAGTTCCTGAAGGTCTTCGAGATGCCCCTGCTCGGCTACCTGGGCTTTTTGCCCTTCGCCCTGTCCTGCTTCGCGATCACCGAGGCTTTCTTCCTGTTCCTGGGGCGCCTGCGGCTGCTGCCCGCGGCCCGGCGGCGGCTGGCCTGGCTCCTGCTCGGGGTGGCCGCGGCCTGCTTCGACGCCGCGGTGCTCCTGGGCATGGACCTGTGGACCGTGGTTTCGTTCAGCCGGTAGCGAGGCGTCCGCAACCTCCCATGATGCCGCCGCGCCGGGGCGGTCGGTCCCCCCAGCATCATGCGGGGGCTGCGCGGGGCTGCGCTAGACGGCCTTCATGTGCGGCGGCCGCGTGGGCGTGGGCTCGCCGGGCTTGAAGACGGAGCCCACCGCGAAGCCGATCTCCCCGGCCAGCTTGCGGTCCACGCCCAGGAGGATGGTCTCCAGGTAGACCATGAAGGTGATGGCCTTCTCGTACTGCTTGAACAGGTAGTGCAGGGTGTAGGCCACGTTCTTGGCGTCCTTGCAGGTCTCGAAGCTGCTCATCTCGAAGTTGGCCGGGGAGGCCAGGTGGGCGAGCTGCTTGGTCTTGAACTCGGTCTCGATCTTGTGGATCTTGTGCAGGTACCAGTAGATCTTCTGGGCCACCCGCTCGGACCGGGACATGACGTCCTTGTCCTTCTTGTTGAACTCCTCCAGGGCGCGGTGGGCCTCGTCCTGGCTGGCGGTCTGGGCGGAGAGCAGGTTGAAGGCCCGGTCCTTCTTCTTGAGCACCGCGCGCTTGATGAGCCGCTTCTTCACCGAATCCTTGACCTCGCTCACGGTGAGGTTCAGGACCTCGCCCACCCCGGCGCTGGCGAACTCCGCGCCCACGGTGGCCCCGGTGACGGAGCCGGTCTGCTCCAGGGCCATGCCCATGAAGGTCTTGCCCCCCTCCACGTCCTGGATGGAGCCCTCCAGCGGGACCATGACCTCGGTGAGCTTGCCCAGGCCGGTGTCCACGATCTTGGACACCAGGGGGTTGTCCATGTAGCGCTCCACGTCGGATTCGTCCTTGGCCGGCTTGACCTTGTCCAGGGCGTATTCCTTGGCCATCTCCTTCAAGCTCTTGTCCTGCTCGGGCGGCTGCCCCACGGTCTGGGCCGAGGTCACGTTCTGGATCAGGGTGTCGGTGCCGCCCAGCTTGTTCCAGGCGGTGAGCCGCTGCGCGTAGAACTGCATAACCGTGTTGGGGTCCACCTTGGAGGAGATCTGCAGCCCGGGAGTGCGCAACATGCGCAGGTAGTAGTTGCGCATCCGGTCATTGAACTCCTGCTCCGGCATGGTATAGCAGTCCTTGCCGCACTTCATGTGGTTGCCGGTGTAGTGGACCTGTCGGACCACGTGGGCGAAGATGAGGTCTGCGTAGTCGATGTAGCGGTCGCGCTCCTTGATGACAGCGTCCAGGGTGATGTTGATGAAGTTGCCCAGCATCTGGGAGTAGTAGTTGAGCTCCAGGAGCCGTTCGTTGAGCTCGCGGTCCTTGGCCCAGGACTGGCTCGATCCCCTGAGGCCCGGGAACTGCTCGGCGGGCTTCATGTCCGACTTGAAGGCCGAGCTGATGGCGGTCTTCATGTGCCGGAACTTGTTCCAGCGGCCCTTGTGCCCGCCCTTGAGCATGGCGTGGCGGCGTCCGACCCGGTCCAGCTTGCGCTGGATCTTCATCACCGCGGGCTCGATGAGGGAGGGCTCGGTGATCTTGTCGTCGCCGGAGGGATCGTATTCGATGCCCTTGCGCAGCTTGTAGGTCTTGTACTGGTACTTGGCCTCGCCCAGGCCCTTGGCCACCGCGAAGCCCACCACCACGCCGATGACCGGGCCGATGCCGAAGGTCACCGCGGCGCTGGACACGCCGGCGGCGATGATGGCCGCCGCGGCCAGAGTCTTGCCCACGCCCACGCCCACGTTGACCACCGTGGTCACCACCTTCTCCTTGAAGTCCGTGGTGAACAGGTAGCCCTGCACCGAGGGCCCGATCTTGTAGTTGGACATGGCCTTGGTCTTGGCGTCCTCGATGAGCCTCATGGCCCGGTCTTGGAAGTTCGGGTCCAGGTCGGCGACCGGCTGGGGCATGGCGGTGGCTCCGGTTGAAGTGGCGGGCGGGGGAGTCAGAGGGAATCGTACAAGAGTATGGGAGAAATTGGAAGATAATGCAAACTGCGGCCGGGTGCGCCGCAAGGTCGCTCAACAGGAGTCGTCAGGGGCCGCAGCGCCTTCGCGGTAGCGGCGGCAGAGGAAGCGGATCACGTTCTTGGCCAGCTCCACGTGGCCGGACATGAGGTCGTAGAGGGCCTCGTGGTCCAGCCGCAGGAGCAGTACGTCCTCCAGCGCCGTGACCGTGGCCGAGCGCAGCTCCGGATCCAGGGCGGCCAGTTCTCCGAAGACCTCGCGCGGGCCGAGCACGGCCAGCTCCCGGTCCCGGTCGTGCACCCGGACCCGTCCCGCGGCCACCACGTACATGCTCGAGCCGTAGTCGCCCTTGGCGAACACGTCCTCGCCGGCCGGGATCTCCACCTCCTCGAAGGACGCGGACAGTTCGGCCAGGACGTGGCCGGCCAGCTCGGCGAAGATGTTGACGCCGGAGAGGAGCAGGACGCGTTCCACGGTGAGCAGCATGCGCAGGCGACCTCGCGGGGTTTCCGGTGATTACGCCGGTCCGTCCGGCGCGTCAAAGGGGACGGGAGGGGCTGGGGGGGCGGAGCGCATCCTGGCCAGGGCGAACTGCCGGGTCTCGGCAAAGGCCGGGTCTCCGGGCAGGTCGGCCTCGCGCACCGCGGCGCCCAGGGCCGGCTCGGCCAGGAGGCCGGCGGCGTACAGGGCCGCGGTCCGGGTCCAGGCGCCCACCGCGCCGTCGTCCCGGCGCAGCACGCCCGAGACCAGGCCGGCCGGGGAGGGGATCTTGAGCGGGAAGAGTTGGGCCAGGGCGGCGTGCAGCTTTTCCGGGGAGAGTCCGCGCAGCAGCGGCAGGACGAAGCGCCGGGCTTCGGGCGGGGTCAGGCTCTCCAGGAGCTCCACCGCGATGGCCCGCTGGTCCCGGGCCGGGTGGCGCAGCCGGGTGCGGGCCTGGGCGACCGCGCCGGGCGGAGAAAGGAAGGCGAGCAGGGCGAGCATCCTGGCCCTGGCTTCGCCAAGCTCGTCGCCCAGGGCCCGGGCCAGGAGTTCGGTCTCCTCCCGGGCTCCGGCCGCGGCCTGTCCCGCGGCCAGCCAGGTGGCGGACTTGGCCTCGGCCGCCAGGCGGCCCAGGACCCATTCCCGGCCGTCCTTGCCCGCGGCCTGGTGTGCCCGGTCCTCCAGCGCCTCCAGCGCCTCCCGGCGCAGGCCGGCGTCGGGGTGCTCCGCCAGCCCCAGCAGGAAGTCCCGGGCCGCGTCCCCGGCCAGGCGCGCGGCGGCTCGCACCAGGCCGATGCGGGCGGGGCGGTCCAGGCCGGGATCGGCAAAGGCCGAGACGATCTCGGGCAGGGCCTCCGGCCCCATGGCGGCCAGGGCGCGGACAGCCAGGGCCGCGGTGTCCCGTCGGCCCAGGCCGGCGATGACCCGGAACGCCAGGCGGGGGTTGCCCAGGCGCTCTGCCGCGGCCAGGGCAGCGGCCCGGACCCGGGGGCTCGCGTCGTCCAGGAGCGGGGCCAGGGGCCGGTAGTACCCGGACTGGCCGATCTCGCCCAGGACCAGGGCCGCGGCCTCGCGGTCCGCCTCGTCCGGGGACGCCTGCAGGGCCATGAGCCGGCCGCCCGCGGCCAGCACGCCCTCGATGCCCCCGTGCCGGAGCAGGGCCACCATGGCCCCGCGGGCCACGGTGCGGTCCGGGTCGTCCAGGAACACCAGGAGCCCCTCCAGGGCCTCGGATTCGGCCAGGGCGCCGTAGGCCTTGAGGGCCAGGGCGGCCACGGCCGGGTCCGGAGGCCGGCGCAGGATCCCGCGCACCGCGGGCAGGGCGTCGGCGGGCCGGAGGGCCTCGATGCGGACCAGCGCCTCCCGCACCACCTCGGGCGAGGGGTGGGCCAGGAGACCGGCCAGGGCCGGCCGCAGGGCGTCGGGGTCGTGGCGGGCCAGGATGTCCATGGCCGAGAGCGCCTCCCCCGGCTTGTCGCTGGCCAGGCCCCGGGCGATGAGGGCCAGGCTCTGCCGGTCCTGGGCCTGTCCGTCGCCGTTGGTCAGGCGACGGGCGCCCAGGGCGGCGAGCAGCGTCCGGTTGTAGCCCCGACGCACCCCGGCGATGCACAGCAGCCAGATCACGAGCACGCCCATGAGCAGGTAGGTGATGCTGACCGCGTCCAGGACCAGCAGGGAGCCCCGGGACAGGGCCAGGAGCAGCCCGGCCACCGCCAGCACGGCCACCGGTTCGGCCAGACCCTCCACCGAGGCCTGCGCCGCCAGCCGGCGTCCCGCGGCCAGGGGCTGGTACAGGACCATGAAGGCCGGCCGGTAGAAGCTGGAGCGGATCACGTAGTCCAGGAGCTTGAGGCTCACCGCCAGCCAGAACACCAGGGGGCTGGCCGACGAGGCCCAGGAGGTCGAGGCCGCGACCCCCATGCAGGCCAGGACCAGGGCCCCGGGCAGGAGCACCAGGGAGTTGATCGAGCCCAGGCCGGTGATGATGCGCCCCGCGGCCACCGCCCGCAGGAGCAGCACCACCGCCGCGGCCAGGGCGTAGAACCAGCCGAAGAACCCGGCCATGTGCTCGGCATTGGGGGCGTGGGCCTGGGCCTGGGCGTTCAGGATGAGGTCGGTGAGGAAGAGCCCGGCGATGCCCACGGCCCACAGCAGGTGGATACCGGTCACGTAGCGGTCGGAGAAGGCCACGCCGAACTGGGGCCCGGGCCGACCGGCGGCCGGGGTCCGCTCCTTTTCCCGGGCCGGGCGCAGGGAGCGGCCGGCCCGGCCCAGGGCCGCAGTGCAGGCCAGGGCCGCGCCCAGCCAGCCCACGGCCAGCCAGAGCAGGTCCGCCGCGCCCAGAATCCGGGCCAGGGCCGGGGTGGCCAGGCCGGCCAGGCATACGGCCAGGAATTCCCCCGCGCCCATGAGCCCGAACAGGCGCTTGGCCTGGGCCAGGTCGAACACCGAGTTGGCCAGGCCCCAGAAGGCCAGGCCCGAGAGGATGTAGGCCACGTCGAACCACACCGCCAGGACCAGGGGCGGCCAGCCCGAGGGATCCCGGGCCAGCCACAGCCGCAGCCCGGCCAGGCTGACCACGAGCAGGGCCAGGGTTCCCGCGGCCAGGGCCTCGGGGGAGAGGCGGCGTTCGAACAGGGTGAAGAGCAGCCACATGGCCACCGTGCCCAGGGCCACGCCCACGTAGACATAGGGCAGGTCGCTGGAGGGGTAATGGGAGAGGAACACCGCCCGCGATGCGGCGTAGAGCAGGAGGAGCCCCGCGCCCAGGCAGAAGGTGGCGGCCGCCCCCAGGGCCAGGGGCCGGCCCTCGCCCGGGCGGATGTCCCAGAGGTTGCTCAGTGTGGCGTGCATGGCGACCGGTCCCGGACCCGGCGCGCCGGGCCGCGATGCTCCAACTTGGGGCCTAAGCCCCGGGAAAGTCAAGCGGGATTCCGCGGCGGCGGAGCCGTTCGCGGCTCTTTCCGGTTGACTTGCGTTGCGATTTGGCTTTTCTTTGGACGATAAACAAAGCTGGGCCGTTAGGCCCGTTTTCGCGTCCCCAGCCCTCAACCCCCGGACCGCACCATGAAAGGGCACGCCGCCACCCGTCTCAAGCTCCTCCTCACCACGCTGGCCATCCTCGTGCTGGCCATGGCCTTCAACGGCGGGCTCTCCGTCTCCTCCCTGGAGAAGCTCTCCCTGAACTCCCTCATCGCCCGCTACCAGGTGGTGGCCAACGCCTTCCGCTCCCAGGTGGCCCAGTCCATCCGCTACGGCAAGCCCCTGGAGCGCTTCTTCGGCATCACCCGGATGATGGAGGACGTGCGGGCCGACCTGCCGGACCTGTCCAACATCATGGTGGTCTCCACCGAGGGCGCGGTGCTCTACAGCCTGGACGACTCCCGGATCGGGCAGCAGTGGCCGGACCTGGCCGGGCCCGAGGCCAAGACCCTGTCCGCCGGCGGCGGGCACATGGACTACAAGGCCGGCGACGCCTACTACGTCGAATTCCCCATCGAGGTGCAGGCGCAAGGGGACGAGCCGGCCGCGGTCAAGGGCCTGGTGGTCTTCGCCTTCCCCGCGGACCTGGTGCAGGCCAAGCTCAAGACCATCATCCTGGAGAACGTGGACGTGCTGGCGTTCATCACCCTGGCCGCGGCCGCGGTGCTCGGGGTGCTGCTCACCTTCTTCCTGCCCCTGGACCCGGGCCGCTTCTCCAAGGTCCGGCTCTACCTCATCCTGGTGCTGGCCCTGGGCGGGTCGCAGTGCGTCTATTCGTATTACAACGTGCAGACCTTCCGGGACAACTTCCTGGAGATCACCCGGACCAACACCGAGAAGGTGGCCCGGCTGCTCAAGTCCGACGTGGACTATCTCCTGTCCAAGGGGTTGTCGGTGGAGCGGCTGAGCAAGATGGACGTGTACATGTCCAAGATCCTGGCCGTGACCCCGGAGATCGCCCAGATGAGCATCATGGGCCAGGACGGCCGGGTGCTCTACCGGGCCGATGCGAACGGGCCGGTGGCGGTGCGGGCCGGAACCTTCGCCGCTACCGCCGGGGCGGGGGACATCGCCGTCTCGCTCATCAAGACCTCCAAGGACGGGGCCCACGCCAAGCAGGGCGAACTGCGCGTGGAGCTCTCCCAGAAGGTCATCGCCGAGAAGGTGCGGGAGATCATCCTGGACTCGGTGACCGTGGGGGTCATCGCCATCCTCTTCCTGCTGGAGCTGGTCATCATCTTCCTCATCTTCCTGCGCGAGCAGACCAGGGGGGCGGCTCCGGCCGCGGTCTCCGCGGAGGACGACCACCACCGCTACGCCATCATCCGGCCGGTGGCCTTCCTGTTCCTCTTCGCCATGGACATGTGCATCTCCTTCATCCCCCTGCACATGGAGCAGATCTACCAGCCCCTGCTCGGCCTGTCCGAGGAGGTGATCATGGGCCTGCCCATCTCGGCGGAGATGTTCTTCGCCGGGGCCATGGTGCTGGTGTCCGGCGTATGGACCGACCGCCGGGGCTGGTTCGAGCCCTTCTTCGCTGGCGCGTTCCTGGCCTGCGCGGGCTACGTGTATTCCGGCCTGGCCCCGAACGCGCTCCAGTTCATCATGGCCCGGGGCCTGGTGGGCGCGGGCTACGGCCTGGCCCTCATGGCCACCGAGGGCTTCGTGGTGGACAACACCGGATCCCGCAACCGGGCCCAGGGCATCACCCACCTCTTCGCCGGGGTGTACGCCGGCAGCCTGTGCGGCGGGGCGGCCGGCGCCATGCTGGCCGACCGCCTGGGCTTCCGGCCGGTGTTCCTGGCCTCGGCCGTGCTCATGCTGCTGATGCTGGCGGTGGTCTTCCTGGTGCTGCGCGGCTCCTTCCACCGCCCAAAGCGGGACGCCAGCGAACCCGCGCCCGCCATCTCCGCGGCCCAGGTCCGCAAGTTCCTGTTCAACCGCAACGTGCTCGGGCTCATCATCATGAACATCATGCCCGGCGCGCTCATCCTGGTGGGCTTCATCAACTTCCTCATCCCGGTGTACCTGAACCGCATCGGCACCAACCAGTCGGACATCGGCCGGGTGCTCATGATCTACGGGGTGTGCCTCATCTATATGGCCCCCAGCATCAGCCGATTCGTGGACCGCTCCCAAAACAAGAAGATCTTCATCTTCCTGTCCGGGGTCATCGGCGCCCTGGCGCTCACCGGCTACTTCTTCCAGGGCGGGCTCCTGGTCACCGGCCTGGCCGCGCTCATGCTGGGCGTGTCCTCCAGCCTGGGCTTCGCGGCCCAGAACGCCTTCGCCCTGAACCTCAAGGTGACCCACGAGGTCGGGCACGGGGTGGCCATGGGCTTGTCCAACGCCCTGGAGCGCATCGGCCAGGTGCTGGGACCCCTGGCCCTGGGCTGGATCATCGTGTCCCTGGGCATGGAGAAGGGCATCGCCTCGGCCGGCGTGCTCTACCTGTCGGTGTCCCTGCTCTTCCTGTTCATGGTCCGGGAGAAGGGCGCGGTCGTCACCACGGACGAGAAGCACTAGGCCGCATCCGGCATGGACCGCGCCGCAGCCATGCTGGGCCGGGTGCTGGCGGTCCTGCCCGGGACCGCGGCCGCAGTCCGGGAGCACGGCCGCGAGCGCCTGGCGGACTACGCCGCCGCTCTCCTGGCCCCCGCCGGGCCGGGCCTGCAGTCCCGCGACGACCTCCTGGACGAGGCCGGGGCCGAGGCCCGGCGACTGCTCGGGCCGGATGCCGCCCAGGCCCTGGTCCGCGCCCTGGACGTCCATCCCGCGGTCCTCACCGCCAACCACCATGGCGCGGATTTCCTGGCCCAGTCCGTCCAGGGCACCCTGCTCACGGCCCTGCCCGCCCTGCTCGGGGACGCATCCGGCCGTGCCGTGCCGGTGCTGGCCTGCGGCGCGGTGCCCCTGGGCAGCTTCACCTTTCCCCGGGGCGTCCTGCTCGCCCGGCGGCCGGCCCCGGGCCCGGAGGATGATTCCCGGGCCTGGCCGGCCGGACTCAAGGTCCCGCTCTTCCCCTGGAAGTACCGGTACACCCAGGTCCTGGCCGCGCCTCCCCTGACCCGGGAGCAGTTGGTCCGGGCCAGGTCCGCGGCCGCGGGCCTGTTTCAGGCCGGGAGCATCGGCCGGGCCGAGGCCCGGGCGCTGGACGTCATCCTCGCCGAGGACTACGGCCACCCGGCGGTGCTGTCCTTGCCCTGCTATTCGGACCAGGCCGCGGTGCTCAACTCCCGGCTCTGGGGCCGGCTGTTCCGGGACCCGGAGGCGGGCAACGGCTCCCGCCTGGTCTACCTGGAGCTGGAGCGCCTGGCCGCCCGGCTCCTGGCCCGTGACCTGGCCGACCCGCGCAGCCTGTTCCATGCGGTGCTCCTGGACCCCGGGCTGCGGGGCGCGGTGCTGGAGTCCCTGGACCGGGCCGTGGGCTGCTGGGATCTGGAGCGGCTGGCCGGGCTGGCGGCCGGGAAGGGGAACGGGCAGGGCGCCGACGCCTTGCGCGGCAGCGGTACGGCGTTTTTCTGGGGCCGGGACGGCAAGGGCCGCAAGGTTCCCCTGCATCTGGCCCGGGAGGCGGGGCGGACCTGGCTGCGCGGCCGGGGCCTGGGGGAGGAGGCGGTGGAGGTGGAGCTGGCCGCGGAGTCCCTCGTCGCGGCCCTGGCCGCGGGCCGCATCCTTCCCGGGCTGTTCGCGGCCTACGGCTGTCTGGCCCTGGCCAGGGGGGTGCGCTGCCTGGGCGGGGTGTACCAGGCCGACTACCTGCCCACCATGCGGCGGGGCCTGGCCGCGGCCCTGGCCTCTGTCGGGGACGCCGAGCGCTCCCGGGCGGTGGCCGCGGCCCCGGCCGGGGAGTTGGCCGCCGGGCCGGAATTCCTGTTCTCCCGTTTCGCCGAAGGCAGCCTGTACCCGGCCGGGCCGGTGGAGATCCTGGCCGCGGGCGGGCTGGCCCGCGCCATGGTCGAACAGTGCGGGGCCATGACCCTGGAGGAGGCCCTGCGCGCCGGGCTGGCCGAACTCTACGCCGAGTTCACGCCCCTGCCCGAGCGCGACCAGGACTGGCGCGCGGTTGCGGCCCCGGCCTCCGGTCCCGGCGGGCCGGCCATCCTGGACATCCCCGCGTAAAGCCCTTCCGGGTATTCCGGCAAGGCGCATGCGCTGCGCCCCGGACGCTGACGCAGGTCAGGGAGAAGGCACGGCCGGGAATGCAACGGCGAGCCTTTGCATTCTCGGAAGAAAACTCTTCTTGAGTTCGCGGTTGCATCTCGGAATCGGCCCGTCCGGGCTTCCCGAACTCCCGCGAAGAACCTGGAAACGAACGCCGCGCCTCCTTTCGGGGGCGCGGCGTTCTGTTCCGTTGCGCCGGAAGGCCTTACTTGGCCTTCTCGATGTTCTCGTAGATCTCGTCCGCGGCCATGAGGATGTCCACGGGCGGGTCGAAGCCGATGAGCTCCGCGGTCTTCAGGTTGATGGCGATCTTGGGCGGGTCCTCGAAGATCATGGAGAGCTTGCGCGGCTGCGCGCCGTTGAGGATCTGGCCGATGATCTTGGCGTGGTACTCGCCCACGTACTTGAACCCGGCCTGGGCGATGGACAGGAGCACGCCGAAGCGAACGTCGTCGGACCCGGCCTGGGAGAAGGTTGGGGTCTTGTTCTTGAACACCGGGGCCAGCAGCTCGGGCATGCGGTCGGCCCGCATGCCGCCGTTCTCGGTGAGGTACAGGGCGTCCACCTTGTCCGCCAGCTTGTCGTGGCAGGCCTGGAGGTTGCTGTAGGCCAGGTTGGAGTCGGGCACGTCCAGGGGGGTGGTGCAGGGCACGATGACGAAGCCCCGCTCCTTGGCCACCAGCTCCACATCGTCCACCGCGGCGTAGGAGCGGCCGGCCAGGGTGTCCTCGTACACGATGCCCAGGCGGGTGAAGTTCACGATGTCGTGGAACAGGCGCACCTGGCGCTTGTAGCGGTCGGGGTCTATGCGGGCGTGCACGTGGTCCAGGCCCGAGTCCTCCAGGCTGGCGATGATCTTGGCGTCCAGGGGGTTGGAGGTGGACAGGACCTCGACGGGGGTGCGGTGCTTGCTGTTGGCCAGGTCCTGGCCGGCCCAGGTGCCCATGGCCAGGACGAGGTCCAGGTCGGCCTTGCCGGACAGGCGCGCCAGGACCTTGGCCGCGTTCTCCTCCCGGAGCTTGTCGTCCCAGTTGGAGCAGGTATGGGCGTCCTCCACGAACTCCAGGTAGTCGCTCTTCACCTTGGAGGCGAGGAACTTCCACATCTCGATGGTGTCCTCGGTGTCGGGGAACTCGGGAATCTCCAGAGGCGCGATCCAGCCCAGCTTGGCCAGGGACAGGACCGTGGCCCGCAGCGTCTGCTGGTACTGGATGTAGGGCCCGCCCTCCAGGTAGCCGATGCGCCACTTGCCACCGGAGGGTTTCTTCTTGGGCGCGAAGGGCATGGAGTCGTGGGCCCCGGCCAGGGCCGTGCCGGCCAGGAGGCAGAGGGTGAGGGCGCACAGCAGCGCGGCGCGGAGCGCGGTCTTCATCGGTCCCCCTTTGCGGATTGGGGATGTACGGGATCGGAGGCCATGATACTTTGAGGACTTATAGGACAAAGCCGGACAAGAGGAAAGGGGCGGGCGGAGGGAAATCAGGCGGTTCAGTCCTCAAGAACCTTGTCCACCAGCCCGGAGTGGAAGGCCAGGGCCATGGCCTTGTAGTTCATGCGGAAGCGCAGGCGCTGGCCGGGACGCACCTCCACCGGGCAGTCGGACACGTCGTACACCGAGTAGTTGGAGTTGAACCCGATGAGCTCCATGCCCGGGAGCGCCGGGGTGAGGCCGCGGGATTCGGTCTCCAGGGCGCCGAAGCCGAGCACCGCGCGCTTGCGCACCCCGCGGTCCACGAAGGTGAGCCGCTCGCCGAAGGCGTTGATGCCGGTGATGCCGAAGGGCATGGAGGGCTTGTCCTTGACCTCCAGGACCTCGGCCTCGAAGAGCACCGCGTCGGGGGCCAGGCGGGGATGGCCGTCCAGGGAGTCCGGGTGCTTGCCCTGGAGCACGGCGTAGCCCATGCGCACCTGGCTGATGCCCGGGTGCAGCGGGCCGGCCTCCAGCAGGCGCAGGAAGTCCGAGCCGCCCACCGAGAGCGTCTCGGGCCGGCGGCCCAGCGCCGCCTCCACCGCCTCCCCGGCGCGGATGAGCCGCTCCACGCTCTCCGGGGTGGGGATGAGCCCGCTCAAGCACCCGAAGTGCGCGGCCAGGCCCTTGAACCCGAAGAACTCGTGCTCCAGCTCCAGGCAGCGGCGCGCGGCGTCCACCACCTGGCCGGGCATGACGCCTTCGCGCAGGTCGCCCACCTCCACCATGAGCATGGCCTCGTGCCGCATCCGGGCCTTGGCCGCGGCGCGGGACAGGGCCTCCAGGGCTTCGGCCTCGGAGTTGAAGCTCACCGGGAAGTGGCGCACCACGTCCATGGCCCGGTGCACCGGGGGCAGGGCCACCATCCAGGGCGCGGCGCCGGTCGCGGCGATGGGGGACGCGTGCCGGACCCGGGCCGCGCCCATTACCGCGATCCCGGCCTCGGCAAAGAGGCGGCAGATGCCGGAATGGGCGTGACAACCCTTGACCACGCCCATGAGGCACACGCCCCGACTGTCGCACAGGCCCTTCACATATGCCAGGTTGTGGCGGAGCCGGCTCGTGCTGACGCGGAGGGTGGGCATGTGCGGGGTAGTCCTCGGGGTGTTCCGGTAAGGAAGAACCCATAGGATACCGACAACTCGGCATGAACGCCACAGGAAAACGGTCCCGGGCGCGCGAAGGGATGTCCGGGACGCCGGCCTCCGGGTTAGCGGGCGAAGGCTGCGGCCAGGGCCGCGTCGTCCCGCACCCCGGCGGCCAGGAGCACGGCCAGCTTCACCCGCGCCTTCTTGGCGTCGTAGTCTCCGCCGGGAATGGCCCCGCGGGCGGTGAGGTCGCGCACCCCGCCGGCGAAATCGTAGACCGGGTAGACGCGGCCCTCCTCGCAGGTGGTTGTGACGATGACCTTGACTCCCTGGGCCACGGCCCGGGACACGGCCTCGCAGGCCGCGGGCGGGATGTGGCCCCGGCCCTCGCCCTCCAGCACCAGGCCCTGGGCTCCGGCCGCGGTCGCGGCGTCGATGAGCGCGCCGTCGCCGCCCAGGGTGGCCTTGAAGATCTCCACCCGGGGGAAGGGCGGCCGGGGGGCATGGCATTCCCTGGCGATCGGCCTCTGGTAGACGGACACGTCGGCCTTGTCCACGTAGCCCACGTAGCCGTAGCCGAAGCTGGTGAAGGCCTGGGGGTTGAAGGAGTGCGCCTTGCGCACCCGGCGGGCGGTGTAGAGCCGCTCGTTGAAGAGCACCAGGACGCCCATGCCCCGGGTCTGGGGCGAGGCAGCGGCCAGGACCGCCTGGCGGATGTTCACGAAGCTGTCCGTGCCCAGCTCCGAGGGAACCCGCTGGGACCCGGTCATGACCACGGGCTTGTCGCTGTCCAGGGTGAGGTCCAGGAAATAGCAGGACTCCTCCAGGGTGTCGGTGCCGTGGGTGATGGCCACCCCGTCCACCTCCGGGTTGGCCAGGGCCTCGGCCGCGCGGTCGCGCAGTTCGAGGAGCAGCTCGAAGGTCAGGTGGTTGCTGGGCAGCTGGAACACCGATTCGATGTCCACCGGGCAGGACAGCCCCAGGTCCTGCATGGCCAGGAGCTGGCCGCCGGTGAGACGGCCCGAGGAGTACAGGCCGTCCTGGGCGCTGTTCACGCTGGCGATGGTGCCGCCGGTGGTGAGCACGACCACTTTGCCCATGGGGAACCTCCTTGGCGTCTTGCGCCGCTTAGTGGAACAAGGTGAGCAGGCCCGGGAAGAGGATGAACAGCGCCAGCATGGCCACGTAGACCAGGATGTAGGGGGCCACCCGGCGGCTCACGGTTTCGAGCTTCTCCCCGGCGATGTTGGAGGCGATGAACAGGTTCAGGCCCACCGGCGGGGTGAACTGGCCCACGGCCAGGGCGATGATGGTGAACACCCCGAAATAGACCACGTCGATGTTCATGGACTCCACCATGCCCATCATGGTGGGCACCAGGAGCACCAGGGCGGCCACGTTGTCCAGGAAGCAGCCCACCACCAGAAGAAGGCCCAGCACCAGGAACATGGCCACGGTCTGGCTCTGGGTGATGGCCATGACGAAGGCGGCGAAGCCCTGGGGCACCTGTTCGGCGGTGATGATGTAGCCGAAGAGGTTGGCGGTGCCCATGAGGAACATGATGAGGGCCGAACTCTCGGCGGTGCTCTTGAGGATGGAGTACAGGCTCTTCAGGGTGAGGTTGCGGTAGACCGCGAAGCCCACGATCAGGCCGTAGAGGCTGGCCACTGCCGCGGACTCGGTGGCGGTGAAGGCCCCGGAATAGATGCCGCCCAGGATGATGCCGGGCATGACCAGGGCGATGAGGCTGTCCTTGACCACGGCCCGGGCCCGGCGGCCCGAGGCCGGCTCCTCGGGCGCGTAGCCGCGGCGGCGGGCGATGGCGTAGTTGATGCCGATGAGGGCGATGGCGATGAGCACCCCGGGCACGATGCCGCACAGGAACATGTCGCCGATGGAGGCCCCGGCCATGACCCCGAAGATGACCATGGTCAGGCTGGGGGGGATGATCAGGCCCAGCGCCCCGGAGGCCGCCACCACCGCGGCGGAGTAGCCCTTGCCGTAGCCCCTCTTGACCATGGCCGGGATCATGATGGAGCCGATGGCCGCGGTGGTGGCCGGCGCCGAGCCGGAGATGGCCCCGAAGAAGGCCGAGGCCCCGGTGGACATGTGGGCCAGGCCGCCCGGATAGCGGCCCACCAGGATGGCGGCCAGGGCCACCAGGCGGTCGGAGATCTTGGCCTCGGCCATGATGTTGCCGGCCAGCAGGAACAGGGGGATGGCCATGAACGGGAAGCTGTTCACCCCGTTGAACAGCTTCTGGGGCAGGATGAGGAAGGGGAGGTGGCTGCCGAAGTGGATGGCCGTCAGGGAGGCGATGCCCAGGCACACGGCGATGGGGATGCCCAGGAAGAGCATGGCGAAGAAGGCGATGAACAGGGTGGTGACCACGGCGCTAGCCCTCCCTTCCCGGATTCGCGCCCCGGACCACGTCGGCCAGGAACAGCTCCAGGGTGTAGAGGATGGAGACCGCCGCGGACAGGGGGATGGAGAGCATGACCCAGCCCACCGGGATGCCGCTGCTCGGGGAGATCTGGAGCATGGCCCGGTCCGCCACCTTCCATCCCTGGATCAGCATGACGAGCCAGAAGGCCAGGACGATGGCGTAGCTCAGGGCCGTGACCCCCCGGCGCAGGCCGGGGGGCATCTTGTCCACCACGAGGGTGACCGCGATGTGGGTGCGGTTGCGCACCGCGATGGTGGAGCCCAGCATCACCACCCAGACCATGGCGTAGACGGATATCTCCTGGGTCACGGTCAGCGGGTCCTTGAGTACGTACCGGTAGAAGACCTGGATGATGACCAGGGCGGTCATGACCGCCAGCGCTGCGGCGGAAATCCCCTGGATGAAGCGGTTCAACGTGGCCAGCGCCCTCATGTCTCCTCCCTTCCGGCCCGTCCGGGGCGGATGCTCAGCGGGTCAGTAGCCTGCGTTTCACCTCGTCGCCCATGGCCGAGGTGCCGGCCGATCCGCCCATGTCCTTGGTGCGCACCTCGCGGGCGGCCAGGGCGGCGCGCACTGCGGCGTGCAGGTCCGCGGCCGGCTCCTCCATGCCCAGGAACTCCAGGAGCATGCGCATGGCCTCGATGGAGGCGATGGGGTTGGCCACGTTCTTGCCTTCGTACTTGGGCGCAGAGCCGTGGATGGGCTCGAACATGGAGGGGAAGCGCCGCTCGGGGTTCAGGTTGCCGCCGGCGGCGAATCCCATGCCGCCCTGGAGCATGGCCCCCAGGTCGGTGATGATGTCGCCGAAGAGGTTGGAGGCAACCACCACGTCGAAGTACCCGGGGTTCTTTACCATCCACATGGTCATGGCGTCCACCAGGGCCATGTCCGTGGCGATGTCCGGGTAGTCCCGGGCCACCTCGGCGTACACCTGGTCCCAGAAGACCATGGAGTAGTTCAGGGCGTTGGACTTGGTGCAGTTGGTGACCATGCCCTTGCCCGGCCGGACCGGATCGCTCTTGCGCTTGCGGGCCAGGTCGAAGGCGTAGCGCATGACCCGCTCGCAGCCCTTGCGGGTGAACACCCCGGTCTGCAGGGCGAAGCCGTCCGGCGAGCCGGGCTTGAAGATGCCGCCCACGGCGCTGTACTCGCCCTCGGTGTTCTCCCGGACGACCACCATGTCCAGGGTTTCGGGGGTGCAGGTCAGGACCGGGGTGGCCACCCCGGGCAGGAGGGTGATGGGCCGCAGGTTCACGTACTGGTCGAAACCCTTGCGGATGGCCAGGAGCATGGTCAGGGACACGTGGTCCGGCACCTTGCCCGCGTCGCCGATGCAGCCCAGGAAGATGGCGTCGAATCCCGCGAGGGTGTCCAGGGCGCTGTCGGGCATCATGCAGCCGTGCTGCAGGTAGTGGTCGCATCCCCAGGGGAGCCACTGGAGGTCCATGTCCAGGCCGTGCTTCTCGGACACGGCTTCGAGCAGCTTGACAGCCTCGGCCGCGACTTCGCGGCCCACGCCGTCGCCGGGGATGATGGCCAGGCGGTGCGCCATGGGGGATGCTCCTTATGATGCCTGTTGCAGGTTGGCGAGGACGGAGAAAAGGCGGCGGGAAGGAGCGCTTCCCGCCGCCGGATTTGCTACTTCAGGGTCTTCTGGATGTCGTCGATGATGGCGGCGTCGAGCTTGGTCCGGAACTTGTCGATGACCGGCTTGACCTTCTCCTGGAAGGGCTTGTTGTCGACGTCGTTGATCTTCATGCCCTTGGCGGCCACCTCTTCCCACTGCTTCTTCTCCAGGTCCTCCACCATCTTGGTGTGAACCGGGCCGAGCTCGCGGGCGGTGTCCAGGATGGCCTTCCGGTACTCCTCGGGCATGCCGTCCAGGAGGGCCTTGTTCATGATGAGGGGCGAGGAGAGGTGGATGTGGTTGGTGCGCGAGACGAACTTCTGCACCTCGTAGAACTTCTGGGTCAGGATGTGCGCGGGCGGGTTCTCCTGCGCGTCCACGGTGCCCAGCTGCAGGGCCGAATACAGTTCGCCGAAGGAGATGACCGTGGGGCCGGCGCCCAGGGCCTTGAAGGTCTCCACGAAGACCTCGCCTTCGGGCACGCGGATCTTGATGCCCTTGAGGTCGTCGGGGACGTTGATGGGCCGCTTGCTGTTGGTGATGTGGCGCATGCCGTTGTCCCACCAGCCGATGACCACCGCGCCGTGGGGCTCCATCTTCTTGGCCAGGCGGTCGCCGATGGGGCCGTCCAGGACCTTGCGCACGTCCCACATGTCCTTGAACAGGAAGGGCAGGTTCAGGATGCCCATGTCCTTCACCCAGTTGGAGAGCACGGTGTCCGAGGTGAGCACCATGTCATGGGTGCCGATCATGCAGCCCTCCACCGACTCCAGCTGCTTGCCGAGCTGGTCCGCGGGGAAGATCGCGATCTCCACTCCGCCGCCGGTGCGCTGCTTCACCAGGTCCGCGAACTGGGTGCAGATGGTCTGGTAGTGGTGGTTGGGGGCGCCGGTGTGGCCCAGCTTGAGCTTGTAGGTTTTGGCCGCCAGGGCTCCGCCGGGCAGGCCGGCCAGGAAGATGAGCGCCAGGGCCAGGGAGAGGAACCGTTTCGTCCGCATGACCGCCTCCTTGCATCCGCGATGAGTGGCTGTTGAGGGCGGACCCGGGGGCAGCCGCTGGCCGGCTTCGGCAGCCGACCGGTTCGGCGAGGACGCCGCCGGGCCGTATTCCGAGACGCAGCGGAAACCTAAGCCCACCTGTAGCCTGAAGTCAAGACATCATACATCAGATGACTTCTGTCTTTTGACTGCTGTTTTGACTTTGCCGCGTTTCGGTCCTATGAGACTGGCGGCATGGCCGCTCCGTCCCGCCCCGGGCAGGAACGGCCGCTGCCCGCCGCAACGCCCCTGGATCGCAACAGATGGAGCGCCCCGGCCCCGGGCCGGGAGGACTCCGGAGTGCCCCATGACCATCCGCCGCCACGAGACCGCATCCCTGGCCACCCCCCTCAAGAAGGGATCGGTGGTGGTCGAGATCATCGACCGCATCAAGCGGGCCCTGCTCAACGGGGAGATCGGGCCCGGGGACTTTTTGCCCTCGGAGACCGAGCTGACCCGCAGCCTGGGGGTCGGCAAGTCCAGCGTGCGGGAGGCGATGAAGATGCTCCAGGCCATGGGCATTGTGGAGGTGCGGCAGGGGCAGGGGACCATGATCCGGGAGACTCCGGGCAACGACTATCTGGACTCCATGGCCTTCCACCTGCTGCTCACCCGGAAGTTGTCCCGGGACGTCCTGGAGTTGCGGCGCATGTTCGAGCCGGCCTACACGCTGATGGCCATGCGCCAGGCCACGGAAGAGGACGTGGCCCGCATCGGGGCGGCGGTGGAGCGCCTGGAGCGGGCCATCCGGCGCGGCTCCCAGCAGGCCGAGGACGACATGGCCTTCCACCAGGCCATCCTGGACGCCACCCACAACCCGCTGGTGGTGCGCATCGGCGAGACCCTGATGCAGCTCTACGAGGCGTCCATCGGCACGTCCATGAAGCTCATCCCGGACATCGCCCTGGCCGACCACAAGGCCATCTACGAGGCGTTCAAGGCCAGGGACGAGGCCGCGGTGCGGGAGGCCATCGAGCGCAGTTCCGAGCGCTGGAAGGCCTGCCTGGAATACGCCTCCGGCGAGGAAGGAAAGGGCAAGGGCGGCGAGAACTAGGGGCCGGGCCTACTTCTGCTCCATGCGGAAGACTCCGTCCCAGTCCTCGGGCAGTTCGCGGCCGGCGAAGTCGCGGCAGCGGGCGATGAACGCGGCGCAGGGCCCGTCGCCGGGCCGCAGGGCCTGGAGGCGGGCGAAGGTCTCGGCCGCGGCGTCGAAGCGGCGCATGAAATAGAGCTCCAGTCCCTCCTCGAAGGCCGTGGCGAAGTCCAGGTCCGCGGCGGCGGCCGCGGCGCGGGGGAGCATGAGTTCGTAGATGTACAGGGGCTCGCGTTTGCCCTTGACCGCCACCCGGTCCAGGCACCGGGCCAGGACCTCGCCGGACACCGCCTGGTAGGTGGTGGCGGACGCCACGCACCCCACCCCGTAGTGCTTGCACAGCCCTTCCAGCCGGCTGGCCAGGTTCACCCCGTCGCCCACCGCGGTGTAGTTCAGGCGAGAGGCCGCGCCGATGTTGCCCACCAGCACGGTGGCCGTGTGCAGGCCGATGCGGATGGCGAAGCCGGGCAGCCCCCGCGCGCTCCAGTCCGCGCGCAGCCGGTCCATGGCCGCCTGCATGGCCAGGGCCGCGCGGCAGGCCGCGGCCGGGTGGCCCTCCACCTCGGCCGGGGCGTTCCAGAAGGCCATGACGGAGTCGCCGATGTACTTGTCCACCGTGCCCCCGTGGTCGTGCACGATGGCGCTCATCTCCTCCAGGTATTCGGCCAGCAGCCCCACCAGGGCCTGGGGGTCCATGGTCTCGGCGATGGAGGTGAACCCGGCGATGTCGCTGAACAGGATGGTCAGCTCCCGCTTCTCCCCGCCCAGTTCGGCCTCCAGGCCGGAATCCATGAGGCTGCGCACCAGGTTGGCCGGCACGTACTTGCGGAAGGAGCGCAGGCCGGATTTCATGCTCTCGAAGGAGTCGGCCATCCGCCGGATCTCCCGGAATGGGCTGCGCACGTCCGCGGCGTGGTCCAGGTCGAAGCTCCGGATGCGGCGGGCCTCCTCGGCCAGGGCGGTGAGGGGTTCGGTGATGCGGCGGCTCATGAGCAGGCCCAGCAGGATGGCCAGCAGGGTGAAGCCCGCGGAAGCGCCCGCCGTGAGCAGGCCGGTCTGGCGCACGTCGCCCAGGAAGTCGTCCTCCGGGGCCACCACTCCCACCAGCCAGGGCCAGCCGTAGCTGCCGGGAAAGGGCGCGAACATGGCCAGGTGGCGGCGGCCGCCGGCCTCGAAGGCCAGGGTGGTGCGTTCGGCCAGGGGCAGGGGCTCCCCGGCCCGGGTTCCGCATTCGGCGCGCAGGGCGGCCCAGGCCGCGGCCGGGGCCGGGTCGGACACGCGGTCCAGGGTGTTGGGCCGGGCGGATTCGCCCTGGCCCTGCATGAGCTGGCCGGTGTCCGGGTAGGCCACCAGTTCGCCAGCGGTGGTGGCGATGAAGGCCCGGCCGTTCTTGCCGATGCGCAGGTCCTTGAGGAACAGGGAGAGGTCCTTGAGCGCGATGTCCAGGCCGAACGCCCCCAGCAGGCGGTCGCCGCTGTAGGCCGGCACGGCCGCGGCGATGCCCGGGTCGCCCTCGGCGTTGACCGGGTAGACTCCGGTCCAGGCCAGGCCGCCGGCGGCCTTGGCCGCCAGGTACCAGGGCTGGGTCCGGGGATCCATGGTCTCCAGGGGATCCTTGACCCGGCGCACCACCGAGCCCCCGGGATCGCGGTGCAGCCACACGGCCTGCACGCAGGGGGCCAGGAGCCGGGCGGCCCACTGGGCCTGGCCGGCCTGCACCATCTCCTCGGCCCGGACCGCGGCCGCGGCGCAGGACGCCGAGTTGTCCAGCCGCACCAGGTGTTGGGTGGAGAGCGAGCCGTCGGGCATGCGCTTGACCATGAAGAAGTTGCCGTCCTCGTCGCCCAGGAAGGCGCTGGCCAGGAGATGGTTGACCCGCATCTCCTCCAGGTACAGGGAGAGCAGGCTGCTCAACTGGCGGACGCGCTCCCGCTGCTCCAGGGCCCGGGCGTAGTCGATGGAGAAGAGCGGGGCCTTGGCCGCGGCGGCGTTCAGGCGCAGGAGCCGCTCGGCCTGGCCCAGGTGGGCCAGGGTTTTCTCGAAGGTCTGGTCGCTGGCCTGGGACATGAGCCGGTAGGCCATCTCGCGCAGCGACGCGGCGGAGCTGGCGTAGTTCAGGCCGAGCACGGCCAGGCAGGCCAGGGCGATGAGCCCGGCGATGGCCAGGGGCAGGGTGATGCGCAGGCGCAGGCCGGAACGGAATCTGGGCATGCGGGTCCGTTGTCCTGGGTTCTCCAGTGATGACGCCGCGCTACACTACACCGGCCGGAGAGGCAGGGCAAGCGATGCGCCGGAAAAGGCGGGAAACCGGTGTTCTGGACAAATTCTAGAAAATTTCTCGACACCCGGCAGGCCATGGGCTATATGGGTTTTGCGCGGTGATGAACAACTGAGCAACCGGCATGAAGACCCCCCACTACAGCCTGCGCGAGATCGGCCGGATGCTCGGCATTCCGCCGTCCACGGTGGTCTACTATCGGGACCGCTTCGAGTCCTGCCTGCCCCGGCCGCTGGGCCGGGGGCGCAACCGGCGCTATCCGCAGGAGGCCCTGGCGGTTTTCGGGAGGATCCGGGAGATGTTCGAGATGAACCTGAGCGCGGAAGCGGTGGAGCGGGAGCTGGCCTCCCGGGCCAAGGCCCGGGGCCGGGATCCGGAACCCGGGGTGTCCGGGCCCATGGCCGGGCTCCTGGCCCGGCTGGACAGCCTGCTGGCGGACCAGGCCCTGTACCGGGGAGAGCTTGCCGCCCTGCGCCGGGAGCGGGAGGCCGAGGCCCGGGCCGCGGCGCGGCGCATCGCCGACCTGGAGGCCGCGGCCGCGGCCCTGCGCGCCGACCGGGAGCGTCTGGAGGCGCGGCTGGCCGAGCTCATCCGCCGCTCCAATCCCCTGCGCAGCCGGCCGGGCCGGGATTTCCTGCGCCTGCCCCTGGTGGTCCGCTCCCGGGGCGAGTTCCTGGGGGTGAGCGGCAAGGCCGGGGCCACCCTGAGCCTGGAGGGGTTCACCGGGCTCATCCAGCGCAACGCCGACGCGCTGCGCGACGTGGACATGGACTGGGAGCAGGCGGGCGAGGGCTTCGTCCTGGCCGTGCGCGTGACCGACCGGGCCGCGGGCCGGCGGCAGGAGCTGCGCCTGGAGGCGGCCGAGACCACCACCCCCAGCGGCAACCGGGTGGTGGAGGTGCGCGGCCTCACCCTCGACGGCCGCGAGGCCCCGGAGCCCATGCTCCTCACCCTGTTCCGGCAGATCCGGGACCAGTACCTCTAGCTCCCCGGCTTGCGGTGCGCCCACAGGGTGGGCGCCAGGAACTGGCCGGGCAGTCTGGTTTCCTCGATGGCCCGCACCACGCCGGGCCATTCCGCCGTATAGTCGTCGCACACCAGCCAGCCGCCGGGCCGGACCTTGGGGTGCCAGTCGGCCAGGTCGGCGCTGACCTCCTCGTACTGGTGCCCGGCGTCCACGAACACCAGGTCCAGGGACCCGGGCTCGAAGCGCTGGGCCGCATCGCGGGTGCGGCCCCGGAGCACCGTGACCCGGTCCCGCACGCCGAAGGCGTCCAGATTGGCGGCCAGGGCGGCCAGGTTGGTCCGGACCACCTCCTCCAGGGGCGGCTTGGCCTGGCCCGGGGCCAGCACGGTGTTCACGAAGTGGTCCACGCAGAAGAGCACCCCGCCCGGGGGCAGGGCGCAGGCGATGGCCACCGCGCTGCGGCCCTGGAAGGTCCCCAGCTCGGCCACCCGCGCGCCCTGCGGCAGGCTCGCCACCAGTTCCTGCATGGCCAGGGCCTCGGCCACGTCGAAGTATCCGTTGATGCGGGTCCACCGCTTGAGCCCCGGGCAGCGGGGCAGATCCAGAAGCGCAGGGGGGACGGGTGCGTTCACGGCTCCACCTTGTCCAGGAGCGACGGGTCGTCGTTCCTCGGGTTGTTGACCCGCTTGGACACGGGCCAGGCCTCCATCAGTCCGGCGGGAAAGGGGGCCAGGAGCGCCTCCAGGTCCGGCCGGGTCGCGGCCGGGTCCAGCCAGGCGGCGTAGGCCGCCGGGGGCAAGATCACCGGCATGCGGTCGTGCAGCGTCGCCGCCAGGGGGTTGGCCGGGCAGGTCAGGATGGCGAAGGTGTAAAGGGTCGCGCCGGACTGCGGGTCCAGCCAGTGATCCCACAGCCCGGCGAAGGCCAGGGGTCCGCCGCCCAGCAGCCGAATCCAGTACGGCTGCTTGCCCGTCTCCTGCCGCTTCCATTCGTAGAACCCGGCCGCCGGCGCCAGGCAGCGACGGCGCTTGAACGCCGCGCGGAAGGCCGGTTTTTCGGCTGCGGTCTCGGCGCGGGCGTTGACGAGCCGCGCCCCGCCCTTGGCGTCCTTGG
Source organism: Thermodesulfobacteriota bacterium (assembly GCA_040753075.1). GTDB lineage: Bacteria > Desulfobacterota > Desulfovibrionia > Desulfovibrionales > Desulfovibrionaceae > UBA6814. Next base: position 77,578 of record JBFMHA010000007.1, read on the forward strand.
CCCAGGAAGGGACCAGGCCCCAGCGCAGGGAGCGCAGCACCCGCGCGCCGCTGTCCGGGTGCGGCAGCACCGCCGGGGCCTCCTGCGTGGGCGCGATGTTGTACCGCGGCGCGATCTCGTACGCCGCGTCCAGCCCGAAGTGCTCGGCCAGCACCTGACGGGGGATGTCGAACCCGAACCGTCCGCACATGGGCGGAACATAGGTGAAAAGCGTTTGCTGGGCTACCCCAGGAAGCACCGCGCCCCGGCCACGATCGCCAGGCCCAGGGCGACCACGCCGAAGAAGCTGCCGGAGCGCAGGGCCAGGGCGAAGCAGGGCAGGGCGGCCCAGAGGAAGAGGTTGCCGGCCGAGAGGTCCAGGCTGCCCGCCGGGGCCAGGATGGACTGGGCGGTGAGCGCCCCGAGCACGGCCACGGGCACGTAGGACAGCCAGCGGGCCAGCAGGGGGTTCAGCTCCCGCCGGGAGAGCAGCCAGGCCGGGGCCAGGCGCGGGCCGTAGGTCACGGCGGTCATGCCCAGGATGATGAGGAAGATCGTGCGCTGGTCCATGGCTGCCTCACTTGGCGCCGCGCGGGGCGGCGGGCTTCTTCATGACGGACTCGGCGGCCATGCCCAGGGTGGCGGCCAGGGCGGTGGCCGCCAGCACGCTCCACTGGCCCAGGCCCAGCCGGGGCAGGAGCAGGGCCAGGCCCGCTGCGGAAACGCCCGCGGCCAGGTGGGGCCGGCCCTTGAGCTGGCCGCAGAGCAGGGCGATGAACATGGCCGGCAGGGCGAAGTCCAGGCCCAGGGGCCGCACGTCGCCGATGAGGGAGCCGGAGAGCGCGCCCAGCACGCTGCCCGCGACCCAGGCCGCCTGGGCGGTCATGTTCACCCCCAGGGTCGTGGCCAGGTCCCGCTCCCCGCGCTGGAACCGGGCCAGGTGCAGGGCGAAGGTCTCGTCGGTCATCTGGAAGCAGAACAGGGCCAGGAGCCGCCGCGGCCAGGACGCCAGGTGCGGGGCCAGGGCCGCGCTCATGAGCAGGTGGCGCAGGTTCACCACGAAGGTGGTGAGCACCACGGACAGGGCCGGGGCTCCCGCGGCCAGGAGCCCCACCGCGATGAGCTGGCCCGAGCCCGCGAACACGAACACCGACATGAGTCCCGCGTTCAGCGCCGACATCCCGGACTTCACCGCCAGCACCCCGAAGGCGAACCCCACGGGCACGTACCCCAGCACGATGGGCAGGGCCAGCCGCACCGACTCGCGCACAACGGCGACCCAGTTGCCGGCCGGCCGCTCCAGCGCCTCTTCCATGATCGTCCTCCTCATCTATTCCAGTCCGCAGGCCGCGCCGCAGCGCTCCCGGGCCTGGCCGCAGTCCATGCCCCGGCCGGTCGCGGCCTCGATGCAGGCGTCGCAGGGGGACAGGGGCTGGGCCAGGGGGCGGCATTCGCCGGCGCAGCGTCGCCAGCGCGCCAGAAAGACCTGTTCGGCCCGGTCCGAGTCGGCCAGGCGTCGGGCTTCCCGCCCGATCCGCACCTGCTCCCAGGGCAGGGCCAGGCCGACGCCGGTCAGGATTCCGAGTCCCAGAACCGCCGCCAGCACCGCCGTCATCGCCGCGCGCCTCGCCATGGCCGCCTCCCGCGTGTGTTCACGGTCCATCCCCGATATGCGTTGCAGGGGACCAGAAAATCTGTCATGTGTACAGATACAGTTTGCATGAAAATGGACCAATACAGATGAGCAAAGCCCCGGCCCTGTCCGATCCCGAGTCCCTGCGCTTCCATGCAGCCGAGCAGCACATCCTCTCTCGCCTGGCCTCGGGCGAGTTCCCGCCCGGGGCGCGGCTGCCCTCGCTGCGGGCGGCGAGCCGGGGCCTGTCCGTGTCCATCGCCACGGCCAGCCGGGCCTACCAGGAGCTGGAGCGCAAGGGCCTCATCGAGGCCCGTCCCCGCTCCGGGTACTTCGTGCGCCGCGGGGTGGGCGGCCTGCCCGAGCCGCGTTCCGCGCCCTCCCGGCCCGCCCCGCCCATCGCGGTGAACCGCTCGGGCCTCATCGCCGCGTCCCTGTCCGCCCTGGGCGACGCCTCCCTGCTGCCCCTGGGCGTGGTCTGCCCCTCGCCCGGGGTGCTGCCCGGGCCGCAACTCGCCCGGATCATGGCCGGGGTGCTGCGCCGGGAGGCCGGGCGCGACCTGAACTACACCCCCATCGCCGGGCACATGGAGCTGCGCCGGCACGTGGCCTTCCTCCGCCAGGCCATCGGCGAGGCCGCGGCCCCGGAGGACGTGGTCATCACCTGCGGGGCCATGGAGGCCCTGTACATCGCCCTGCGGGTGCTCACCCGGCCGGGCGACGCGGTGGTCATCCCCACTCCGACCTACTACTGCTTCCTGCAACTCCTGGAGACGCTGGGGGTGCGGGCCGTGGAGGTGCGCTCCCACCCGGGCCGCGGGGTGGACCCCGGGGAGCTGGCCGACGCGCTGGACCGGCACGAGGTGGCGGCCTGCGTGCTGTGCCCCAACTTCAACAACCCGGACGGCAGCCTCATGCCCGAGGAGGCCAAGGCCGAGGTGGTGCGGCTCCTGGCCGAGCGCGACATCCCCCTGGTGGAGGACGACGTGTACGGCGACCTGCCCTTCGGTCCGGGCCGTCCCGGCACCTGCAAGGCGCACGACGGGAAGGGCCTGGTGCTGTCCTGCTCCTCCTTTTCCAAGACCCTGGCCCCGGGCTGGCGGGTGGGCTGGATACTGCCCGGCCGGTTCATGGCCGAGGCCCTGCGGATGAAGAGCTCCACCAACGTGAGCACCGCCGCGCCGGTGCAGATGGCCCTGGCCGAGTACCTGGCCGGCGGCCGGCTCGAGCGGCATTTGAAGACCCTGCGCCAGGTGAACCAGCGCAGCGTGGCGAGCCTTCGCCACTGCCTGTCCGCGGAGTTCCCGCCCGGCACCCGGGCCAGCGATCCGCAGGGCGGCAGCCACCTCTGGGTGGAGCTCCCCCCGGGCTGCGACGGGGTGGATCTCTTCCTCAAGGCCCGCGAGGCGGGCATCGGCATCGTGCCGGGCAACGTGTTCAGCACCCGCGACGAGTTCCGCAACTTCATCCGCCTGTCCAGCGGCGGCCTGTGGAACGAGAAGCTGAGCGACGGGGTGCGGACCCTGGGCCGGCTGGCCGCGGAGGGGGCGGGCTCAGTCTGAGCCGAGAATGGCGGATACTTCGCGTTCGAGCAGGGGCAACTCGTTGCGCAGCAGGTCCCAGATGATGGCCGCGTCCATGCCCCAGTACTGGTGGACCAGGCGGTTGCGGAAGTCGGCGATGCTGCGCCAGGGCACGGCGGGATGGTCCCGGCGGACCTCCTCCGGGATGCGGGCTGCGGCTTCGCCCATGATTTCCAAGAGCTTCGCCACGGCCAGCAGGGTCCGCTCGTCGGCGACGAACCCGGCGTAGTCCAGGCCGCTCGTGAACGCGCGGGCCTTGGCCGCGGCGGCGAGGATGTCCTTCAGGTAGAGGTCAGATCTGCGCGGCATGGCGGGGGCCGGCCAGGATCGCGGGGCGCAGTTCCGGGCGCAGGAGATGGGTCTTGACCAGGTCCACCCGGACCCCGAAGAGGTCCTCCAGGAACAGGGCCAGGCCGGTATAGTCCCGGAACAGGCCGCGCCCTTCCTCGAACTCCACCAGGAAGTCCAGGTCGCTGCCGGGCGACGCCTCGCCCCGGGCATAGGAGCCGAACAGCGTCAGGCTGCGCGCTCCGTAGCCGCGGATGGCCGCGCGTTCGGCGTGCAGCTTCGCGAGGATGGAGTCCTTGTCCATGGGAGCGAGACTAGCCCAGGGGAACGGCCTTGGCAACAGCGCCGGCTTTCCCGCAGCGGCGGCGGGGCCGCTTGCCGCGGGAGCCGGTCTCGGGTAGGCAGCGGCCATGCTGCGACATACCTTCCTCCATCTGCCGGGCGTCGGGGCGGCCACGGAGAAGAAGCTCTGGAAGGCCGGGGTGCGCACCTGGGACGAGGCCCGGGAGCGCATGGCCGGGCTCCTGAGCCCGGGCCGGGCCAACCTGGCCGCGCCCCTGCTCGCCGAGTCCGCCGCGGCCCTGGCCGAGGGCGACGCCCGCTGGTTCCAGGACCGTCTGCCCTCCGAGGAATGCTGGCGGGTGTACCCCGACTTCCGGGGCCGGGCCGCGTTCCTGGACATCGAGACCACCGGCCTGAACCACGGGGACTGCATCACCACGGCCTGCATCTGGGACGGCGAGGAGTTGCGCGCCTACGTGCGCGGCGACAACCTGGGCCGCCTGGCCGACGACCTCATGGGCTACGACCTGCTGGTGTCCTACAACGGCCGCACCTTCGACGCGCCCTTCATCGAGGCCGAGTTCGACGTGCGCTTCCCCCAGGCCCACCTGGACCTGCGCTATCCCCTCAAGAAGGTGGGCCTGTCCGGCGGCCTCAAGCGCATCGAGCAGGCCCTGGGCATCGGCCGCGGCGACGTGACCGGCATGGACGGGTATTTCGCGGTGCTGCTCTGGAAGGAGTACGAGGACTCGGGCGACCCCCGGGTCCTGGAGACGCTCCTGGCCTACAACGCGGCCGACGCCGCCAACCTGGAGCGGCTGGCGGTCCACGCGGTCAACGCCCTGCTCGCCAAGACCCCCTTCGCCGCGGACTGCGCCCTCCCGGTCCCCCGCCCCCCGGACCTGGGCCTCACGGCCCACCAGTCCGCGGTGGAGCGGGTGAGGAGACGGTTCGGGGTCTAGCCCCTCCCCCACACCGCGATCACCGCCGCCCCGGCCAGCATGAGGCCCGTACCGGCCAGGCGGGCGGGGATGTCCTGCTCCCGGAAGGCGGCCCGGCCCAGGAGCACCCCGAAGAGCCCGTCCATGCGCTTCACCGCCAGCATGTAGGCGGTCTGGGTCATGACCACCGCCCAGGTCCCGCTGGCCAGGTGGACGAAGTGGATGAGCCCCAGCGCCGCGCCGCGGCCCGGGCGGGCCAGGATGTTGCCCAGCCGCACCCGGCCCAGGGCCGAGAGCAGCAGGACGAAGCAGGCGACATACACCGGCGGGAGCCAGGCCAGGTAGCCCAAGGGCGTGGCCGACACCGCGGCCCGCTTGCCGATGACCGCCACCACCGAATACAGCGCGGCCACCGCCAGGATGCGCCGCGGCCCGGGCTCCCGGAACACGGCCAGGAGCGGGCCCCACACCCCGTGCGCGGCGCGCTCCCGCAGGTTCAGCACGTAGGAGCCGGCCGCCAGCAGGAGCACCCCGGCCCCGCCGGCCGGGCTGGGAATCTCGCCCAGGGCCAGGCGGCCGGTGAGCATGGTGAACACCGGAACCAGGGACAGGTAGGGCAGGGTGAGGGACAGGGGCGAAAGCCGGATGGCCTGGCAGTAGAGGACGTATCCGGCGAAGGAGAAGGGCATGAGCAGAGCGGTGTCCAGCCAGAAGCCCGCGGGCGGCAGGGGCGGCCGGGCCAGGGCCAGCACCGCCAGGCACAGGGGCAGGGCGAAGACCAGGGGGGTGAGCCCCATCTCCTCCGGGGTGCGGTCGTCCAGGAGCTTCTTCATGGCCGCGGCCTCGCCCGAGGAGCAGAGGGCCGCGGCCAGGGACAGGGCCAGCCAGTCCATGTCAGTCGGTCAGGTGGCCGGCCGAGTTGCCGTTGGCGCCGCGGAACGAGTACTCGGCCAGCCGGCCGTTCCCGTTCAGCCGCGCCCACAGGGTGAAGGGCGGGTCGTAGCCCGGGAAGAGCCGCCGGCCCAGGGGCGAGGTGGCCGCGAAGCGCAGGTCCTCGAAGGTCATTTCCGTGCTGGGGTTGGCGGGCGACTCCCGCATCACCGGGTACAGCGCGAACCAGCTCCAGGTGCGGAAGATGGGGGCCTGCTCCCCGAGCCGGGCGAGCAGGGCCGGGTCGGCCTTGCGGTGCGCCTCCAGGGGGATGTCCCCGGCCGGGAGCAGGGCGGGCACGCTGGCTGCGGCCAGGGTGTCGCCCTGGTCCACCACCGCCTTCCACCACAGGGGGGCGAGCAGGTCCGGGATGAGCTCCACCTTCCGGAAGGCCACGCCCGAGGCGGCCAGGCGGTGCTCCAGCTCGGCGGTCACCGCGGCCCGCACCCCCAGGTTGGCCAGGGGGTAGGCCAGGCACAGGGCCAGGCCCAGCACGGCCAGGGCGCGGCGTTTCTCCTTGCGGAGGAAGGTGAGGGCCAGGAGCGTGAGCAGGGGCAGGGTGAGGAACGGGTCCACGATGAACAGGGCCGGCAGGTAGAGCCGGGCGTCGGACAGGGGCCAGAGCGCCAGGGTTCCGTAGGTGGTGCACAGGTCCAGGAAGACGTGGAGCAGCACCAGGCCGTAGCCCCAGAGGAAGAGCCGGCGGGTCCCGGCCTGCCGCGCCAGGGGGGTGAAGGCCAGGGCCAGGCCCAGGGCCAGGAGCGCGCCGCCGGGCAGGGAGTGGGTGAAGGCCCGGTGGTCGCGCAGGTACTGCTCGGGTCCCAGGCCCACGAAGGAGTCCACGTCCGGCAGCCAGGCCGCCAGCATGCCGAAGGCCAGGGCCCGGCGCGGGGACGGGAGGCGGTCGGCCAGCAGGCGGCCGGCCAGCAGGCCGGAGGCGATGTGGGTCACGGGGTCCATGGACGTCTTTCCCCCTGGCCGCGGCCGGTTCCGGGCCGGCGGCCAGTTCCATACTAGTCACCCTCCCGGCGCAAGGCAATGCGGCGCGGGTTGCAATCGCGGCCCACTCGGGTAGACTCGCGGCTCCCGGCGTCCCAGGCATTGCCACCGTGACGCCGCGTGCTTAGATGGTGCTGCGCGGGAATGGTCCCGCGCGTCATGCAAGGAGGAACCCATGCGCTTTCGTCCGTATATCGCGATCCTGCCCCTTCTGGCCCTGCTCCTGGCCCTGCCCGGCTGCGGGTACAACACCATGCAGCAGCAGGAGGAGGCGGTGTTCCGCGCCTACGCCGACCTGGAGGCGGCCCTGCAGCGCCGGATGGATCTGATCCCCAACCTGGTGGAGACGGTCAAGGCCTACGCCTCCCACGAGAAGGAGACCCTGACCGCGGTGGTTGAGGCCCGGGCCAAGGCCGGCCAGGTGAAGCTCGATCCGGCCAAGCTGGGCGACCCCCAGGCCCTGGCCTCGTTCCAGGCGGCCCAGGGCGAGCTGTCCTCGGCCCTGTCCCGGCTCATGGTGGTGGTGGAGCGCTATCCCGACCTCAAGGCCAACCAGAACTTCCTGGATCTGCAGCACCAGTTGGAGGGCACCGAGAACCGCATCAACGTGGCCCGGCAGCGCTACAACCAGACCGTGGAGACCTTCAACGCCTCCATCCGGGTCTTCCCCAACAGCCTGACCAACTCGGTGCTCCTGCACCTGGAGCGCAAGGAGTTCTTCAAGGCCGATCCCGCGGCCCAGGCCGCGCCCAAGGTGAAGTTCTGATGCCGGTGAGGGAGCCCGGCCGCCGCGCCCTGCCGGCCGCAGCAGGGAGTCCCTGCCCCGGCCGCGCTGGCCTGGCGGCTGCGGGTTCTTTTGAGACATTCCTGGGCTGGCTGGCCGCTGCCAGCCGGAAGGTCGCATCCGGCCGGTGCTTGCCGTGGCTGGCTGCGACGCCGGCGGTCATGGCGCTTGTCCTGGCCGCGCTGCTGTTCGCGGCGGCTCCGGTCCTGGCCCTGGACCCGCCCGCGCTGACCGGGCGGGTGAACGACCTGGCGGGCATGATGAGCCCGGAGGCGCGGGCCCGGGTGGAGGCGGTGCTGGCCGACCTGGAGCGCACCGACACCACCCAGGTGGCGGTGCTGACCGTGCCGTCCCTGGAGGGGGACTCCATCGAGGAGTTCAGCCTCAGGGTGGCCGAGAAGTGGGGCCTGGGCCAGAAGGGCAGGGACAACGGAGCACTGGTCCTGGTGGCCAAGGCCGACCGCAAGATGCGCATCGAGGTGGGCTACGGCCTGGAGGGCCGGCTCACGGACCTCCTGGCCGGCCGGATCATCGACAACGTGATGGCCCCCCGCTTCAAGGCCGGGGACTTCGACGGCGGCTTCATCGCCGCGGCCGAGGCCGTGGCCGGGGCGGCGCGCGGCGAGTTCAAGGCCGAGTCCAAGCGCCGCCGCAGCAGCGGGGGCGGGGGCCTGGGCTTCTTCGCCCTGCTGGTGGTCTTCGGCGCGCTCTCGGCCATGAGCCGGCTGGGCGGCATGGCCCGGCCCGTGTCCCGCGCCCGCCGGGCGGGGATGGGCACGGGGCCGTTCATCATCTTCCCCGGCGGCTTCGGCGGCGGCGGTGGCGGCGGCTTCGGCGGCGGCGGTTTTTCCGGCGGTGGCGGCGGCTTCGGCGGCGGCGGATCCTCGGGAGGGTGGTAGCATGAAGGACCTGGCCGGATCGTTTTTCTGCGAGGCGGAGCGGAAGCAGGTCGAGGCCTGCGTCCGTCGGGTGGAGAAGAACACCTCGGCGGAGATCGTTCCGCTCATCGCCCCGTCCTCCTCGGGCTACCCCCGGGCGGCCCTGGCCGCGGCCGTGGCCTGCGGGCTCCTGCTGGCCGCGGCCGCGGGCTATTTCCTGGGCGGGCTGGCCGCCTGGGAGTTCGTGGCCCTGTTCGGCATGGGCCTGTTCGTGGGCCAGGGGCTGGCCGGCGCGGTCCCGGTCCTGCGCAAGCCGTTCCTCTCGCGCAGGGAGATGGCCTTCGAGGTGGACGAGGCCGCGCGCCTGGCCTTCCTGGAGCACGAACTGTTCGCCACCCGGGACCGCACCGGCATCCTCATCTTCGTGTCGGTGTACGAGCGCCGGGTGCGCATCCTGGCCGACGCCGGCATCGCGGCCAAGGTGGGCCAGGAGACCTGGGACGCGGTGGCCGCGGACCTGGTCGCCGGCATCCGCGCCGGCCGGCGGACCGAGGCCCTGTGCTCGGCCATCGAGCGTTGCGGCAACCTGGTGGCCGAGGCCTTCCCGCTCAAGCCCGACGACACGGACGAACTGCCCAACCTCATCGTGGAGGGCGACTGACGTGCCGGGCTGCGCCCACATCGACGCGGCCATCTTCGACTACGGCGGGGTGCTGGCCGAGGAGGGGTTCCGGGAGGGGATGTACGCCATCGCCCGGTCCCGGGGCCTGGATCCGCAGGCGGTGCTGGACGCCGGGGCCGACGCGGCCTGGGGCACCGGCTGGGTGGTGGGGCAGGCCGACGAGGCGGCCTTCTGGGCCGACCTGGCCCGGCGGTCCGGCGTGGCGGGGGAGCCCGCGGCCCTGCGCCGCGAGGTCCTGTCCCGGTTCGTGCTGCGCGACTGGATGCCGTCCCTGCTCGACCGGCTGGCCGCCTCCGGGCTCACCCTGGCCGTGCTCTCGGACCAGACCAACTGGCTGGACGAACTGGAGGCGCGCGACCGCTTCCTGCACCATTTCGACCTGGTGGTGAACAGCTACCGCTACGGCAAGTCCAAGCGCGAGGCCGCGATCTTCACCGAAGTCGCGGAGCGGCTGGGCATCGCGCCCGGCCGGGCGCTCTTCATCGACGACACCCCGGGGAACGGGGCCCGGGCCCGGGCCGCGGGCCTGCGCGCCCACCTGTACCAGGACCGCGCCGGCCTGCTGGCGGTCCTGGCCGAGGCCTGCCCCGGACTGGAGAACCTTCATGCGTAAGCCTTCCGCGTCCTTCT
>JBFMHA010000008.1:0-86041 GCA_040753075.1 Thermodesulfobacteriota bacterium
GGGCCGGCCGCACCCCGGAGTGCGGCCGGCCTCCCCAGGATCATGAGCGCCTCCCACCTGACCCTCAAGTACCGGCCCCAGTGCTTCGCCGACGTGGCCGGGCAGGACACGGTGCGGTCCATCCTCTCCCGGGCCGCGGCCACGGACAAGGTGGCCCCGGCCTACATCTTCAGCGGCACCCGGGGGGTGGGCAAGACCACCCTGGCCCGGATCTTCGCCAAGGCCGTCAACTGCGAGAAGGGGCCGGCCCCCGAGCCCTGCAACAAGTGCTCCCGATGCCGCCAGATCACGGCGGGCGCCGCGGTGGACGTGGCCGAGATCGACGCCGCCTCCCACACCGGCGTGGACAACATCCGCAGCCTCAAGGAGGACGTGGGCTTCGCGCCCCTGGAATGCCGCTACAAGGTGTTCATCATCGACGAGGCGCACATGCTCTCCAAGGCGGCCTTCAACGCGCTGCTCAAGACCCTGGAGGAGCCGCCGCCGCGGGTCACCTTCATCCTGGCCACCACCGAGCCGCACAAGTTTCCGGCCACCATCCTCTCCCGCAGCCAGCACTACGTGTTCTCCCGGCTCACCCAGAAGGAGCTGGAGGCCCGGCTCGCCTGGGTCATGGAGCGGGAAGGCCTGGAGTACGACCCCCGCGCCCTGTCCCTGGTGGCCCGCCGCGGCTCGGGCAGCGTGCGCGACGCCCTCTCCCTGCTCGGCCAGGTGCTGGCCCTGGGCGGCGGCCGGCTCACCGAGGCCGACGTGCGCGGGGTGCTCGGCCTGGCCGGTCAGGACACCTATTTCTCCCTCATGGAGGCCCTGCAAGCCCGCGACTGCGTGGCCGTGTCCACCCTGCTGCGGGACATCCTGGACCAGGGCCTGGACCTGGGCTTCTTCCTGCGCGAGCTGACCTCCTCGTTCCGCACCATGTTCCTCCTGTCCCAGGCCGGGGAGGCCGCCTTTCCCATCCTGGACCTGTCCGAGGAGGAGGCCCGGGCCTGGCTGGACTGGGCCAGGCGCTTCGACCTGGCCCACATCCACGCCTGCTGGCAGCTCACCCTGGAAGGCCAGCGCCGGGTCAAGGACAGCCTGGAGCCGGCCCTGGCCCTGGAGCTGCTCCTGCTCAACCTGGCCTACCTGCCCCAGCTCCTTTCCCTGGAGGAGGCTTCCGCCCCGGACGGGAGGGCAGCAGGCGGGGGGAGCGGAGGGGGCTCCGCGCCCCGGACCGCGCCGCGTCCGGCTCCGGCCGCCCCGGCGGCCCCTCCGGCGCGCCGCGCCGCGCCCCAGGCGACGCCCCCGGCCCGGGAGCCTGATCCCGCCCCGGCCGCTGCGTCTCCCGCCGGCCCCCCCACCTGGGAGGGGTTCAAGGCCTTCTATGCCGAGCGCACCGGAGCCTGCCCCATGACCCTCCAGAAGAGCACCGCCCAGGTGGGCGAGGAGGGCGTGGTGGTGGAGTGCCAGAACCAGGCGGTCCGCGACCAGCTCCGCGAGAACGGGGTGGCCCGGCTGGCGGGCGAATACTTCGGCCCGTCGCTGCCCGTGGAGTTCCGCTACGCGGACGTGAAGCGCAAGACCCACCAGGACCTCAAGGTCGAGGCCGAGGGCCATCCCGCGGTCACTGCGCTCAAGGAGCGTTTCGGGGCCCGGGTGGTGAACGTGGTTCCCCGGCCCGACCGTTCGTCGTGATTTTTCGACCTTTCACGCCGCGGGCGGTTGCCCTGCAGGCGCAATCTGATCCATGGAGGACGAGATGCGAGGCATGAACGACATGCTGCGCCAGGCGCAGATGATGCACAAGAAGATCACCAAGGTGCAGGAGGACATGGCCGCCCGCACCGTGGATGCCACCGCCGGCGGCGGCATGGTCACGGTCACCGCCAACGGGTCGCAGGAGCTCGTGGGGGTCAGGATCGACCCCGCGGTGGTTGACCCGAACGACGTGGCCATGCTCCAGGACCTGGTCCTGGCCGCGGCCAACGAGGCGCTCAAGAAGGCCAAGGACATGATGGCCGCGGAGATGCGGCAGGTCACCGGGGGCATGAACATCCCGGGCATGTTCTAGATGGCGCAGGAATTGCCCGCGCCGCTGCGGGACGTGGTGGAGCGGCTGTCCCGGCTGCCGGGCATGGGGCCCAAGAGCGCCCTGCGTGCGGCGCTGGAGCTCCTGCGCTGGCCGCGGGAGCGGGCCGAGGACCTGGGGCGCAGCATCCTGGAGTTGCGCCGGAACCTGTGTTTCTGCTCCCGGTGCGCGGCCCTGTCCGACACGGACCCCTGCGGGGTGTGCGCGGATCCGGGCCGCAGCGACGAGCAGCTCATGGTGGTGGCCGAGTGGGACAGCCTGCTGGCCATCGAGGCCGGCGGGTTCTACCGGGGCAGGTACCTGGTGCTGGGCGGCCTGCTCGCCCCCCTGGACAACGTGACCCGGGACCAGCTGGAGTTCGGCCGGCTGCGGGCGCGGCTGGCCGAGGGCGGGGTGAAGGAGCTGATCCTGGCCCTGGGGGCCACCCTGGAGGCCGAAGCCACCGCCACCTCGGTGCGCGACCTGGCGGCCCAGATCGCCCCGGACGTGGCCGTGACCCGGCTGGCCCAGGGCATTCCGCTGGGCGCGGAAGTGAAGTACATGGACCGGGAGACTCTCAAGCAATCGCTGGTGTACAGGCAAAAGCTTTGAGCGTAGGATGACCGAACGGACAAACCCCACAGGGAGAGATGCCATGATCGAGATCAGACTGCACGGACGGGGCGGACAGGGCGGCGTGACTTCAGCCGAACTCCTGGCCCGCGCGGCCATCGGCCAGGGCCGCTTCGCCCAGGCTTTCCCCAGCTTCGGTCCGGAGCGCCGCGGCGCTCCGGTGGTTGCCTTCGTGCGGGTGTCCGACGAACAGATCCGCCTGCGCGAGAAAATCTACGAACCCAACATCGTCCTGGTCCTGGACCCCACGCTGCTCGACATCGTGAACGTGGCCGAGGGTCTCAAGGAGGGCGGCATGGTGGTGGTCAACTCCAGCCACACCGCCTCCGAATTGAAGAAGAAGTACAAGTGGCCGAAGGCCGCCGGGGTGGACGCGGACAGCATCGCCCTGCAGGAGCTGGGCGTGCCCATCACCAACACCACCATGCTCGGCGCCCTGCTCAAGGCTACCGGCATCGTGCCGGTGGAGACCCTGGAGCCGGTCATCATGGACCGCTTCGGCGGCAAGCTGGGCCCCAAGAACTTCAAGGCCCTCAAGCGGGCCTTTGACGAGACCGCCCTGGCCTGAGATCCAAGGCTGTAGGCGGTATTTTATGGCAGGGTTCGTTTTCCTCCAGATGGACAGACTGGCATTTCCCCGCCGGGGGAATGTCCGGACGCGCCGATAGCACCCACATGCGGGGCCGGGCTTGCCCGGCCCCGCTTCATTGCGGCCCCATGCACACCGTCCTCAAGGCCGAAGTCAAATCCGTCACCTTCTTCAATCCCCTGACCAACTACCTGGTGGCCCGGGTGCGCGCCGAGGGCGAGCCGGGGGACCTGGTGGTGGTCGGCTGCATGGGCCAGGTCCAGCCCGGGGAGCTCCTGACCCTCACCGGTTCGTTCAAGGACCACCCCAAGTGGGGCCGGCAGTTCGAGGTGGCGGCCTTCGAGCAGGCCCTGCCCGCCACCCAGCACGGGGTGCGCAACTACCTGGCCTCGGGCCTCATCCGCGGGGTGGGGGAGAAGCTGGCCGACCGGCTGGTGGCGGCCTTCGGCGCGGACGTGCTGGACATCCTGGACCGCGACCCGGAGCGCCTCCTGGCCGTGGACGGCGTGGGCAAGAAGAAGCTGGCCCAGATGCGCGCCTCCTGGGAGGCGCAGCGCGAGGTCCGCTCCCTGCTCCTTTTCCTCCAGGAGCACGATGTGCCGCCCACCTATGCCTCGCGCATCTTCCAGAAGTACGGGGCGGGCGCGGTGGCCAAGCTCCAGGAGAACCCCTACGAACTGGCCTACGACATCCGGGGGGTGGGCTTCCGCACCGCGGACCGCATGGCCCTCAAGCTGGGCTTCGCCCCGGACTGCCGGGAGCGCATCCAGGCCGCCCTGGTCTGGACCCTCTTCTGCCTGTCCGAGCAGGGCCATCTCTATTTCCCCCTGGCCGACCTGGGGGCCGAGGCCGCGGGCCTGCTCGGCAACGGGGAGGGCGGAGTGGCTGAGGAGGCGGTCATGGCCGCGGTGCGCGCCCTGGAGGAGCAGAAGCGCATCGTGGTGGAGGACCTGCCCGCCCTGGGGGTGGAGCAGGCGGTGTTCCTCATCCATTTCTACCGCTACGAGCGGGAGATCGCGGCGCGGCTGCACGCCCTGGCCGGCCACCCGGCCCCGCTCAAGCGGGACAAGGCCAGGAAGGCCCTGCCCCAGGTGGAGCAGGAGGCCGGCATCGAGCTTTCCCCGGAGCAGCGCGAGGCCGTGGAGCTGGGCCTGTTCTCCAAGGTCCTGGTCATCACCGGCGGCCCGGGCACGGGCAAGACCACCATCACCCGGGTCCTGGCCCGGGTCCTGGACAAGCTGGGGCTCAAGCTGCGCCTGGCCGCGCCCACCGGCCGGGCGGCCAAGCGCCTGGCCGAGGCCACCGGGTTCCCCGCCTCCACCCTGCACCGGCTCCTGGAGTTCGCTCCGGACGGGGCCTTCGCCCGCAACGAGGAGAGCAAGCTCAAGGCCGACGCGGTGGTGGTGGACGAGTCCTCCATGCTGGACGCGCCCCTGGCCCTGCACCTGCTGCGCGCCCTGCCGCTCACCTGCCGGCTCGTCCTCATCGGCGACGTGAACCAGCTTCCCTCGGTGGGGCCGGGCCAGGTGCTGGGCGACGTCATCGCCTCCCAGGCCGTGCCCGTGGCCCGGCTCACCCACATCTTCCGCCAGGCGGCCGAGAGCCGCATCGTGCGCAACGCCCACCGCATCAACCGCGGCGAGTTCCCGGAGAACGACGAGCGCGCCGCGCCGGACGCGGACTTCTTCTGGATCACCCAGGAGGAGCCGGCCCGGGTGCGGGACACCATCCTGGACCTGGTCACCGAGCGCATTCCCCGCACCTTCGGCCTGGATCCCCGGCGGGACATCCAGGTGCTGGCCCCCATGCACAAGGGCGAGGTGGGCACCCAGGCCCTGAACGTCCTGCTCCAGGAGCGCCTGAACCCGCACGGCCGGGAGCTGCGGCGGGGCAAGCTGGTGCTGCGGGAGGGGGACCGGGTGCTCCAGCTGCGCAACAACTACGACAAGGACGTGTTCAACGGCGACCTGGGCTGGATAACCGCGGCGGACCCGGAGTCCGGGGAGCTCACCGTGGACTTCGACGGCCTGCGCGCGGACTACGGGCCCGCGGACCTGGACGAGCTGGCCCCGGCCTACTGCATCAGCGTGCACAAGTCCCAGGGCAGCGAGTACCCGGCGGTGGTCGTGCCGGTGCTCACCCAGCACTACCTGCTCCTGCAGCGCAACCTCATCTACACCGCGCTCACCCGGGCGCGGCGGCTGGCGGTCATCGTGGGCGGCCGCCGGGCCATGGCCCTGGGCCTCAAGCGGGAGACCGGCCGCCGACGCTGCACCTGCCTCCAGATGCGGCTCCAGGAGATGGCTCCGGAGGACTGACCCGTCCGGCTTGGCATTGTCGCGGCATTGGTTTATGACCTCGGCCACCCGGCCGCGGCCGGGAATCCGCGCAAGGCAAGGAATCCGATGCAGCTGAGTCCGTTCAAGCAGGCGGTGCGCGACCATTTCGAGCGATTCGCCGCAGAGCGCCGCCGCTGGAAGGCCAAGGGCCGCCACTACCACGAGCAGCAGGCCGCTTATTTCCGGTTCCTGGTTCCCCCGGGCAAGCGAGTCCTGGAGCTGGGCTGCGGCACCGGCGAACTGCTGGCCGCCCTGGAGCCCGCCGAGGGCGTGGGCGTGGACTTCTCCCCGGCCATGCTGGCCGAGGCCCGCGCCGCCTTTCCCCACCTGACCTTCGCATCCGGCGACGCCGAGGACCCGGCCACCTGGCGGGACGAGCAGGGCAGGGGGGTGAAGGGTCCCTTCGACGTCGTGATCCTCTCCGACGCCCTGGGCCATTTCGAGGACGTCCAGGCCTGCCTGGAGAACCTGCGGCCCCTGTGCACCCCCGAAACCAGGCTCATCATCGGCTACTACAACTTCCTCTGGGAGCCGGTGCTCAAGCTCTCCGAGCGCCTGGGCCTCAAGATGCCCCAGCGCCTGGCCAACTGGCTCTCGCCCGGAGACATCGAGAACCTGCTGGCCCTGGCCGACTTCGAGGCGGTCAAGGCCGACAACCGCATGCTCCTGCCCGTCCGGGTTCCCCTGCTGCAGCCGGCGCTGGATTTCCTGGCCGGGCTGCCCCTGGTGCGCCATCTGTGCCTGTGCAACTACACCGTGGCCCGCATGAAGCGCCGCGAGGCCGTGGACAGCCGCAAGAGCGTCACGGTGCTCATTCCCTGCAAGAACGAGCGGGGAAACATCGAGCCCGCGGTCCTGCGCACCCCGGACATGGGATCCCACACCGAGATCATCTTCGTGGACGGCCACTCCGTGGACGGCACGCCCGAGGAGATCAAGCGGGTCATGGCCGCCCACCCCGAGCGGGACATCACCTTCCTGGTGCAGGAGGGCAAGGGCAAGGGCGACGCGGTGCGCAAGGGCTTCGCCGCGGCCAAGGGCGACGTCCTCATGATCCTCGACGCGGACCTCACGGTGCCGCCCGAGGACCTGCCCAAGTTCTTCCGGGCCATCGCCTCGGGCAAGGGCGAGTTCATCAACGGAACCCGCCTGGTGTATCCCATGGAGGACGAGGCCATGCGCTTCCTGAACCTCCTGGGCAACAAGTTCTTCAGCCTGGCCTTCACCTGGCTCCTCAACCAGCGGCTCAAGGACACCCTGTGCGGCACCAAGGTCATCAGCCGGGAGAACTACCTGCGGCTGGTGGACGGCCGGGCCTATTTCGGGGATTTCGACCCGTTCGGCGACTTCGACCTGCTCTTCGGCGCGTCCAAGCTCAACCTGGAGATCCTGGAGCTGCCCATCCGCTACCGGGCCCGCACCTACGGCGAGACCCAGATCAGCCGCTTCCGGCACGGCTGGCTCCTGCTCAAGATGTGCGTGTTCGCCATGCGGAAGCTGAAGTTCGTCTGAGTCCGCGCCATAAGATACCTTGGTATTTTATGGAAAAATACTATGTTCTTCGCATGGTTGGGTTCGCCTGGCGGATTCTTTGCCCCGTAGGAACTCCATAGAGATGTCCGACGCCATACTCCGCGCCCAGCGCGAGGCCTGGGACCGCAAGCCGGGCCTGCGCGCCCTGTACGGCCGCTGGCATGCGGCCATGCGCGGCTTCCTGGCGCCCGGGCCGAGCCTGGAGGTGGGCGCGGGCATCGGCCAGCTCAAGGAGGCCCTGCCCGGCCTGTTCACCCTGGACATCCTGCCCACCCCCTGGACCGACATGGTGGGCGACGCCCAGGAACTGCCGGTGCGTTCGGGCAGCCTGGGCAACATCGTGCTCTTCGACGTGCTGCACCACCTGCCCCGGCCGGCGCGCTTCTTCGACGAAGCCTGCCGCGCCCTGCGTCCGGGAGGCCGGATCCTGGTCATGGACCCCTACGTCTCCCCCCTGTCCTGGCCGGTGTACCGCTTCCTGCACCCCGAGGGCCTGCGGCCGGGCTGCGACCCCCTGGACGAGGCCTGCGCCCTGTCCACGGACGAGCCCTTCGACTCCAACCAGGGGGTGGCCACGGCCCTGTTCTGGAGGCGGGCCGGGGAGTTCGCCCGGCGCTTTCCCAGGCTCAAGGTCCTGCGTCGGGAGCGTCTGGCCCTGTGGTCCTATCCCCTGACCGGCGGGTTCTCGGGCCGGACCCTGGTCCCCGAGTCCTGGATCGTCCCCCTGGCCGACCTGGAGCGGCCGCTCTCCTTCCTGGCCCCGCTCCTGGCCTTCCGGACCCTGGTGGTGCTGGAACATGACGCCTAGCCGCCGCATCCTGCTCCTGGCCCTGGCCGGCGGCTGCCTCCTTCGGGCCGCGCTCTTCGCCCTGGTGGCGGCCAGCCCGGATCTCCTGGTGGCGGCGGACCAGAAGATGTATGTCGTGCTGGCCGGCCATCTGGCGGGCCATCTGGACTTCGGCCCGGGCTTCGGCGCCGAGCGCACGCCCCTGTACCCGCTCTTCCTGGCCCTGTGCGGCGTGGGTTCGGGCGGCAGCCTGCTCGCGGCCATCGTGGTCCAGAACCTCCTGGGCGGCCTGGCGGTCTATGCGGTGTGGCGCATGGGCCGGCTCTGGTCGGAAACCGCCGGGAACCTGGCCGGGGCATTCGCCGCCCTGTCCCTGAACCTGGCGGTCTACGCCAACCAGACCCTCACCGAGGCCCTGTTCATTCCGCTCTTCGCCTGGGGGCTCTTTCTCCTGTTCCGCCATGCGCTCCAGAGCCGGGCCCGGGACTTGGCCGGCTGCGCCCTGGCCTTCGGCCTGTGCACCCTGGTGCGCTCGGCCACCATGTACCTTCCCCTGTTCGCGGCCCCCTACCTACTCCTGCGGCCGGGCGGCGGAGCGGCCCGCAGCCGGCTGGCGGCCACGGCCCTGTTCTGCGGCCTGTTCGGACTGGTCCTGGCCCCCTGGCTGGCGCGCAACGCCGCGCTGTACGGCCATGCCGGCCTGACCAGCCAGGGCGCCCCGCATCTGATCGGCTGGATCGTGCCCGCGGTGGCCCAGTACGAGGAGGGCCTGTCCCAGCAGCAGGCCATGGCCAAGTACACCGGCCTTTGGGAGGAGCGGCGCGCGGCCCTGCCCCCCGAGGTCCGGGACAACCCCTTTGCCCAGGACGCGGCGGCCAAGGCCTTTGCCGCGGACTACCTGCGCGCGGCCTCCCCTGTCTCCGTGGCCAAGGCCTGGTTCTGGGGGGCCGCCAAGAACCTCTTCACCCCGGTCAGCGTGGAGCTGGCCTACATCCTCAAGATGGACTGGACCCGCTTCTCGGAAACGCCGGGCGCCGGCTTTCCGGAACAGGCCTGGAACTTCCTGGCCCACAACAAGAGCCGGACCTACGTGCTCTTTCTCCTGGCCGGGGTGGGCGTGACCCTGCTCCTGCGCCTGACGCAACTCTTCGGCCTCGGCCCCCTGTGGAGGAAGCCCGCGGCGTTCTGGGCCGCGGCGATGGTCGTGGCCTACGTGCTGGCGGTGTCCGGGCCGGTGGGCTACGCCAAGTACCGCCTGCCCTTCGAGCCCGTGCTCTGCCTGCTGGCCGGCCTGGCCGCTTCCCGCCTGCCCCTGTGGCGGCGGGCCGGGGAGGGCGCATGAAGAAGCTCGCCAGCCTGGCCCTGCGCCTGGGCCTGGCCGGGGCCTGCCTGGCCTACGCCCTGTGGGGCGTGGACTTCGCGGCCCTGGGCCATTCCCTGCGCTCCTTCGCCCTGGCCGGAGTCCTGGCCACCCTGGCCGTGGTGGCCGTGGACATGGCCTGCGTGGGCCTGCGCCTGCGCTGGATATCCGGGGGCCGGGCCTCGTTCGCCGCGGCCTTCAACGCCGGCATTCTCGGCCTGGGCCTGAACAACGTGGTCCCGGCCAAGCTCGGGGAGGTGGCCAAGGCCGCGTACCTGCGCCGCGGAGCCGGCGTCTCCCTGGGGCAGGGAATGGGCATGGTCTTCTGGGAGCGCTTTGCCGACCTGCACGCCCTCATCGTCATGGCCCTATTCGCCGCGGCCTTCCACGGCAAGCACCTGGCCGTGGTTCCCCTGGCCGGGGTGGTGGCCGGGCTGTGGCTGTGCCTGGCGGCGCTGCGCCTGTGGCCCGGGCTGGCCCCCCGCCTGGTGCGCCTGCTCTATTTCGAGCGGCTCAAGTCCTTCGCCTCGGACGTGCTGGACCATCTGGCCGAGCGCCGCGGGGCGCGGTTCTTCACGGTCCTGGCCTTGGCCACGGCCCTGACCTGGTTCTTCTACTGCGTCCAGTACTACCTCATGCTGTGGTGGGGCGCCGGCCTGGATCTGTCCTTTGGCCAGGTCCTGTCGGTCTTCGTGTTCGGGGCACTGGGCCTGGCCGTGCCCTCCTCGCCTGGCGGGGTGGGGGTGTACGAGGCGGTGATGGTGGCGGTGCTCACCGGCCTGGGCGTGGACAAGGAGCAGGCCCTGGCCGTGGGCCTGGTCTACCATGCGACCTTTTATATCCCGGTGACGGCCTACGCCCTGGGCCTCCTGGCCCGGAAGGGGCTGACCCTGGCCAGCATCCGGGCCGGGGAGGGGGCTCCGGAGGCGGGGGAGGGACAATGAGGCCAGCGCCCTGCATCCTGACCATAGCCGGCTCGGATTCGGGCGGCGGGGCCGGCATCCAGGCCGACCTGAAGACCATGGCCATGCTCGGGACCTTCGGCATGAGCGTGATCACCGCGCTCACCGCCCAGAATTCGGTGGAGGTGCGGGCCATCCACGCCCCGCCCGCGGAGTTCGTGGCCGAGCAGCTGGAAACCGTGCTCGACGACTTTCCGGTGGCGGCTGCCAAGACCGGCATGCTCTTCTCGGCGGGAATCATCGCCGCGGTGGCCGGGGTGCTGCGTGCGCGCAAGTCGTTCCCCCTGGTGGTGGACCCGGTGTGCGTGAGCCAGACCGGGCACGCCCTGCTCCAGGAGGACGCGGTGCAGGTCCTGCGCAGCGAGATGCTTCCCCTGGCCGACCTGCTCACCCCCAACCGGCCCGAGGCCGAGCTGCTCGCGGGCCTGCCCCTGGCCGGCGAGGCCGACGTGGCCCGGGTGGCCGGGAGGCTCCTGGACCTGGGGGCCGGGGCCGTGCTCCTCAAGGGCGGGCACATGCCCGGACATGGTCGGGAGATCGTGGACTACCTCTGCCTGCCCGGTCGGGAGCCCGAGCCCCTGCCCATGCCCCGGCTGGACACCCGGCACACCCACGGCACCGGCTGCACCCTGTCCGCGGCCATAGCCGCCGGCCTGGGCAAGGGCCAGGCCCTGGCCGAGGCGGTCCGCTCCGGCCGGGTCTACCTCCAGGCCGCCCTGCGGACCGGTTACGGCCTGGGTCGGGGATACGGCCCGCCCAACCATCTGCATCCCCTGGAGGGGGAGGGTCGGGGGGCCTGAGGCCCTCGGATATTGAGCATTGACAGCCCCCGGGGTGCATGGTTAAGTCATCCGCTTTTGCGAGACGCGTGAAGGAGTCCGGCATGTTTCGGCCGGCCGGGTGGCGGAATTGGTAAACGCGCTGGTCTTAGGAGCCAGTGTCCTTGCGGCTTGCGGGTTCGAGTCCCGCCCCGGCCACCATGCGATACCCGGGCAGGGCGGCCCGTCTCCGGCCGCCGCCCGCCCGTTCCGCCCGGCTTCGCGCCGCCGGCCCCGCCCGGCTGAATAAACGACCATAATCTCCCAAGGAGGAGCCGCCCGTGGAATACAAGATCGAAGAAACCTCTCCCGTCATCCGCAAGGTCGTCGTGACCGTGCCCGTGGAGGAGGTCAACGCCGCCCTGCTCGCCACCCTGGCCCTGTACCGCAAGAGCGCCGACGTCAAGGGCTTCCGCAAGGGCAAGGCCCCTTCCTCCATCATCGAGTCGCGCTACAAGAGCCAGATCTACGCCGAGGCCACCACCGACCTGGTGAACTACCAACTCAACGAGGTCCTTTCCGCCGAGAAGATCACCCCCCTGTCCCGCATCAGCGTGGATTCCGGGGAGCTGGTCAAGGATCAGGAGTTCATCTACTCCTTCTCCTACGAGGTCGCGCCCAAGATCGACCTGCCCGGATACGTGGGCCTGGACGCGGAGATGGACACGCCCGAGGTGGAGGACTCCGAGGTGGAGGCCGTGGTGGACCGCCTGCGCAACCGCATGGCCGAACTGGTGGACGTGGAGGAGAAGCGCACCCCCCAGGAGGGCGAGGTCGCGGTCATCAACTTCACCGCCTTCGAGAACGGCGAGCCCCTGGGCGACCTCAAGGCTGACAATTTCCATCTCCATCTGGGCCAGGGCGAGGCCCTGCCGGTGTTCGAGGACATCGTCAAGAAGCTGGTGCCGGGCGAGACCCGCACCGATCCGGTGGCCTTCCCCGCGGACTTCATCAACACCCAGCTGGCCGGCCGCACGGTGGACATGCGCGTGACCCTCAAGGAGCTCAAGGTCCGCAACGTGCCCGAGGCGGGCGACGATTTGGCCGCCAAGGCCGGCTACGGCTCCATGGAGCGCATGCGCGAGGCCATCGTGAACTCCACCCTGGAGTCCCGCAAGAGCCTGAACAAGTCCGAGGCCCAGAAGAAGCTCCTGGACGGGCTGCTCGCCAACGTCTCCTTCGACCTGCCTCCCACCCTGGTGGAGGAGAACATCGACCGCATGGTGGAGGACCTGGTGCAGCGCCTGGAGTCCCGCGGCAAGAGCGTGGCCTCCCTGGGCAAGAAGCCCGCCGAGCTCCGTGACGAGTTCAAGCCCAAGGCCGAGGAGATCGTGCGCTCCCAGATATTCCTCATGGCCGTGGCCACCCAGGAGAACCTCACGGTGGAGCCGCAGGAGGTGGACGAGCACCTGCGGCGCATGGCCATGCAGACCCGCCAGGATCCGGAGTGGCTGCGCTCCTACTACGAGGAGCACAACCTCATGTTCGCCCTCAAGGACCGTCTGCTGGCGGACAAGGCCATGGAGTTCATCTGGTCCAAGGCCAAGGTTCGCGAGGCGCCGCCCGCGGAGTGGAAGGCCCGGGATGCGGCCGGGTCCGGCGGCGAATCCAAGACTGAATAAGAATTCCGCGGGGGCCGGCCAACGGCCCCCGCTCGTTTTCGGGTCCGGGTCCGGCGTCAAGGGACCGTCGCCGGGTCCCGGGACTTGCCCGCGGGCGAGGTCGTATATATCCTGTGGAGCCAGGGCGCCGTCCCTGCCACTTTCCCGGAGGATCCCATGCCCACCATACCCATAGTCATCGAAACCACCGGCCGCACCGAGCGGGCCTACGACATCTATTCCCGCCTGCTCAAGGAGCGCATCGTGCTCCTGGGCACGCCCATCGACGACCACGTGGCCAGCCTGATCTGCGCCCAGCTCCTGTTCCTGGAGTCCGAGAGCCCGGAAAAGGAGATCAATCTCTACATCAACTCGCCGGGCGGCTCGGTCACCGCCGGCCTGGCCATCTACGACACCATGCAGTACATCTCCGCGCCGGTGGCCACCCTCTGCCTGGGCCAGGCCGCGAGCATGGGGGCGGTATTGCTGGCGGCCGGCGCGCCGGGCATGAGATTTGCTTTGCCCCATTCGAGAATCCTCATCCACCAGCCCATGGGAGGGTTCTCCGGCCAGGCCACGGACATCGACATCCACGCCCGGGAGATCCTCCGGCTCAAGGAGTCGCTCAACGGCATCCTGGCCAAGCATACCGGGGCGCCCCTGGAGAAGATCGCCCACGACACCGACCGGGACTATTTCATGGGCGCCGAGGAGGCCAGGGAGTACGGCATCATCGACCGCATCCTCACCTCCCGCAACGAGATCCTGGAAGAGGTCAAGGAGTAGCCGCGCATGACCAAGAAGAAGGCTGGCCTGCCCCCGGAACTGTGCTGTTCGTTCTGCGGCAAGAACCAGGACGAGGTGCAGCGGCTCATCGCCGGGCCGGACGTGTACATCTGCGACGAGTGCGTGTCCCTGTGCAACGACATCATCGCCCAGGAGAGCCTCACCGAGGACCTGGAGCAGGGCAAGCTGCTCACCCCTGAGGATATCCGCAAGCTCCTGGACGAGTACGTCATCGGCCAGGAGCGGGCCAAGAAGATCCTGGCCGTGGCCGTGCACAACCACTACAAGCGGGTGTTCTTCGCCGGCGGCAAGAGCAAGGACGTGGAGATCGACAAGTCCAACATCCTGCTCATCGGCCCCACCGGCTCGGGCAAGACGCTGCTGGCCCAGACCCTGGCCCGCATCCTCAAGGTGCCCTTCGCCATCGCCGACGCCACCACCCTCACCGAGGCCGGGTACGTGGGCGAGGACGTGGAGAACATCCTGGTGCAGCTGCTGCAGAACGCGGACTACGACCTGGAGGCCGCGTCCAAGGGCATCATCTACATCGACGAGATCGACAAGATCGCGCGCAAGGGCGACAGCCCCTCCATCACCCGCGACGTGTCGGGCGAGGGCGTGCAGCAGGCCCTGCTCAAGATCATCGAGGGCACCGAGGCCAACATCCCCCCCAAGGGCGGCCGCAAGCACCCGCAGCAGGAGTTCATCCGGATGAACACCGGGAACATCCTGTTCATCCTGGGCGGGGCCTTCATCGGCCTGGAGAAGATCATCCAGCAGCGGCAGCAGGGTTCGGGCCTGGGATTCGGGGCCAAGGTGAAGGGCAAGGGCGAGGAGAACTCGGACAAGCTGCTGGCCGACGTGCATCCCACGGACCTCGTCAGGTTCGGACTCATCCCCGAGTTCGTGGGCCGCATTCCGGTGGTCACCTCCCTGACCGAGCTCACCGAGGCGGACCTGGTGCGAATCCTCACCGAGCCCAAGAACGCCCTGACCAAGCAGTACCAGAAGCTCTTCGAACTGGACGGGGTGCGGCTGCGCTTCACCCAGAACGCCATGTCGGCCATCGCCCTGAAGTCCCTGGAGCGCAAGACCGGGGCGCGGGGCCTGCGCAACGTCATGGAGAACATCATGCTGGAGATCATGTACAAGCTGCCCTCGCTTTCCGGGGTCAAGGAGTGCGTGGTCAACAAGGCCGTGGTGGACAAGGGCATTGAACCCCTGCTCTTTTATCACCAGGAAGTGAAATCCGCCTGACGCCGGTCGGCCGGCGCGTTGACAAGCTGCGCCGGGGAGTTATTTCTGACGGGAGGCGGGGCGGCCGGCCCCGCCCTCAGCCCATTGACCGGAGGACGTGATGACCAATTACGTGATGGTGGACGAAGAACGCCCCAGCATGACCCTGCCGCTCATGTCGTTGCGGGAAGTGGTCATGTTCCCGCGCTCCATCGTCCCCCTGTTCGTCGGCCGGGAGGCCTCGGTGAAGGCCATCGAGCGCGCCCTGGCCGAGTTCGACAAGAAGATATTCCTGGTGGCCCAGCGCACGCCGGAAAAGGAGAAGCCCGGTCCCGAGGACCTCTTCGAGATCGGCACCGTGTCCAAGATCCTCCAGCTCCTGCGCCTGCCCGACGGCACCATCAAGGTCCTCTTCGAGGGTCTCTACCGGGCCCAATGGTCGCCCGAGACCGGGATTTCCGACCCCTCCCGCGAGGTGCTCATGGCCCGCACCCGGCCCCTGGCCGAGGAGGAGGCCGACTCGTCCGAGGCCGAGGCCATGGTCCGCGCCACCCACGAGGCCCTGGAGACCTACGGCAAGATCAACAAGAAGCTGGCCGCCGAGACCATCATGGCCATCTCCTCCCTGAACAGCGCCGGGAGGCTGGCCGACGCCATCATGCCCCACCTCAAGGTGGACTACCTGAAGAAGCAGTCCCTGCTGGAGGAGCGCAACCCCCTCAAGCGGCTGGAAGAGACCCTGGCCCTGCTCCAGTCCGAGATCGAGATCAACGACCTGGAGAAGCGCATCAAGAACCGGGTCAAGAACCAGATGGAGTCGAACCAGCGGGAATACTACCTGAACGAGCAGCTCAAGGCCATCCACAAGGAGATGGGCCGGGAGGACGACCCCCAGGCCGAGGTGGGCGAGCTGGAGAAGCGGCTGGAAGAGAAGGTCATGCCCGACGAGGCCCGGGACAAGGCCCGCCGGGAGATGAAGAAGCTCAAGCAGATCCCGCCCTCGTCCGCGGAATACACCGTGGTGCGCAACTACGTGGACTGGATCCTGGACCTGCCCTGGAACGTGCTCAAGGAGACGGACCTGGACATCGGGAAGGCCAAGGCCATCCTGGAGGCCGACCATTACGGTCTGGACAAGCCCAAGGAGCGCATCCTGGAGTACCTGGCCGTGCAGAGCCTGGTGCAGACCATGAAGGGTCCCATCCTCTGCCTGGTGGGCCCCCCCGGCGTGGGCAAGACCTCCCTGGCCAAGAGCGTGGCCCGGGCCATGGACCGCGAGTTCGTGCGCCTGTCCCTGGGCGGGGTGCGCGACGAGGCCGAGATACGCGGCCACCGGCGCACCTACGTGGGCGCCCTGCCGGGCAAGATCATCCAGTCCCTGCGCCGGGTGAAGTTCAACAATCCGGTGTTCTGCCTGGACGAGGTGGACAAGATGTCCACCGACTTCCGCGGCGACCCGTCGGCCGCGCTCCTGGAGGTCCTGGACCCGGAGCAGAACTCGGCCTTCAACGACCATTACCTGGACATGGACTACGACCTGTCCAAGATCTTCTTCATCACCACGGCCAACACCCTGCACACCATCCCCCTGCCGCTCCAGGACCGCATGGAGATCATCAAGCTCCCCGGCTACCTGGAGAACGAGAAGCACAAGATCGCCCGCCACTTCCTGCTGCCCAAGCAGGTCAAGGAGCACGGGCTCAAGGATGGGAACCTGAACCTCTCGGACAACGCCATCCTGGAGATCATCCGTCGCTACACCAAGGAGGCCGGGGTGCGGAACCTGGAGCGCGAACTGGCCTCCATCTGCCGCAAGACCGCCATGCGCCTGGTGGAGGAGAAGGACCGCGACAAGGCCGTGTCCGTGACCACCCAGAACGTCTCCACCTATCTGGGGGTGCCCAAGCACCGCTACGGCGAGAAGGAGGAGGCCTCCCAGGTGGGGGTGTCCACCGGTCTGGCCTACACCGAACTCGGCGGCGAACTGCTCCTGGTGGAGACCGCGCTCATGCCCGGCACGGGCAAGGTGGAGATCACCGGCAAGCTGGGCGACGTGATGCAGGAGTCGGCCAAGGCGGCCCTGTCCTACATCCGCTCCCGCTCCGACCTCTTCGGCCTGCGCAGCGAGTTCTACAAGGAGATCGACATCCACGTGCACGTGCCCGAGGGCGCCATTCCCAAGGACGGTCCGTCCGCGGGCATCACCCTGGCCACCTCCCTGGTCAGCGCGCTCCTGAACGTGCCGGTGAAGAACGAACTGGCCATGACCGGGGAGATCACCCTGCGCGGCCGGGTGCTGCCCATCGGCGGCCTGCGCGAGAAGCTCCTGGCCGCCCACCGCGGGCTCATCAAGACCGTGCTCATCCCCAAGGACAACGCCAAGGACCTCAAGGAGGTCCCGGCCGCCATCCTCAAGGACCTGACCATCGTCGAGGTGGAGCACATGGACGAGGTGTTGGAGAAGGCCCTGGAGGTGGCGGACCCCGAGCGCATCTTCTGTGGCCGGGAGGATCGCTGCCCCATTTCCGGCACCCTGCTCAAGGAGCAGTACCTGAACCACACCCACTAGCAATCGACTGAAATGCAAGAAAAAAAGGCCGGGGAAACCCGGCCTTTTTGGTTCTTGGGGGCGGCGGAGATTCAGGCCGCGGCCTTGGCGCACTCGTATTCCAGCTCCAGGGCTCTGTTGCGGCGCAGGGGCTCCACCACCTTGTCCGTGCGGCCGCGCCACTTTTCCACATAGTCCGCCACCTGCCAGTCCGGGATGCCCCAGTTGAACAGCTTGTTCACGTACACCGTGTCCCACTCGTCGGCGAAGATCCGGCGCGCGCCCTCGTGGTCGAATATCTGCTGGACGACCTGCTGGAGCGTGTGGCGGTGGGCCAGACTGCGCATCAGGGTCTTGCGGCGGATGGTTTCGGCAGGGATGCGCAGGGACTTGAGCTCCTCCACCGCATCGCGGACCGAGATGGGGTCGGGGTCCACGATCCTGGAGAACTCGGGCAGAAGGAAGTGGTTCCGACCGCCGGTATTCTTGGTGGAGACCACCGGAATCCCGCTCAGGAGGTATTCGACGCTGGCGTGGTTGCCGCCCTCGGCCTCGGAGAGCACCAGCCCGGTATGGGCGGCGTTGAGGTGCTGGCAGATGGTTGCGTGCGGCAGGAACAGGTACTGCCCGGTGGTGTCGTTGAGGGAAACCGCGTGCGGCAGGGTCTTGAACACGTAGTCGCGGTACGCCATGCCATCTTTTCCGCTCATGTTGTAATAGATGAGCGCCAGGGATCTTATCTTCCTGGCCAGGAAATGACGCTTGAACGGGTCGAGCCTGGCGTTATATATGGCGTCGTATCGCTTTTCAGTTGGGATAATCTTGTAGATATTTTCGTCGATCAGGGCGTTGTGGTGGCAGAAGAATGCCTGAACTCCGTACTTTCGCAGGTTTTCTGCATGGTGCTCCACGTTCACCATGTAGATGAAGTTGTGCTGCGGATAGGCAATCTTGTGCTCGAAATAGCGCTGCACCGTAAGGGAGAGTTCGGTGGGGTCGTCCAGGTCCCAGGAGGGGCCGAGGATGAAATAGGCCGGGTGCTTCTTGAGCGGTTCGCACAGTTGCCGGGCCGGGGAGAACGGGCCGAGATTCCCCAGGCCGAAGATGACCAGAGGGTCGATGCTGAGCACGTGGCTGAACGTATAGTGCGGCTCTCCGCTCGGGGGCATGGCCGGAATTCCTTGTTCTACAAAGTGTTGGCGCGGAACATGAGCCAGTGCTGGGGCGCCACGCGGAACTCGCATACCGCGATCCAGCGGTTCACGCTGTCCTGCTTGCGGAGCAGGGGGAGGTTGGAGTTGCGCGGGCCTTCCTCGATGCGCTCCACCGTATGGGTGTCGGCAAAGCGCTCGAGCAGGGTGGGGGTGATCTTGGGATTGAAAAGATCGTGGCATTCCACCAGAATGTCGCAGTGGTCCAGCGGCGTCTTCGTCGGGTCCAGGAGATTCACCTCGGCCCCTTCGCAGTCCATGACGATGAAGGTTGGAGCGCCGTCCGCCAGGTCCTCGCGGAGAGTTTCGCAGGTGCAGGTCCCGCGGACCTCCACCCGGCCTTCAACTCCGTTGGCCCTGGCGGTGGCCTGGCAAACCGCCTGGGCCTTGGGGTTCACGTCATAGGCGATGACCCTGCTGCGGGGCAGGCGCCGGGCGAGCCCGACGGCATAGTACCCTTCGGCGCAACCCACGTTGATGACCTGCGGGAAGTTCTTGGCCACGGCCTCGACCACCTGCGGGATCAGCTCCGCCTCATAGCAGCCCAGCAGCTTGGGACTGAGTTCGCCTGCGCCCCACGAACTCTGGCGCAACATGCGCATGCCCCGGAAGGGGCCGCTCTGCACCACGCCCCGGGTAGACTCGTAGACCAGGTTGGTGATCTCGTGCTGCCGGATGTGGATGGCGGTGTTGAAGATCTGCTGCAGGGTCTGACGCTGCTCGTTGAGGTCGGTCATGGGGGCCTCGCAAGGCGGAGGTTGGCGGATTCTTGGCGCAGGCCGGCCGCGTCGGGCGCGGTCATGGAGGCGGACATTTCCCGCGGGCCGGTATTGTTCGATAGCATAGCAAGTTCCATGCCAAATAAAAAAGGCGGCCCCGGGAGGGACCGCCTTTTATTGCCGGAAAGGGCGGATCAGCAGGCGCAGGAGCTGCCGGAGCCGCAGCCCGAGGAACAGGATCCGCCGCCGAGCTGGAGGCTGCTGCTCACCGAGAACCCGGTGTAGGTCACGTCCACGGTGACCGGCTGGGCCGAGGCGTAGAGGTCCTTTTCCATGAGGAAGGTCAGGCCGCCGTCCAGATTGAACACTTCGTCGTTGTTTTTAGGCTCGTCCAGAGCCAGTGCCAGGCGCGGCCCCGCTCAGCCGCCCGGGGAGAGGTAGACGCGGATGGGGGTCTTGTCCTTGTCCTTGAAATAGGCCTCGAGCTCTTTGCGGGCCTTGTCCGTCAGTTCGAGCATGGGGAATCCTCCAGAAAAATCGTGTACAGGTCCGTTTAAGTATGCGCGGGGCCTTTGTCAACGGCCGTGATCCAGGGATTTCCCCCATTGAAGGGAGGGGAGCTGGCGGGGGCGATGCGGCTTTGGGCCGGGCAGGGGGGCTCCGGCCTGGACAGCGCGGGCCGGTTCGGGGTAGGGGAGCTTTTCCGGGCTTCGGCCCGCAGGGGGATCGCCATGCCTGAACGAGTGCTTCTCACCCCGCAGGAGGTGGGCCGGACCCTGGACCGCCTCGCCTCGGAGATCATCGAACGTCACGGGGCCTGCGCCAACCTGGCCCTGGTCGGCATCCAGCGCCGGGGCGTCGACCTGGCCGACCGGCTCAAGGGCCTCCTGGAGTCCCGCCTGGGCGCGGTCCTGCTCATGGGCAAGCTGGACATCAACCTGTACCGCGACGACTGGACCAACTCCGGGGTCGCGCCCTTCGTGAACAAGACCGAGATTCCCTTTCCCATCGACGGCAAGGACCTCCTGCTGGTGGACGACGTGCTCTTCACCGGGCGCACCATCCGCGCCGCCCTGGAGGCCCTCCTGGATTTCGGCCGGCCCAGGCGGGTGGAGTTGCTGGCCCTGGTGGACCGCGGCAACCGCGAACTGCCCATCCACGCCGACTTCGTGGGCAAGCGGGTGGCCACCGAGCGCGGCGAACACGTCAACGTCCACACCCAGGAGCGGGACGGCCGCGAGGACGTCTGTCTGCTGACGGTCTGACTTGCGGGACTCCAACGAAGAACCGCCGGCTCCCCTCGGGCTGCCGGCGGTTTTCTTTTCCTGGCGGGTGGGGGAGGCTACTTCTCGGCCACGATCTGGGTGCCCACCCCGTGGTCGGTGAAGAGCTCCAGGATCACCGAGTTCTCCACCCGGCCGTCGATGATGTGGGCCTTCTCCACTCCGGACTCCAGGGCCTCCAGGCAGCACTGCATCTTGGGGATCATGCCGCCCTTGGCCGTGCCGTCCTCGATGGCCCGCACCGCCTGGGCGAAGGTCAGTGAGGACACCAGGCCGCCCGAGGCGTCGAGCAGGCCGGCCACGTCGGTGAGCAGGATGAGCCGCTTGGCCTTGAGCGCCGCGGCCAGGGCGCCGGCCACGGTGTCGGCGTTGATGTTGTAGGTCTCGCCGGCCTCGTCCACTCCCACCGGGGCCACCACCGGGATGAAGCCGCGCTCCAGGAGCGCCGCGAGCAGGGTGGGGTCGATGGCCGTGACCTCGCCCACCTTGCCCAGGTCGATGATTTCGGGCGGCGCGTCCTCGCGGGCCACCACCATCTCGAGCTGGCGGCACCGGACGAGCTGGCCGTCCTTGCCCGACAGGCCCACGGCCCGGCCGCCGTTCAGGTTGATGAGGTTCACGATCTCCTTGTTCACCTTGCCGGCCAGGACCATCTCCACCACGTTCATGGTGGCCGTGTCCGTGACCCGCAGGCCCTGCCGGAACTCGCTTTGGATGCCCAGCTTCTCCAGCATCTGGCCGATCTGCGGGCCGCCGCCGTGCACCACCACCGGGTTCACGCCCACGTACTTGAGCAGGATCACGCAGCGGGCGAAGGCGTGGCGCAGGGCCTCGTCCTTCATGGCGTGGCCGCCGTACTTGATGACCACGGTCTGGCCGTAGAACTCGCGGATGTAGGGCAGGGCCTCCAGCAGGAAGCGGGCCTTGTCCTTGGCCAGGTCGGCGGGGGCGGGGCAGGCGGGCTTATCCATGGCGACACCTTCTCCTAGAGGATGTACCGGGACAGGTCCCGGTCCTTCTGCACGTCGGCGAGCTTCTCGCGCACGTAGGCGCGGTCCACGGTCACGCTTTGCCCGGAGCGGTCCGGGGCTTCGAAGGAGAGGTCCTGGAGCACCTTCTCCATGATGGTGTAGAGCCGGCGCGCCCCGATGTTCTCCGTCTGGCCGTTGACCTCCTGGGCGAATCCCGCGACCTCGTCCAGGGCGTCGGGCGTGAAGGAGAGCGCGATGCCCTCGGTGGCCAGGAGCGCGGTGTACTGGGTGGTCAGCGCGTTCTGCGGCTCGGTGAGGATGCGCAGGAAGTCGGCCTTGGCCAGGGCCGAGAGCTCCACCCGCAGGGGGAAGCGGCCCTGCAGCTCGGGGATGAGGTCCGAGGGCTTGGCCATGTGGAACGCGCCCGCGGCGATGAACAGGATGTGGTCGGTGCGCACCATGCCGTGCTTGGTGTTGACCACGCTGCCCTCCACGATGGGCAGCAGGTCGCGCTGCACGCCTTCCCGGGACACGTCCGGGCCGTGCGCCTCCTTGCGGGCGCAGACCTTGTCGATCTCGTCCACGAACACGATGCCGGCCTGCTCCACCCGCTCCCGGGCGGACTCCACCACCTTGTCCATGTCCACCAGCTTGTCCGACTCCTCCTGCACCAGGAGGGCGTAGGCCTCCCGCACGGTGAGCTTCCGGGTCTTGCGCTTCTGGGGGAACATGCGCCCCATCATGTCGCGGAGCTGGAACTCCATGTCCTCCATGCCCGGCATGGACATGAGCTGCACCTGGGGTCCGGCCGCGGCCACCTCCATCTCCACCAGGCGGTCGTCCAGGGCGCCGTCGCGCCAGAGGCGGCGCAATTTGTCCCGGGTGGAGGCGTCCGGGGCCGGGGCCGCGGGGTCCGGGCCGCCGGCCAGGGGGCTGGCCGTCCGGGCCGGGGACGGCGGGAGCAGCAGGTCGAGCAGGCGCTCCTCGGCGTGTTTCTCGGCCGGAACCTTGACCCGCTCGGCCTCCTCCTGGCGCACCAGGTTCACCCCGATGTCCATGAGGTCGCGGATCATGGACTCCACGTCCCGGCCCACGTAGCCCACCTCGGTGAACTTGGAGGCCTCCACCTTGATGAAGGGCGCGCCGGCCAGCCTGGCCAGGCGGCGGGCGATCTCGGTCTTGCCCACGCCGGTGGGGCCGATCATGATGATGTTCTTGGGCGCGATCTCGTCGCGCAGTTCGGGCGGGACCTGCATGCGCCGCCAGCGGTTGCGCATGGCGATGGCCACCATGCGTTTGGCCGCCACCTGGCCCACGATGAACTTGTCCAGTTCGGAGACGATCTCCCGGGGAGTAAGTACTTGCATGGAATCTCCGCGATGGTGTCTTGCGGAGGCTCATCTACCGCATGGGGGCCGGGGTGTCCACCGGGACCGGATCAGGACTCCGCGGCGGTTTCGTCCGACAGCGCGGAGTTTTCGGCCGCCGGCTCCTGTGGGGAAGCGGCGGGGCTGGCGCAGGCCGCGGCCAGATCCTCGGGGGAGGGCGGAGGCGCGGACAGGGCCTTGAGCACCTTCTGGGCCAGGGTCTTGGCGTCCACGGGCTTGACCAGGAAGTCCGTGACCTTTAGCCGCACCGACTCCACCACCACGGTCTTGTCCGCCTTGCCGGTGATCATGATGAAGGGGGTGGCGGCCCAGTCCGTGTGGCAGCGTACGTGGCGCAGGAACTCCAGCCCGTCCATCTCGGGCATCTTCCAGTCGCAGATGATGAGGTCCACCTTTTCCCGGGCCATGATGCCCAGCGCCTCCTTCCCGTTGCGCGCCTCCAGGAGGTTCTTGCACTTGAGGGGGCCCAGGAAGTTGCACAGGAGGATGCGGAAATACGGCGTGTCGTCCACCAGCAGCAGGGTGGCGGAGGTAAGTCGGTCCTTCATGGATTTGAGTTCTTCTGGGGACATTGGGAGCTCCGTGTGCGGCTAGGGTGCGGGGGGAGGTTCCGTCTGGTCCTGCGCATAGGCGAGGATGGAGGCGACCAGGCTGGTGAGGGTGTCCTCCAGGTCCGCCGCGAGGGCGCGGACCAGGGAGTCTTCGGCCCGGTCCATGGCCGCCTCCACGTCGCGCGCCGACCGGGCCAGGGCGGTGGCCCCGATCTGTCCGGCCGCGGCCTTGAGGCTGTGCGCCAGACGGCCGGCCGTGACCCGGTCGCCCAGGTCCAGGGCTCGGCGGATCTGGGGCGCGGTGTCCACGAAGTGGGCCGGGAAGCGGAGGATGGCCGACCGCAACGCGACTGCGTCGTGTCCGAAGGCCTCCATGCCGAGGGACTGGTCGATGCCCTCTAGGTCGGCGAAGCCAGAGTCCGACTGCGGCGCCCGCGACGTGGCCGGATGCGGCGGGAAGGTGCGGCCTTCCCGGGGCGTGACCCAGCGGGAAAGCACTTCGGCCAGGCGGGACATGGACACCGGCTTGGGCAGGAAATCGTTCATGCCGGCGGCCAGGCAGGCCTCCCGGTCCTCGCCCAGGACGTTGGCGGTGAGGGCGATGATGGGCAGGTCCCGGAAGCGCTTCTCGCTGCGGATGAGCCGGGTGGCCTCCAGGCCGTCCATCTCCGGCATGCGCATGTCCATGAGCAGGACATCGAAATCTTCCTGGTACAGGGCGAGGACCGCCTCGGTGCCGTTTTCCGCGGTGGTGACATCCAGGCCCAGGCCGCGCAGCATCTCCATGGCCACCTTGCGGTTGAAGGCGTTGTCCTCGGCCAGCAGGACCCGGGCTCCGGCCAGGGCGTTCATGTCCAGGACCTGTTGCGGCAGCGGGCTGGGCGCCGTCGCTGCCCGGGGCAGGGTCACGGTGAAGTGGAAATTGCTGCCCCGGCCCGGCGGGCTCTCCAACTCCAGGCGACCGCCCATCAGGGCCACGATGTCCCGGGAAATGGCCAGGCCCAGGCCGGTGCCCCCGTACCGTCGGGCGGTGGAGCTGTCCGCCTGGCGGAAGGGGGAGAAAATCTTCTCCTGCATGGCGGGCTCGATGCCGATGCCGGTGTCCCGGACCGCGAAGTGAAGAGTCGCCGCCTCGGGCGTGGATTCGCGGACTTCCACCGAAAGGACGACCTCCCCGACGTCGGTGAACTTGCAGGCGTTGGAGACCAGGTTGACCAGCACCTGCTGCAGCCTGGTGGAGTCGCCGGAGAGCGCGGCAGGCGTTGCGGGGTCCATCAGGGTCGAGAACCGGAGTCCCTTGGCGGTCATCCGTTCCCGGAACATGTTGGTCGTTCGGCGCACCACGTCGTGCAGGTCGAAGGCCGCGGATTCCAGGACCAGGCCGCCGGCCTCGATCTTGGACACGTCGAGGATGTCGTCCACCAGCTCCAGCAGGGTGGACGCCGAGGCCTTGATGTCTCCCAGGTACTCCCTCAGCTTGCCCGGCCGGCCTGCGCCCAGGGCCAGTTCGGACAGGCCGATGACCGCGTTGAGGGGGGTGCGGATCTCGTGGCTCATGGTGGCCAGGAACACGCCCTTGGCCCGGTTGGCTTCCTCCGCCGCGGCGTTGGCCGCGCGCAGTTCGTCGGCGATGCGGCGTTGGGCCGAGTCCATGGCCTCCAGGCCGTCGAGCATGTGGTTGATCTCCCGGCCCAGGGTGGAGATCTCGTCGTGGCCGGCCACCTCCATGCGGCGCGTGATGTCCCTGCTGTCGCGGATGGCGACCACGGCCCGGCCCAGTCCGGCCACGCGGCGCAGGACGGTGCGCTCCAGCACCAGGCCGGCGATGCCGAAGCAGGCTGCTCCGGACAGGGCCAGCAGGGCCACGAAGAAATTCACGCTGTCCAGGGCCAGGCGGTACGTGGTGCGGTCCCTGGCGACTTTCAGGACCAGGGCCGGCAGGTTCCGTACGTCGTAGACCGTGACTTCGGACTCGATGCGCTGTTCCGAAATCGGGCTTACCCTGGCGTCCTGCACGTCGGCGATGCCCTCTTGGACCTGGGACGGAGCGGCGTGGTCCGGGGGAGGGACGGCTGACACTTCGAGCAGGGTCGCCAGGCTGATGTCGTCAATCACCGGCTGCTCCAGGTTCCGCCCCATGAGCAGGATGCCCCGCGGCGGCCCCTGGCCCTGGCTGGTCACGATGGGTTCTCCGGCCACCAGGGCCACGCCTCGGGGCAGGCGCACGATGCCCGAGACAGCCTCCGGGGCGCGCTCGGGGGCCGGCAGCAGGCCGTCGCGCTCCAGGGCCTCCAGCACGGCGGGGGCCAGGGGGGTGAGTTCCCCGGTCGCAAGGTCGTGGCCGATGGCGAAGGCCACCCGGCCGTCCGTAGCGGCCAGGATGACGAAGCTCACCCTCAGGTTCTGCAGGGTGGCGGGGATGTAGTTGGCCGCCAGGTAGGCATCGGTGGGGGCCACCATGAAGTGGTAGGTGTCGTCCCAGAAGGCGTAGTCCCGGGTCGAGGAATGCAAACTCGCAAGCTGCATTTCCAGGGCGTTGACCACCCGGTCCATGTCGTGGTGCAGGGACTCGCGTTCGATCTTCTCGAACCCGCTGACCAGGATGAGACGCGAGGCCGTGCCCAGGATCAGGAGGATGCTGCCCAGGGCGGCCAGGAAGACGAGGGCGGTCTTGTGGCGGATGGTCATGGCCGGAGGTGCCTTGAACCGACCATATACGCCGAACGATTTGTCATGCAAGGACTTCTTTTGCGGACTGGATCGGATGTCCAGTCAAGAGAAGTGGGCGCCCTGCACTGCTGCTCAGCCCGCCGGCAGGGTCTCCACCGTGAAGCGGTCGTTGGTGAACACGCACAGTTCGGCGGCCACGGCCATGGCCTCGCGCACGATGGTTTCGGCGGGCAGGGCGGTGTGCCGTTTGAGGGCGCGGGCCGCGGCCAGGGCGTAAGGGCCGCCCGAGCCGATGGAGGCCAGCCCGTCGTCGGGTTCGATCACGTCCCCGGACCCGGTGATGAGCAGGACGTTCCCTGCGTCGGCCACCAGGAGCATGGCCTCCAGCCGGCGCAGCACCCGGTCCATGCGCCACTGCTTGGCCAACTCCACGCTGGCCCGCGGCAGGTTGCCGCCGAACTCCTCGAGCTTGGCCTCGAAGCGCTCGAACAGGGTGAAGGCGTCGGCCGTGGCCCCGGCGAACCCGGCCAGGACCCTGCCGTCGTAAAGCCGGCGCACCTTGCGCGCGCCGTGCTTGAGCGCCACGTTCTGTCCCATGGTCACCTGGCCGTCGCCGGCCATGGCCACCCCCGACTCGTCCAGGACCGCCAGGATGGTGGTGCCGCGAATCTCCATGCTCACTCCGTTGGTTGTCCGAAAAGGTCCCGGGCCACCGCGGTCCAGGTCTGCAGGGCCTCTTCCGAGAAGAGCACCATGGCCGCCTCGGCCGCCAGCCCCTGGCGCAGGCCCTGGGCAAGCTCACCGAGGGCGATGCGCGCCGCCTCGGTCGCGGGATAGCCGTAGGCCCCGCAGGAGATGGCCGGGAAGGCCACCCGGGCCGCGCCCAGTTCGCGGGCCAGGCGCAGGCTTTCGCCGTAGGCCGAGGCCAGGGCCTGGGGTTCTCCCGAGAGGCCGTCGCGGTATATCGGGCCCACGGTATGGATGATGTGTCGGGCCTTGAGGCCGAAGCCCGGGGTGGCCACGGCCCGTCCGGCCGGAAGCCGTCCCCGTCGCCGAACGATCTCCCGGCAGGCGGCCTGGAGGAGGTCCGGACCGGCCGCCCGGTGGATGGCCCCATCCACCCCGCCGCCTCCGGCCAGGGACGAGTTGGCGGCGTTGACCACCGCGTCGCCCGTCCAGGCGGTGATGTCGCCCTGGGCCAGGCGCAGCAGCCCCGGAGCCAGGTCCCAGGTCGCGGAGATGCGGATGCGGTCCATGGGGGCTTCCTACCAGAACTCCGCGCGTTCCTTGAACACGGCCTCGAGTTGTTCGTACGCCTTCTTCTGTTCCGGGGTCTGGGCCAGGCGGCCGGCCTTGTCCTTGTGGAACGCGGCCTGCTTGCGGTCCAGGCCGTAGATGGCGGCGTACGCCAGGTGCAGGTGCCCGGCGAAGAGGTCGCCGTGCTCGCCCTTGAGCCGGCCCAGATAGGAATGCACCTCGCTGTCGTCGGGCAGGGCCTTGAGCACCCGCTCGAAATATTCCGCGGCCCGGTCCGCCTGGCCCTTCTCGGCCATGATCCGGGCGTAATAGAACAGGGAGATGAGGTCCTTGGGGTTGAGCAGCACCGCCTTCTGCAGGTAGCGGGCCGCCAGGTCGCCGTCGCCCATGGTGAATTGGAACCTGCCGGCCTCGCGCAGCACCAGGGCGTCGTTGGGGGCCATGGCCATGGCCTGGTCGAAGGCGGCCTTGGCCTCGGGCAGGCGGGAGAGCTTGGCCAGCACTATGCCGCGGCCCATGTGGTCCAGGGCCGTGGGGTTGGGCCGGGACGAGAAGAAGGGCAGGGCAACGGCGGGGTCCAGGTAGCGGGCCCGCACCAGGGTCTGGATGCGCAGGAAGCGGGCGTCGTCCTGGGGCCGGCTGCGCACCTCGGCGGGCAGGCTGGCCACCCGGCTGTCCAGGTAGGACAGGCGCTCGTCCACGTCGGGGTGGGTGGAGAGGTAGGCCGGGAAGGAGCCGCCGCTGGCCCAGCGCGCCTTGCGGATCTTCTCGAAGGATCCGATCATGCCGCCCGGCGGGAAGCCGGCCGCGGTCAGGTAGTTCATGCCGACCTGGTCGGCTTCGCGCTCGTCGCTCCGGCTGTAGGCCAGCATGGCGCTCATGGCGCCGGCCTGGGAGCCCATCACCAGGGCCTGGCCCACCTCGGACGTGTTGCGGTCTCCGGACTGGCCCAGGAACACGCCGGCCACCGCCCCGGCCAGGGAGGCGAGGGAGATGATCTGCATGGCCTCGATGCGGCCGGCCACGTGACGCTGGGTCACATGGGCCAGTTCGTGGGCGATGACCCCGGCCAGTTCGGACTCGTGCTCGAACTGGTGGATGAGCCCGGTGAACACGTAGACGTAGCCGCCGGGCGCGGCAAAGGCGTTGATGGCGTCGTTGCGGACCACGGTGGTGGTCACCGGGTAGGGGATGTTGGGAAGCGTCGCGGCCAGCCGGTCCACCACGCCCTTCACGTACTCCACGATCTCCGGATCCTCCACCAGGGGGAACCGGGAGCGGATGTAGGTGTTGAGCTTCTTGCCCAATTCCATCTCGTCCTTGACCGAGAAGGAGCCGAAGAGTCCGGCCTGGGCCGGCGGGGCGGCCAACGGAGCGGTCAGGGCCAGCCAGGCCGCGAGCAGGCCGGCCAGGAGGCGTTGGGCGAGGGAGGGACGGCGGAGCGGGCCGCGGGGGGTGTTCATGGTGGGTTCCACTACCCCAAGCGGGCCTCGGATGCAAAGGGGGAAATCCCGCCCCGGCCGCCGCTGCGGCCGGGGCGGGAGGGGGGACTACTTGTTCATCATGTCCAGGAATTCTTTGTTGCTCTTGGAGCCGCGCATCTTGCCCAGGAGGAACTCCATGGAGTCGATGGGGCTCATGGGAGCCAGGACCTTGCGCAGGATCCAGACCCGGTTGAGCACGTCTTCGGGGAGCAGCAGCTCCTCCTTGCGGGTGCCCGAGCGGTTGATGTCGATGGCCGGGTAGACCCGCTTCTCGGAGAGGTGGCGCTCCAGGATGATCTCCATGTTGCCGGTGCCCTTGAACTCCTCGAAGATGACCTCGTCCATGCGCGAGCCGGTGTCGATGAGGGCGGTGGCGATGATGGTCAGGCTGCCTCCCTCCTCGATGTTGCGGGCCGAGCCGAAGAAGCGCTTGGGCCGCTGCAGGGCGTTGGCGTCCAGGCCGCCCGAGAGCACCCGGCCCGAAGAGGGGGTCACGGCGTTGTAGGCGCGGCCCAGGCGGGTGATGGAGTCGAGCAGGATGACCACGTCCATCTTGCGCTCCACCAGGCGCTTGGCCTTCTCCAGCACCATCTCGCAGACCTGGACGTGCCGGGTGGGGGGCTCGTCGAAGGTGGAGGAGATGACCTCGGCCTTGACCGAGCGGGCCATGTCGGTCACTTCCTCGGGCCGCTCGTCGATGAGCAGCACGATGAGGTAGACTTCGGGGTGGTTGGCGTTGATGGAGTTGGCGATGTTCTGGAGGAGCATGGTCTTGCCGGTGCGGGGCGGGGCCACGATGAGTCCGCGCTGGCCGCCTCCGATGGGGGTCATGAGGTCGATGACCCGGCCGGAGTAGTTGTCCTTGCCGTTCTCCATCACGAACCGCTTGTTCGGATAGATGGGGGTCAGGTTGTCGAAGAGGACCAGGTTCTTGGTCTCTTCGGGCCGGGCGAAGCCGATCTCGTTGACCTTGAGCAGGGCGAAGTAGCGCTCGCCCTCCTTGGGGGGGCGTATCTGGCCGGAGATGACGTCGCCCTTGCGCAGGCCGAAGCGGCGGATCTGGGAGGGGGAGACGTAGATGTCGTCCGGGCCCGGCATGTAGCTGTACATGGGCGAGCGCAGGAAGCCGAAGCCGTCGGGCAGGATTTCGAGCACGCCTTCGCCGTAGATGTTGCCGTTCTGTGAGGCGCAGGCCTTGAGCAGGGCGAAGATGAGCTCCTGCTTGCGCAGGCCGGAGGGGTTTTCGATCTCGTACTGCTCCGCAAGCTCCATGAGCTCGGACATGCTCTTCATTTTCAGTTCGGATAGGTTCATAAACGGCTCCAAGGACAGACTACTCCTCTGGGTCTGGGTTCGATACGGTATGGCGCCAGGACAGGGTGGCCCTGGTGCGGGAAACGGTCACGCAACGCTGGGAAAGATCATGAACCCGCAACAGCGGAACGCATGCAGTGGCGCAGTGCGCGGCGCAGCCGGGCGGCGTGGCGGCGCCATACAACAAGGGTCGGTCGGACGGGTTCTCCGCGGAAAAGGGCCTCGGCGTCAGCTTAGGATTTTGGTTCTATCGTGAGAAGGCGGTGCTGAATCGCTTTGTGCCGGATGGCGGAACGTCAAGCATGTGCAGTGTGCTAGTCCAGGCATCTAGCGGAAGGCATACCGCTTGGCAAGCGTTTTTTACGCCCCTTCCGCGTCTTCGCGCTTTTTCAGCACGTCTTCGAAGAGCGTTTCGATGCGGCTGCGCACCTCGGCCTGGTCGATGTCCAGGGCGTGCGCCAGCTCCATGGTGATGAGCCCCATGGCCTGCTCCAGCAGCCGGTGTTCGCCGAAGGACAACTCCTTGTCCTTGCCGATGAGCAGCAGTTCCTTGAGCACGTAGGCCACGTCCGCCAGGTCGCCGCTCTTGAGCTTTTCCGAATACTCCCGGTAGCGGCGGTTCCAGTTCTGGCCTGAATAGCCGGTGAAGTCCGAGCGGTCCTTGAGGGAGTCCAGGATCTGCTTGCCCTTGCGGGAGGAGCACACCGGGCGGAGGCCGACGTTGGCCGCGTTGCTGACCGGGACCATCAGGGTCACGTTGTTGGAGAGGATGCGGACGATATAGAACTCGGTCTCGATCCCGCCGATGGTCTGGTGTTCGATGCGTTCGACCCGACCGACGCCCTGGGCCGGATAGACGACCAACTGGTTGATCGCAAACAATACGTTCTCCAATGCGGTGGGTATGACTCCGCAAAGATTCAACGTACCGCATTCGCTCTGAATAGTCCATGCCCTCATGTCCGGGACTCCTCGGGGCGGGCGTCGAAGACGTTGATCTGCTGCGCGGCCTGGGCGGGGCCGCGGCGGGCGAAGGTCCGGATGCCGGCCACCGCGGCCTGCAGCACCGGATCCAGCAGGAGGGTTTCCTCCGGGCTGAAATCGGACAGGACGTAGTGCGCCGGGTCGCCGGGCCCTCCCGGTCTCCCCACGCCCAGACGCAGGCGATAGAAGTCGCGCGAGCCCAACTCCTGGGCGATGGAGGAGATGCCGTTGTGTCCGGCGTCGCCGCCGCCCAGCTTGAGTTTCATCCGGCCCAGGGGCAGGTCCATCTCGTCGTGCAGCACCAGGAGGCGCTGCGGCTCCACCCCGAAACGGCGGCAGAGCCGGGCTACGGCCACGCCCGAGAGGTTCATGAAGGTCAGGGGCTTGAGCAGCAGCCAGTGGGGCGCGGCCTGGCCCGTCAGGGGGCAGTCGAAGGCCTGGCAGTCGGCTCCGGCGGGAACCGGCGGACAGGGCCGTTTATCCCCAAGGGCGGCCAGAAGGCGGTCCGCCGCCAAGAAGCCGAAGTTGTGGCGAGTATGAGCGTAGCGCGGACCGGGATTTCCCAGGCCGGCGATGATGCCTGCGCAGTTCTTCATGGGAGACGGCCGCGTCGCGGCCAAGGCGGAAGGAGGCGGCCCCGGGCCGGAAGAGCCCGGGGCCGCGGAAATCTCCGGCTAGGCAGCGGCCTCGCCAGAGCCTTCACCGGCTTCGGATTCGGCCACCTTGGCGATGACCCCGACCACCGCGTAGTTGTCGTCGTACACCGCCTTGACCCCGGCGGGCATGGGCACGTCGGCCACATGGATGCTCTGGCCGATGGCCAGGGGCGTCACATCCACGGTGAGCTTGTCCGGGATGTCGCCGGGCAGGCACTCGACTTCCAGGTGGTCGCGGATGAGCTCCAGCACGCCGCCCTCGGCCTCGCCCTTGGACTTGCCCGAGACGATGACCGGAACCGAAACCCGCAGGGCCTTGGTCAGGTCCACGCCGTAGAAGTCCACGTGGAGGATGCGGTTCTTGTAGGGGTGGAACTGGATGGCCTTGATGAGGGAGGGCTTGGCCTCGCCGTCGCCCACCTGGACCGCCAGGATCTGGGACTGGCCCACCTGGGAAAAGGCCTTGCGCAGGGGCATCTCCTTGATCTGGACCGGGATGTTCTCGGTCCGGGTGTAGAAGACGCCGGGAACGGTCTCTTCGGTCCGCAGGCGGCGATTGGGGCCTTTGCCCGTATCGGAGCGGGGCTCGACCTTGAGGGTGACCTGCTGTGCCATGGGTATTCTCCTTTTTCAGCCGGCCCGCACGGGGGGGCTGGCGGGTTCTGTTCGGTTGCTAGACGAAAAGCACGCTCACCGAGGACTCGGTGTGGATGTTGTGGATGGCCTTGCCCAGGAGCCCGGCCACGGACAGGACCTTGAGCTTGGGGCACCGGACGGCCTTGTCCGCGCAGGGGATGGTGTTGGTGACGATGACCTGGGAGAAGGGCGAGGCGGTCAGCCGCTCCAGGGCCGGGCCGGAGAGCACCGGGTGGGTGGCGCAGGCCATCACTTCCTTGGCGCCCTTCTCCATGAGGACCTGGCCTGCGGAGCAGATGGTGCCGGCGGTGTCGATCATGTCGTCGAGCACGATGGCCACCTTGTCCTTGACGTCGCCGATGACGTTCATGGCCTGGGCCTTGTTGGGAGCCTCGCGCCGCTTGTCGATGATGGCCAGCCCCGCGCCCAGCCGCTTGGCGTAGGCCCGGGCCCGCTCCGTGCCGCCCGCGTCGGGGGACACGATGACCACGTCGTGGTCGATGTGGCGCATGTAGTCCAGGAGCACCGGGGCGGCGAAGAGGTTGTCCACCGGGAGGTTGAAGAATCCCTGGATCTGGCCGGCGTGCAGGTCGATGGTCACCAGCCGGTCGATGCCGGCCACGGTGAGGAAGTCGGCAACCAGCTTGGCGCTGATGGGCGCGCGGGGGGCGACCTTGCGGTCCTGGCGGGCGTAGCCGTAATAGGGCACCACCGCCGTCACCCGGCCCACGCTGGCCCGCTTGAGGCTGTCCAGGATGAGGCACAGCTCCATGAGATGGAAGTTCACCGGATCGCAGGTGGGCTGGATCACGAACACGTCCGCTCCGCGCACGTTGGCCCGGATCTCGATGCGGATCTCGCCGTCCGAGAAAGTCTCGGTCATGCAGGGCGACAACTCGCAGCCGAGGTGGTCGCAGATGGCGCGGGCCAATTCCTGGTTGGCCGAGCCGGAGAGGATCTTCAGTTCGCCGATGGCCATGAATACTCCATCCCTGGGGTCAATCGATAAAGAACATGGCTGGGGTGGTAGGATTCGAACCCACGAGTGACGGGACCAAAACCCGTTGCCTTACCAGCTTGGCGACACCCCAACGTCACGCCTGGTGCACGAAGGAGGTCACGCCCTCCCTCGAAAACGCCTCCGCGGCGCGCTCGGCCTGGACGCGGTCACGGAACAGGCCCAGGAGGCTCGATCCGCTCCCGCTCAGACAGGCCCCGCAAGCTCCGCGTCGGAGAAGGTCTTCCTTGATCCGCCGCAGTCCGGGGTGGGCCGGAAAAACCGCGTTTTCAAAGCTGTTCCACAGGCAAGCGCGAAAAAAGCAAGAGGACCTTTTATCCCCGGCCGCGGCCCATGTCAAGAACTCGGACACGGCCCGGGGCGGGGTTTTTTGCGCGGGGGGCAGGTCGTCCCAGGCCCGGTAGGCCCAGCCGGTGTTCACCGGCTCCGGGGGACAGAGCAGGAGCAGGAATAGTCCGTCCAGGCCGGGGGACGCGGGGATCAGGCGCTCGCCGATGCCCGTGCCCCGGGCCGGCCGGTTCAGCAGGAAGAATGGCACGTCCGCGCCCACGCCCGCGGCCAGGGTCGTCAGGGCGGCGGGGTCCAGGGCCCGTTCTCCGGCCAGGGCGTTGAGGTGGAGGAGCAGGGTCGCGGCGTCCGAGCTGCCGCCCCCCAGGCCCGCGCCCGTTGGGATGCCCTTGTCCAGGCGCACGGCCAGGTCCGGGGCCAGGCGGGTGGCCCTGGCGAATGCGGAGTAGGCTCGGGCCATGGTGTTGGACGGTCCGGAAAGGCCGGGGTCCGAGCAGGCCAGGACCAGGCCCTTGCCCGGCGTCCCGGCCGTCACGGTGATGGTGTCGCGGGGCTCGGGCAGGGGCAGGAAGAGAGTGTCCAGTTCGTGGAAGCCGTCCGGCCGCAGGCCGGTGATGGCCAGGGCCAGGTTGATCTTGCACCCGGCGGTGAGGATCACGGGTTCGCGCATGGCGGTGGTGTGGCCCAAAGGCCTGGACTTGGCAAGGAAAAAGGGGAGGGGCCCGGCGGCCCCTCCCCGAGGCTTTCGGCATGCCGTGTTCGCGCTACTATTCCTTGCCCAGAGTGATGGTGCGGAACACGCTCTGGCCCTGGCGCTGGATGAGCAGGAGAAGGACGCCCTTCTTCCTGGCGTCGGCCTCCAGGATTTCCTTGAACTTGGCCACGCTGGGCGCCGGCTGCTGGTTGACCTGGAGGATCACGTCGCCGGGGCGGACGTCGCCTTCCTGGGCCGGCGAGCCCTCGTTCACCGCGGTGACCAGGAGCCCCTGCGCCTTGTCCAGGCCCAGGGCTTCGGCCTCGTTGTCCTGCACCGGGCGCATGGCCAGGCCCAGGGATTCCTCGGCGCCTTCCTTTTCCTGGGGCTGGGCCTGGGCCATCTGCTTCAGGTCGCGTTCGCCCAGGGTCACGCTCACGGCCAGGCGCTTGCCGGACCGCCACAGGGTGAGCTTGGCCTTCTCGCCCGGGGCCAGGCCGGCGATGCGCCGCAAGAGCGTGCTGGAGTCCTCCACCCCCTCGCCGTTGACCTCCAGGATCACGTCGCCGGACTTGATCCCGGCCTTGTCCGCGGGCTGGCCCTCGATGACCGAGGCCACCAGG
Organism: Thermodesulfobacteriota bacterium; assembly: GCA_040753075.1. Classification (GTDB taxonomy): domain Bacteria; phylum Desulfobacterota; class Desulfovibrionia; order Desulfovibrionales; family Desulfovibrionaceae; genus UBA6814. The sequence continues at coordinate 34,987 of JBFMHA010000008.1, forward strand.
GCGCCCTTGGGCTCCTTGAGGTCCAGGGCCTTGGCCGTGTTCTCGTCCACGTCCTGGATGGTCACGCCCAGCCAGCCGCGGGAGACCTTCTTGTTCTCCTTGAGTTGGGAGATGACCTTGCGGGCCAGGTTGCTGGGCACGGCGAAGCCGATGCCCTGGCCCGAGGCCACGATGGCCGTGTTGATGCCGATGACCTCGCCGTCCATGTTGAGGAGCGGGCCGCCGGAGTTGCCCGGATTGATGGACGCGTCGGTCTGGATGAAGTCGTCGAAGGGGCCGGAGCCGATGATCCGGCCCTTGGCGCTCACGATGCCCACGGTGACGGTGTGGTCCAGGCCGAAGGGGTTGCCGATGGCCATGACCCACTCGCCCACCTTCATCCTGTCCGAATCCCCGAAGCTCACCACGGGAAGGGAGCGTCCGGCCTCGACCTTGAGCAGGGCCAGGTCGGTCTCCTGGTCGCGGCCCACGATGGTGGCGGGCAGGGGCTTGTCCGAGCCCTGCAGGTTGACCTCCACCTCGTCCGCGTCGGCGATGACGTGGTTGTTGGTCACGATGAACCCGTCCTGGGAGACGATGAAGCCCGAGCCCAGGGAGCGCTGCTTGCGCGGGGCCGCGTCCGGGCGCTGCTTGAAGAAGCGCTCGAACTGGTCGAAGAAGTCGTCGAAGGGGCTGCGCTGGCCGCCCGGAGGCCGGTGGAAGCGGAAGAAGTCCTGGATCTGCTGGTTGCCCTTGACCATCTTCACGGTGCTGATGTTGACCACGGCCGGGCCGCTGCGCTCGGCCAGGTCGGTGAACGCCGGGAGGCCGGCCACCGGAGCGGCTGCGGCCTGGGCCGCCAGGAAAAGGGCCGTCGCGACGGCGGCCAGGAGCAGGCGGAATTTCTTCATGGAAGACCTCTCTTGGGAAAGCATGTCCACGGCGACCGTCGCGCCGAATGCCCCAAACTAAGCCTGAAGGGAGTCCCTGGCAAGGGCCGGTCAGGACTGGAGTCTTTCGCCGGAGTATTGAATCCGGTTCAGGACGTGGTATCCTGCCGGTCAGGCGGGCCAGGCGGCCCGCGCAAGGCGAGGGGGAGGCATGGCGGAATGGCCGCGGCGTTGGCGGCCGCGCTGTACGAGAAGCGCTGGAGCGAATTGCGGCAACAGGCCATGAAGTGGCGCCCGGGGCGGTTGACCTTGGCGTCCGGCGCATGTATGCCGACCTCCTTCCGGTCCCGTAGCTCAGGTGGATAGAGCGGCCGCCTCCTAAGCGGCAGGCCACAAGTTCGAATCTTGTCGGGACCACCACAGGACGATTCAGGCAGGTCATAAGAAAGCCTGAAAACATAGTGAAGCCGGGCGATTCAGGCAGGTGGCGTGTCTGAGGTCGCCCGGCTTCGTTGTTTGTTCCCGCCGTATCGTCCAGGCCGTTTCCCAGCAGGAAATGTGGTCGTCAGTCGGGTTGCTGTTGGTGGGCTCCGCCAGGATGGGGCAGGATGACGGTGACCGTGGTCCCCTCTGTCTCGGCAGTGCGGAATTCGATGCGCCCGCCATGGGCCTTGGCGATGAGATTGGCGCTGTATGTCCCCAGGCCAGTGCCGAAGGGCTTTCCCGAAGTCGAATATTTCTCGAAGAATCGGTTCCGGATGGATTCGGGAACAGCGCCGAGGTTATGGATGGCGATGCGCAGTTCATCCTGCTCCACGTCGCAGGAAACCGTTACTGCGGAGGCCTTGGGGGCAGCCTCTATCGCATTCCTCACGAGGTTCGTGAGCATGCTCTCGATGAGAATCTCTTCTCCGAAGACAAGCAGTCGCTCGAACGGTCCAGCCTTGGTCAGCCTGACCTTTATGGCCTTGCTCAAGGGAGCGAGGGAGCGCTCGACGCAGCCCATCGTCTGCCCCAGGTCGAACCACGCGGCCTTGGGCGTGTATTTAGCCTGCTCCATCTGATGGATCTTCTCGGAGGAGTCCAGCAGGTTGCATACGTTGCGGACCGAATGCACAAGCTCGGGAAGCGCTTCGCGGACAACATCGTTCATCCCGTCATCCAGCATGAATTGCGCCATGGTGTGCAGCCCCATCAGCGGCGACTTGACGTCGTGGCGGATGATCCGCTCCACGTCCAGACGGAATCTCTCGGCGCGCTTGAGCTCGGCGATGGTGCTCAGCAGCATCTTCCTGTCCCGGTGGAGCGCTTCGATCAGTGCGCTGATGAGTATGCCCGCCAGCAGCAGGCCGAACCATGAGATCTGGTTCCGGATGTCGCTGATGACGAACGAGTCGAGGGGAAAAAGGAGATAGTAGGCCGAGGTCAGGAATGCCGTCAGGGTCGAGAGCAGGCCTGTCCAGAAGCCGCCCACGTATGCGCTGATGATGATGGGGATGACGAACAGGATCAGTGACGGCGGATCGCCCGGAGCATGCCCGAAGCTCAGGCGGCCCAGCAGCGTCGCCAGGGTGAGCCCAAGCGCGAGGAGCGCTTTTGTCCATGCCGGCCAGGTCATCAAGAACCGCCCGAAGAGCGGCCGTACCTCTTTGAGGTGCTCGGAATCAGGCATGGCTGTCTCCTGCTGTCCTCGGCTGACTTTATCCCACCTTGTTGCGGGTGTGAAGATATGGTCCGCCATTGTTCGTTCGACGTGCCGGTCCACGGTCCGGCTGTGATGCCCTGGCCCTCTCCAAGGCGCGGGCGCTAAGCCATGGGGGGATCCGGGGCGATCCTTGCCGGGTGACGCGTGGGGTCGTGCGGAGGTCTTCAATGAAGCCGGGTTTGATATTCAGCCCGGTTTTGCTATCCTGTGCGAATGTGGAGTCAACTCCCTGCACGGCTTGGGGCCTGCTGCGTCTGTATCTTGAGGGCGACCGCAGGGCGCCGTCCGGCAGAGCGCCGTGGGTGTGCGGCAGGGAGACCCTGGACGCCGTCCGGGGCCTGGGCTTCCGGGAGTCCATGATCGCCGGGATCGTCGAGGTAGCGGAGCATGAAGCTGTTCAGCGCAGCGAGTCGACAGGGATCGTTCCCGAACCGGACCTTGTATCCGGTCCTGCTGGCGGTGTTCGCCGGGGTCCTGCTGAGCACGCTCTTGGCATATCTCTATATCCGCGACGCCATGGAGGATCTGGCCCTGGGCCAGACCGCCCAGGCCCTGCATTTCCTGGACCGGGAGGTCATGTCCCGGACCCGGGAGCTGTCCTTCCTCCTGGACCTCTGGAGCCATGAGGAGGTGTTCCGCCTGTCCCTGGACGATTCCCGTCTGGGAGTCACGGCCCGGGCTGCGGCGAATCGCCGCTTGAGCGAACTTGCCGGCAGCGGGGCCTTTGACCGCATCTATCTTGTGGACGCCGAGGGGACTGCGGTCGCGGCTTCGGACCCGGACATGGTCCGCACCGTGAACGTCGCGGACCGGTCGTTTTTCCAGCGGAGCATGCAGGGATCGCCGGCGCTGGAATCGTTCTCCGCCGGCCGCTATTCAGGCCAACCGGTCCTGGTGGCGGCCGCCCCGGTCCATGGACCGGACGGGACCGGTCGCGGGGTCCTGGCCGCGACCCTGGACATCGCGCGGCTCTCCCGGGGACTGCTGGACGGCGTCAGGATCGGACGGACCGGCGGGGCGTATGTGCTGGATTCCCAGGGCGCCGTGCTGGCGGTCCCTTCCTGGGCCGAGCCCGGGCAGTTTTCACCCGGGGAGAATGCCGCGAGGATCATCGCGGCAGAGGGCCAGGGGCGCACCGTGCAGTACCTGTCACGGGACGTGGAGCGCACGGCCCAGTCCTTGAGGAATCCCCAGACCGGGTGGAGCCTGGTGGTGGAGGCGGACCTGGCCGAGGTCCTGCGGCCGGCGGGTCGGGTGGCCGGCCTGAGCGGGGCGGTGTCCCTGGGCGCCCTGTTCCTGGTGCTCATCTCCCTGGGCGCGCTGCGCCGGGCCATGGCCAGCCTGGCCCGCTCCGAGGCCAACTTCCGGACCATCTTCGAGAGCGCGCCCTATTCCATCACCCTCAGCCGCCTGGAGGACGGAGTCTTCCTGGATGCGAACAGGACGTTCCTGGACAACCTGGGCCTCGACCGGGAGCAGGTCGTGGGAAAGACGTCCGTGGACCTGGGCATTCTGCGCGCCGAGGAGATGGAGGCGGTCAGCGCCCTCCTGGCGCGCGACGGGCGCCTGCGCAACGCCGAGGCCACGGTCCGGCACAGTGACGGCAAGTTGCACCACATCATCTATTCCGCCCACCGGGTCCCGCTGGGGAGCCAGGACACCGTGTTGGCCATCACCGCGGACGTGACCGGACAGAAGGAGGCCGTCATGCAGGCTTTCCGCTGGCGGCAGAAGTTCGAGGTCATCGCCAGCGCCGCGCAGCACGTGTTCTTCGACTGCGATCTGGTCGCGGACGCGGTGGCCTGGAGCGGCAGCACCCGGGAGGTCCTGGGCTACGACGGCGACGAGTTGCGCGGCGGCCTTGCCCGGTGGGAAGGCATGCTCCACCCCGATGACCGGAATCCGGTCCTGGAGCGCTTCGGCGAGGCCAGGCGCGAGTGCGGCCGGTTCGACGCCGAGTACCGGTTGCGCCGGCGGGACGGGGAGTATGTGTACGTGCACGAGAAGGGGGTGTTCATCCCCGGGGAGGACGGCCGCGCGGTGCAGGTGCTCGGGGTCATCCAGGACGTCACCGGCCGCAAGCAGGCCGAAATGGCCCTGGAGGCCAGCGAGAAGAAATATCGGGCCATCTTCAACAACGCCCCCATCGGCATTTTCCGCTCCACCACTGACGGCAGCTTCGTGGAGGCCAACCCCTCCCTGGCCCGCATGCTCGGCTTCCCCGACCGGGAGAGCATGCTGGCCCACGCCGCGGACCTGGCCCGGGACATCTATCCGGATCCTGCCGGTCGCGCCCGCCTGCTGGGAGCCCTGCGGACCTCGCCCGCGGGAGTCAGCATGGAGGTCGAGTTCAGGCGCAGGGACGGAGCCCCGTTCTTCGCCATACTGAACGCCGCGCTGCAGCGCGACGCCGCGGGCGACTCCACGATCCTGGACGGGACCATCGAGGACATCACCGAGCGCAGGAGGGCGCAGGACGCCCTTCGCCAGTCGGAGGAGAAGTTCTCGCAACTTTTCCGCCTTTCTCCCGACAGCAGCATCCTGGTCGATCTGGACACCCAGAAGCTGGTGGACGTCAACGACGCCTATCTCGACCTCTTCGGGTTCGTGCGGGAGGAGGTCCTGGGCCGGACCTCCCAGGAACTGAACGTCTACGTCGATTCCTCCCGGAGGGAGGAGTTGTACGGCCGGCTGCAAGGCGACGGCCAAGTGGACAACTTCGAGATCGAGGCCAGGCGCAAGGACGGCTCACCCCTCATCGTGCTCCTTTCCTGCCGGATTCTGGCCATCGACGGCGCGCCGCACATGCTGGGCGTGTTCCGCAACATCACCGAAACCAAACGCATGCAGGAGATGATGATCCAGACCGAGAAGATGATCTCCGTGGGCGGCATCGCCGCGGGCATCGCCCACGAGATCAACAATCCCCTGGGCATCGTGCTCCAGGCGTCCCAGAACCTGATGCAGAGGACCCGCGCGGACTTCCCCAAGAACCGCGAGGCGGCCGAGAAGCTCGGCCTGGACCTGGGCCTTCTGGAAAAGTACATGCAGGCGCGCAAGCTGGACATGTTTCTGCAGGACATCCGAACCGCTGCGGTCCGGGCCTCGGACATCATCCGCCACATGCTGGACTTCAGCCGGCGCAGCGAGTCCAAGCGCAAGGTCTGCGACGTCTGCGACATCGCGGACAAGGCCCTGACCCTGGCGGGAAGCGATTACGACCTCAAGAAGCACTACGACTTCAAGCGGATCCGCATCGTGCGGGAATACGACGAGGGACTTCCGGCCATCAACTGCACCGAGACCGAGATCGAGCAGGTCCTGCTGAACCTTTTCCGCAACGCGGCCCAGGCCATGGCCATGGCCGATCCGCCGGTGGCCGAGCCGCGCATCGCGGTCCGGGTGCAGGGGCTTCCGGACCGGGTGCGCATCGAGATCGAGGACAACGGGCCGGGCATGCCGCCGGAAGTGCAGCGGCGCATCTTCGAGCCCTTCTTCACCACCAAGCCGCTGGGCTTGGGCACCGGGCTGGGCCTGTCCGTTTCCTACTTCATCGTGACCAAGGGACACGGCGGCAGGATGGCGGTGCGCTCGGAGCCCGGCGCCGGCACGTGTTTCAGCCTTGAACTGCCGGTGGACGAGACCAGGGAGGAATGACATGGAGCCCGGACGGACCAGAGTCCTCATCATCGACGACGAGCCGCCCATCCGGCGGCTCCTCCTGAACTACCTGGAGGATTACGACGAGTTCGAGGTGCGGTCCGCCCGCTCCGCCGAGATGGCTCTGGAGGAGCTCCGGCGGGAGCCTGCGGACGTGGCCGTGGTGGACATGCGGCTGCCGGGCATGAGCGGCGAGTCCTTCATCCTGGCCGCGGGGCGGGAAGGGCTGTGCCGAAGGTTCCTCCTGCACACCGGGTCCGTGGACCTGGTTTTGTCCGACGATATCCGGGGACTGGGAGTCACCGAGAAGGACGTGTTCCTCAAGCCCGCGGACATGGACGAACTCCTGGAGCGCATCCGGGAGACGCCTGGCGCGGGAGGGCGATGATGTCCGTCCTCGTCATCGACGACGAAGCCGGCCTGCGCCGCTCTCTGTGCGCCTTCCTGGAGGACCTGGATTACGACGCCCTGGAGGCGGGCGACGGCGAGGAGGGCCTGGAGTCGCTGCGGCGGAATCTGGGCGAGTTGGACGCGGTGGTGGTGGACCTGAACATGCCGGTCATGGACGGCTATTCCTTCATCTCCCATGCGGTGCGCGAGGCGCCCGAACTGCCCATCGTGGTCCTGTCCGGGGTGGGGGTGGTGGACGACGCCCTGCGGGCCATGCGGGCCGGGGCCTGGGATTTCATCACCAAGCCCTTGCACAACATGGACATTCTGGAGCATACCCTGGGCAAGGTCCTGGAGCGGGCCCGCCTGCTCCGCGAGAACCGCTCCTACCAGGAGAACCTGGAGCGCCTGGTGCGGGAGCGCACCGCGGAGTTGGAGCTCACCCGCCGGCAGGTCATGCAGCGGCTGAGCCGGGCCGCGGAATACAAGGACAACGAAACCGGCCGCCACGTGATCCGGGTGGGCGAAATCAGCGCGGTGCTGGCGCGGTTCCTGGGCCAGGACGAGGCCGCCTGCGACATGCTGCGGCAGTGCGCCCCCCTCCACGACGTGGGAAAGATCGGGGTGCCGGACGCGATCCTCCTCAAGCCCGGCAAGCTGGACGAGGACGAGTGGGATGTCATGCGCCGGCATTGCCAGTACGGCTGCGAGATCCTCGGCCCCCTGGACGACCCGGACGAGGTCCGGCGGGCCTGCACGGATCCCGGCCTGTGCCGGGAGGCCGGGGGCGGAGACCTCCTGGGACTGGCCAGGGTCCTGGCCCTGTGCCATCATGAGCGCTGGGACGGGACCGGCTATCCCCTGGGCCTCGCGGGCGAGGACATTCCGGTGGAGGCCAGGATCGTCGCCATCGTGGACGTCTATGACGCCCTGAGGAGCGACCGGCCCTACAAGAAGGCGTTTCCTGCGGAGAGGTGCCTGGAGATCATTCGGCAGGGGGCGGGCAGCCAGTTCGATCCCAGGGTGGTGGAGGCCTTTTTCTCGGAACTGGAGACGATCCGGGCCATCCTCGAGAAGTGGAAGGACTGAGTCCCTTCCGCGGACAGGGCAAAGGGGCGGGGGACCACAATCCCCCGCCCCTTTTGCGCGCGTCAGGTCGCCGTCATAAGTACTTCTTGGCGAAGTCGCCGGACATGAAGAGCTTGCCGCCCTTGAAGACCAGGGGCGTGCAGTCCTCCCGGGTCACGGTGGCCCGGGACACGGCGGCGGTGAACCCCTTGCTCCCCAACTCGTTGGTGAAGTACCACAAGGTGGTGCGCTCGGCGCCTTCCAGGGAGAGGACGTCCTTGAAGTCGGGCTTGCCCATGACTTCCTCCACCTCGGCCATGGTCATGCCGGCCTTGAGGCGGACCAGGTTCTCCCGGTTGGTCTTCATGTTGGAGTAGGGTCCGGAGCAGGCTGCCGCCAGGGTAGCAAAGAGAAGCAGGGCCACCAGGGTGAGCTTTTTCATGCAGGCCTCCTGAAGCGTTGGGTTCATTGCGCCGGCGCGACGGAGGGATCGCCATGCGCCAAATTGGTCACTAGTGTAGGTCATTACTGTGATTCGGGAAAAGTTGCAAGGCCGTGGCCGGTTCCGGGCTTGCGCATGGAGGGGAATGAGGTATGGTTCCCTTGGAGAGCAACCTGCTCCGCAAGAGAGGATTCTGAACGATGTTTACCGAAGAACAGCTGGAGAAGTATGCCGATGTCCTGCTGTGGGCCCTGCAGGCCTCCCGCCGCGAGAAGCTTCGGAACGGGGCGGTGGTGCTCCTGCGCTACGACCTGGCCGGGCTCCCCCTGGCCGAGGTCCTGTTCCGCCGCCTGGTGGAGCATCACTTCAACCCGGTGCAGCGCCTGAACGCCTCCTCGCCCATGCAACGGGATTTCTACCTGAGTTCCGCAGTCAAGCAACTCACCTTCCGCATCCCGGGGGAGAAGGAGCTCTGCGAAGCATTGGACGGCTCCATCCATGTCCTGGCCCCGGACAGCCTGACCCATCTCTCGGCCGCGGACCCCGAGCGCATCGGCATGGCCACCGCGGCCCGCAAGTACCTTCGGGACATCCTGGACGAGCGGGAGCGGCAGGGAGTCTACGGCTGGACCCTGTGCCTGTATCCCACTCCGGAGCTGGCCCGCAGCGCGGGGGCCACGCCCGAGGAGTATGCGGCCCAGGTGGTGCGCGCCTGCCGCCTCAACACCGCCGATCCGGTGCGGGAATGGAAGCTGGCCCACAAGGAAATCCAGGAGATCCGGCGCTGGCTGGCCGGACTGGCCCCCCTCGAGTTGCGGGTGGAGTCCGCGCACACGGACCTGCGTCTGGCGCCGGGAGAAAGGCGGCGTTGGCTGGGCCTCACCGGCCACAACATCCCCAGTTTCGAGGTCTACCTCTCTCCGGATTGGCGGGGCACCGAGGGCGTCTACTACGCGGACCTTCCATCCTACCGCAGCGGCAATCTGGTGGAGAAGACCATGCTGGAGTTCCGTCGGGGCAAGGTGGTGCGGGCCGAGGCCGAGACCGGCGGCAGGTTCCTGGCGGAGCAGTTGTCCCTGGACGAGGGCGCGTCCCGGGTCGGGGAGTTCTCCCTCACCGACCGGCGGTTCTCGGGCATCGGCCGGTTCATGGCCATGACCCTCTACGACGAGAACTACGGAGGGGAGTTCGGCAACTGCCACCTGGCCCTGGGGGCGTCCTACGCCGCCACCTACGACGGCGCTCCCGAAGAGTTCACGGCCGAGGTGCGGGAGAAGCTTGGGTTCAACCAGTCGGCCCTGCACTGGGACCTGGTGAACACCGAGCCCAAGACGGTCACGGCCAAGCTGGCCGGCGGCCGGAGCAAGATCATCTATGAGAACGGGGAGTTCGCCCTGTAGTCCCGGGCAGGGGAAGGGAATGGCCGCGCTATTTCATGCGGTACGTGATGCGGCCCCGGCTGAGGTCGTAGGGAGACAGCTCCACCTTGACCTTGTCGCCGGGAAGGATGCGGATGTAGTACTTGCGCATCTTGCCGGAGATGTGCGCCAGGACTTCGTGGCCGTTTTCCAGCTCCACCCGGAACATGGCGTTCGGCAAGGCTTCCTGGACAATCCCGTCAACTTCGATGGCTTCTTCCTTGGGCATCGGACGTCAACTCCTGGGTGGTGGGGGCGGGGTTCCGCCACGGCCGTCTTTTGCCCGCCCCTACTACGTCTTTTCCCGGCCGCAAGCAACAGGAATTTGGGGCGACGGCCCGGTCCGTGGGAAAGGCGCGTCAACTGAAACTGATTGAATGAAATGCCAGGGTGTTTAGACCTTTCTTGCGTTGGTCATGGGAGAGGGCTTGCTTCAGGCTGGGATTTGTCCTATATACAGTCTGAACATTTGTTCAGTTTGTTTTTCCTGGAGAATTCATGGGAGCGGGCATGGCAGAGGGAGACATCCGCGAGCAGCAGTTCCGGGCGAGCGGCGGGCTGGGTTGGTATTGCCGGTCCATGCAGGAGCTTTCCACCCGCCTGACCCGCCTCCTGGCCGACCGCGAGGAGGAGTTCCTGGCCCTGGGCCGTCGGCTCATGGAGTTTTCCGGGGACAGCCAGTCCCTGGCCCGGCAGGCCCAGGGGCTGGTCCAGTTGGCCGCGGGAGAGGACGTGGGTCAGGGCGCGCAGGAGCTCGCCGCCGAACTCGAGGAGATGAGCGGGGTGTGCGACTTCTCCCGGGGCGAGCAGAGCCTGGATGAGCTGGATCGGGTGATCAAGGTCATCGAGTCCCTGGCCGGGGGCATCGCCGGATTCGGCCGCATCGTGCGCAGCCTGCAGATGCTGGGCATCTCCACCCGCATCGAGAGCGCCCGCCTGGGAGACAAGGGCCTGGGCTTCACGACCCTGGCCGACGACGTGGAGAAGCTGGCCGGCAAGATCGTGGCCAACTCCGCCCAGGTCATGGACAAGGGCAGGACCCTGACCGGCATGATCGACGACGCGCGCGTCCGGACCCAGGTGCTGGTGGAGGCGCAGAAGGGCTGCTCCAGCCGCATCGTCACGGATCTCAAGGCCAACCTGGACGGCCTCGCCGGACTGACCGTGGCGTCCCGCCAACTCTCCGCATCGCTGGCGGAACGTTCGGGCGTCATCGCCGCGGGCATTTCCGAGGTGGTCGCGTCGCTCCAGTTCCACGACATAGTCCGCCAGCAGGTGGAGCATGTGGAGGAAGCCCTGCAGGACATGATGGACATGGTCCGCCAGCGAGGCGGCGGCAAGGGCCGGGAGTGCGCCAGGGAGGAGAATCCCGGAGATCAGGAGGGGGAGGACGCCGGAGGCCTGGACTCCGACACCCGGGACCTGGTCGGCTGGCTCGCGGACGCGGCCAGGCTCCAGGAGTCCCAACTGGAGAACGCCGGGGAACGCTTCGGCAAGGCCCTGCAGGGTCTGCGCCGCAACCTCGGGGAGATCGTCGAATCCATCGCCAGCATGCGGAGGGACGCCGAGCGGCTGGCCCAGGACGGATCCGGCGGAGAGGGCTGCGTGCTGGACCGCATGGAGCAGGGGTCCCTCTCGGTCATCGCCGCCATGCGCCAGTTCGCCGAGCAGGCCGAGAGCATCGGCGGGGTCATGGCCTCCGTCGCCGGCACCGTGGCGGAGATGGTGAGCTTCGTGGAGGACATCGAGGAGGTGGGCTCGGAGATCGAACTCATCGCCCTCAACGCCGCGATCAAGGCCGCGCGCACCGGGGACGAGGGGCGAGCCCTGGGCGTCCTGGCCCAGGCCATCCAGAAACTCTCGGTGGAGGCCCGGGACAAGACCGGCGACGTGTCCAAGTCCCTGACCGAGATATCCCGGTCCTCGCAGGATCTGGAGCGGAACGCCGCCAGCTACCTGGACACCTCCCGGCTGGGGGATCTCGCCGCGCGCCAGGAGAGCCTGATGCTCCGGCTGCGCGACGTCAATACCCGGTTCATGCGGAGCCTGGACGGGATTCGCCGGGAGAGCGGCCGCCTTTCCGACACCCTGCGCGACACCGCCGCCCACGCGGACCTGGACCGGGAGATCTGCGCCGAGTTGGCGTCGGCCCGCGCCGACATGGGCGGCATCGCCGTCGCGGCCCGTCGGGTCGTCCCCCTGTCCGACGACAGACACCGTTCAAAACGGCTCAAGGATCTTCTGTCCCGTTACACCATGGAGGTGGAGCGGCTGGTTCACGAAGCGGCCTTCGGCCAGGGCGGCGGCGAGGTTCGCGACGAGGCCGAAGGCGAGGTGGAGCTGTTCGATGACGACAACGTGGAGTTGTTCTAGGGGGCAGCAATGGGTATGTGTGAATTGCGGCAGGAAGGCGACCGGTGCGTTCTGGCCCTGTCCGGGGACTTTACCGTGGCCGAGGCCGCTGGCCTGAAGGAGTCCCTGGCCCAGGCCCTGGAGGCCTGCCAGGAACTGGCCGTGGACCTGTCTCGGGTGTCGCGGGTGGACCTCACGTTCCTGCAGTTGTTGCGGTCCGCCCACGTGACCCTGGTCCAGAGGGGCAAGGCGCTGGGCTGCCAGGGGGGGACGCCTCCGGTCGTGGCCGAGGCCGCGGACCGGGCGGGATTCATGATCGGAGCGCAAGACCACATCTTCTGGAAGAGGGGAGAATAGATGCCCAAGAAAATCATGACGGTGGACGACTCGGCCAGTGTACGCCAGATGGTCAGCTTCACCCTGAAGAACGCTGGCTACGACGTGGTCGAGGCCTCCGACGGCAAGGACGCCCTGGCCAAGCTCTCCGGCCCGGTGGACATGGTGATCACCGACCTGAACATGCCCAACATGGACGGCATCACCTTGATCAAGAACCTCCGGGCCAACGCGGCCTGCAAGTTCATACCCATCATCATGCTGACCACCGAGTCCCAGGCGGGAAAGAAGCAGGAAGGAAAGGAGGCCGGCGCCACGGGCTGGATCGTCAAGCCCTTCAAGCCCGAGCAACTCCTGGCCGTGGTGCAGAAGGTCCTGCGCTAGGCCCGCCGGCCGAAGGTTACATTCCGAAGCTGAGGAGAGCGCCATGTCCCAGGACGACGCCAACCGCCAAGCCTTTCTGGAAGAGGCGTACGATCTTTGCGCCGAGTTGGAGAGCGCCCTGCTCGAACTGGAGCAGGCCCCCGACGACGGGGAGCTCGTCAACCGGGTCTTTCGGGCCATGCACACCATCAAGGGCTCGGGGGCCATGTTCGGGTTCGACGACATCTCCTCCTTCACCCACGACGTGGAGACGGTCTTCGACCGGGTGCGCAACGGCGAACTCAAGGTGTCCCGGGAACTCCTGGACCTGACCCTCAAGGCCAGGGACCACATCCTCCGTCTCCTTGACGCGGCCCGCGACGGAGCCGTTGCGGACACCTCCGCGGCCGGGCCCATCATCGCGGGCCTGCGCGCCTTCCTGCCGTCCGCCGCGTCGACCGAGGCCCAGGCCAAGGCCGAGGAGGCTCCCGGGGGAAGCCCGGCCACCTACCGGGTGCGCTTCAAGCCCGCCCGCCATATGCTGCTCACCGGCAACAATCCCCTGGCCCTGCTGGAGGAGCTGGCCGGACTGGGCACCTTCCAGGCCGTGGCGCACATGGAGGGCATCCCCCCCCTGGAGGAGATCGAGCCCGAGGGCGTCTACGTGTTCTTCGACTGCATCCTGTGCACGGACAAGGGCGAGAACGCCATCCGCGACGTGTTCATCTTCGTGGAGGACGACTGCGAGCTTTCGGTCCAGGTCATCGATTCCCTGGGGGCGCTGGACGACGACGCCACGTACAAGCGCCTGGGCGAGATCCTCATCGAGCGCGGCGACCTGACTCCGGACGCCCTGCGCGCCACCCTGGCCGGCCAGAAACGGCTGGGCGACATCCTCACCGAGGCCGGCGCCGTGTCCACGGACGCGGTGCAGTCGGCCCTGGCCGAGCAGTCCGCGGTGCGCAAGATCCGGGGCGAGCGGGAAAAGGAGGCCACGGCCTCCAGCATCCGGGTGGGCGCGGACAAGCTCGACGCCCTGGTGGACCTGGTGGGCGAACTGGTCATCGTCCAGGCCCGGATCACCCAGGTGGCCGGGGAACGGGCCGACCCCACCCTGAACGCCCTGGCCGAGGAGCTGGAGAGGCTCTCGGACGAGTTGCGGGACTCCACCCTCTCGGTGCGCATGCTGCCCATCGGCACCACCTTCAGCAAGTTTCGCCGCCTGGTCCGGGATCTCTCGGGAGAGTTGGGCAAGCGCATCGAACTGGCCACCCAGGGCGCGGAGACCGAGCTGGACAAGACGGTCATCGAGCGGCTCAACGATCCCCTGGTCCATCTGTTGCGCAACAGCATCGACCATGGGATCGAAACTCCGGACGAGCGCTCCCTGGCCGGCAAGCCCCCAACCGGCACCATCCTGCTCTCGGCCGAGCATTCCGGCGGCGAGGTGCTCATCCGCATCGTGGACGACGGCAAGGGCATGGACCCCGAGGTGATCAAGGCCAAGGGCGTGGAGAGAGGACTGGTGGCCAAGGAGGCGGACCTGTCCGACAAGGAGGCCTTCAACCTCATCTTCGCCCCGGGCTTCTCCACCGCGGCCAAGGTCACCAGCGTGTCCGGACGCGGGGTGGGCATGGATGTGGTGAAGCGGGCCATCGACTCCCTGCGCGGGAGCATCGACGTGGACAGCGCCAAGGGCAAGGGCACCACCATAACGGTCAAGCTCCCCCTGACCCTGGCCATCATCGACGGCTTGCAGGTGCGGGTGGAGGACGAATACTACGTGATTCCCCTGCCCCTGGTGGAGGAGTGCGTGGAGCTGGTCCAGAGCGCCGCCGATCGCAGTCGCGAGCGGCGCGTGCTCAATCTGCGCGGCGAGGTGGTGCCCTACATCCGGCTGCGCGACTGGTTCATCGTGCCCGGGGACGCCCCGTCCATCGAGCAGGTGGTGGTCACCGGGGTGCAGGGCTCCCGGGTGGGCATCGTGGTGGACCACGTCATCGGCGAGCACCAGACGGTCATCAAGAGCCTGGGGCGGCTCTACCGCGACGTGGAGGGCCTGTCCGGCGCCACCATCAAGGGCGACGGCTCCATGGCCCTGATCCTCGACGTGCCGCGCCTGGTGCGGTCGGTGACTGCGACCCGGGTTTCGGCCGGGGCTGCGGTCTAGGGCCGGCGGGAGCTGACGCATGGCGCACGCCGAGCAGGCGGCCGGCGGGACCAAGGGCCGGGGCAGGGGGGCGCAGGCGGAAGGCCGCGCCGCCCTGTCCGACAAGGACTTCGGCCGGTTCGCCGAGTTCATCCACGCCGAGTGCGGCATCAAGCTGCCGCCCTCCAAGAAGACCATGCTCGAAGCCAGGCTGCAGAAGCGGCTGCGCATCCTCGGCCTGCCCGATTTCAAGTCCTATGCCGACCGAGTCTTCCAGCCCGGCGGCGCGGACCACGAACTCATCCACCTCATCGACGCGGTGACCACCAACACCACGGATTTCTTCCGCGAGCCCCGCCATTTCGAGTACCTGAGCGACGTGCTCCTGCCCCAGTGGCGCGCCGGGAACCGGGGGCGGGAGTTCAAGGTCTGGAGCGCGGGGTGCTCCCTGGGCATGGAGCCCTACACCCTGTCCATGGTGCTTTCGGAGTTCGCCGCCCGGTTTTCCGACTTCCGCTTCAGCATCATGGCCACGGACATCTCCACCCAGGTCCTGGAAAAGGCCGCGCGCGGCATCTACACCGAGGACCAGGTGCGGGCCGTGCCGGACTCGCTCAAGCGCAAGTATTTCCTGCGCAGCAAGGACCGCTCCCGGGGCCTGGTGCGGGTGGTCCCCGAACTGCGCCGCACCGTGACCTTCCGGCGGCTCAACTTCATGCAGGAGTTCGGGGTCAAGGACAAACTGGACGTGGTGTTCTGCCGCAACGTCATCATCTATTTCGACAAGCCGACCCAGGAGGGCCTCCTGCGTCGGCTCACCTCCTGCCTGCACCGCGGGGGACATCTCTTCATCGGCCATTCCGAGAGCCTGGCCGGCCTGTCCCTGCCCGTGGAGCAGGCGGCGCCGACCATCTACAGGGTGGCGCCATGAGCAGGTCCGGGGCCGGCGAGTCAGTGGTCTATCTCCAGCCCGGGGAGTGCCTGCTCACCAGCGAGCCCTTGCGGGTGGTGACGGTTCTCGGATCCTGCCTGGCCGTGACCTTCCACGACCCGGTGTCCGGGCTGTCGGCCATGTGCCATGCGGTGTTTCCCCACCGCCGCAGCCGGGGCCGGTTCGGGGATCACGACTCTCCGTACCGCTTCGTGGACGAGGCCGTGGCCCGCCTGCTGGAGCGCCTGGAGGGTCATGGCGTGCCCCGCAGCCGGCTGGAGGTCAAGGTTTTCGGCGGGGCCGAGGCCCAGGCCCTGGGGTTGCGGTCAAACCCCGCCCAGGCCGTGGGCCGGCTCAACGTCAAGGCGGCCTTCGACGCCATGCAGGCGCGGGGCCTGGCGGTGCTGACCTCGGATGTGGGCGGCCGCCGGGGTCGGACTCTGGTCTTCTCCACCTGCACCGGCGAGGTGCTGCTCAAGCGCCAGCCCAGCGAGGAGGGGCGCCAAGCCCCAGGAGGCGGTATACGGTGACTCAGCGGATCAAGGTGCTGGTGGTGGACGATTCGGCCCTGGTGCGTTCGGCCCTGACCGAGATCCTCTCCACGGATCCGGAGATCGAGGTGGTTGGCTCTGCCCAGGACCCCTTCGTGGCCGCCAAGAAGATGGAGACGGTGGTCCCGGACGTCATCACCCTGGACGTGGAGATGCCGCGCATGGACGGCATCACCTTCCTGCGCAAGCTCATGAGCCAGCACCCCATCCCGGTGGTCATCTGCTCGACCCTCACCGAGGCCGGGTCGGAGACCATGCTCCGAGCCATGGACGCCGGGGCCGTGGAGATCATCCAGAAGCCCAAGGTGGGCACCCGGACCTTTTTCGAGGAGTCGCGCATCCGCATCACCGACGCGGTCAAGGCCGCGGCCCGGGCCGACCTGCGCAAGATCAAGGTGCGCTCCGCCCCGGCCAAGATCCAGCCCAAGCTCACCGCCGACGCGGTCATCGCCGGGCCGGGCAAGGCCACGGTGCTGCAGACCACCGAAAAGGTCCTGGCCGTGGGCGCGTCCACCGGCGGCACCGAGGCCCTGCGCGAATTCCTGGAGGCCATGCCCGCGGACAGCCCGGGCATCGTCATCGTGCAGCACATGCCCGAGAAGTTCACCGCGGCCTTTGCCCAGCGCCTGGACGGCCTGTGCCGGATCACGGTGAAGGAGGCCCGGGACAACGACACGGTGCTGCGCGGCCAGGCCCTCATCGCCCCGGGCAACCGCCACCTCCTGCTCAAGCGCAGCGGCGCGCGCTACCACGTGGAGATCAAGGACGGCCCCCTGGTCAGCCGGCACCGGCCCTCGGTGGACGTGCTCTTCCGCTCGGCCGCGCGCTACGCGGGCAAGAACGCGGTGGGGGTCATCATGACCGGCATGGGCGACGACGGGGCCAAGGGCATGAAGGAGATGCACGACGCCGGAGCCCACACCGTGGCCCAGGACGAGGCCTCCTGCGTGGTCTACGGCATGCCCGGCGAGGCGGTGAAGGCCGGCGGCGTGGACAAGATCCTGTCCCTGGACGCCATCGCGCCCTACGTGGTCAGCTACTGCGCGCGCACCGCGCCGTGAGCGCTAGTTGATTGTTGAAAAAAAAATTCGCAGGCCGTTCAAAAATGGTGAGATGCAAGGAGGCGAATAAATCCAGGACGCGCAGTGTATTGCGCATACATAAGCGGTCTGGATTTTTTCGCTGACGCAG
Organism: Thermodesulfobacteriota bacterium; assembly: GCA_040753075.1. Classification (GTDB taxonomy): domain Bacteria; phylum Desulfobacterota; class Desulfovibrionia; order Desulfovibrionales; family Desulfovibrionaceae; genus UBA6814. The sequence continues at coordinate 52,412 of JBFMHA010000008.1, forward strand.
CAGATCGCCGTTTTTCAACGGCCTGCTAGCTCCCGCCGTTGTGCCGGTAGAACACCACCCGGACCTTTTCCCGCACCACCAGGCCTTCCTTGATGACCCCGTCCAGCCAGGCGGCGAAGGCGTCGACCTTGGCGGGCTCGTCGATGATTTCGACCACGACGGGCAGATCCTCTGACAGGCGCAGGATTCGCGAGGTGTGGACCCGGCTGTTGGCGCCGAAGCCGCACCGGCCGCGCAGCGCCGTGGCCCCGGCCAGGCCCTGGCGGCGGGCCTCCTCCACCAGCACCTCGTACAGGGGCCGGCCGTCGCGCTCGTCGCTCTCGCCGATGTAGACGCTCAGGCGCTCCGCGTCGCGGGGCAGCTCCATGGAGTCCTCCTTCAGACCGCTTTGGCCAGGGCCATGCCCAGGACCAGGGCGGCCAGTCCCAGGAAGTTCTGCCCGGCCAGGTAGGCCAGCCCCCATATCCACTGGCCCTGGCGCAGGAGTTCCGCGCCCTCGTACATGTAGGTGGAGAAGGTGGTGAACGCTCCCATGAAGCCCACCAGCACCGCGGCCTGCACCTGGGGCCCCGCGGCCAGCCGGGCGTCGAACAGGCCCCAGAGCAGGCCGAAGGCCAGGCAGCCGGCCACGTTGACCACGAAGGTTCCCAGGGGGAATCCCCCGGCGTAGAGCCGGTGCACCAGCCCGGCCAGGCCGTAGCGGGAGAGGGCTCCCAGCCCGCCGGCCAGGCCCAGCCACAAGAGCTTCTCCACCTGCCGCGCTCCTTGCCGGCCAGGGCCGGAAGGTTTAGGTTCGATGCCGGCCGCCAAGCCCATCCCGCAACCCCGGAACCCGGAGAAGTCGTGGCCCTGGAAACCGAACTCAAGGTCCTGGACGTGGACCTGGACGCCGTGCGGCGCAGCCTACACCATGCCGGGGGGGAACTCCAGGGCCGGGTGTTCGAGGCCAACGAGGTCTTCGACGACGCGGCCGGGTCCCTGCGCTCCGGCGGCGTGCTCCTGCGCCTGCGCCGCGATCCCGGGGGCCTCCTGACCCTCAAGCTCCCGGCCTCCGGCCCGGCGGGCCTCAAGGTCCGCGAGGAGCGCGAGACCCGGGTGGCGGACCCGGACGCGGCCCGGGCCATCCTGGAGGGGCTGGGCTACCGGGTGCTCCTGCGTTACGAGAAGGTGCGCGAGACCTGGCTCCTGGCCGGCTGCCACGTCTGCCTGGATCATCTCCCCTTCGGCGACTTCGTGGAGTTCGAGGGGCCGCCCGAGGCCATCGCCGAGGCCGTGGCCCGGCTGGGCCTGGAGGGACGCCCCACCTCGGACCGCAACTACCACGCCCTGTATCGGGAGCACCTGGCCCGGCGCGGGCTTCCGGCCCGGGACAGCTTCGTGTTCGAGGATGCGGAGAGGAAGCGCCTGCTCTCGGACCTGGCAAACCCGACCTGAACCCTGGACAATGCCCTGCCGCGACTTACAATTCCGGTGAAGATGCGCGGCCCCTTTACCTCCCCGGGCTTTTCCCGTAGATTTTCAGGCAAGGGGCGGGGCCAGGAGCCGCCTCCCCGGAGAACCTGAGGACCCAGAGAGTACGTCATGTCCGCACCGTTTGCGCGCCCGGGCGGGGCCCCGGATACGCACGTCGAGGAGGATGTTCGCGAGCCCCGCCGGTTCAAGGTGCTCCTCCACAACGACAACTACACGACCATGGAGTTCGTGGTCCGGGTGCTCATGCACGTGTTCAACAAGAACGAGTCCGAAGCCAACGCCATCATGCTCCGGGTGCACAACAACGGCGTGGGCGTTTGCGGGGTCTATACCGCCGAGGTCGCCGAAACCAAGGTGGTGCGCGTGCAGCTTTTGGCCCGAGAGGCCGGCTACCCGCTCAAATGCACCATGGAAGAGGTCTAGATGCTGTCCAAGCGACTGGAGAAGGTGCTCTCCGCGGCGGTAAAGGAAGTCCGCCGCCGGCGCCATGAATACCTGACCCTGGAGCACCTGCTCTACGCCATGCTCCTGGAGCAGGTGGGCCGGGACATCCTGGTCAACTGCGGGGTCAACGTCATCCGGCTGAAGCACCAGCTGGAGCGGTTTTTCATCGACCACATGGAGATAGCGGGACAGGAGGCGGCCACCGAGGTGGTGCAGACCCTGGGCGTGCAGCGGGTGCTGCAGCGGGCCGTCCTCCAGATGCAGTCCTCGGGCAAGGACAAGGTCGAGGTGGGCGACGTGCTGGCCGCCCTGTTCGAGGAGGACGACTCCTACGCGGTGTATTTCCTCAAGTCCCACGGGGTCTCCCGCCTGGACATCCTGGAGTACATCTCGCACGGCCGGCAGGGCGACGACGAGACCGGCTGGAGCCCGCCGGAGGGTGCGCCGGGCGGCCTGGAGAAGCCCTGCGAGGGCGAGTGCGACCCGGCCAAGGCCGGCCAGCAGAGCATGCTGGCCCAGTTCACCCAGAATCTGGTGGAGCGCGCCAGGAACGGCGAGATCGACCCCCTCATCGGCCGGGCACCGGAACTGGCCCGCACGGTCCAGGTCCTGTCCCGGCGGCGCAAGAACAATCCGCTCTTCGTGGGCGACCCCGGCGTGGGCAAGACCGCCCTGGCCGAGGGCCTGGCCCTGCGCATCGTCAGGGGCGAGGTGCCCGAGGCCTTCAAGGACGCCAAGATCTTCGCCCTGGACATGGGCGCGCTCCTGGCCGGAACCAAGTACCGCGGCGACTTCGAGGCCCGGATGAAGGGGGTCATCGCCGAACTGACCAAGATCCCCGGGGCCATCCTGTTCGCGGACGAGATCCACACCATCGTGGGCGCGGGCGCCACCAGCGGCGGCACCCTGGACGCCTCCAACATCCTCAAGCCGGTCCTGGCCTCGGGCAAGGTGCGCTGCATCGGCTCCACCACCTACGAGGAGTACAAGAACCACTTCGAGAAGGACCGGGCCCTGTCCCGGCGCTTCCAGAAGATCGACGTGGGCGAGCCCTCGGCCGAGGAGAGCGTGGAGATCCTAAAGGGCCTGCGCTCCTACTACGAGGAGCACCACAAGGTCCGCTACACCGTGGCCGCGCTCAAGGCCGCGGTGAGCCTCTCGGACCGCCACCTGGGCGACCGCTACCTGCCGGACAAGGCCATCGACGTCATCGACGAGGCCGGGGCCATGCTCAGGCTGGAGGGCCGGCCGCGCAAGGAGGCGGTCATCCGGCCCAAGGACATCGAGAAGGTCATCGCCCGCATGGCCCGCATCCCGGTGGAGCGCATCTCCACCACCGACCGCATGCGCCTGCAGAACCTGGATGCGGACCTCAAGGCCCTGGTCTTCGGCCAGGACCATGCGGTGGACGTGCTGTCCCGGGCCATCAAGCGCTCCCGCGCGGGCTTCCGGCCCGCGGGCCGGCCCACCGGCAGCTTCCTGTTCGTGGGCCCCACCGGCGTGGGCAAGACCGAGCTGGCCCGCCAGCTGGCCGCCTGCCTGGGAGTCAACTTCGTGCGCTTCGACATGAGCGAGTACATGGAGAAGCACGCGGTGTCGCGGCTCATCGGCGCGCCTCCGGGCTACGTGGGCTTCGACCAGGGCGGGCTGCTCACCGACGCCATCCGCAAGAACCCGTACACGGTCCTGCTCATGGACGAGATCGAGAAGGCCCATCCGGACGTGTTCAACATCCTCCTGCAGGTCATGGACTACGCCACGCTCACCGACAACAACGGCCGCAAGGCCGACTTCAGCCACGTGGTGCTGCTCATGACCTCCAACGCCGGGGCCTTCGAGATGGCCGGCAAGAGCATCGGTTTCTCCTCCACGGCGTGCGAGGACAAGGCCGACCGCTGCATGGACGCGGTGGAGAAGCTCTTCTCCCCCGAGTTCCGCAACCGGCTGGACGCCATCGTGTCCTTCCACAGCCTGACCCCGGAGATCATGCACCGGATCGTGGACAAGCTGGTGGCCGACCTCAACGCGCGCATGGCCGAGAAGCGCATCGCCGTGAAGCTCACGGACAAGGCCCGGGCGCTCCTGGCCGAGCGCGGCTACGACAACGAGTTCGGAGCCCGGCCCCTGGCCCGGCTCATGGAGAAGGAAGTGGAGGACCCCCTGGCCGACGAGATGCTCTTCGGCAAGCTGGCCGGCGGCGGCGCGGCCACGGTGGACGCGCCCAAGGCCGCGCCCAGGGCGGCCAAGGGCAAGCGCGAGGGCCTGGGGCTGGTGTTCTCCTTTGAGCAGAATCCTTCACGCAGTACGTGAGGTTTCGACGCCGTCCCTTGACGGCAGGATGCAACACGCCGAACGGCAAGGATAATCCAGGAAACACCGGGGCCGCTGCGGATCGCCGCGGCGGCCCCTTTGCGTATGCCCGTCTATCTGCTGCACCCCGAACACCCCGGATTCCCGGACCCGGACCGGGCCGATCCCTGCGGCCTGGTGGCCGTGGGCGGCGACCTGACGCCCGTGCGGCTCATGCACGCCTACGCCCGGGGCATCTTCCCCTGGTACTCGGCCGGCGAGCCCATCCTGTGGTGGTCGCCTGACCCGCGCCTGGTGCTCTTCCCGGACGAGCTGCACGTGCCGCGGTCCCTGCAGCGGGTCATGAAGCGGGGGGAGTTCGAGTTCCGCACGGACACGGCCTTCAGTCAGGTCATCCGCGCCTGCGCCAAGGCCCCGCGGCCCCAGGGCCCGGGCACCTGGCTCACCCCGGAGATGATCCGGGCCTACGAGACCCTGCACCGCCTGGGCCATGCCCACAGCGTGGAGGCCTGGAAGGACGGCGACCTCGCCGGCGGCCTCTACGGCGTGGCCCTGGGCCGCGCCTTCTTCGGCGAATCCATGTTCCACCGCGCGCCCAACGCCTCCAAGGCCTGCCTGGTCACGCTGGTGGAGCTGCTCCGGGCCAAGGGCTTCACCCTCCTGGACTGCCAGCAGACCACCCCCCACATGCAACGCCTGGGGGCCAGGGAGATGCCGCGCGCCGAGTTCCTGAAACTGCTGGAAGCGGCGGTGCGGGGAGGGGAGGCGCCGGGGAGGTGGGTAGCGGAGGATGGCGAAGGCGTATAGTCTGGGCGTAGCACTGTTCGATTCTGGCAAATTCATTGCGCCGGTTGACGCGTGTTACCAAGCTGGTTACACACATGATCAAGAGCTTCGCCCACAAAGGCATTGAGACGTTCTATCAGACCGGGAGCGTCAGGGGAATTCAGGCCAAGCACGCCCCGCGTTTGGGACGGATTCTGGACCGGTTGGATGCGGCGGACCAGGTGCGGGACATGGATGCGCCCGGGTATGACCTGCATCCCCTCAAGGGTGACCTGGCGGGGCACTGGTCAGTGAAGGTTTCAGGCAACTGGCGGCTGACCTTCCGGTTCGAGGGCGGCCATGCCTACGTCGTGAACTACCTGGATTATCACTAGGAGGCCGGCCATGAAGCGCAAGACCCGCAAGCCCACGCACCCCGGGGCCATCATCCGGCACGACTACCTGGAGCCCCTGGACCTCACGGTCACCGCCCTGGCCGCGCACCTCGGGGTCAGCCGCAAGCATCTCTCCCAGGTGGTGAACGAGAAGGTAGGCGTCACCACCGCCCTGGCCCTCCGCCTCTCCCGCGCCTTCAACACCACCCCCGACCTCTGGCTCAACCTCCAGCGCAAGCGCGACCTCTGGGAGGCCGAGCAGCAGAGCCCGGACTGGGAAAAGGTGGCGGTCCTGCCGGGGCTTGTGGAAGAGGGGCGGGGGCAGTCTATCTGATTTCAACTTTTCTTCGTCTCGCTTCTGCGGTACAGGGTAACCCATCATGCCCGAAGCCGTCACCTTCACCCAAGCCCGCCGGAATTGGACCGCCCTTCTGGACCGCGTTGTGGACGACCACAACCCCCTCATCATCACCCGCCACAAGGCCAAGCCGGTGGTGGTGATGGCGTTGGAGGATTGTAGGGCAATTCAAGAGAGGTTGAAAAAACCTATACGATATATTTGTGGGGATAGTATGGGGCGCTAACGAGGTGAGGGCAGCATAATGAAGCGTAAAAAAAATACCATTAAATATCGTAACATCTTATCAAGGCTGACTGGATTCTCTACGCCACTGTTCGGTGTACAATGGAATCCATCGGAACCAGAACGGGAAATCGTTCGCCGTCTTCTCACATTCCTTGAAGACCGGCGCGTACTATATGTTCCAAGGAATTTGGAGGTTGAGAGCGAAGTTGAACATTCAGTTTTGCAGATACGTGAGGAATTGACAAAGACATTACAATATCTTTCGGAGAATTCAAATGCTTCTGGCTCAGTAAGAGCAATGCGGACAGCCTGCCGTAAATTTCTGACAGAACCATATCCTGTTTTTCCGAACACGCCAAGGAGGGGGGAGCGAGATTGGGGGCCTTGGATGCATCGAGGAGAATTTTCTGACGGCTTTTTTGTCGCACTCGGGGAGTTAAGAAGCGTTTTCGGTATCCACATCGCAACGCTTTCAGTTAGTTATGGTATAGACTTAGAAGAAGACATTGCCTCGATCCTTCCAGCGCAAGGGGAGGATTGACTCTCTATCACTCCCTCAACTGCTCCCACTCCACCCTCATCGCCTCTGCAATCCTCTTGAGCGTCACCACCCGCGGCCTTGTGCCCTTGGCTTCCATTTGGGCGTAGGCGGGGCGGGTGACGCTGAGGCGGCGGGTGTTACCCCTCGTCCACCAGCGGCTTGTGTCTCGCCAAGTCATAAAACCCGTGCACCGGGAACGGTAAGGGGTAGTTCGGGACCTGGTCGAAGCGGATGAAGCCCACGGTCTTGCCTTCGGGGATGTCGGAGAGGGGGCGCAGGCCGAGGGGGATGGGGAATTCGAGGGTCTGGCCGGTGAGGGCGCTCACCCGGTCGCCGTAGCGTTCCTTGAGGTAGTCCACCACCTGGTTGCGCTCGTCCGCGGTGAAGGCCTCCAGGAGCAGGCGGCGGCTGCCCTCGGCGTCGTCGCGGCCGGGCTCCACCGGCTCGCCCAGGAGCCGCTCCCAGGGCCAGGCCTCGGCCTCGGCCGGGTCCACCGCCGGCCGGAACAGGTGGACCTCCACGTCGCGGCGGCCCTTGAAGCTCAGGATGACCATGGTGAGCACATAGGCCCGGGACACGGGCGGCTGCTGGGCCGGGGCGAGGATGTCGACGCGCATTGCGGGCTCCTTGACGGGAGGCCGCTGCCTCCCGGGATGGTTTGGGTCCTGGTCGCGCACAGTGCGACGCGCAACCTGCGTCCTTCTTACGAAATCTGCGCGGGCCTGTGAAGCCTCCCGTGCAGCAGGCTGTTTTCCGGCCTTTACGCCCGCTGCCGGCGCGGGTACAAGCCGGGGGCATGAGCCAACCCTTCCAACTCGTGAGCCCCTATGCGCCCACCGGCGACCAGCCCGAGGCCATCGCCGCCATCGCGGCCAACCTGGAGCAGGGCGTGCGCGACCAGGTGCTGCTGGGCGTCACCGGCTCGGGCAAGACCTTCACCATGGCCTGCGTGGCCGCGGCCGTGAACCGGCCCACCCTGGTCCTGGCCCACAACAAGACCCTGGCCGCCCAGCTCTACAACGAGTTCCGCCAGCTCTTCCCGCACAACGCGGTGGAATACTTCGTCTCGTACTACGACTACTACCAGCCCGAGGCCTACCTGCCGCACTCGGACCTCTACATCGAGAAGGACTCGTCCATCAACGACGAGATCGAGAAGCTGCGCCACTCCGCGACCCACGCCCTGCTGACCCGGCGGGACGTGCTCATCGTGGCCTCGGTGTCCTGCATCTACGGCCTGGGCTCGCCGGAGTACTACGCCAAGATGGTCCTGCCCGTGGAGGCCGGCCAGCGCCTGGCCATGGACGCCTTCGCCCGCCGCCTGGTGGAGATCCACTACGAGCGCAACGACTACGACTTCCACCGCGGCGCGTTCCGGGTGCGCGGGGACGCGCTGGAGATCATCCCGGCCTACCGCGAGAACCGCGCCCTGCGCCTTTCCTTCTTCGGCGACGAGCTGGAGTCCATCCAGGAGACCGACCCCCTCACCGGGGAGGTCCTGGGCGAACTGGCCAAGACCGTGATCTTCCCGGCCAGCCACTACGTGTCCGACCGGGAGAACCTGGCCCGGGCCATGGCCGACATCCGGACCGAGCTGGGCGAACGGCTCCGCCAATTCCGGGACGGCAACCAGCTGGTCGAGGCCCAGCGCCTGGAGCAGCGCACCCAGCTCGACCTGGAGATGGTCGAGGAGCTGGGCTACTGCAACGGCATCGAGAACTACTCGCGCCACCTGGACGGCCGCGCCGCGGGCCAGCCGCCGGCCACGCTCCTGGACTATTTCCCCGAGGACTTCGTGCTCTTCGTGGACGAGTCCCACGTGACCCTGCCCCAGGTGCGGGGCATGTTCAACGGCGACCGCTCCCGCAAGCAGACCCTGGTGGACTACGGGTTCCGTCTGCCCTCGGCCCTGGACAACCGGCCGCTCAACTTCGACGAGTTCCTGGAGCACGTCAACCAGGTGGTCTACGTCTCGGCCACGCCGGGCCAGTGGGAGTTGGAGCGCAGCCAGGGCCTGCTGGCCGAGCAGATCATCCGGCCCACCGGCCTGGTGGACCCCCGGGTGGAGGTGCGGCCCGTGGCCGGCCAGATGGACGACCTGCTGGGCGAGTGCCGCAAGGCCATGGAGCAGGGCGGCCGGGTGCTGGTGACCACCCTGACCAAGCGCATGGCCGAGGACCTCACCGAGTTCGCGCAAAACCGCGGGTTGAATGCGCGCTACCTGCACTCGGACATCGACACCCTGGAGCGGGTGGCCATCATCCAGGCCCTGCGCGCCGGGGAGTTCGACGTGCTGGTGGGCATCAACCTGCTGCGCGAGGGCCTGGACATCCCGGAGGTGTCCCTGGTGGCCATCCTGGACGCGGACAAGGAGGGCTTCCTGCGCTCCGCCCAGTCCCTGGTCCAGACCTTCGGCCGGGCCGCGCGCAACGTGCTGGGCCGGGTGCTGCTCTACGCCGACAACGTGACCCCCTCCATGCGCGCGGCCATGGACGAAACCTCCCGCCGCCGGGCCCGGCAGGAGGAGTACAACATCCGGCACGGCATAACCCCCGAGACAATCCGGAAGAAATTGGATAACGTACTCGAGGCCGGGGCCGGGAATGACCGGCGGGAAGGCCTGGCCGAGGCGGCGGAGGACTCCGCGCGCTACGGCCGGGACCCCCGGAAGCTGGCCGCGGAGATCAAGCTGATGGAGAGGGAGATGCGGGCCCTGGCCAAGGACCTGGAGTTCGAGCGGGCAGCGGCCCTGCGCGACCGGATCTCGGCGCTGCGCGAGGTGTTGCGCGCCGCGGAGGGAGCATAGTGCGCCTGCGTTTGCCCAACACCCGGCTGGCCATGCTGCGGGTCCAGCAGCGCTACGGGTCCTTCGCCCCGTTCGTTCTGGCCCTGGTCAACCTGCTCATCATCTTCTTCGGGGCCATCCTGGGCTACATGTACCTGGAGGGCTGGAGCTACCTGGACAGCTTCTACATGGTGGTCATCACCCTGGCCACAGTGGGCTTCCAGGAGGTCCATCCGCTTTCGGACAAAGGCCGCCTTTTCACCTCCTTCCTGATTCTCTTCGGGGTGGGGAACTTCGCCTTCTTGGTGGGGGCCTTCACCCAGATCCTGGTGGAGGGCCGGCTGCAAACCATCTGGGGGAGGCGCAGGGTGCAGAGGACCATCGACAAGCTCAAGAACCACATCGTGGTGTGCGGCTTCGGCCGCATCGGCAGCATCGCGGTCCGGGAGATCATCCGGGAGGGCCTGCCCGTGGTGGTCATCGAGAAGAATCCGGCCCTGGCGGACCGGATGGAGGAGAAGGAGATCCTCTACGTGAGCGGCGACGCCACGGCTGACGACGTGCTGGAGCGGGCCGGGCTCATGCGGGCCAAGGCGCTCATCGCCGCCCTGTCCAACGAGGCGGCCAACGTCTACGTCTGCCTCATCGCCCGCCAGCTCCGGCCGGACCTGCGCATAGTGGCCCGGGCCGACTCCGAGGAGCACATCCCGCGACTGCAGCGCGCCGGCGCGGACCGGGTGCTCATGCCCCACATCCTGGGCGGGGTGCGCATGGCCCAGAGCGTGGTCAAGCCCGCAGTCACCAGCTTTCTGGAGATGGGCCTCACCGAGCGCGGCCTGGACCTCCAGATGGAGGAGCTGGAGATATCCCCCCGCTCGGAGCTGGCCGGCAAGAATTTGATGGAGTCCCGGATCCGGCAGCGTTTCAACCTCATCGTCATCGGCATCAAGAAGGCCTCGGGCGAGATGCTCTTCAATCCCGGCGCGGAATCGGTGATCGATGCCGGGGACACCATCATCGTGGTCGGCGGCCAGGACAACCTGGCCGAACTCTGGGAGATCGCCTGACCCATGCCCGGAATCTCGCAGCGCGGCGCCGGTCGCGTGCAGGTGGTCGTGGCCCGCTACCGGGAGGACGTGTCCTGGGTGGAGGAGCTCGGCCTGCCCGCCGTGGTCTACGACAAGTCCGGGGAGCCCGGACCCAACGCCCTGCCCAACGTGGGCCGGGAGGCGCACACCTATCTCTGGCACCTGGCCTACACCTATCCTGATTTCGCGGACTACACCGTGTTCCTCCAGGGATCGCCCTTCGCCCACCTGGAGTGGGGGGCCCTGGCCGAGCTCCAGAAGCTGGTGACCGACGCGGTGCGCAGCGAGGCCGGGTTCAAGGGCCTGGCCCGCTACCGCCTGCGCTGCGACGGCCTGGGCCGGCCCCACGACATGCGAGACCCGGAGAAGCAGGGCCGCTGGGCCGGCTGGGGCAAGGACATCCCGGTGGCCGAGGTCTACCGGAAGCTCTTCGCGGGCAAGGCCCCGGAGACCTTCATCGCCCGCGGCGCGGCCGGGCTGTTCGTGGTCCGGCGGGAGCGCATTCTGGTCCGGCCGCGGGAGTTCTATCTCCTGGCTCTGGCCCTGACCGAGGCCGATCCCCGGGACGAGAACAACACCGGCCACGCCTTCGAACGGCTGTGGCAGGTGATGTTCAACGGCTCGCCGGCCCTCAACCGCGACGACTACGCCGAGCAGCTGGCCGCGGCGCAGGCCCGGAGAGGACGGTGAGCCTCCCGTCCGAGGTCCGCAGGCGGGCCGAGGAATTGCGCCGGCGGATCGAGCACCACAACCACCGCTACTACGTGCTCGACGCCCCGGAGATCTCCGACGCCGAGTACGACGCGCTGTTCCGGGAGCTGCAGGCCCTGGAGAAGGCCCATCCCGAACTGGACGATCCCAATTCCCCCACCCGGCGGGTGGGCGGGGAGATATTGTCCGAGTTGGTCCCGTATGCGCACCGGCAGCGGATGTACAGTCTGGACAACGGGATGGACCTGGACGAGTGGCGGGAGTTCGCGGCCAGCCTGCCCCGCGCCCTGCGCGACCGGATGCGCCAGGACATGCTGGAGGAGTTCGCGGAGGCGTTCGTCCCGGTCCCGGACGAGAAGGCGCGCGTCAGGATCACGAAGGAGCTCGGCAGCGGCCTGGACGACGCCCTGTCCGTGGAGCTCCCGGACGCGGCGGTCATCGCCGGGGTGTTCCGGCGCGCGTTCCGGCCCCTGGTCCCGCCCAGCCTGCGGAGCCGGCTCGATGCCCATGCCCCCAGGGTCCTCTCCCGACTGCCCGCGGAGCTGCTGCGGCCGACCCAACTCGGGCGGTTCTGGACCGACCCCAAGCTGGACGGCCTGGCCGTGGAGCTGGTCTACGAGCGCGGCCGCTTCGCCGTGGGGGCCACCCGGGGCGACGGGATGGTGGGCGAGGACGTGAGCGCCAACATCCGGGCCGCGGTCAAGAACCTGCGGCTGCAGTTGGACGACGCGGCCGGCCCGGCTCCCACCTATCTGGAGGTGCGCGGCGAGGTGGTGATCCGCAAGGCGGACTTCGCGGCGCTCAACGAGCGGCAGGCCGCGGCCGGGGACAAGGTCTTCGCCAATCCCCGCAACGCGGCCGCCGGCGCCCTGCGCCAGCTCGACACCGCCGTGGCCGCGACCCGCACCCTGTTCTTCTACGCCTACGGCGTCGGCGAGGTGCGCTGGGAGGGCGAGGCCCCGGACTGGAGCACCCAGGAGCGGATCATGGCCGGGCTGGCCGGGCTGGGCTTCCCCATTCCCGACCGGGCGGCGCTCTGCGCCACGGCCGACGCGGTGGCGGCGCGGTACGAGGAGATGCGGGAGCAGCGGGACGCGCTGCCCTTCGAGATCGACGGCCTGGTGGCCAAGCTGGACTCCGCGCCCCTGCGCGAGTTCCTGGGCTTCACCGCCCGGGCCCCGCGCTGGGCGCTGGCCCTCAAGTTCCCGGCCCACCAGGCCGAGACCCGCCTCCTGAACATCGAGGTCCAGGTGGGCCGCACCGGCGCCCTGACCCCGGTGGCCATCCTGGAGCCCGTGTCCCTGGCCGGAGTCACCGTGTCCCGGGCCACCCTGCACAACGAGGACGAAATCGCCAAGAAAGGTCTCATGCTGGGCGACCTGGTGGTGATCCAGCGGGCCGGGGACGTGATCCCCGAGGTCGTTCGGCCCGTGGCCGAGGCCCGTACCGGCGCGGAGCGTCCCTTCACCTTCCCGGCGCGCTGTCCGGTGTGCGGCGGCGAAACCGAGCGGCGCGTCAAGGCGGGGAGGAAAGGCGAGGCCGCGGCGGAGACCGAGAAGAAACGGTACTGCGCCAATCCGGAGTGCCCGGCCAAGCACCTCATGCAGCTCACCTACTTCGTGTCCAAGGCCGGCCTGGACATGGAGGGCTTCGGCGAGAAGCTGGTGGAGCTGCTGGTGGCCAAGGGCCTGGTGCGCGCCCCTGCCGATTTCTTCCGTCTGGACCCTGCGGTCCTGGCCGGGTTCGAGGGCCTGGGCGAGAAGTCCGCGGACAACCTCGTGAAATCGGCCGAGGAAACCCTGCTGCGGATCGGCAGCGGCGGGCGGGAAGGCCTGGCGCGGCTGGTCAACGCCCTGGGAGTGGAGCGGCTCGGCGAGGAGCTTTCGCGGGAGCTGGTGAAGCCCTTCAAGGACCTGGACGATCTTGTCCGGGCCGTGGCCGACCCCGGGAGTTTCGAGCGCATCACGAGCGGACTCAAGGGGATACAGAAAAAGAGAAGGGAATCCATCGTCGAATTCTTCACCAACCCGCACAATCTGGAGACCATCGCCGGGCTCAGGGCCGTGGGGCTGTGGCCGATGAATCCCAATCCCGGGGCGGAGGACAAGCCCCGCGCCGACCTGCCGCTCTCGGGCAAGCGGTTCCTGTTCACCGGGACCCTGCAGGGCATGGCCCGGTCCGAGGCCGAGCGCCTGGTCAAGGCGGCGGGCGGGGAGATCGCCGGTTCGGTGTCCCGGAAGCTGGATTACCTGGTGGCGGGCGAGGATCCGGGGGGCAAGCTGGACAAGGCCCGCGCCCTGGGCTTGACAATCCTGGGCCTGCGGGAGTTTCGTGAACTGCTCGAAGGCGGTCGGCGGCCGGACGCCGCTCCGGTCCAGGGCCGCCTCTTCTGACAAAAACTCATCCTCGGGAGGGGGCCATGAGCATATCCGTCATCGTCATGGGGGCCAAGGGCCGGATGGGCCACACCATCTGCAGCCTGGCCAAGGCCGATCCGGACATCAGCCTGGACGGCGTGGTGGAGCGCACCGGCTGCGAGGAGGGCCTGGAGGCCTGGGGCGCGGTCTGCGGCACGGAGCTCGCGCCCGTGCTGGACCAGAACCCGGGCGCGGTGGTCATCAACTTCACCTCGCCCGAGGCCAGCCTGGCCGCGGCCCGCATCTGCGCGGCCAAGGGCGGGAGGATCGTCATCGGCACGACCGGGCTCACCCCGGAGCAGCAGGCCGAACTGGCGGAACTGGCCAGGCAGGCTCCGATGCTCTGGGCTCCCAACATGAGCGTGGGCGTGAACGTGCTGCTCAAGGTCCTGCCCGAACTGGTGCGCCTGCTCGGCCCGGCCTACGACCTGGAGATGGTGGAGTTGCACCACAACAAGAAGATGGACGCGCCCAGCGGCACGGCGCTCAAGCTGGCCGAATGCCTGGCCCAGGCCCGGGACTGGGACCTGCAGGTGGTGGGGAAGTACTGCCGGGAGGGCATCATCGGCGCGCGGCCCCAGAAGGAGATCGGGGTGCAGACCATCCGCGGCGGCGACGTGGTGGGGGTGCACACGGTGTTCATGCTGGGGCCGGGAGAGCGCATCGAGGTGACGCACCAGGCCCATTCCCGCGAGACCTTCGCCCAGGGCGCCCTGCGCGCGGCCAAGTGGCTGGCGGGCCAGAAGCCGGGCAAGCTCTACGCCATGAACGACATGTTCTAGGGTTGCGCCGACAAAAGACCCTCATTTTTTTGCGGGCAAAGACGCTGTGATTCTACCGCATCAGGTTTAATCGACGGGTTGCTGGCGCAACCCGTGGTCGCAAGCGGTCGGGCCTCCCGCCGGAGGCCCGGCCGTGCGGCGGTCATTCCTCCCTCTCGTCCTGCGGGCCTCCGGTGAGGCGGCGCACCGCCTCCTTGAGCAGCTTGGCGTCCAGGGGCTTGGTGAATGTCTCGGCCACGTCGAAGATGGCCGCCAGCTGCACCACGGTCTGGGCGTGGAAGGACTCCCCGCCGCTGATGGCGATGATCTTGTGCCGCTTGTCGGTCTTCATGATCTCGCCCATGACCTCCAGCCCGCCCTTCTTGGGCAGGAAGATGTCGATGATCGACAGGGCGGGGCGGTGCCGCCTGGCCAGCGCCACGGCCTCCTCGCCGTCGCCGGCCTCGATGACCTTGTAGCCCTCGGCCTCCAGGAGGCCCTTGACCTGTTCGCGGATCATGAGGGCGTCGTCCACTACCAGGATGGTCTTCATGGGGTGTCTCCTCCGCGGTTCGCGGTTGCGTTTTGCGGTGTGGTTGGCGCGGCCATGGCCGCGCAGGCGGCGCGTATCTCCAACTCCAGTTGCTCCAGCAGGGACGGCAACGCGTCCAGCCTGGAGCCTGCCAGGGCGTCTTCCGCCCGTCTGGCCGCATCCGAGGCCCGAACCGCGCCCACGGTGGCTGCGGTGCCCTTGATGAGATGGGCCAGCCGGCGGGCCTTCTCCAGGTCCCGGGCGGCCACAGCCGTGCGCAATCCTTCCAGGTCGCTCGGCGTGTCGCGGGAGAAAAGCTCCTGCAGCCGGGCGAGCAGCTTGGCGTTGCCCTCCATCCTGGACAGGGCCGACGCCGTGTCCAGCACCGCGGCCAGCGCCCGGTCCGCCTCGGGCTCCGGGCCGGGGCAGGGCCGGCCGGCCTTGGCCAGGGCATCGGCCATGGCCCGTTTCAGGTCCGCGAGACGGAAGGGCTTGGCCACGTAGGCGTCCATTCCGGCCTTGAGCAGCCGCTCCCGGTCGCTCTTCTGGGCGTGCGCGGTGAGGGCCACGATGGGCACGTCCGGGGCCACGGCCAGGTCAGTGGATTCCCGGATGGCCCGGGTGGCGGTTATGCCGTCCATCTCCGGCATCTGCACGTCCATGAGCACCAGGTCCACGGCCTCCCGGCGCAGGATGTCCAGGACCTCCCGGCCGCTGGCGGCGCACAGGGTGCGGTGCCCCATCTCGTTGAGCAGGGCTGCGGCCAGTTCCCGGTTCAGGGGAGCGTCCTCGGCCAGGAGCACCGCAAGGGGCGGCATGGGGCCGGCCGCGCAGACATCCACCTGTTCCTGCCGGGAAAGGGCCTGCTGGTCGCCGGCCTTGAAGGGCAGGGTGAGGGTGAAGGCGGAGCCCCGGTCCGGGACGCTCTCCAGGGTGATGTAGCCGCCCATGAGTCCGGCCAGCTCCCGGCAGATGGCCAGGCCCAGGCCCGCCCCGCCGTAGCGCCGGCTCACCGAGCCGTCGGCCTGCTCGAAGCTCTGGAACACCGTCTCCTGGCTCTCTTCGGGAATGCCGATGCCGGTGTCGCCCACCGTGAAGGATATCCAGTGCAGGCCCGGAGCCGAGAGGATGGCCGCCTCGGGCCGGTGGTCCGGGACGTGGGTCTCGGCCACGGCCAGGGACACGTGTCCCTGGCTGGTGAACTTCACCGCGTTGGCCAGGAGGTTGTTGAGGATCTGCATGAGCCGGGCCGGATCGCCCTTGAGCGCCCGGGGGATTCCCGGAGCCGCCGAGAAACGGAAGTCCAGGCTCTTGCTCCGGGCCGCGGGCTGGTTGATCTCCTCCACGGTCACCAGCAGGTTCAGGAGGTCGAAGTCGATCCTCTCCAAGGTGAGCTTGCGGGCCTCGATCTTGGAGTAGTCCAGGATGTCGCCGATGACCGTGAGCAGCGCCTCTCCGGCCTGGCGCAGCATGTCCAGGTAGCGGGCGCGTTCGGCGTCGTTCGGGGTGCGTCGCGCCAGTTCGGCCATGCCCAGGACCGCGTTGAGCGGGGTGCGGATCTCGTGGCTCATGTTGGCCAGGAAGCGCGACTTGGCCTGGGTGGCGGATTCGGCCCGGCGGCGGGCGGTTTCGAGTTTGCGTTCGGCCTTGCGCCGCTCCTCGATCTGGGCGGTGAGGGAGAGATTGGCCTGCTTCAGGTCCGCGGTGCGCTCGGCAACCCGCTGCTCCAGTTCGGCGTGGGTCCGGCGCAGGGCGTCCTCGGCCAGCTTGCGGGCGGTGATGTCCAGGCCCATGATGAGCAGGAGCCGCGAGCCGTCGGTATCGCTCATGGGATGGGCGAAGACCTGGAACGTCCGCTCGGCGTGGTCGGTCCACTCCCACTGCTGGGCCTCGGTGGCGGAGAAAGCAGCCGGAGCGGGGCAGAGGCTGCTTCCGTCCCCGCAGCGGAAGATATCGTGGCACTTCCTGTCCTTGACGCGGCCGAAGAGGCGGCGGAAGGTCAGGTTGGCATAGCGGATGGAGTCGTCCTGGGCCACCAGGAAGGCGAAGCCGGGCAGGGCCTCCATGATGAATATCTGGCGCTGCTGCTCCCGGCGCAGGTCCTCGGCCAGGCGGGTGGACTCGGAGTGCACGATGATGTGCACCGCCACGAGCGCGGGGCCGTCGGGCGGCAGGGGCAGGACGGCGGCCGTGCACTCCGCAGGGCCGGATTCGTTCTCGATGGCGGCCTGGGCGGGCCGGCCCGTGGCGATGGCCTGGCGCATGGCCCGGGCCAGGTCCCGGGACGCGGGCTCGGGGAGCAGGGCGAAGGCCGAGGCCCCGGGCCGTTCCGCTCCCGGACCCAGGCGGGCCAGGGCCGGGGCGTTGGCCGCCAGGATGAGCCCGTCCTCGTCCAGGACCAGGAGCGGATCGCCGACTGCGGCCAGGATCGCGTTCAGGGCGGCGGCGTTGTCCAGTTCGCGGGTGCGCATGGCCTTGTCCCGGGGCGCGGCCTAGCCCTCCTTGAGTTCGTCGATGACCACCCGGATGTCCTCGGCCAGTTCGGCCATGCGCCGGGTGTTCTCGGTGGAGCGCGACATGTCCTGCACGGTCTTCATGGCGATCTCGTGCACCGACTCCACCGAGTGGGTGATCTCCTCGGTGGCTGCAGACTGCTCCTCGGCGGCCGAGGCGATGCTGTCCACCTGGGAGGCGCTGAGCGAGGCGAGTTGGACGATCTCGCCCAGGGTGTCGCCCGAGAGGTTGGCCTTGATCGTGGCCTGCTCCACGGCCTCGGCCGCGCGGTCCACGTTCTCCACGTTGCGCGAGGCCGCCTCCTGGATGGCCCGGATGTTGTCGCCCACCTCCTTGGTGGCCCCCATGGTCTTTTCGGCCAGCTTGCGCACCTCGTCGGCCACCACCGCGAAGCCCCGTCCCGCGTCCCCGGCCCGGGCCGCCTCGATGGCCGCGTTCAGGGCCAGCAGGTTGGTCTGGTCCGCGATGTCGGTGATCACGTTCATGACCTGGCCGATGGCCTCGGCCTGGTGGCCCAGGGCGTTCATGCTCTCCTTGAGGGCGTCGGTCACGTTGCGAACCCGGCGGATGGCGGCCACCGCCTCGCCCACCACGTTGGCCCCCTCCTGGGCCTTGTCCCGGGCGCTCTGGGCGCTCTCGGCCGCGGACGAGGCGCTGCGGGCCACGTCCAGGACCACCGCGGACATCTCCTTGGTCGCGGCCAGGGTCTGGTCGATGCGCTGCTTCTGGGTTTCGGCCCCGTCGCTCACCGCGGAGAACTGGCGCCCCAGGTCCATGGAGGCGGAGTTCATCTCCTCGGAAACCTCGCGGGCCTTCACCGCCACCTTGTTCATGCGGTCCAGGAGCCGGTTCAGGGATGCTGCGCCTTCCTGCACCGCGTGCAGGGTCTCCTCGGCCCGGTGGGCCTGGCTGGCCGCCTCCTCTTCGCTGGCCCGGGCCCGGGCCAGGGTCTCCTTGAGGCTGCCCACCATGCTCTGGGTGGACTGCCGGAGGTCGCCCAGTTCGGCCACGAAGTTGCCGCTGATGGCTGAATCCAGGTCGCCTCCGGCCACCCGGGAGGAGAAGTCCACCAGCCGGAGGAGCGGAGAGATGAGCGTGCCGCGCAGGTAGAAGACCAGGAACACCGTGAGCAGCACCGCAATGCCCAGGCTGACCAGGCCGGCCACCAGCAGGGTGTTGCGCAGGGTTGAGCTGAACTCCTCGCGCTCCTCGGCCAGGGCGGCCTGGATATCGTCGGTGTAGGCGCCCATGCCGATGACCCAGCCCCAGGGCTTGAAGAGCTTCACGTAGGAGGCCTTGGGGAACTGTCCATCCTTGCCGGGCTTGGGCCACATGTAGTCGACGTACCCGTCGCCGGCGTCGCCGCTGGCCGAAACGGCCTTGTTCATCTCCACGAACAGGCGCTTGCCGTTGGGATCCTTGAGTCCCGAGACGTCCTTGCCGTCCAGGTCGGGCTTGATGGGGTGCATGACCATCTTCAGGTCCATGTCGTGGATCCAGTAATAATTGCCGTCGGCCAGGCGCATCTTGGCGATCTGGGCCTTGGCCTCGGCCTTCATCTGCCCCTCGATGTCCTCCAGCCAGGCCCCGGTGCCGAAGATCCAGCCCAGCTCGGGCATGAGCCGCACGTAGGAGATCTTGGGCTTGGGCTCCTTCTCGCCCGGCTTGTCCCACCAGTAGCTGGTCATGCCCGCGCCCTTGCCCTTGGCTATCTTGACCATGTCGTTGAACAGGAAGTTGCCCTTGGGGTCCTTGAACTCGGAGAGGTCCTTGCCATCCAGGGCCGGCTTGATGGGATGCATGACCATGGTGGGGTGCAGGTCGTTGATCCAGACGTAGTTGTCCCCGTCGTAGCGCACGCCCCTCACCAGGTCCTTGATGGCCTTCTCCAGTTCCGGCCGGGGCATGTTCTTGTTCCGGCTGTAGAAGTCCGCGGCCAGGGTGTAGACCGAATCCAGGACCTTCTTGAGCTCCGCGAACTTGAGCTCCTTGAGCTTCTCCACGTCCCTGGACTGGTTGTAGAATTGCTGCACCGTGCTGTGGGCCACCGAGACCAGGTCCTTCAGGTTCCCGTTCACCTGCGCCACGAAGTTCTTCTCGGTGCGGGCGATGCTGTCGTCGGACAGGGTGCGCAGGCTGAAGAAGATGATGGCGAAGTTGACCAGGGTGGCGAGCAGCAGGCCGGCGATCAGGGCCGCGGATATCCGGAACTGGAGGGAAGCACGCATGGGGCGCTCCTGGGCTGGGGGTGGACGCTGTCGGCGCGTCGAGCCGCCGGACCGGTCGCCGATCCGGGCGGATTCTCTACATACTGCGCATGTTAGCTCAAAAACAAATCTGGTCAACAGCAAAAGGATGAGTGGTCAGGGGATTCGGTTTTGCAGAACGAGGCGGGAGAAGGAGGCGCCGGGGGGCGCACCCTCGTCAGCCTTTCTCAAGCATGCGCTTGAGCTCCAGGCCGTTGGCCACGGCGTGGCCCTGGGCGGTGTTGTCGAAGTAGGCCTGGACCGCGCGGCCCTGGGCCAGCCAGGATCGGATCGCGCCGGCCCAGCGCGCCAGTTCGTCCGGGGAGTAGGAGGAGACGTAGGTCTGGGCCGAGCCGTGCAGCCGCAGGTAGGCCAGGGGCGCGGTCGCCGCCTCCCAGCGCGGCCAGTCCGCGGCGTCGGACACGGCCGCGGCCACCCCGCGGTCCGCGAGCAGGGCGGCGGTTTCCGGGGTGAACCAGGAGGCGTGGCGCAGCTCCAGGACGTGGGGCAGGTCCGGGGCCGCCCGGGCCAGGGTGTCCAGGAAGCGTCGCAGCAGGTCATGGTCCGCGGCCAGGCTGGCCGGACATTGCCAGAGCAGGGCCGCCAGCTTCTCCCCCAGCGGGGCGACCTCGTCCCTCTGCCGGGCCGTCTCGTCCGGAGTCACGGCCAGGCGGCGGCGGTGGGTGAGGAAGCGGTTGGCCTTGGCCGCGAAGCGGAAATCCGGCGGGGTCTGGTCGCGCCAGCGGGACCAGGTCTCGGGCCGGAGCCGGCCGTAGAAGGAGGCGTTGATCTCCACCGCCGGGAAGTGGCGGGCGTAGTGGGCCAGCCAGTCCTTGCGCCGCACCCCGGCATAGAAGCCATGCCTCCACTCGTCGTAGGACCAGCCTGACAAGCCGACCAGGACCGGACCGCTCATCCCCTGGCCCGGGGCTCAGCCCTTGACGCAGACCAGGGGCCGCACCCGGGCCACGATCCGGGCCAGGCCCGCGGCCCGGGTGGCCTCCACCACCTCGGCCACGTCCTTGTAGGCCCCGGGGGCCTCCTCGGCCACGCCCCGGAAGGAGGTGGTGCGTATCTCCACGCCCTGCCGGTGCAGCTGCTCCACCACCTCCCGGCCCTTCCAGCGCTTGGTCGCCTGCTTGCGGCTCATGGCCCGTCCCGCGCCGTGGCAGGCCGAGCCGAAGGAGCGGGACATCCCTTCTTCGGTCCCGGCCAGGATGTAGGAGGCCGTGCCCATGCTCCCGCCGATGAACACCGGCTGCCCTGCGGGACGCAGGTCCGGGGGCAGGGAGGGGTGGCCGGGACCGAAGGCCCGGGTGGCGCCCTTGCGGTGGACCAGCAGGCGGCGCTTCTTCCCGTCCACGACGTGGGTCTCCAGCTTGGCGGTGTTGTGGCACACGTCGTAGAGCAGGGGCAGGGCGGCGCGGGGGAAGAGTTCGGCAAAGGCCAGCCGGGCCAGGTGGGTGAGGACCTGGCGGTTGCCCAGGGCGCAGTTGATGGCCGCGTTCATGGCCCCGAAATAGGCCTGGCCCAGGTCCGAGTCCAGGGGCGCGTAGGCCAGCTCCCGGTCCCGGAGCTTGATCTTGGCCCGGGCGGCCTCGTTCACCATGCGCTTGCCGTAGTCCGTGGCCACCTGGTGGCCCAGGCCCCGCGAGCCGCAGTGGATGGAGACCACCACCGCGCCCGGGGACAGTCCGTAGGCGACGGCCGCGTCGGCCTCGTACACCTGGTCCACGGCCTGGACCTCCAGGTAGTGGTTGCCCGAGCCCAGGGTGCCCATCTCCGCCTGCTGCCGCTTCTTGGCGTGGTCGGAGACCTTGTCCGGTTCGGCCAGGTCCATGCGGCCGCCCTCCTCGGCGTGGGATAGGTCAGCGGCCTCGCCGTACCCCGCGGACACGGCCCATTCGGCGCCCCCCCGGAGCATCCGGTCCATTTCCTTCATGTTGAGCTTGAGCATGCCGGTGGAGCCCACTCCGGCCGGGATGCGGGCGAAGAGCAGGTCCGCCAGCTCGCCCTGGCGGGCCAGGATGTCCTCCTCGTGCAGGCCGGTGCGCAGGGTGCGCACCCCGCAGGCGATGTCGAAGCCCACCCCGCCCGCGGAGATGATGCCGCCCTCCTTGGGGTCGAAGGCCGCCACCCCGCCGATGGGGAAGCCGTAGCCCCAGTGGGCGTCGGGCATGGCCAGGGCCGCGCCCACGATGCCGGGCAGCTCGGCCACCCCGCGCAGCTGCTCGGCCACCGCGTCGTCCATGTCCCGGATGAGCGCCTGCGAGGCGTAGAGCACCCCGGGCACGCGCATGGCCCCGCTGCGGGGCAGCCGCCATTCGTGGTTCGAGACCTTTTCGAGCAGGGAGAAGTCCATGGGGCCTCCTGCCGGCCCGTCCGCCGGACGCCGTCGGCGCAGCCGGACAACGGACGGGCGAAGACGGTAGAGTAGGGGACGCTATCCTCTGATACCGGACGCACGCCTACACGTCCACCGTCCTCAACATACCGTTAGGTATGTTTTTTAAAAAAGGACGCCTCGTGATGGGAAAAACAGCGTCGCGTGCTTCGCACGCCTACACGTCCACCACGCACTGGGCGACCCAGCGGCCGTCGGGAAGCGGGCCCACGGCCAGTTCGGCCCAGGTGGCGGCCTTGACCTCCACCCGGGGCCGGTGCCGCTCCCGGTCCACGGGCTCGCCCCGGGCCGCGCCCGACAGGGCGAAGCCGCCGTCCTGCTCGTGGATCAGGACCGAGAACCGGGAGAAGAGCATGCGTCGGGAGCCCGCCTCCAGGAGCAGGGCCGAGAGCCAGTCCACCAGGAGCAGCTCCAGGTCCGGGGCCGAGCAGGCGACGGATACCTCGGCAGTGGCCCGCACCCGGCGCAGGTCGCAGACCACCGCGAACATGCCGCGGGCGGCCTGGGCGAAGGCCTGCTCCACCGTGTCCCCGATGCCCCGGACCCCGATGTCGGCCTTGTGGTGGAAATGCTCGTAGCGAGGCGCGGCCATGGCCCTGTTGTAGCCCATCCCCGGGGAAGGGCAAGGGGAGGGCGGGGCTTCAGCCCTGCACCGGGCGGTTTCTGGTCAGGTAGGTCTTCTCGTAGTCGGAGTAGCGCGTGCCCAGGGCGGCCATGAGCAGCTCCACGGCCAGCTCCGCGGTCTGGTTGCGCACGTCGAGCAGGGGATTGACCTCGATCACGTCCATGGCCGCGAACTCCAGGTTCTGGCCGATGTACTGCATGACGTAGGAGATCTCCCGGTAGGACAGCCCGCCCCGGGTGACGATGCCGGTGCCCGGGGCCACAGCGCCCTCGATCACGTCGGTGTCGAAGCTCACGTACACCGCGTCCGTGTGCCGGGACACGGTCTCCAGGGCCAGGTCCATGACCGGGTGCAGGCCCATGTTCTGGATGTCGTACGTGGTGAAGTGCTTGATCCCCTGCTTGCGCAGGAACGCGGCCTCGCCCGGGTCGATGTCCCGCGCGCCCACGATGCACACGTCTTCGGGCCGGACCTTGGGCGCGAAGCCGCCGCAGTTCACCAGGTCCGGGATGCCCTGGCCCAGGGACACGGCCAGGGGCATGCCGTGGATGTTGCCGCTGGGGCTGGTCTCGGGCGTGTTGGCGTCGGGATGGGCGTCTATCCAGAGCACGCCCAGCCGCTCGCAGGTGGCGGCCGCGCCGGCGATGGAGCCGATGGCCGTGGCGTGGTCGCCGCCCAGCACGATGGGCAGCTCCCCCCGGCGGCGGGCGTTGCCCACCCGCTGGGCCAGGAGCTCCGAGACCCGGATGATCTCGTTCAGCTTGGCTTTTTCCCGCTCCCGCGGGGGCAGGTGGTCCAGGGCGAAGTTGCGCACCACCTCCAGATCGCCGGCGTCCACGTACTCCAGGCCGGCGAAGCCCAGGGCCTCGAAGATGCCGGCGTAGCGGATGGCGGTGGGGCCCATGTCCACGCCGAGCTTGGACACGCCCAGGTCCATGGGCACGCCCAGGACCGTGATCACCTGATTGTTGGGAGTCATGCGCCCTGCTCCTTCTTGCGCAGGCCGCGCTCCACCATGACCACGAAGTCCTGGACGTTGGTCAGGATGGGGCGGGCGGTAAGGGAGCCGCGGTCAGCCAGCTTGCTGGCCGCGAACTCGGACATGTCCACCGAGTAGAAGTACACCGGCCGCACGGTTCCGTCCAGGAGCACCCGATAGGAGGGGGTCATGTTGCCGGTGGCGATGGTGTGCAGCTGGGTGGCCAGGCAGACCACGGTGGTGGCCCGGCGCACCACGCCGCGCATGGCGTCCTGGGCGCCGTACACGTCCCCCGTCACCTCGGGCAGGGGGCCGTCGTCCCGGATGGAGCCGGCCAGCACGAAGGGGATGCCCGCCTGCACCGCGGCGTGCATGACCCCGTTGGCGACCAGCCCCCGGCGCACGGCTTCGGCGATGGAGCCCGCCCCGCGCACCGCGTTCAGGGCGTCCAGGTGCTTGTAGTGGCCCAGGGCCGCGGGCCGCTTGTGGTAGATCTCCAGGCCCAGGGCCGTGCCGTAGAGCGCGGCCTCCAGGTCGTGGGTGGCCAGGGCGTTGCCGGCCAGGATGGCGTTCACGTACCCGGCCGCGATGAGCCGGGAGAAAGCGTCGCGGGAGTCCGAGTCGAAGACCGTGGCCGGCCCCAGCACCCAGGCCGTGAAACCGTGCTCCCGCTCGTGCTGCAGGAGTTCGAAGAGTTCGTCGTAGTCGATGGAGAACGAGGTCTCCCGGGTCAGGCTGGTGCGGAACGCGAACTTCTCCTTGGTGTGGGCCGGGAAGTCGAACCCGTCGGTGTGCACGAAGATGCCTTCCTGGCCGTCCTCGGTGCGGCCCACGGCCACCCGGTCGCCGGCCCGCAGGCGGCGGAACTCCACGGTGTCCAGGCTGTCGTCCGCCCGCAGCACGGGCACCGCGTCCATGCGCGAGTCCGGGGGCAGGACCCAGCCCCGGCCCTCCACGTGGAAGTATTCGGGATACACCGAGGTGGCGTGGTAGCCGTCCGGGGCCACGCCGTCCTTTTCCGCGGAAACGAAGCGGCAGAAGGGGGCTTTGGCCAGGCCCAGGGCAGCGAAGTCCGGGGGCGTGTAGGCGGGCAGGGTGAAGGGCATGGGGACTCCATCCTGTTGTGGGTTTGCTGGTATTCCGGGGTGTAAATGCGCGGCGAGGCCTTGGCAATGGGCGGAAATCCGGGAGAATCGGGCCTATTTGCCGGAAACGGCAAGGACGGAGGCCAAACCCGAGTATGCGCGGGTATGCCGGAGTATGCGGGAGTATGACGGAGTATGCGCGTTCGCGGCGCGTTGCGTCTTGCGCTGGAGCCGCTTGTGGCGCATGAAGGCGCAGGGAGGGACGCATGGCCCGGACGAAGGAGCGGCCCGCGACCGCGCAGGCCGTGAAGCAGGCGGCCCGGCGCTTCGGCGCCAGCCTGGCGCGGGTGGCGGACCTGGGGCTGCTGGCGGGCATCGAGACCGAGCCCTCGAACCTGCTGGCCGGGTTCACCCGGGCGGTGAGCGTGGCGGTGCGCCTCTCCGACGCGGTGATCGAGACCGTGCAGGACCGGCCCACGCCCTTGTACGCCCAGCACTACCTGCGGGTGAACGCGCTCCTGGACGAGATCGGGGTGCGGCTGGCCAACTGGCTGGAGGAGCGCGGGGCCAGGGCGCTGCCCCTGCCGGCCAGCCAGGCCCTGGACCGGGAGCGCATGACCTCCTTCCTTTCCCACAAGGCCGTGGCCGTGGCCGCGGGCATCGGCTGGCAGGGCAAGAGCCTGCTCACCGTGAGCCCCCAGCACGGCCCCAGAATCCGGCTCGCCACGATCCTCACGGACGCCGACCTGAAGCCCGACTCACGCCTCAAGAACCGCTGCGGCGCCTGCACCGCCTGCGCCGACGCCTGCCCGGCCCAGGCCATCAAGGGCGTGAATACGGACTGGCACTACGCGGACCGCGACGAGGCCCTGCACTTCGAGCGCTGCAAGGCCAAGGTCACGGACGAATTCGCGCCGCTTCCCCACGTCGGGCGCCCCATCTGCGG
Organism: Thermodesulfobacteriota bacterium; assembly: GCA_040753075.1. Taxonomy (GTDB): domain Bacteria; phylum Desulfobacterota; class Desulfovibrionia; order Desulfovibrionales; family Desulfovibrionaceae; genus UBA6814. The sequence goes on from JBFMHA010000008.1 coordinate 78,019, forward strand.
GGTGTGCATCCGGGTGTGCCCGTGGGGCCAGGGCCGCGGCAAGCGCCGCGCGGCCTGAACCGCCCCGAAAGTTCTTCAGTTCATCCACTGGCCTGCGTGAGCCACGAGGCCTGCGCCCTGGTCAAGCGCGGTGCAAGAACTGAGTGAAGCCCCTGGTCTTCTCCTCATCCTCCGGCCTCGGCGGCCTCGCCCGCTCCCTGGCTGAACTGGAAAGGACCGCTCAGTAGCCGCGAGCCGCGGCGCAGGCGGCCACACGCCGCTGCCGGTCCGGGCGGGGCCCCGCTAGGAGCTCCGCCTTTTCTCATGGTTATCTTTGGCCGGACTGCTAAGGGGATTGCGTAGTAGGCCTAGCCTGGAATGCTTCGAGTCCCGGGCTGGAGAGCGTGTAGGTCCCATTGCTCGACACCGCATAGGCCAACGGTTGTTCGGCAAAGATATCCTGGGGAACTCGGGTCAGGATGGCGGGATCAATGGCGTCCAGGGTGGGGGGGTAGGCGCCATGGATATGTTTGTGCAGAGCGAGGGCTAGGTTGGTCTTTATGAGGTTGAGGCGGGCAATATGCATTACCATTCCAACAAAGACTATTTGGGAGAACCTTGATTCATCACCCGGGACTATGGGGAAAATCGATTTTATCCTTGCTTGGGAATCGAGCCTCCTGGCGATGCCGACAAGTTCCTCTGTCGGCTTCTCAGCCTGGTCATAGAGATCGAGCAAAGAATTCAGCGTGTTTGCCTCCGACAAGTTGAAGTGAAAAAAATAGGAACCTCCAATGGAATACATCAGAGACTTTTTCCAGTACCGGGTAAAACTCGGCAGTTCATTCCACCGTGGATCCGAATCTACGGAAAGAATCTTGCCAAAGTAAAGGCTATACAGAAGCAAATCGCCGGTCAGCATCCGTCGATAGCTGCTGGCGAGGTCTATGGACTTGACATAGTTTAAGCAGGCTAAGGCTTGCTCTTTAGAAATATTCCCTTGCTGCGCGATATTTCCCAGGTCATGTAAGACTTTGGTGCGGAAGACTACTGCAACGAGATAGTTGGCAGGGTTGTAGGCTGCATCTTCGTATCGGTGCATCAATGTGCAAAAACGCAATATCTTGCTGATCGCTGCGGAGATATCTCCACGTTTAACGTCGTGATAATAGTCAAGTACGGTCAGATAGTAGATCGCGCCGACCTTGGCGTTGGATAGGGCGGGAAAAAAAATCTCCGGGTCGTTTTCTGGATAGTTGATACGGTACTTGGGCCGGGCCAACACGTCGTCGATCATGGCGAGCTTGTTGGCGTTGTTCTCCCGCCATGCATCGATTTCTGCGCGATGCTGTGCGAGATACTCGCGGCATGACGCAGTATCTGTATTTTCAGGAATCAGGCATTTGATCACTTCTTCAATGAAGTCCGGAACCTTTCCTATGGCGTCGGAGAGTTGCTGCAATGCAACAGCGGCATTGTCTTCATCCGGCGTGGGGTGCACGAGTTCGTCGTACGTGGTGGGGAAACTCTGGGCATGGTAGCGGGCCAGGGCTTGGTTCACGGCGTGGAAGGAATAAAGGATGATGCCGGCATAAAGCACGGCCAGCACGCCGAGCACGATGCCAGTCCATTTGAGAGTCTTCTTGATCCAGGGGCGCATGGCGGTTCCGTCAGTATGGGGTGATGCTGCTCCGAGCGTCGCAGTCAGTTGGAGGCGGTTTTCTCTTGGTCCTTCCTCCACTGCTCCGCAAGGTAGTGGTCGAGCCCAGGGCTCTCCACGATGAATTCGCCGTCGGGCTTGGCCGTGTAGGACAGCGGCTCGCCGGTGAACACATCGCGGGGTATTGGGTCCAGGATGTCGCGGTCCAGGCTGTCCAGGGCTTCCGGCGGGGCGCCATGCCGCGCCCGGTGCAAGGCCACGGCAACATGGAGACGGGCGAGGTCGTATCTGGCTTGGTGGGTGAACAAGCTCGTATATGTGTCTGATATCAAGGCGGCATGATTCCACGGAGTAAAGGGATAGAAATGTCCGAAGGCCGGCTTGTTGTCGCCATCTATTGCACGGGCGATAACCGCATGGCGGGGTAGTCCTTCATTGCTTGGCAAGGAAAGTATATCTTGCAGCTGGTAAGCGGCCTCAAGCATGTCTGCCAGTCCTGTGTTGTAATAGTACATACCGAGGCAGTCAAAAGGTCGGAGTGCAGTTAATGCGAGGAACTCCATCTTAGTGCCTTGCAGCCAAGCGTCTTTGGAAAAATATTGCCTCCACAAATTCAAATAAATGGCATTGAGCAGAGCATCGCCTTGCAAGGATTTGGCATAGTATTCTTTCAGATGAAAATTTTGTAGTGCTGTAAAAATTTTCGCCACCTGTTGGGGATTGAATGGATATTTTTCTATAAAATTCTTGACTAGATTTAACATGATCTGTTGGAGGACAACCGTGGCTGCATAGGTGGTAGCAAGGCGCGATTGCCTTCCATAGTAATCTAGAAAATTCCAATAGTCGACTATTGTATTTGTCGTGGAGTCGAGGTCCCTTCGCGCCAGGGAGAAATGGATATCAAGGACCGCGAGCCGGAATATCCCGCTCAGTTTGATGCTCGCCAGGGGCGGAAAGATGATGTCCGGGTCTGAAGCTGGCGCGTTGATGCGGTATTTGGGCTTCTCCAGTATGTGCTCGATATAGTGAAGCGCGGGCTTTTTCTCCTTGTGCCAGGCCGCGGCCTCTTCCATGCCCTGCGCCAGCGTCTCCTGGCACGCGGCGGAATCGGCCCGAGCGGGCTCCAGACAGTCTGCGACCTTCCCGACGTTGTCCGGCGGCTTGCCGATGGATTCCACCATCTCACGCAGGACAACGGCCCCATTCTCCTCGTCCGGCGCCGGGGGGACCAGTTCGTCGTAGGTTCGGGCGAACCCCCGTGGGGCATAGGCGTGCAATGCTCGGTCCACCCGCCAGTAGGAATACCCCACCAGGCTGGCCAGCCCCAGGAACAGGATGATGCCCAGGTAGAGCATCCATTGAAATCCTTTCTTCAGCCATGCGCGCATACTGCGGTCTTCCTCGCAAAAAATAAGGCCGAGCCTCTCGGCCCGGCCTTTATGGCACGCAACTAAGCGAATTGTCTATATCTTGTACAGCTCTTCCCCCGGCACGATCTTCAGCCCGTTCTTCTGGAGGATGTCGATGGCCTCGTCGGTGCGGTCGAAGCGGAAGATGAGGACCGCGTTCTTGCCGCTCTGCTGCACGAAGGCGTACATGTACTCCACGTTGATGCCCTGGCCCGAGAGCAGATGCAGGATGTTGTGCAGCCCGCCCGGCTTGTCCTCCACCTCCACCGCGACCACGGTGGTGCGGCCCACGGTGAAGCCGTTCTCCTTGAGCACCTTCTTGGCCTTCTCGAAGTCCGACACGATGAGCCGCAGGATGCCGAAGTCCGAGGTGTCGGCCAGGGACAGGGCGCGGATGTTCACCCCGGACTCGGACAGCACCCGGGTCACCTCGGACAGCCGTCCGGCCCGGTTTTCCAGGAAAATGGATATCTGTTCGACCTTCATGGGAGACCCTCCCGTGGTTGCGGTTCAGCCGTGACTGACGTCTAGCATGGTTCGGTGAAAACCAGAATCTTCTTTTTCGGCTACTTGTTGCGCATGTCCAGGATGCGCTTGGCCTTGCCCTCGCTGCGCTGGATGCTCTTGGGCTCCACCAGCTTGACCTTGGCGGTCACGCCCAGGAACTCCTTGATGCTGTTGGCGATCTTGCCTTCCATCCGCTGCAGGTTCTTGATCTCGTCGGAGAAGGAGGCCTCGTCCACCTCCACCTGGATCTCCAGGGTGTCCAGGTTGCCCTCGCGATTGACGATGAGCTGGTAGTGCGGCGCGGTGCCCTCGGTCTCCAGGATGATGGCCTCGATCTGGGACGGGAACACGTTGACCCCGCGGATGATGAGCATGTCGTCGGAGCGGCCCATGAGCCGGTGGATCCGGGCATGGGTGCGGCCGCACTTGCAGGGGATGTAGTTCAGGGAGGTGATGTCCCGGGTGCGGTAGCGGATGAGGGGCTGGGCCTCCTTGGTCAGGGTGGTCAGCACCAGCTCGCCCACGCTGCCCGGGGGCAGGACCTCGCCGGTCTGCGGGTCGATGATCTCGGGCAGGAAGTGGTCCTCGAAGATGTGCAGGCCGTCCTGGGCCTCGTGGCACTCGATGCCCACGCCCGGCCCCATGATCTCGGACAGGCCGTAGATGTCGATGGCGGTGATGCCCAGGCGGGACTCGATGTCCTTGCGCATCTCCTCGGTCCAGGGCTCGGCGCCGAAGATGCCGATGCGCAGGGGCAGCTCCCGGACGTCGATGCCCGATTCGGCCGCGGCCTCGGCCAGGAACAGCATGTAGGAGGGGGTGCAGCAGATCACCGTGGGGCCGAAGTCGCGCAGCAGGAGCACCTGGCGCTTGGTGGCCCCGCCGGACACCGGCACGATGGTGGCGCCCAGGCGCTCGGCCCCGTAGTGCGCTCCCAGGCCGCCGGTGAACAGGCCGTAGCCGTAGGCGTTGTGCACGATGTCCCCGCGGTTGGCGCCCGCGGCCATGAAGGAGCGGGCCATGAGGTCCGCCCAGTTGGACACGTCGCGCTTGGTGTAGCCCACCACCGTGGCCTTGCCCGTGGTGCCGCTGGAGGCGTGGATGCGCACCACGTTCTCCTTGGGCACTGCGAACAGGCCGAAGGGGTAGTTGTTGCGCAGGTCCTGCTTCTCGGTGAAGGGCAGGCGGGACAGGTCGGCCAGGCTCCTGATGCTTCCCGGCGCGACGCCGCGCTCGTCGAGCTTCTTCCGGTAGAAGGGAACATTGTGGTAGACCCGCTCCACCAGGGACTGAAGGCGTTTCAACTGGAGCTTTTCCAGGTCCTCCCGGGGAAGGGTCTCCATGTCCATGTCGAAGATCATCGCAGCACCCCTTGCAGATAGGATTCCGGTCGGCCGAGGAAAACCAGGGCCGGTGGCGGGTTACGCCGGACACTCTGCCCGATTCCGCGAACCCGCGTCAAGCCTGGGGACGCAACGGGCCTTCGGGGGTAGAGACGGGCGGCCCCGAGTGTGCTATCGGTCCGTCATGGCCCGCCTTTTGTCCGTGCTCCTGCTCATGCTGTGCCTGGCCGCCCCGGCCCGGGCCGGGTCCTGCCTGCGCGAGGACTTCGACTCCCTGGCCGGCTGGAGCGAATACGCGCCGCTGCGCGCCGACCGGCTCACGGGCTACGGCCCGGCCCAGGTGGACGGCCGCCGGGTGCTGGAGGCGCGCAGCCGCGACTCCGTGTCCGGGCTGGTGTCCAAGGCGGGCCTGGACCTGGCCAACTGCCCGCGGCTGCGCTGGGCCTGGCGGGTGGAGAGCCCGCTCCCGGCCGCGGACCTGGCGGCTCGCGCCGGCGACGACGCGCCCCTGCGGATCATGGTCCTGTTCTACTCCGGCCCCGGGGAGGATGCGCCGCATAGCGCGCTGGGCTATGTGTGGGGCAACCGCGAGGAGGTGGGCCTGGTCCTGCGGAGCCCGGGCCAGGAGCGGACCCGGCTCAAGGTGCTTCGCTCCGGGGCCGTGGACTGCGGCCGCTGGATCGAGGAGGCGGCGGACGTGGCAGCGGACTACCGGGCGGCCTTCGGCGCGAAGCCGCCGGCCTTCGCCCGGCTGGCGGTGATGAACGACAGCGACGACACCCACGGGGGTGCGGTGGCCTACCTGGACTACATCGAGGCCGGGCCGTGAGCGCGGCCGAAGTCCTGCGCTTTCCGGACCTGGAGGCCGCCAGTCTGGCCCTGGCCGGCCGGACGGCGGACGCCGTGCGCCGGGCCGTGGCCGGCCGCGGCCGTTGCGTCCTGGCCCTGGCCGGGGGCTCCACCCCGCGCCGGGCCTACGAGATCCTGGCGGCCATGCCGGGCCTGCCCTGGGAGGCGGTCCACCTGTTCCTGGGCGACGAGCGCTGCCTGTCCGCCGGCGACCCGCGGAGCAACCGCGCCCTGGTGGAGACGGCCCTGCTGGTCCAGGCCGGGCCGGGCCGGGCCGCTTTCCACCCCCTGCCCGAAGGGGCGCCGGAGGCCGCGGCCGCGGCCTATGACGCCGAGTTGCGCACGGTCCTGGGCGGCGGTCCCCTGGACCTGGCGATTCTCGGCCTGGGCGGGGACGGGCACACGGCCTCGCTCTTTCCGGGCAGTCCGCTCCTGGAGGAGCGCGACCGCCTGGTGGCCGCCACCCCGAGGCCGGCCGGGAATCCGCCGGTTTTCCGGGCGAGCCTGACCCTGCCCGCCCTGAACGCGGCCCGGGAGGTGCTGTTCCTGGCCGCAGGCGCGGCCAAGGGCGAGATCGTGCGGCGGATCCTGGACGACCCGGAGGCTGCGGCGCTGCGCTATCCCGCGGCCCTGGTGCGGCCGGCCGGGACCTTGGCCTGGCTCCTGGCCGGGGGATGAGGCATGGACGTGTTCGACTTCGACCTCATGTGGACCCGCGCCTCCCTTCTGGGCAAGCTGGATCTGCTCGTCCTGGGCTTTCTCTCCCTGCTCTCCTGGAGCACCATCTTCTGGAAGTTCTGGCAGTACTGGCAGGCAGGCCGGAACACGGCCGAGGCGCTGAACGCGCTCCTGGCCGCCCGGAGCCTGGGCAAGGCCCTGGACGGCCTGGGCATGAAGCCGTGGTCCCCGGCCCATCCGGTGGCCGAGGAGGGCGTGCGGGAGCTGAAGCGGCTGGAGGACATCGCGGCCACGCCCGGGGAGAAGGCCCGGATCATCCTGGACTCGCTGCGCAGCGTCCTGGACCGCCAGGTGCAGGCCCAGGCCGCGGCCCTGTTCGGCCAGGCCGCGTTCCTGGCCACCTGCGGCGCGGTGGCCCCGCTCCTGGGCCTTTTCGGCACGGTCTGGGGCATCATGCATTCCTTCCAGAGCTTCGCCGGGATGGGCTCCCAGTCCGTGGCCTCCGTGGCCCCGGGCCTGGCCGAGGCCCTGACCACCACCGCCCTGGGGCTCATGGTGGCCATCCCCGCGGTCCTGGCCTACAACGCCCTGGTGCGCCGCAGCCAGGTCGTGGAGGGGCATCTGGCCGCATTCGCCGACGTGTTCCTCAACCACGTGAAGCGGGACATGGCCCGCCTGCTCGGGCCGCGCTAGCCCCGGTCCGGTGTTTGCCGCGGAAAGGAAAAGAGGCTACACAACGCCCCGTCACCCTGGAGGCATGGCATGGACTTCGCGACGCTGGTCCGTTCGAGCCGCACCGTGCGCCGGTTCAAGGAATCTGAGCCGGTGGATGCGGCCGCCCTGGAATGGCTGGTGGACCTGGCCCGGTTCTGTCCCTCGGCCGGGAATTTCCAGCCCCTCAAGTTCGTGCTGGTCAACGACCCGGCCGTGCGGGAGCGCATCTTCCCCAGCCTGGCCTGGGCCGGCTACCTCTCGGAGTGGCCCGGACCCGTGCCCGGGGAGCGGCCCGCGGCCTACATCGCGGTCCTGCACGACAAGCGGGTGGCCGAGAAGGTGGACTGCGACCACGGGATCATGGCCCAGACCATCATGCTCGGCGCGGCGTCCCGCGGCCTGGGGGGCTGCATCCTGGGTGCGGTGGACCGCAAGGCCCTGGCCCAGACGCTGGATCTGCCCGAGCACCTGGCCGTGCTCCTGGTCCTGGCCTTGGGGCGGCCCGCGGAGACCGTGGCCGTCGAGGACGTGGACGAACCCACGGACCGCACCGCCATTCGATACTGGAGGGACGACGCCCAGGTGCACCATGTGCCCAAGCGCACCCTGAACCATCTCATCCATGCAAGGTATGTGGACCATGGCTGAAAAGAAGAAGACCACCGGCGCGGCCGGCAAGAAGGACTCCGGAGCCGGGAAGCCGGCGGGCAAGTCCGCCCCGAAATCGGCCCCGAAGCCTGCCTCGAAGCCTGCTTCGAAGTCTGCTCCGAAGAAGGACGAGCGGGCCTCCGGGCCCAAGCCCGCGGCCCGGAAGCCGGCCGCAGCCGGCAAGAAGGGCGAAGCCGCGGCCAAGGACCGGCCGTCGGCCGAGCGGAAGCGCG
>JBFMHA010000009.1:0-85267 GCA_040753075.1 Thermodesulfobacteriota bacterium
CAGGGCCAGCACGGGCCAGGCCAGGTCGCGGCCGGCCAGCCGCAGGCCCAGGCTGAACAGGGCCGGATACAGGGCCAGGACCGAGGCCAGGAGCGCCGGGCAGGGCGCGGCCAGTATCCAGGGCAGCGGGCCGTAGTCGTGGATCGGCAGGGCGATCCAGTAGAGGCTGCCGGCATAGCCGGCCAGCCCGGCCAGCCAGCCCCAGCGGAAGGCCAGGCGCGGGGTTTCGGCGTTCAGGCCGATCCAGGCCAGGGCCCCGGGGAAGAGCAGGACCAGGGGCGGCAGGTGCAGCACGGGGTTGGCGAAGCCCAGCCAGGCCCCCAGGCCGGCGAGGAGGACGGCGGCGCGCACGGCGTCAGGCGTGGGTTCCGTTGGGGGAAGGCAGGGGGGAGACCACCACCCAGTGGACCTGGCGGGCGTCGGCCTCCTTGACCAGGAAGGTGCTGCCGCCCAGGTCGAAGCGTTCGCCCTGGTCCGGAACCCGGCCGGCCAGTTCGCAGAGATATCCGGACACGGTGTCCACCTGTTCGGAGTGGAGCAGGATGCCCACCTCGTCGGCCAGGTCCTCCAGGGTGGCGCGGCCCGAGACCAGGGCGGTGTCCTTGTCCAGGACCTGGATGTCCGCGGGCTCCTCCTCGTCGTACTCGTCCTCGATCTCGCCCACGATCTCCTCCAGCACGTCCTCCAGGGTCACCAGGCCGGAGGTGCCGCCGTACTCGTCCAGGGCGATGGCCAGATGGATCCGCTTCTCCTTGAATTCCTGAAGCATGTCGTAAACGTTCTTGGTCTCGGGGATGAACAGGGCGGGCCGCATGATGTCCGCGGCCGTGGCCGCGGCGTTGTCCTCGCTGTGCAGAGCCCGGAGCAGGTCCTTGGCGTGGATGATGCCCACGATGTTGTCGCGGTTCTCGCGGTAGATAGGCACCCGGGAATGGCCCTCCTCCACGAAGAGCCGGGCGATCTCGGTCAGGGATTCCCCCACATCGGCGCATACGATGTCCGTGCGGGGAACCATGATGTCCATGACCTGCTTGCGGGAGAGGCGCAGAACGTTCAGCAGGATGGCCGCCTGCTCCGGGGCGAGGTCTCCGTCCTCGCGGGCGTCGCGGATGGTGCGCTCGATGGGGAGGTCGTCGCGGGCGCCGAAAAGTCGTCGCAAGAGCGAGGGGAACAACCCCTCAGATTCTCCTTCCAAGGCCTGTCTCCTTCTGGTGTGTGGATTCGCCCGTTCAGGGCCCGAGCAGGATACGGAATTTTTTCCCGCCAGTACAGAGGAAGGTGGAGCCGATTTAGGCCAGTCCCTTTTCCCGGAATATCTCCAGGTGGCGGCGCACGACCCAGTTCTCCAGCTCCGGCAGTCCGTCCTCCGGAGCCTTTCGCCAGGCGATCTCCGCGCTCCCGGCCTGGCGCTTGCCCACGCCCACGATCCGCACGCCCACTTCCAGCTCCTTGCTGGAGAAGTCCTCGTAGCGGTTCTGCACCCGGGCTATGAGCCAGTGCTTGAGCACGGCCTTGGTCTGGGGCTCGTGCAGGGTGAGCAGGAGGTTCAGGTACTGGCCGATCTCCAGCTCAAGTCCGGCCTCCTTGCGCGCCTCGTAGGCCACCTCCACGCGCAGGCCCGAGGCCGAGACGTTGACCAGGCGCAGGGCTCCGCCGGTCTTGCCCGGGACCATGACCAGGGGCGGCCGGCCCCAGACCCTGACGTTGGTCACGGGCCGGGCCTTGTCGTCGAGCTGCTGCGGCCACAGGGCCAGTCCCAGGACATACTGGGTGGGCGGCTCCAGGCGCATGTGGATGCGCTTCTGCTGGAGCACCACGTGGTCGGGCATGCCCAGCGTCAACTGGGTGGAGCCGTCCGCCAGTTTCTTGACTCCCACCACCTCGGCGTTGAAGGTGTAGAAGTTCATCTGGCCCGGGGTCTTGCCCGTCTGGATGCGGAAGAAGCATTCGAAGGTCCGGCCGATCCAGCCGTGGTGGACCTCGATGAAGTCCGAGAGATCAAGCAGAAGATTCTCGGCGGTCAGGTCGGAGAGCACGCAGGCCGTGGTCTGGCGCGCCTTGTCGCGCCGGGTGAAGCCCAGTTCGATCTTGCTGCGCTGGGTCACCGCCAGCTCGAACACGTTGCGGATATCTTCCTTGCGGGTGATCCAGTTGGAGGGAACCAGCCTGTATCGCCGCCGGATGACCAGTTGATTGACCAGGATGCCCGTGCCGGCAAGGACCAGGGCCACGGCCAGGGTCCAGGCCACGATGTGCAGGGACTCCTCTGTGCCGCCCAGGTTGAACTTCTCCTGGATGCTCTGCAGGAAGGAGCGGTCCACGGCGCAACGCAACTGCTGCGCGGCGCGGGACAGGGCGTCGGGCCAGGGGCCGAAGGCGGGGGGCCAGGGCATGGGGCTCCTCGGGCTGCGGGGTGGTCCGGTCGGGACGAACCGGTTCGAGGAGAAGATATTGCAAAAACAGCACCAGCTTCAAGGGGATTCCGCCCGTCGGGGCGGAACGCCGATCTCAACGGCCCAGCTTGCGCAGGTGCACGTCCAGGCAGGCCACGGCCGCGGGGGTGATTCCCGAGATGCGGCCGGCCTGGCCCAGGGTGAGGGGCCGGATGCGGCCGAGCTTCTCCACCGCTTCCCGGGTGAGCCCGGCCACGGCCGCATAGTCCAGGTCCGGGGGAAGGGGGACCTGCTCCAGGGCGTCGGCCCGGGCGGCCAGATCCTCCTGGCGGCGCAGGTACCCGGCATACTTGACCTGTATCTCGGCCTCCTCCCGCACCTCGGGCGGGAAGTCCGCCAGGCCGGGATGGAAGGGGACGAGGTCCAGGAGGCCAAGCTCGGGCCGGCGCAGGAGTTCGGCCAGGGGCACGGCCTTGCCCGGGGCCGTCTGGCCCAGGGCGGCCAGGACGTCCCGGGTGGAGGCGTCGGGGCGGACATGCACCGCGTGGAGGATGCCCAGGAGTTCGGCCAGGGCCTTCTGCTTGGCCGTGAACAGCGACCACTGGGCGTCGCCCACCAGGCCCAGGTCCCGGCCCAGGGGGGTGAGGCGGGCGTCGGCATTGCCCTCGCGCAGGAGCAGGCGGTGCTCGGCCCGGGAGGTGAACATGCGGTAGGGCTCCTCGGTGCCCTTGGTGGTGAGGTCGTCCACCAGGACCGCCATGTACGCCGCGTCCCGGCCGGGAAGGAAGGGCGGCCGGCCGGCCAGGGAGCAAAAGATGTTGAGCGCGGCCCACAGGCCCTGGGCCGCGGCCTCCTCGTAGCCCGAGGTGCCGTTGATCTGCCCGGCCAGCCACAACCCGGGCGCGGCCTTGGCCTCCAGGGTGGGGGAGAGCTGGGTGGGAAAGGCGAAGTCGTACTCGATGGCGTAGCCCGGACGCGCGATCTGGGCCCTCTCCAGGCCGGGGATGGTGGCCAGCATGGCCTTCTGCACGTCCAGGGGCAGGCTGGTGGGAATGCCGTTGGGATAGACCTCGGGATGGTCCAGGCCCTCGGGCTCCACGAAGATCTGGTGCCGCGGCTTGTCCGGGAACCGGGCCACCTTGTCCTCGATGGAGGGGCAGTAGCGCGCGCCCGTGCCCTTGATGATCCCGGAGTACAGGGGAGAACGGTCGAAACCGGCGCGGATGGCGGCGTGGGTGCGTTCGTTGGTCCAGGTCAGGTGGCAGGGGACCTGGGGCAGGGGGGAGAAGGGCGCATGGAAGCTGAAGGGCCGGGGCGGGTCGTCACCAGGCTGGATCTCCATGGCCGCGAAATCGACGCTGGCCGCCAGCAGGCGCGGGGTGGTGCCGGTCTTGAGCCGGCCCAGGCTGAGGCCGGCCTCCCGCAGGCTGGCGGACAGGCCCCGGCTGGGCGGGTCGCCCAGCCGGCCGCCCGGGAAATTGGTCATGCCGATGTGAATCAGGCCGGAAAGAAAGGTGCCGGTGGTGAGCAGCACCGCCCTGGAGCGCAGGGCCTCGCCCAGGCCGGTGCGCACCCCGGCTGCGCGGCCCCGCTCCAGCAGGAGCTCCTCGGCCGTGTCCTGGCGCACCCAGAGGTTGTCCTGGGCGAAGACATCGGCCTGCACCACGCTCAGGTAGGCGGCGCGGTCCATCTGGGCGCGGGAAGCCCGGACCGCCGGTCCCTTGCGGGTGTTCAGGATGCGGAACTGGATGCCCGCCCGGTCCGCCCACACCCCCATGCGGCCGCCCAGGGCGTCGATCTCCCGCACCATGTGGCCCTTGGCCAGGCCGCCGATGGCCGGATTGCAGGAGAGGTGGCCGATGCGGTCCAGGTTGATGGTCAGGAGCAGGGTGGCCAGGCCCAGCCGGGAGGCGGCCATGGCCGCCTCGCACCCGGCGTGGCCCGCGCCGACCACGATGAGGTCGAAGACGTCGGGAGGCGAGGGCTTCATCGTCCCCGGAAGGAGCGCTGGCGGTTTTCAGCGGTGTTCATGCCGAACGCGCGGTCCCTGCGGCCCTATGCCCCGAACAGCACCCGGGCCATGACCTTGGCGTCGCCGATGGTGAAGGAGATGCGGCTCTGCTCGTTGGGCTGGTGGGCGTTGCCCACCAGGGTGGCCCAGACCGCGGCGTGCAGCCCCCGGCGGCGCAGGAAGGCGGCCACGGTGCCGCCGCCGATGCCCTCGGGCCGGGCCTCCACTCCGTATTCGGAGCGGATGGCGTCCCGGAGCAGGCGCACCACGTCGCTGTCCACGGGCGTGGCCGGCGCGGCCTGCTCGCGCTGCACCGGCTCGTAGGAAATCCGCACCCCGTGCGCGGCCTCCACTTCGGCGCCCAGAGCCCGGATGGCCTCCTCGACCCGCTCCAGGGGGATGCGGGGCAGCACCCGACAGTCCACGTAGAACACGTCCTTGCCGGGGATGGTGTTCACGTTGGGCACGTTGGCCTCTTTCTTGGTGGGCTCGAAGGTGGAGACGGGCGGGGTGAAGAGTTCGTCCCGGTCGGGGAAGCTCTGGTACAGCCCGCGCAGGCGCAGGATGAAGTCCGCGGCCGCCACCAGGGAGTTGACCCCGGCGCCGGGGGTGGAGGCGTGGCACTGCCGGCCCTCCACCGTGACCTTGAGCCAGAGCATGCTCTTTTCCGCCACCTCCACGGCCGCGGAGTCGGCCTGGCCGTGGTCCGGCACCAGGATGAGGTCCCGGGGCGAGAAGAGTTCGGGATGGTTGGCCAGCACCCAGTCCAGGCCGTGCTTGCTGCCGGTCTCCTCGTCCGAGACCAGGAGCAGGCCCAGGCCCACCGGCGGCGCGGCCTCGGCCTCCAGCACCGCCCGGGCCAGGACGAGGCCGGACACCAGCCCCTGATGGTTGTCCTCCACCCCGCGGCCCACCAGCAGGTCGCCGTCCACGTGCAGGGTGAAGGGATCGGTCTTCCACAGGCCGGGATCGCCGGCCGGGACGATGTCCATGTGGGCGATGACCCAGAGGGTGCGCGAGGGATCCCGGCCCGGGATGCGGGCCGCCAGGTTGGGGCGGGAGCCGGAAGGAACCCGGGAGTCCGGGGCGTTCAGTTCGCGGACCTCGGGCAGGCCCAGACTGCGCAGGCGGGCCAGGAGCCAGGCGGCCTTGGCCGTCTCTCCCTCGCCGTCGTTGGCCGGCCCCAGGGCGGGGATGGCCACCAGGTCGCGCTGCAGGGCCACGACCTCGGGGGCCGCGGCGTCCAGACGGGACAGGACCGCGTCAAGCATGGCCGTCTCCGGGTGGGTCTGCGGCAGGGCCGCAGGGATAAAAAAACGGGCGGGGAAAGCCCCCGCCCGTTGCTTGCGGGGACTGGCCTAGCGGCCGCGGGCAGCGCGCTTGGAGGCCTTCAGGGGGTTCACCTTGACCTTGCCCTGGGCCACGGTGGCCTTCATGTGGGTGGCGAAGTTGCACACCCCGAGGCTCCACTTGGTGGCGGGCTTGGCGTAGCTGGTGCAGTACTTGCTGCCGGAGTCGTGGGCCACCACGCGCTCACAGCCTTCGCACTTGTCGATCACCGGCTCCAGAAGGAAGCCGTTCACCATCAACCCGGAATCGGTCTGCACGGCGGCGTCCAGCATGGACGCGGCGGAACCATTGGCCATTGTCGTCTCTCCTTGCGGCTGCTCGGGCGGCGGACCGCCCGGTATGGTCTGAAAGCAGGGGAGTATTTAGTCCCCGCCAGACGAATGTCAAGTTTTTTTTCGACCCCGGTCCAGGCCGCGCACCCAGCGCGCCGCCCCGGCCACTTCGGCCAGCAGGGCGGGATAGTCGAAACCGGTGAACGCGCCGTCGCGGTACAGCACCTTGCCCGCCACCATGGTCAGGCGCACCTCGTGGCCGGTGGCCGCGTATACCGCGTGGGAAACCGGATTGTACAGGGGCTGGAGGTTGGGCGCGGCCAGGTCCAGGGCGGCCAGGTCCGCGGCGCTGCCCGGGGCGAGCCGGCCCAGCTCCGGCCAGTCCAGGTTGGCCGCGCCGTTCCGGGTGGCCATGTCCAGCACCGCCTGGGCGGGGAGCACGGAGGCGTCCCGGGATGCGCCCTTGTGGGCCAGGGCGCAGGCGCGCATCTCGGCGAAAAGGTTCAGGGCGTTGTTGCTGGCCGCCCCGTCGGTGCCCAGGGAGACCCGCACCCCGGCCCCGAGCAGCGCCGGCGCCGGGGCGAAGCCCGAGGCCAGCTTCAGGTTGCTGGAGGGCTGGTGGGTGACGCCGCAGCCGGATTCGGCCAGAAGCCGGATGTCCTCCTGGTCCAGGTCCACGCAGTGGGCGGCCAGGGTGCGCGGCCGGAGGAGGCTGCGGGACGCGGCGCAGGAGACGGGACGCCGCCCGCAGCCGGCCATCACCTGGGCCGTCTCCTGGACGTTCTCCGCCAGGTGCGCGGTCCAGGTCGCTCCGCGGCGCTCGGCCAGGTCCATGCTCCTGGCCTGGGTTTCCGGCGAGGTGGTGTACAGGGCGTGCAGGGCCACGCAGCCCCGGATGCGGGAATGGCCGTCCAGGGAGTCGAACAGGGATTCGGCCCGCTCCAACGCCTCGTCCACGGTGCGGTAGGACGCGGTGGGAAACTCGAAGATGCCCTCGCCCAGCACCGCCCGCATGCCCGAGCGCTCCACGGCGCGCAGGTTACGGTCCTGGCGCAGGTACATGTCGCAGAAACACGTGGTTCCGGTGCGCAGCATCTCGGCGCAGGCCAGGGCCATGCCCAGCTCCATGTGCTCCGGGGTGAGCCGGCCCTCGATGGGCCAGATGTCCTCTTCCAGCCAGGGCATGAGCGGCTTGTCGTCGGCCAGGCCGCGCAGCAGGGTCATGGGCGCGTGGGTGTGGGTGTTGACCAGGCCGGGCAGCACCAGGCATCCGGAGAGGTCCAGGACCTCGGCCGGGGCATGGGCCGCGGCCACCTCGGCATGGGGGCCGCAGGCCAGCACCACCCCGCCGGCCAGAGCCAGGCCGGCGTCCTCGAGGACCGTGCGCTCCTCGTCCTGGGTCAGGAGCAGGCCGCAGCGCACCAGGGTATCGCAGGCAAGGGGCATGGAGCCTCCGTTTGCATCGGGTTTCGCCCTCCTGTAGAGGAAGGAGGGCCTGCGGGCAAGGACAACCCCACAACGAGGCGGAGACATGGCGGTCGCAGTCCTTCTGCTGCACGGGTTCGGAGGCGAACCCTTCGAGATGCTCGGCCTGGCCGCGGCGCTGGAGGCGGCCGGGTGCGCCACCTCGGTCCCTCTTCTCCCCGGGCACGGGACCTCGGTGCAGGACTGGGCGGCCACCGGATTCTCCGACTGGCTGGCCGCGGCCGAGGCGGAATACCTGCGCCTGGCCCGGGAGCACGGCCAGGTGTTCTGCTGCGGCCTGTCCATGGGCGGCAGCCTGTGCCTGGCCCTGGGCCAGCGCCACCGGCCCGCGGGCATCGCCACCCTGGCCGCGCCCGTGTTCCTCTACCGCTTCTTTCCCTATGCCGCCGCGGACTGGCGGCTGCCGTTCCTGCCCCTGCTGCGCCGGGTGCGGCCGTTCTGGCCCATGTCCCCGCGCTCCGAGACGTCGCTGCGGCGCATGCCCTGGCGGGGCTACGAGGGGAGCATGTCTCTGGCCGCTCTCGCCAGCTTCGTCCAGGGCCTCAAGGCCGTGCGTCAGGGCCTGGGCCTGGTGCGCTCTCCGCTCCTGGTGGTTCATGCCGAGCGCGACGGGACCACGCCTCCGGCCAACGCCCGGGAGATCATGCGCAAGGCCGGCTCGGCGCGGAAGGATCTGGTGCTCCTGCCCGTGGCCGAGGACGGCACCAGCCATCACGTGCTCACCACCCACTGCGACCACAGGGCGAAGGTGGAGCAACTGGTGCTGGGTTTCGTGAGGGGACTGGCGAAAGGTGAGGAAAACAGCCCGGAGTCGGCCTGCGGCGGGGCGTGCGGCCTGGAGGTCGAAGCTTAGGGGAATGGGACGAAGAACACGCCAGGAAGGCGCGCCGGGAATGCGGCATGCGCCGCGTTCCGTCCCGGCCCTCTATTCCGTCCCGGCCCTCTACGTGAAGAGCATGTCCACTTCGAAGTCCTTGACGTTGCCCATCTTCTTGAGCTCCTCCTTGACCCGGATCTGGGCCGCGAGGATGATGGCCATGATCTCTTCCTTGCGCTTTTCTTTGACCTTGGGATCGAAGAGGGCCTTGACCGCCTGGGAGCTGGTCTTCTCCACCTTGGCCTTGAGGCCCTCCAACTCCTTGTGGGGCATGCCGCCCTCGTCCAGCCGGACGATGTCGAAACTGAAGGACTCCTCGACCTCGAACTCCTGGTCCAGGGTGCTGAAGGTCACGGTGGAGGGGCTCATGGCCACGATGGGCATGTTCTGGCGGCCCCTGATGCTGATCAGGAGGTCAGGGGTCCAGAACTTCACCGTGCCCTTCTTCTCGTATTCCTCCTCCTCGGCGATGCGCTTCTTGCCGGCCACGCTGGCCGGATTGAGGTCCCAGTCCTCGCCGGTGAGGCCGGCGTAGATCTCCCGGGCCTCGGGCGAGGCGTCGCTCTTCTTGAGCGCGCGCATGACCGTGCCCAGGCATTGCTCGTCCTGGCCCGCGGCCTGGTAGGCCCTGGCCAGCTTGACGTCCAGGTCCAGGTCCTCGGGGGAAAGCTCCAGGGCCTTGAGCAGGGCCCTGGCCGCTGCATCGGGCTTGCCGGCGGCGAGGTGGGCCTCCCCCGCGGCCTTGAAGGGATTGCCCGCGTCCGGATAGTGCTTGCGCATATCCTTGAGCAGATCCTCGGCCTCCCGGAACTTGTCTGTCTGGGCATAGACCTGCACGGCGCGCTCCAGGAAGGCGCGATGCTTGACCTTGTCGTTCTTGAGTTTGAAGACCCGGGCCAGGCCGTGATAGGCCGCGGCCAGCATGGGGTCCTCCTTGAGGGCCTTGGAATAGATCTTCACCGCGTCGTCGTAGCGGTACTGTTCGATGAGCTTCTCCCCGGCGTCCAGGAGCTTCTTCTGTCCCGCGGGCAGGGCGGCCCTGGGGGTGAAGGCCGCTTCAACCTTGCGCTCGAGGGTGTCGGGGTCGAAGGGCTTGACGAGATAATCCGTGGCTCCGGAGGATACCGCCGCGGAGATGAGGCGGGGGTCCTTGACCGCGGACATGAGGATCACCGGCAGGCCGGAAAGCGCCTTGTCCGCGCGGATCTTGCGAAGGAGGTGGATGCCGGTGATCTGGGGCATGACCAGTTCGCAGAGCACCAGCTTCACCTGGTTCTGGTGCAGGAGCTTCCAGGCCTCAGGGGCGTTGTCCGCCACCAGGAGGGTGGTGAAGCCCTTGGCCCGCAGGATAGCCGCGGCGGCGTCCTGGCCGGCCTTGTCATCCACCACGAGGATGGTCGCGGAACGGTCTGGGGCCATTGGGCTCCTCTCAGCAGACTCGCGCGTGCAGCATAGCCGTGTCGAGGTTTCCAGGCAAGTGAACGGGCTTCGCCGGTCGTCGCCGTTCGGGAGCGTTCACAGCCGATCCGAAAGTTGGAGAGGGCTGCCCGGAGTGGTCAGCATGGTCAGGGCCAGGTCCTTCTCCAGCTCCAGCCGTCGGCGGAGCACCTCCTCCTTGGGGTTGCCGGACCGGCTGATGCGGCGCTCCCGCTCCCGGAAGACCTCCTCGAGCAGGGCGCGGCTGAAGGACCGGGCAGGCTGGTCCCGCACCCGGCGGGCGGCCTCGATGAAGATTTCCGCCCCGCCGGTGGGGCCGTGCAACACCGCGGTGCTCCAGAGCACCTCGCGCATCGCCGCCGGGTGGGCGTCCACGTCCAGGCCCGTCTCGGCGCTGATGGCCAGGACCGTGGGCGAATAGTATTCGGAATGGATGAAGCTGTCCTGGAGCCGTTCAAAGCGGACTGGGTCCTCCTGGGCGATGCGCTTCCATTCCCGGGGCATGGCCCCCAGGACGCCTCCGGTGTCCGCGGCGCCGGCCTGACGCAGTCGCACGCCCCACTGCGGGGCGCGCACGTTCAGGAAGGCGATGAACCGGTCCACCGTGCCCATGAGGGAGGACATCTGGAACTTGCCGTAGGATGTCCCGCCGCGGGGATCCCAGCCGATGGCGTGGACCCCGTGGTCGCCGGACTCGAACAAGGCCGAGAGCCGGCCCAGGGAGCGGGAGGCCAGGCGCGGCGGCAGGGCGGGACGCAGGCCGCGGGGAGCCGCGGCCAGGACCGTGGCCGTGGCCGGGGGAGTCGCCGGCGCGGTTTCGACCATGGCGAAGACCTGGCCCAGATAGGGGCCGCTGGCCGCCAGCAGGGCCTCCTTGTCCAGGGGGTGGAAGGCCTTGGGGTCCACCGGCCGGCGGACCTCGCAACGCCGCACGGCAAGGCGCACCGCGGGCAACTGCGGCGTGCGGGAAAAACCCGAGAACCGGGCGGCCGGCCCCAGGTCCAGCAGGCTCAGCAGGGGGTGCGCCGCGCCGTCCCAGGCCACGCCTGCAGGCAGCCGGATGTCATCGCCCAGATGCGCCGCGAGAGCGGTCGGAGCGGGCAAGGGAGAAACCCCCGGGGTGGGTTTGGGGAAATGCCAGAACTCCGCCAGCAGGCTCTCCACGTTGTTCAGATAGGCGGGGTCCAGGCCCCGGGCCGGAGCAGGAGATTCTGCCCGGAGAGGCGGCAACTGGGGGATGATGGTCCGGAGCACCAGAAGCTCCAGCCAGAAGGTCAGGAAGAGGCAGCCGCCCAGCACCAGGGGAAGGCGCACGTTCGAAGGCCGGGGCAGCCGCGGGGAGAGTTCGGCCCAGGCCAGGCCGGCCTGGACGCGCACCGGCCGCCACAGCCGCCGGACGGCCAGGCCGGCGATGCGCAGGTCCTCGTCCAGGTCCCTCCGCAC
The DNA here is from genome assembly GCA_040753075.1 of Thermodesulfobacteriota bacterium. Lineage (GTDB taxonomy): Bacteria > Desulfobacterota > Desulfovibrionia > Desulfovibrionales > Desulfovibrionaceae > UBA6814. The sequence goes on from JBFMHA010000009.1 coordinate 11,269, forward strand.
CCGCCGGGCCGCGCTCCGCAATCCGTCGCAGGCCGCGCGGAAGCGATCCGGATAGGCGTCCAGTGCGTCGCCGATGCGTTGGGCGCACCGGCACAGGCGGTACATGCCCCGACCAAGGCATTCCAGGCAGGCCACGATCTTTTCCAGCCAGGCGAGAATGATGTCTTCCATGGGCCGTCGGCGTTGGGGTCCTGGCTCAACCGGAGCCTATGCGCACAGCAGGGTCTTGGGACTTGGGCATAGTAGCCCGAAAGTCCCGAAGAATCCAGTGCGCCCCCGGGCCGTGCGGCCGGGCCTGGCCCGCACGTGCAACACCCGTTCCCGGCCAGTCTTGATGCGCCTTGCCGGGCGAAGGGGGGGAGGTGATGCTCCCCATCTCTCGGGAGTTACGTGGGAAAAATGACGGCAGCCCGCAGACGCGGCGCTAGAATCCCAGCACCCGGCCAGCGGCCAGGGGCTCGACCCTTCCGGGCATCTCCCGGGCCAGCCAGTCCACGGCCTTCCTGCCGGTGCAGTGGCCGGGGAATACCCGCTCCACGCAATACTCGCGCAACGCGTCGCGGGTTTCGGACAGGGCCGCGGGCCCGGCGTCGTAAAGGTGCAGGCCGCCCGCCACTGCGGCCAGACGGCGGAGGCCCAAGACATCCCGGACGTGGCGCAGGGTGTTGGCCAGTCCCGCATGACAGCAGCCCAGAACCAGCACCGGGCCGGACCGCGAGTCCAGGACCAGGCAGGCGTCGTCGGGCAGCGGATCCGGGACGGTCCCTGCGGCATCCAGGAAGAGTCCGCACCCGGCGTGGGAGAGCCCCTCCTGGCGGGGGATGGCGGAAAGCATGACCAGGCCGGGGACGATCTCGGCCACGTCCGTCACCGGGGAGAAGCCGGCCAGGGTCTGCCGGGCCTCGGCGCCCAAGCCCACGGGCTGGATGGAGCCGTCGTCGTCCAGGGCGTAGCGGGCCGCCGCATGGCCGGGATGGGCGTGGAAAGGACCGGTGAAGCCGGCGCGCTCCATGAGGCGCGGAAACCCGTCCCCGTGGTCGTAATGGCCGTGGGACAGGGCGGCGGCGTCCAGGGAGGAAAGGTCGACGCCGAGACGGACGGCGTTGTCCAGGAACAGTCCCGTACGGCCAGCGTCCCACAGCGCGCGGCGGCCGGAACGGGTCTCCACGAACAAGGAAAGGCCCCACTCGGCCGCAAAGCCGGGCAGGGCCTCGTTGTCGCAGAGCACGGCGACCCGGGCGGCCACCCCTCAGCCTACTTCTTCTTGGGCGCCTTGGTGGGCCACTTCTTGGGGTCGTCCTTGAACAGCTTGTAGGTGATGGAGTCCACCAGGGCGCGCCAGGAGGCCTGGATCACGTCGTAGGAAACCCCCACCGTGGTCCAGCGGGAGGTCTTGTCCGCGCTCTCGATGAGCACCCGCACCACCGAGGCCGTGCCTCCGGCGTCCCGCACCGCGCCGGGCAGGACCCGGACCTTGAAGTCCGCCAGGCGCATCTCCTTGAGATTGGGATAGGAGCTCTCCAGGGCGGTGCGCAGGGCGTTGTCCAGGGCGTTGACCGGGCCCTGGCCGGTGGCCGCGGTATGCACCAGGCTGCCCCGCACCTTGACCATGACCGTGGCCTCGATGAAGGGGTCGCGCCAGTCCTCCTGCATCACGTCCGTGACCCGGAAGGAGAGGAGCTTGAAGTAGGACTTGGTCCAGCCCATGGTGCGGAAGAAGAGGAGTTCGAAGCTGGCCTCGGCCGCAGAGTACTCGTAGCCCAGGCTCTCCCGCTCCTTGACCTCGGCCAGGAGGTCCAGCACCTGGGCGTCGTTCTTGTCCAGGTCGTAGCCGTACTTGCGGGCCATGAACATGATGTTGCTGCGGCCGGCCAGATCCGAGAGCAGCACCCGCTGCGCGTTGCCCACGGACTCGGGCGGGATGTGCTCGTAGGTGCGGGGGTTGCGCAGCACCGCGCTCACGTGGACGCCGCCCTTGTGGGCGAAGGCCGAGCGTCCCACGAAGGGCTGGCGCATGAAGGAGCGCAGGTTGGCCACCTCGTTCACGAAGTTGCTCACCCCGGTGAGGCGCCCCAGGTTGCCCTCGGGCAGGCAGCGGTACTTGCCCCCCGACTTGAGCTCCAGGTTGGGGATGATGGAGCAGAGGTTGGCGTTGCCGCAGCGCTCGCCGAAGCCGTTCATGGTCCCCTGCACCTGGACGCAGCCGCAGGCCACGGCCTCCAGGGTGTTGGCCACCGCGGTCTCGGAATCGTTGTGGGCGTGGATGCCCAGCTTGGCCCCGGGCAGGGCCTTCCTCACCGCCTTGACCATTCCGCGCACCTCGGCGGGCAGGGCGCCTCCGTTGGTGTCGCACAGCACCAGGAAGTCGGCCCCGGCCGCATGGGCGCGGCGCAGGGTCTCCAGGGCATACTCGGGGTTGTCCTTGTACCCGTCGAAGAAGTGCTCGGCGTCGTAGAACACCTCGGCGAAGCGGGGCCTCAGGAAGCCCACCGAGTTGGAGATGATCTCCAGGTTGCGCTCCAGGGGAACGCGCAGGGCGTCGGTCACGTGCAGGTCCCAGGTCTTGCCGAAAATGGTGGCCACCGGGGCCCCGCACTCGGCCAGGGCCTTCAGGTTGGGGTCGTTCTCCGGGGCGTGGGCCGGCTGGTGGGTGCTGCCGAAGGCCGCGATGCGGCTGGTCTTGAGCTCGTACGACCCGATTTCCTTGAAGAACTTGCGGTCAGTGGGGTTGGATCCCGGCCATCCTCCTTCGATGTAGTCCACCCCCAGCTCGTCGAGCTTGCGGGCGATGCGCACCTTGTCCTCGGTGGAGAGGTTGATCTCCTCGGCCTGGGTGCCGTCGCGCAGGGTGGTGTCGTAGATGAGGATCTTCTGCATAAGGCCGCCTAGGCCTTGGCCGGGCCGTTTTCCAGGCCGAACCGGTCGTGCAGGGCGCGGACCGCCAGTTCGGTGTACTTCTCCTCGATGAGGCAGGTGACCTTGATCTCCGAGGTGGAGATCATGAGGATGTTGATGTTCTCGTCGCGCAGGGCCTGGAACATGCGGGAGGCCACGCCCGAGTGGTTGCGCATGCCCACGCCGATGACCGAGACCTTGCTCACGTTCTTGTCCGTGAGGACCTCCTTGTAGCCGATCTGGGCCTTGAGGCCGGCGATGATGCCCAGGGTCTGCTCCAGTTCGCCGCGGGACACGGTGAAGGTCATGTCCGTCTCGCCCTGGCGGCTGGTGTTCTGGATGATCATGTCCACCACGATGCCCGCGTCGGCCAGGGGCGAGAACAGGGCCGCGGCGATGCCGGGCCGGTCCTGCACGTCGGTCACCGTGACCCGGGCCTGGTCCTTGTCATAGGCCACGCCGGAAACCAGCACTGCTTCCATGCTTGCGTCCTCCTGGGTGACGTAGGTCCCTTCCTCGTCGGAAAAGCTCGAGCGCACGTGGACCGTCACGCCGTATTTCTTGGCGAATTCCACGGAGCGGATCTGCAGCACCTTGGCCCCCATGCTGGCGAACTCCAGCATCTCGTCATAGGAGATGCGCTCCATCTTGCGGGCCTTGGAGCAGAGATTGGGGTCGGTGGTGTAGACGCCGTTCACGTCGGTGTAGATCTCGCAGACATCGGCCTTGACCGCCGCGGCCAAGGCCACGGCCGAGGTGTCCGAGCCGCCCCGGCCCAGGGTGGTGAGCCGGCCCTGTTCGTCGCAGCCCTGGAACCCGGCCACCACCAGCACGTCGTACTCCAGCAGCATGTTGCGCAGCCGCTTGGTGTTGATGGACATGATCCGGGCCTTGCCGAACATGCAGTCGGTGACGATCTCGGCCTGGTGCCCCAGGACCGAGCGGGCCTTGACCCCGGCGTCCTGGAGCAGCATGGAGAAGAGGGCCACCGAGACCTGTTCGCCGGTGGTCATGAGCACGTCCATCTCCGCGGCCGCGGGGGTCTTGGTGAACTGACGGCCCAGTTCGATGAGCCGGTTGGTTTCGCCGGCCATGGCCGAGAGCACCACCATGGCCTTGTAGCCCTTCTCCAGGGCGGCGAGCACCTTGCGGCGGATGGTCAGCATCCGGTCCAGGCCGGCCACCGAGGTGCCGCCGAACTTCTGCACGATGATCTTCATGCCCGTACCCAACCTCGTCAGTTGCGTCCCTCCCGGCGGGAGGGTCCGGGAAACGGCCCGGTCCGATCAGGGGGTTCAGTGGTAAGCCGAGTCCGCAGTAGTTGCAAGCATTCTTCGGCCAACGACCCAGTGGCGGAGAGACGGGCTTCGCGGCCCGGCTCCCGGCGAAGCAGCTCCAGATCCAGGGCCTGGGCCGGCCGGCAATCCCGGGGCAGGCGTTCGGCCCATTCCACGACCTTGAGCCCCGGCGTCTCCAGGAGACAGTCCAGCAGGTCGTCGTCCAGGCTTCCGGCCTCCAGGCGATAGAGGTCGAAGTGGGCCACCTCTGGCCGGGTGGGGTAGAGGTTCACCAGGTTGAAGCTGGGGCTGCTCACCCTGGCCTCCTCGCCGCCGGGCAGGGCCGAGGCCAGGCCGCGCACCAGGGTGGTCTTGCCGCTGCCCAGTTCTCCGGTCAGGAGCAGGGCCGGGGGGGTGTCCACGTCCCCCAGGACCCTGGCCAGGAGCCGGCCCAGGTCCAGGGTGGCGGCCTCGTCGGCCAGGGCCAGGACCAGCGCCACGGGACTCAGGCCCTGGACGTTCCGGGGATAAGGGTGCGGATCACGTCCTCCTTGCCCACCACGCCCACCAGGCGGCCGGAGTCCACCACCGGCAGCGTGTGGTACTGGCGGTCCACCATGAGCGCGGCGATCTGGTCCAGGGGCGTGTCCAGGCCCACCGTGGCCGGGTCCCTGGTCATGGCGTCGGCCACGGTCATGGCCGTGATCTTCTTGAACTCGGTCTCCAGGCTGTCCATGGAGCCCAGGGGCACGAACCCGTCGAACAGGGTGAAGACCGAAGGCAGGCGCAAGGTCTTCTGCTGGGCCACCAGGTCGCTCTGGGTGATGACGCCCACCAGTTTCCCGGACTCGTCCACCACCGGCAGGCCGTTGATGCTCCGCTCGACCATGAGCCGCGCCGCGGCGGCGATGTCGTCGTCGGGCCGAAGGACCAGGGGGTCCCTGGTCATGATGTCCTGGGCTTTCAGCATGGGCGCATCTCCTCCAGGGCTCGGGGCAGGGCGTCGGCTATCTCCCGGGCCAGGTTGCCGCGTCCGGGAAAGTCCCGGCCGAGCAGGATTCCTGTCGATCCGTGCCAGTACGTCGCCAGCCCGGCGGCGTCAAGGGGGGACAGGCCCCGCGCCAGCAGGCTCGCGGCCAGCCCGGCCAGCACGTCGCCGGACCCGGCCACGGCCAGGCAGGGCGCAGCCAGGGGGCAGAGCAGCAGCGCGCCTCCGGGATCGGCCGCCAGGGTTCCCGCGCCCTTGAGCACCGTGACCCTGCCCAGGTCCGCGGCCAGGGTCCGGGCCCGGACAGGGCGGTCGGCCTGGATGTCCCGGGCCGTGGCTCCGGCCAGGCGGCCGGCCTCGCCCGGATGCGGAGTCAGAATGCAGGCCGGCGGCAGCAGGCCGCGCAGGGAGGGCTCTTCCGCCAGCCAGTGCAGGGCGTCGGCGTCCAGCACCGTCGGCCGGGGCAGGGGGGCGGGCAGGGCGGCCAGGAAACCGGCGGCGCCTTCGCTCCGGCCCAGGCCCGGCCCCAGGGCCAGGGCGTCGAAACGGGAAAGATGGGGGGCGAGCTCCCGGGCCATGGCCGGGGTCCAGTCCCGGCCGCCGCCCAGGGGCAGGGTCATGACCTCGGGGAAACCGGAGCGGATCTCCGGGGCCAGGTCCGCCGGGCAGGCCACGGTGGCCAGGCCGGCGCCCCCGCGCAGCGCTCCCAGGGCGGCCAGCAGCGGCGCGCCGGACAGGCCCGGGGAGCCGCCCACCACCAGCACGTGGCCGGCCTGGCCCTTGTGCAGGGCCGGGTCAGGGGAGGGGAGCAGGGCGCGCACCGCCGGGCCGAGCTGGAAACAACCGGCCGGGGCGGCGCGCACCGCCTGGGGCGGGATGCCTATGTCCCGCACCGCGAGCTTGCCCACCCAGGGCGCGGCGGCGGGCAGGGCCGACCCCAGCTTGGCCGCATGGAACGCCGCGGTCAGGTCCGCGCGCAGGGCCACGGGCGAGGGTTCGCCGGTGAGTCCGGACAGGCCCGACGGGATGTCCAGGGCCAGGACGAAGGCGCGTGCGCCGAGCGCGTTGGCCGCCTCGATCACCCGGCGGGCGTTCTCCCGGAGGGGGCCGGCGAAGCCGGTGCCGAAGAGTCCGTCCACCAGGATGTCGGGCTGGGCGGCCGGGGCGGACTCCCGCGCCAGGGATTCCGGGGTGAGCAGGGTCAGAGGCAGGCCCAGGCGGGCGGCCAGGCGCAGGTTGGCCGCGGCCGCGCCGCGGTATCTCTTGCGCGGGGCCAGGTGCAGGGTCGCGACCGCGGCCCCGGCGCAGGCCAGCAGCCGGGCCGCCACGAACGCGTCCCCGCCGTTGTTGCCCGGCCCGGCCAGGACCAGGGCCCGGCGGCCGGCCACCGGGCCGAAGGTCTCGCGCAGCGCTGCCACGGCCTCCCGGCCGGCGTTCTCCATGAGCACGGCCTCGGACAGGCCCAGGTCCATGGCCGCCCGGTCCCAGGCGGCCATCTCCTCCGGGGTGGGCAGGGGCGGGCACAAGGACAGGATCACGGACGGGCCTCGATGACCACCACGGCGGCGGCCACGTCCCGGCCGTGGGTCAGGCTCACCTGGCAGGCGTTGCCGCCCAGTTCGGCCAGCACGTCCAGGGCCCCGCCGGAAAGGTGCAGGTCCGGCTTGCCCGAGGGCAGTATCCGGACCTCGATGGTGTGGAAGTTCACCCCGCGCCGGAAGCCCGTGCCCAGGGCCTTGGCCGCGGCCTCCTTGGCTGCGAAGCGGGCGGCCACGTAGGCGGTGGGGTGGCGCGGCAGGGCCGAGCGCTCGAGGTCGGTGAGCACCCGCCTGAGGAAGCGCTCGCCGTAGCGCTCCAGGCACAGGGCGATGCGGTCCAGCTCCACCACGTCTATGCCGAGGCCGACGACCATGTGTCCTTCCTGGGTCGATATTGGAAGCCGCTCTCCGCCGCCGCCGCCGAATGCTCCTCGTGTCGCTGGAGACGACCCGCCCGCATCCTCAGGGAACGAAGGACCGCACCAGGTCCGCCATCTCCCGCACGGCCTGGGTGATGCCCACATATGCGGCCCGGGAAACGATGCTGTGCCCGATGGAGTACTCGCAAACGCCCTCCACCCGGGCGAAGGCCAGGACGTTCACGTAGTTGAGCCCGTGCCCCAGGTTGACCGTCAGGCCCAGGTCCCGGCCCAGGCGGATGCCGGCCAGGATGCGCTCCAGCTCCTTCTTCCGCGCGGACGGGGTGGTTGCGTCGGCATAATGGCCGGTATGGATCTCGATGAACTCGCACCCCACCTTGGCCGCGGCCTCCACCTGGCGGGGCTCGGCGTCCACGAACAGGCTGGAGCGGATGCCGGCCTCGTGCAGCGGGGCCAGGTAATCCTGGAGCCTCTTCTCCCGGCCGGCCACGGCCAGGCCGCCTTCGGTGGTCAGCTCCTGCCGCTTCTCGGGGACCAGGCAGACCAGGTCGGGCCGCACGGCGAGCGCGATGGACTGCATCTCCGGGGTGGCCGCCATCTCCAGGTTCAGGGAGGTCTTCACGGTCCGGCGCAGGATCTCCACGTCGCGATCCTGGATGTGCCGGCGGTCCTCCCGGAGGTGGACGATGATGCCCGCGGCTCCGGCCAGTTCGGCCTGGTGCGCGGCGGCCACCGGATCGGGCTCCGCTCCCCGGCGGGCCTGGCGCAGGGTGGCCACGTGGTCCACGTTCACGGCAAGGGTGGGCATGGGTTTCTCCTTGTGCGGCGATATCCCCGGAATTGTCCGCAACCCCGGCCGAAAGTCAAGGGAAAAGGGATTAATTCCGGGGCGGGAGAGCAGGGAGCGGACGGTTGACGCCCCCCGGGAGGCTTGCGTAGATAGACGCCTCCCGCGAACCCGCGGGGTGCAACCGACGATACTGCTCCATGGAGTAACATATGAACCTGTGCATTGTCGGCACCGGCTACGTGGGCCTGGTCAGCGCGGCCTGCTTTGCGGAGATGGGCAACACCGTGCGCTGCGTGGACGTGAATCCCGCGGTGGTGGAAGGCCTGCGCCAGGGCCGGGTCCACATCTACGAACCCGGCCTGGAGGAGCTGGTCAAGCGGAACACGGCCGAGGGCCGCCTGACCTTCACCACGGACATCGCCGAGGGGCTGTCCGACGCGCTCTTCGCCTTCATCTGCGTGGGCACGCCCTCGGGCGCGGACGGGCGCTGCGACCTGTCCTACGTCCACCAGGTGGCCCGGGACATCGGCCGGGCCATGGCCGGCTATCTCATCGTGGTGGACAAGTCCACGGTGCCGGTGGGCACCGCCGACGCGGTGCGCGGCATCCTCGCCGAGGAGCTGAAGGCCCGCGGCGCGGACCTGGAGTACGACGTGGTGTCCAACCCCGAGTTCCTCAAGGAGGGCGACGCGGTCTCCGACTTCATGAAGCCCGACCGGGTGGTGGTGGGCACGGACAACGTCCGGGTGGCCGAACTCATGAAGGCCCTGTACGCTCCCTTCGCCCGCAGCCGGGAGAAGCTCGTGGTCATGGGCGTGAAGAGCGCGGAGATGACCAAGTACGCGGCCAACTGCCTGCTGGCCGCCAAGATATCCTTCATCAACGAGATCGCCGGGCTGTGCGAACGGGTGGGCGCGGACGTCCGCGAGGTGCGCATCGGCATCGGCTCGGACCACCGCATCGGCTACCACTTCATCTATCCCGGCGTTGGCTACGGCGGGTCCTGCTTCCCCAAGGACGTGAAGGCCCTCATCAACACCGCCCGGGAGAACGGCTGCGAGCCGTCCCTGCTGGCCGCGGTGGACGCGGTGAACACCGCCCAGAAGGGCGCGCTCTCGGCCAAGATCGAGGCCCATTTCGCCTCCAGGGGCGGGGTGGCGGGCAAGACCCTGGCCCTCTGGGGCCTGGCCTTCAAGGCCAACACCGACGACGTGCGCGAGGCGCCCGCCCTGGAGATGGTGCGCCGGCTCACGGCCCAGGGCATGAAGGTGACGGCGTACGACCCGGTGGCCGGCCCCAACGCCGCCCGGGAGTTGGCGGACTGCCCCGGGTTCCGTCTGGCCGAGAGCCAATACGCGGCCCTGGAGGGGGCCGACGCCCTGGCCGTGGTCACCGAGTGGAACCAGTTCCGCAACCCGGACTTCGGACGCATCGGCAAGGCGCTCTCGGAGCGGGCGCTCTTCGACGGCCGCAACCTCTATGCGCCCGCCTTCCTGGCCGAGCAGGGCTTCACCTACTACGGCATCGGCCTGGCCCCGGTGCGGCCCCGGGCCTAGGGCCGCCAGCGACCGCAAAGAAAAAGCCCCGGCCAGGCGGCCGGGGCTTTTCTCATCGCCGGGGTCCGGGCGTCAGGACTTGCAGGCGCAGCGCTGGCAGGAGCGCAACTGAAGCTCCTGGACGATGAGGCGCTCGTACTCGAAGGATGCCGCGGCAGGGCCGGCGGCTTCCTCCTCCAGGAACCGCTCCAGGTACTGGGTCTCCTCCCAGAAATCGAGCAGTTCGTCGTCGCCCAGGGTCTTGATCTGTTCCTCGATGGGAAAATTCATGGAAGTCGGCAGGAATTGGGCCATGCGGGATTCGCTCCTTGGCGGACGTCCGGCCGGGGCCGCGTCCATTGCTGCGGACACACTAGCCCAGGCCGGCGGCCATGGCAACCGCCCGGCCGGAAGCCGGCCCCGTTGCTCTAACATCTTGTTGCAAGCGGGAAAAAATGGGTTTACCTTGATAAGGGCTGAACGCCTCGTATCCCCTACCAGCCGCCCGCCCCGAGGCCGGGCGACAAACCAGGGAGAAGCCGCCGTGGAAGAGACCCAGGTGAAGAAAGATGCCGAGTTGATGCAGCTCGTTACCTTCAGCATCGGCGATGAAGAGTTCGGAGTGGACATCCTCAAGGTGCAGGAGATCATCCGCACCATGGAGATCACCAAGGTGCCCAAGGCCCCGCCCTTCGTGGAGGGCGTCATCAACCTGCGCGGCAACGTGATCCCCATCATCGACCTGCGCAAGCGGTTCGGCCTGGACACCCGCAAGCACGACAAGCACACCCGGATCATCGTCATCGAGATCAACAACATGATCGTGGGCTTCGTGGTGGACTCGGTGTCCGAGGTGCTGCGCATCCCCTCCAGCACCGTGGAGCCCCCGCCGCCGGTGGTGGCCGGGCTGGAGTCCGAGTACATCAGCGGGGTGGGCAAGCTGGAGGACCGGCTGCTCATCCTCCTGGACCTGGACCGGCTGCTCTCCTCAGAGGAGCATGATATCCTGGCCCAGGTCTAGCAGCTCCGCCAACCTTAGCGCCCAGGGCCGCCCGTCCGCTTCGGCGGACGGTGCGGCTTTTCACTTTCCGAGGTTTCCCTGCCGTGTTGTTTCCTCCAGAGCTTCGTGATCTGCTGACCCGGCCCGGCCAGGTCCGCAGCGTGTACAAGAGCGGCCCGGCCACCCAGGCCGCGGTGGCCTGCGGCCTGCTGTCCCTGGGCCGCAGCGTGGTGGTGGTGGTCCCGGGCGAGGCCGAGTTGGCGGCATTGCGCAGCCTGCTCGATCTCTTCAGCCCAGGAGGCGGCGCCGGCTTGGCCCTGCCCCCCGGGGCCGGCCCCTGGTCGGTCTTTCCGTCCTATGGCGCGGGCCGGATCGAGGCCCGCTCCTGGACCGCCCGCTGGGCCGCGCTCTACGGCCTGGCCTTCGGCCGCGGCCCGCGCGGGGCGCTGCTCACGGTGGACAACCTGCTGGCCAAGTGGCCCGCGCCAGAAGTCCTGGCCGGGTGCAGCCTGGAGTTGGCCAAGGGCCAGGACATGCCGCCGGGCCGGCTCCTGGAGCAGCTCGCGGCCTGGGGCTACGAACGGGTGCGCATGGTGACCCGGCCGGGCGAGGCCGCCCTGCGCGGCGACATCCTGGACGTGCATCCCGCGGGATACGACGAACCCCTGCGCCTGGAGTTCTTCGGCGACACCCTGGACGGCCTGCGCAGCTTCGACCCGGCCACCCAGCGCTCCCGCCAGGAGGTGGCGCAGGCGGTGTTCCTGCCCGCCACCCCGTCTCCCTCCCTGCCCGAACTGCTCGAACCCGCGGCGGAAAAGTGGCGGAAGCACAAGGCCGTGGGCGAACTGTCCCCGCAGGCCCTGGAGGAGCTGACACGACTGGCCGAGTCCGGAGGCGCGGCGCACCCCGGCCTGTACTACCAGGATTCCGTCCTTCTCAGCGGCTGGCTGCCCCAGGACGCGGTCTGGCTCCTGTGCGGGGCAGGGCAGTTGCGCACCCGGCTGGAGGAGGCCGAGTGGGACTGGAGCCGGTGGCTGGAGGAGGAGTGGCGCGCCGGCTCCCGGCGCTGGCCGCGGGGCGCGCTCATCCAGACCGCCGAGGGCGCGCGCAAGTCGTGGATGGACCGCAGCCAGGTGCTCTTCGAGGACCTGACCATGGGCGCGGAGCGAAAGGGCCTGGACCTGCCCGAGCGCGCCCTGCACGAGTTCGCCGAACTGTTCTGGAAGCCCGAGCACAAGGAGCGGCCCTGGCACGCCCTGGTCGAGGCCATGAAGGCCTGGGAGCGGGAGCGGCCCCAGGTGCTCCTGTCCTTCCGCTCCGAGGGCGCGCGCAAGAAGTTCCTCACCCTGGCCGGCCAGGAGGGCGTGCTCCCGGCCACGGCCTACCGGCCGGACTCCCGGGGCCTGTTCGCCCTGGTCTCGCCCCTGCGCAAGGGATTCGAACTGGCCTGGAGCGGCGCCCTGGTCCTGTCCGAGGACGTGCTCCAGCCCCGGCCCGCCGAGGCCCGGCCCGGCCGGGACAAGGCCTTCAAGGGCCTGGCCGAGCACGACGACCTGACCCCCAACGACCTGCTGGTGCACCGCGACTGGGGGGTATGCCGCTTCGACTCCCTGACCCGGCTCACCGTGGGCAGCGTCACCGGCGACTACCTCCTTCTGCGTTTTGCAGGCGACGACAGGCTCTACCTGCCCGTGGACCGCATGAACCTGGTGCAGCGCTACAAGGGGCCGGACGGCGCGGCCCCGGCCCTGGACCGGCTGGGCGGGGCAAGCTTCGCCCGCACCAAGGGCAGGGTGCGCAAGGCCCTGGAGAAGGTGGCCCAGGAGCTGGTGGAGATGTACGCCTACCGCCGGGTGGCCAAGGGATTCGCCTACGGTCCGCTCAACGAGTTGTTCTGGGAGTTCGAGGCCTCCTTCGGGTTCGAGGAGACCCCGGACCAGGGGCGGGCCATCGCCGAGGTGCTGGAGGACATGGGCCAGTCCGAGCCCATGGACCGCCTGGTCTGCGGCGACGTGGGCTTCGGCAAGACCGAGGTGGCCATGCGCGCCGCATTCCGCGCCGCCCTGGACGGCAAGCAGGTGGCGCTCTTGTGCCCCACCACGGTGCTCGCCGAGCAGCACTACCAGAACTTCAAGCGGCGCTTGAAGGATTTCCCCATCAGCGTGGCCATGCTCTCCCGCTTCGTGACCAAGGAGCGGCAGAAGGCGGTGCTGGCCGCCGCGGCCAAGGGCCGGGTGGATATCCTCATCGGCACCCACCGCCTGCTCTCCAAGGACGTGGCCCTGCCCAACCTGGGCCTTCTGGTGCTGGACGAGGAGCAGCGCTTCGGGGTCAAGCACAAGGAGCGGCTCAAGCAGTACCGCAAGACCATCGACGTGCTCACCCTGACCGCCACCCCCATCCCCCGCACCCTGCAGCTCTCCCTGGCCGGGCTGCGCGGCCTGTCGGTCATCGAGACCCCGCCGGTGGACCGCAAGCCGGTGGCCACCTGCCTCATCGAGCGCGACGACGCCGAACTGTCCCGCATCGTGCAGCGCGAGCTGGACCGCCAGGGCCAGGTGTTCTGGGTGCACAACCGGGTGCAGGGCCTGGAGGAGGTGGTCTCCTACGTGCGCCGCCTGGCCCCGGGCGCCCGGGTGGGCATGGCCCACGGCCAGATGTCCGAACGCGCCCTGGAAGAGGCCATGCACCAGTTCTGGCACGGCGAGCTGGACATCCTGGTGTGCACCGCCATCATCGAGTCCGGCCTGGATTTCCCCCGGGCCAACACCCTGGTTGTGGACTCGGCCCACATGTTCGGCCTGGGCCAGCTCTACCAGCTCCGCGGCCGGGTGGGCCGCTCCGAGCGCCAGGCCTTCGCCTGCTTCGTGATCCCCAGCCTGGACCATCTGCCCGAACCCGCCCGCAAGCGGCTCCAGGTGATCCTGGACATGGACTACCTGGGGGCCGGGTTCCAGATCGCCATGGAGGACCTGCGCCTGCGCGGCGCGGGCAACATCCTGGGCGAGGCCCAGTCCGGAGTGGCGGCCAAGGTGGGCCTGGACCTCTACCTGGAGATGCTCGAAGAGGAGGTGCGGCGGCAGCGCGGGGAGGGGGCCAGGGCCGAGCACGTGGAGCCGGAGCTGACCATCGGCTTCCCGGCCCGGCTGCCCGAGAGCTACATAGGCGACTCCCGGGAGCGCCTCGCCCTGTACAAGTCCCTGTCCTCGGCCGTGGACCGGCGCGCGCTGGAGGAGGCCGCCGAGGAGATCCGGGACCGCTTCGGCCCGCTTCCCGCCGAGGCCGAGTCCTTCGTGGCCGTGCTCAAGCTCAAGCGCCTCCTGTCCCGGCTGCGGGTGGTCGCGGCCGACCTCTATCCGGGCCGGGCGGTGCTGACTTGGAAGGAGGACGATGCGGGGGTGGACCCGGCGGCGCTCCTGCCCTGGGTATCGGCCCGGCCGGGCAACGCCCGGCTCATGCCGCCGGCGCGATTGGAGTTGCGCATTCCCGAAAAGGGGACTATCCGCGAGTCCATGCAGCACGTGGAAGACGAACTGGGCGTCCTGCTCCCGGAGGCCATGGCGTGACATCCCTCCTCCGCTCCGCCGGGGCGGCCGCCCTGGCCCTGGTCCTGGTCCTGGCCGCCTGCACCCGCAGCCCCGAGGAGAAGGGGGTGGTGGCCAAGGTCAACGGCCGCCCCATCACCCTGCAGCAGCTCGAGATGCGGCACAGCTTCTCCGCCCTTTCCGGCCCCGGGGAGAACAACCCCACGGTGGCCCGGCTGCAGGAGGAATACGGCCAGGTGCTTGGCGGGCTGGTGGTGCTGGAGCTGGTGGCGCAATCCCTGGAGAAGCGGGGCATCCCAGTCGCCGACGAGGAGCTGGGCAAGGCCGAGGCCGAGATACGGGCCGACTATCCCGAAGGGGCCTTTGAACAGGTTTTGGTGGAGGAGTACATCGACCTGGCCACCTGGCGACAGCAGCTGCGCTCCCGCCTGGCGGTGGAGAAATTCTTCCGAGAGGTGCTCCGGCCGGAGATCAAGCTCGACTACCAGGAGGCCGAGGCCTATTACAAGGAGCACATCCACGACTTCTATCTGCCGCCCCGGGTGCGCTTCGTCATGCTGCGCGGCCCCAGCCTGGCGCTGGTGGACCAGGCGGTGGAGGCGCTGGGACAGTCCCTGGACCTGGCCGCGGTGAACGAGAAGCTCCCCCAGGTCCAGGCGCAGGACCTCAAGATGCGCGAGGACCGGCTGCCGTCGGCCTGGCGCGGCGCGCTCAAGGGCCTGGACCCGGGACAGGCCAGCCAGTCCCTGGCCGACCGCGACGGGTTCACCCGGCTCATCCTGCTGGAGAACACTCCGGCCAAGGTCCTGGACCCCTCCCGGGCGTACCCCCTGGTGGAGAAGGTCCTGGTGGAGCAGAAGCTGGGCCAGGCCTTCGACGCCTGGCTCACCGCCCAACTGGCCACCGCGGACATCCGGGTCACGCCGCTGCTCTCCCTGTCCCAGCCGCAGTCCGTCCAGCCCGACAGCAACGCCACGGCCCAGTGACCAAAGGGCGTCGCTCGGCCGTGCGACGATTGCATGTCTTCCAAAAACAGACTACCACAGGTGCGGCTCGGCCCGCCGGCCGCGTCTCAGCTTGCCCGGAGGAGGCGACCTTGCAGCGAACCCCGCGTCTTCTAGCCGTCCTTGCCCTGACCCTTCTCATCCTGTCCGCCGCGCCGGCCCGCTCCGCCGAGGTGGTGGACCGCATCGTGGCCGTGGTCAACGGCGAGATCATCACTCTCTTCGACCTCAACGAGCGGCTGCGGCCCGTATTGGACCAGTTCAAGGACCGCCAGATCTCGGACGCGGACAAGGAGGCCATCCTCAAGTTCAAGCGCGACATCCTCCAGAAGCTCATCGACGACATCCTCCTGGAGCAGGAGATCAAGAAGTTCGGCATCACCGCCTCGGACGTGGAGGTGGAGAACCAGATCCTGGCCTTCAAGGACGAGCACAAGCTCACCGAGGAGGCCCTGGTCGAACAGCTCAAGCTGGAGAAGATGACCCGCCAGGAGTTCGCGGACAAGATGCGCAAGGACATCCTGCGCCAGCGCCTGCTCGGAGCCATGGTCCGGCGCAAGGTGGTGGTCACCTCCGAAGAGGTGGCGCGCTACTATGAAGAACACAAGCAGGACTTCGCCAAGGACCGCTCCGTGCATCTGGCCCTCGTACTGCTTCCTCCGGGCCAGCCCGCCGCCCCCCTGCGGGAGCGCATCGCCAAGGGGGAGATATCCTTCGCCGAGGCGGCCGACGCCTACTCCGAGGGGCCGGGCAAGGGGCAGGGCGGAGACATCGGGGTCCTGGAGTGGAAGAGCCTGGCGCAGGAATGGCGCAAGGCCCTGGAGGGCGTGGCCCCAGGCGACATGAGCCAGCCCTTCGCCATCAGCGGCCGCGAGGCCTTGCTCAGCCTGCGGTCCATGGACTCCGGGGACGCCCAGAGTCTGTCGGACATCGAAAAGGAAATCCGCGACAGGATTTACTCTTCAAGGATCCAGGAGCGCTTCGAAGAATACATGCAGGAGCTCCGGTCCAAGGCGGTCATCGAGAACAAGCTGTAGCGCCCGGCCCGGAGCGCTTCGCTCCGGCCGGCGCAAGGCCCGGAAACACGGCGGAGAAGGGCATGAATCTCCAGGAATTGGGCGCGGTCTTCAAGCAGGAGCGGGAGAGGCGGGGACTTTCAGTGGAGGACGTGGTCCAGCGGACCAAGATCAGCCGCCGCAACGTCGTGGCCATCGAGGCCGGCCGCAAGGAAGACCTGCCCCATCCGGTCTACGCCAAGGGTTTTGTCAAGAATTACGCCAGGCTCCTGGGACTGGACCCGGAGGAGTACGCCGCGGCCCTGGCCCAGGAGTACTTCGTGGCCGAAGACGACTTCGGCAACGATCCCACCCGGGACAAGCCCGTCTCCATGACCGCGGCCCGCAGCATCGGCGGACAGAGACGCCGCACCGGCCTGCGCGGGGTGCTCCTGTTCCTGGCGGCAGCGGCCCTGGGCGGCGCGATCCTGTGGAGCCTCCTGCTCACGCCCAGCGAGCATCCGGTTCCTCCCGCGCCCGCGCCCCAGGCTGCCCCGACCGAATCCGCTCCCCCGGATCCGGCCCCCCTGGCCACGCCCGATCCGCCCGCAGAGGAGGGCGCCTACACGCCTCCTGCGGACCTTCCTCCGGGAGACGCCGCCGCGGCCCCTGTTCCCGAGCCCGCAGCCGAACCGGAGAAGACCCCGCCTCCGGATCCTAAGCCCGCGGCGGCCGAGCCCGCGAACCCCGCGCCGGAGGCCAGGCCCGCAGCCGATGCCGCGCCGTCCCGTCCGACTCCGGCCGAACCGCCCAAACCCGCCGCCTCCGCCGCCCGGGTCATGGACATCCGCGCCAGCCAGCTCTGCTGGGTCTACGCCGAGGTGGACGGCAGCATCGTCCTGGACATAACGCTGCAGCCCGGCGAGTCCAAGGCCATCCGCTTCGACAAGGCCCTCACCGTGAAGTTCGGCAACGCCGGCGGCGTGAAGGTGGCCCTGGACAGCAAGCCCTTCCCGCTGAACGCCCAGTCCGGCGAGGTGCGCACGGTCACCATCCCCTAGTTCGTATGGTCGAGTTCTCCGAACGGGCCCTGGTGCTCAAGGTGGGCCGCTTCCGCGAGCAGGACCTCTGGGTCCGCATTTTTTCCCCCACCCGCGGCGCGTACACCGCCTTCGCCTTCGGCGGCTGCCGCAGCCGCCGCCGCTTCTGCGGCTGCCTGGACGCCCTGAACCAGGTGCGCTTCCACGTGAAGAGCGACCGCCGCGGCTCCTACCTCTATCTCATGGAGGGAACCCTGGAGGATGCCTATCCCCGCATCCGCCAGGACCGCGAACGCCTGGGCCAGGCCGTGAACTGCCTCAAGTTCTTCGAGGCGGTGCATCTGGGGCCAGAAGGAGCGGCGGAAGGCTATGGCCTGATCACCCAATGCCTGGAAACCCTGGACCGGTCCGAATCGGTCTCCGGCCTGTTCCCGGTCCTGTTCCGGGCCAAGGTGGCCTTCAGCCAGGGCTACGCCCCCTCGCTCACGGCTTGCTCTCATTGCGGAAAAGGCATACACAGCGGGTCTTCGCTGCGTCTCGACGTGGAACGGGGCCGGGTATGCTGCGCCGCATGCGCGGAGCGCGCCCCGGGACTGGACCTGGGGGGCGAGGCCCTGGACCTCCTGGAGCGGGTCAGGACGAGCGGCCCCCGGGACTGGCGCGACGCCCGGCCGGGGAGCGAGGTCCGCCGGCAGTGTTATGCGGCCGTGGACCTGTACGTGCGCTACCACCTGGGCCTGGCCTGGGCCGGCGGATCCTTCCGCAAAATA
Organism: Thermodesulfobacteriota bacterium; assembly: GCA_040753075.1. Lineage (GTDB taxonomy): Bacteria > Desulfobacterota > Desulfovibrionia > Desulfovibrionales > Desulfovibrionaceae > UBA6814. The sequence goes on from JBFMHA010000009.1 coordinate 29,026, forward strand.
TAGGGCGGCTCGGCATTGCGGGCCGCCTTGCCTGCCAAGGAGAGGACGATGAACTTCCAGGACGTGATCCTGAAACTGCAGGCCTTCTGGTCCGCCTACGACTGCGTGATCCAGCAGCCCTACGACATCGAGGTGGGCGCGGGCACCTTCAATCCCGCCACCTTCCTCCGGGTCATCGGACCCGAACCGTGGAAGGTGGCCTACGTGGAGCCCTCCCGGCGCCCGACCGACGGCCGCTACGGCGAGAACCCCAACCGCCTGCAGCACTACTACCAGTTCCAGGTGATCCTCAAGCCCTCTCCGGACAACGTGCAGGATCTCTATCTGGACAGCCTGCGCACCCTGGGCGTCGAGCCGGCCGAGCACGACATCCGCTTCGTGGAGGACGACTGGGAGTCGCCCACCCTGGGCGCCTGGGGCCTGGGCTGGGAGGTCTGGCTCAACGGCATGGAGATCACCCAGTTCACCTACTTCCAGCAGGTGGGCGGCATCGACCTGGCCCCGGTCAGCGTGGAGCTGACCTACGGCCTGGAGCGCCTGTGCATGTATCTCCAGGGCAAGGAGTCGGTGTACGACCTCAAGTGGAACGACACCCTGACCTACGGCCAGATCCACCACCAGGGCGAGGTGGAGCACTCCACCTACAATTTCGATCAGTCCGACGCCGCCATGCTCTTCACCCTGTTCGCGGCCTACGAGAAGGAGTGCAAGCGCCTGTGCGCCGAGGGCCTGCCCTGGCCGGCCTACGATTTCTGCCTCAAGTGCTCGCACGCCTTCAACCTCCTGGACGCCCGGGGGGCCATCTCCATCACCGAGCGCATGGGCTACATCCTGCGGGTGCGCACCCTGGCCTCGGCTGTGGCCAGGCTCTACGCGGCCCAGCGCGAACAACTCGGCTACCCCATGCTGCCCAAGCCGGAGGCCGCCCATGCCTGAGTTCATCCTCGAGATCGGGGCCGAGGAGATTCCCGCCCGCTGCTTCCCCGCCCTGAACCAGGAGTTGGGGACCCTGCTCGCCGCGGCCCTGGACCGGGCCATGGTGGATCATTCCGGGCTCACGACCTTCGCCACCCCCCGCCGCATCGTGGCCCGGGCCGAACTGGCCGAGACGCAGCGCAGCGAGGTGGAGCTGGTCACCGGCCCGCCCAAAAAGATCGCCTACGACGCCGAGGGCAACCCCACCAAGGCCGCCCAGGGCTTCGCCAAGACCCAGGGCGTGGACCTGGCCGACGCCTTCCTGCACGCCACGGACAAGGGCGAGTACCTGGCCGTGCGCAAGACCGTGGGCGGCGCCCGGACCCTGGACATCCTGCCCGCCCTGTGCCGGGACGCCATCGCCGGCCTGTCCTTCCCCAAGAAGATGCGCTGGGGCAGCCTGGACTTCGGATTCGGCCGGCCCCTGCGCTGGGTCCTGGCCCTGCTGGGGAATGACGTGGTGCCCTTCGCGGTGGCCGGGGTCGCTTCCGGCCGGACCACCCGGGGCCACCGGGTCATGGGTCCCGGCCCCTTCGAGGTCGCTTCGGCCGCCGACTTTTTCCGCGTGCTCAAGGAGCAGGGCAGGGTGGTGCTGGACGCGGCCGAGCGCCGCGACCGGATCGTGGAGCAGGGCGACGCCCTGGCCAAGGCCGCGGGCGGGACCGTGCTCTGGAAGGACAAGCTCCTGGCCGAAGTGACCGGTCTGGTGGAGTCGCCGCGGCCCATTCTGGGCTCTTTCGACTCCTCCTTCCTGGAAGTGCCCCGCGAGGTGCTGCTCACGAGCATGGAGAGCCACCAGAAAAGCTTCGGGATAGAAGGGGCGGACGGCGGGCTCCTGCCCCATTTCCTGGCGACCCTGAACCTGGAGCCCAAGGACGAGGTCCTGGTGCGCAAGGGCTGGGAGCGCGTGCTGCGGGCCCGGCTGGAGGACGCCCGCTTCTTCTGGAAGACGGACCTGGCCGCGGGCTTCGACCCCTGGCTCGCGGAACTGGACAACGTGGTGTTCCTGGCCCCCCTGGGCAGCATGGGCGACAAATCCCGCCGCTTGGAGCGCCTGGCCCGCTGGCTGGGCGAGAAGCTCGCCCCGGATCAGGCCGCGGACCTGGCCCGGGCCGGCCGCCTGGCCAAGGCCGACCTGGTCTCGGGCATGGTGGGCGAGTTCGACGAGCTGCAGGGCGTCATGGGCGGCATCTATGCCGACCGCTTCGGCGAATCCGCCGTGGTGGCCAAGGCCCTCTACGACCACTACCTGCCCGCCGGCCCCGAAAGCCCGGTCCCGTCGACCCTGGCCGGCTGCCTCCTGTCCATGGCCGACAAGGCCGACACCCTGGCCGGCTGCTTCGGGCTGGACCTGGCGCCCACCGGGGCCAACGATCCCTACGCCCTGCGCCGGGCCGTGCTGGGCATCTGCCGCATGGTCATCGAGAAGGGCCTGCGCCTGGACCTGGGCGAACTGTTCGCTGCGGCCCTGGACGGCTACAGCGGCGTGCAGTGGAAACTCTCCCGGGAGGAGGCCCTGGCCAAGCTCAAGGCGTTCGCCAGCGACCGGCTCAAGCACTATTTCACGGGCAAGGGGCATCCCACCCTGGTGGTCGAGGCCGCCCTGGGCGCTGGCTTCGCCGACGTGTGGGCCCTGTCCGCCCGGGTGGAGGCCCTGGCCTCCTTCGCCCGGGAGGCGGACTTCGGGCAGGCGGTGCTGACGTTCAAGCGCGCGGCCAACATCATCATAAAGCAGGGGGCCGAGGCCGGGGTTTCCCTCAACGGCGCCTTCGACCCGGCCCTGCTGGTCGAAGCGCAGGAGCGCGGCCTGGCCGACTCCCTGGCCGCCCTTGGGCCGCGCTTCGCCTCCCTGTGGGCGGCGGACGACTTCCCGGCGCTTCTGGGCCTCTTGCGCGAACTGCGGCCCGCGGTGGACGCCTTCTTCGACCACGTGATGGTCATGTGCGAGGATGCCGCCCTGCGCCGGAACCGCCTGAACCTGCTCAAGGCCCTGGTGGACAAGCTGGGACTCCTGGCGGACTTCTCGGCCCTGCAGGTCTAGAAAAAGTGTGGACAGGGGCTTGACATCCCGGCGGCTCTACGTATAAGAGCCCCTTTTCGACGACCTGACACGAACCGCTCGACGTTTTTTGAAGGAGAACGACCTTGGCGAACCATAAGTCCGCGATCAAGAGGCACAAGCAGAGCCTCAAGGCCCGCGCCCGCAACCGGGCGGTCAAGACCCGCATCAAGAACGTGGTCAAGGCGCTGCGCCAGGCCCTGGAGACCAAGGACAAGGACCAGGTGCAGACCGCCCTCCGGACCGCCACCTCGGTCCTGGACAAGGCCGCCACCAAGAAGGCCATCCACTGGCGCGCCGCGTCCCGCACCATCTCCCGCCTGCAGAAGGCGGCCAACGCCGCGGCCTAGCCCGGCATCTCCCCGCTCTTTCCGGCCCGCCGCGCCTTGCGCGGCGGGCCGTTCGCTTTTGGCCGGCCGGCCGCTTCCTCCCGTCTGGATTTACGGCCCGGGATGGGCTACACCTGTCCCCGCTGTCCGTGAACCCGTTCCCGCAGAGGAGCCATGTCCCTCAAAATCATCATCGTGGGCGCCGGAGAGGTGGGATTCCACGTCGCCCGCCGCCTGGCCGCGGAGAACAAGGAGGTCGTGGTCATCGACCGCAGCCCCCAGGCCCTCAAGCGCATCGCGGAGTACGCCGACGTGCAGGCGGTGGAGGGCTCCGGCAGCTGTCCCTCGACCCTGCGCGCCGCAGGCATCCACGAGACGGACATCCTCCTGGCGGTAACCGACTCGGACGAGACCAACTTCATCGCCTGCACCATCGCCAACGCCCTCAATCCAAACATCACCAAGCTCTCCCGCATCCGCAACGAGGAATACATCGACTTCCACGAGAACATCCTGAACATCGGGAAGGTCATCAATCCCGAGGAGGAGGTCATCAAGACCATCCGCCAGTTCATGGATGTGCCCGGAGCCGTGGACATCAGCCAGTTCGCCGGAGGCCGCATCAAGCTCATAGGAGTGCGGGTGGGGGACGGCCCCCTGGTGGGGCGCAAGCTCATGTACATCCGGCAGGCGGTGGGCGGCTTCGGTCTCCTGGTGGCGGCCATCATCCGGGGCGAGCAACTCACCATCCCCTCGGGCGGCGACGAGATCCGGCCCGGGGACCTGGTGTACTTCGTGTGCGACGACGAGCACGTGTACGAGGCCATGGCGCTGTTCGGCCGGCGTTCGCACCAGGTGAAGAACGTGCTTCTGGTGGGCGCGGGCAACATCGGCCTGCGCCTGGCCCGGGACCTGGAGAACACCGGCCAGCGGGTGCGCCTGCTGGAGCGCGACCCGGAGCGCTGCCAGTTCCTGGCCCAGGAGCTGGACCGCACCGTGGTCCTGGAAGGGGACGGCACGGACCAGGACCTGCTCCAGGAGGAGAACGTGAGCGGGATGGACATGGTGGTGAGCCTCACCGGCCACGAGGAGACCAACGTGCTCATCTCGCTGCTGGCCAAGAGCCTGGGGGCCAGGAGCGTCATCACCCGCATCAACAAGTTCGCCTACCTGCCCCTGGTGCGGGCCATCGGCATCGAGCACACCGTGAGCCCGAGGCTGTCGGCGGTGAACTCCATCCTGCGCTACATGCGCCGGGGCAAGGTGCTGACCACGGCCTCCATCCGAGGCGAGGAGGCCGAGGCCATGGAGGCCGTGGCCCAGGAGAACTCCGACGTGGTGGGCAAGTCCCTCAAGGACCTGAAGCTGCCCAAGGGGGCCCTGGTGCTCTCCATCCAGCGCGGGGACGAGGTCATCTTCCCCACCGGCGACGCGGTGATCCTGCCCCAGGACCGGTTCATCATCCTCTCCACCCGCAAGAACATCGAGAAGGTGGAGAAGGCCCTTACGGTGAAGCTGGAGCATTTCTAGATGCGCTGGCGCTACGTGCTGCACGTGGTGGGGGCCATCCTGGTCTGCGTGAGCCTGACCATGCTCTCGGCCCTCGGCTTCTCCATCTACTACGACGACGCCGGCATGGGCCCGCTGTTCAAGTCCATCTTGATCTCCCTGGGCGCGGGCGCGGGGCTGTACTTCCTCTGGCCCAAGTCGGGCGCCCACGCCATGAGCCACCGCGAGGGCATGGCCGTGGTGGCCCTGGGCTGGGCCGCGGCCGGAGTGGCCGGGGCCTTGCCCTTCTGGTTCGGGGACATGCTGCCCGGGTTCACGGACTGCGTGTTCGAATCCGTCTCCGGGTTCACCACCACCGGGGCCTCGGTGCTGGCCGACATCGAATCCGCGCCCAAGGGCCTGCTCTTCTGGCGCAGCATGACCCACTGGCTGGGAGGCATGGGCATCATCGTCCTGTCCCTGGCCATCCTGCCCTTCCTGGGCGTGGGCGGGATGCAGCTCTACAAGGCCGAAGTGCCAGGACCGGCGCCGGACAAGCTCAAGCCGCGCATCAAGGACACCGCGGTGATCCTGTGGCAGGTCTACCTGCTCTTCACCGTGCTCCAGACCGGCCTGCTCATGCTCGGCGGCATGGACCTGTTCGAATCCCTGTGCCACACCTTCGGCACCATGGCCACCGGCGGCTTCTCCACCCGCAACGCCTCGGTGGGCCATTACGACAGCGCGTACTTCGACGTGGTCATCACCGTGTTCATGCTCCTGGCGGGCATGAACTTCTCCCTGCACTACCACCTGCTCAAGGGCCGGCCCGGAAACATGTGGCGGGACGGGGAGTGGCGGTTCTTCATCGTCGTGTTCTCGGTGTTCACCCTGGTTTCGACCCTGGCCCTCTGGGGCAGGAACTACGACTCCTTCTGGACCTCCCTGCGGCACGGCGCCTTCCAGGTGGCCTCCATCCTGACCACCACCGGCTTCGCCACCCAGGACTACGAACTGTGGCCGGCGCTGCCCCAGAGCCTCCTCCTGCTGTGCATGTTCCTGGGCGGCTGCGCCGGATCCACCGGGGGCGGGATGAAATGCATGCGCATCCTGCTCCTGCTCAAGCAGGTCTCGCTCGAACTCAGGCGCCTCATCCACCCCCGGGCGGTGATCCGGGTCAAGCTGGGGGGCAAGAACGTGCCTCCGGACGTGATCAGCTCCATCACCGGGTTCTTCGTGCTCTACCTGGGGCTGTTCATCGTCTCGGCCTTCGCCCTGGCGGCCCTGGGCGTGGACCTGGTGTCCTCCTTCGCCGCAGTGACCGCCTGCATCGGCAACATCGGCCCGGGCATCGGCAGCGTGGGACCCACCGAGAACTACGCGCACATGCCGCTGGCGGCCAAATGGGTGCTCACCGTGTGCATGCTCCTGGGCCGGCTGGAAATCTACACCATCGTGGTGCTCTTCGTGCCGGAGTACTGGCGCAAGTAGCCGCGTTGCGCTCCCGCCCCCGCTGGGGTATGGGTCGCAGCCATGGCAACCCGCTGGCTCACCCCTTACAGCCTGCCCATCCTGTCTTTCGCGCTGGTCATCGCCACCGGCGCCGGCATCCTGCACCATCCGGCCAGCCTGGTCCAGGGCCAGATATCCTGGGTGGACGCCCTGTTCACCGCCACCTCGGCCACCTGCGTCACCGGACTGGTGGTGGTGGACACCGGGACGTTCTACACCCGTTTCGGCCAGGACGTGATCCTGGGTCTCATCCAGCTGGGCGGTCTGGGGGTCATGACCTACACCAGCCTGGTGCTCTATCTCTGGCGGCGCAAGGTCTCCGTCACCGACCGGGTGGCCGTGGGCCAGAGCCTGCTGCACGACCCCAGTTTCGCCCTGGGCAGATTCCTCGTGCAGGCGGTGTCGGCGGTGCTGGCCATCGAACTGGCCGGCGCGGCAGGACTGTACCTCGCAACGGGCGGAAGCATCGGCGCATATTCCGCGGTGTTCCACGCGGTTTCCGCCTTCTGCAACGCAGGATTCTCCCTCTACACGGACAACCTCGTGGCCTGGAAGGGGCACTGGGGGGTCAACCTGGTGGTCATGGCCCTCATCGTGCCGGGGGGCCTGGGCTTCTCCGTGCTCCTGGAAGTCTTCGCCGCCGGAACCGGCCGGCGGCGGACCCTGCCCGGCCAGCCCCTGTTCACCTGGCACACCCACATCGTGCTCAAGACCAGCGGCCTCCTCGTCCTGGGCGGGGCGCTCTTCATCTTCGCCGCGGAATACCTCATGCAGCCCAACGTGGCCCCGGCCCACGAGGAGGTGCTGACCTCCCTGTTCCAGTCCGTGACCTGCCGCACCGCGGGGTTCAACACCGTGGACATCGGCAAGATGACCAATGTCTCGCTTCTGGTCATGATGTTCCTCATGTTCGTGGGCGGATCGCCCGGGTCCTGCGCCGGCGGCATCAAGACCACCACCCTGCGGGCCCTGACCGCCTTCGCCGCATCGCAGTTGCGGGGCCGGCGCCAGGCCGTGGCCGGCAGGTTCGCCCTGGACCACGAAACCATGAACAAGTCCCTGACCCTGACCATGTTCGCCCTCTTCATCGTGCTCGGGGCCACCATGCTCCTGTCCGTGACCGAGGTGGGCCTGTCGGAGCACGACGCCTCCCGGGGCTCGTTCATTGAACTGCTTTTCGAGGTCATCTCGGCCTTCGGAACCGTGGGCCTGTCCACCGGGATCACCTCCACCCTGAGCGACGCGGGCAAGATCGTGATTACCCTGGTCATGTTCATCGGCCGGCTGGGCCCCATCATCTTCCTCCAGGTTTTGCAGGACGTGCAGCGCCGGGAGAACTTCCTCTGGCCCGAAAATTCGCTCATGGTGGGCTAGCAGGGGAGGGCCAATGAAAAAGGAAAAACTGCAGATCGGCATCATCGGCCTGGGCAAGTTCGGCTTCGTGCTCGGCCAGTTCCTTACCGAACTGGGGCACGAGGTGGTGGCCCTGGACGACGACCCCGACCACGTGCGCCGGGCCAAGGACGTGATGACCCAGGTCTACCAGGGCGACGGCTCCGACCCCTCGGTGCTCTCCCAACTCGGCTTCGCGGATTTCTCCCATGTGGTGGTGAGCGTGGGCGAGCGCATGGAGGCCAGCATCCTCATCTGCCTGCACCTCAAGGAGCTGGGAGTGAAGGAGATATGGGCCAAGGCCGTGTCCTGGGAGCACGAGAAGGTGCTGCGCAAGATCGGGGTCAACGAAGTTTTCTTCCCGGAGCGCTACGCGGCGCGGCAGATGGCCCAGCGCATCACCGTGCCCGGGCTCATCGAGTATCTGCCCTTCGCCCAGGGCGTGCTGGTGCAGAAGCTCATGGCGGACAACTGGGCCGGCCAGACCCTGCGCGAACTGAACCTCACCAACCGCTTCCGGCTCCAGGTCCTGGCCGTGCGCAAGGCCGCGGACAAGGAGTACATCTATCTGCCCCAAGCGGATCAGATGATCGGCAAGGGCGACGAGCTGGTGGTCATGGTGCAGGAGGAGATGATTCCGAAGATAAAGCCGTAGGGCGGGTCAGAACGCGAACTTCAGCGCCGGCGCGCCGGGGACGAGCCCCAGCCGGCTGCAGTGGTCGGCGTAAAGGGCCAGACCGGCCCGGGCGTCCGGGCCCAGGTCGTAGTCCAGGTAGGAGAAATAATCGGCCATGGCCCGACGGCTGATCCAGGCCGCCAGGTCGTCGCGCTGCGCCACCTCGTCCAGGGCCTCGGCGCAGTCGGCCTTGCAGCGCATGAGCGCGGCGTGCACCTCGGCCAGGAGCTCCTTCTGCGCCGCGCTGAGCCCCCGCCGCACGATCCACACCGCGAACACGCAGGGCAGGCCGGTGTAGTCCCGCCAGGCCTGGGCCAGATCGATCATGCGCCAGCCCTTGGGCTTCTCCAGCCAGTAGCGCAGGGCGTGGTTGCCGATCTCCAGGAAGGGCCGGTCCTGGCTGGGCCCCGCGCCCGGGGCCATCTCCTCCCAGCGCGCCGGGGGCAACTTCCAGCCGAACTCCCAGAGGGCCTTGAGCAGGGCCGAGGAGCTGGCCGAGGCCGAGGACAGCCGCACCACGTTGCCGGTGCGGGCCATGAACTCGGGCAATTCGGCCAGGGGAGCCGGAGAGAGGAGCAGCACGCTCTGCACCGGGCCGCGCGAGGCGGTGATGGAGAGGTCGGGGAGCAGTTCGTAGCGCTCGGCGTGCTGCAGGTACTCGAAGGCCGAGGCCGGGGCGCAGTCCAGGCTGCCGTCGGCCAGTCCGGCGTTGAGTTGGGAAGGATGGCCCAGCACGTACTGCACCACCTCCGAAGGCGGGAATGCCCGGCGCAGGGTGTGGAACAGGGGCAGGACGTTCAGGTAGTCGATCTGGCCGATGCGCAGGCGGGCCATGGCGTCTCCAATGAAAAAGGCCCCCGGCCCTCGGGCCGGGGGCCTTGAGCGTCAGCAGACTAGGCCAGCATGCCCAGCAGCTTGTCCTTGATGGCGTCGATGGTGCCTTCGCCATCCAGGTCGATGTAGGAGAAACCGGCCTTGGGAGCCAGGTCCTTGTAGAAGTAGGCCGCGGCCAGGGTGCCGGTGGTGGTGTCGTAGTAGATGTCGTGGCGCTTGTCGATGGCGCCCTCGTCCTGGTCGTCGGCCCGGGCCGAGAGGTCGCCGCCGCACACCCGGCACTTGTCGCCGTTGGGCTTGATGGCGTCGATGAAGATGTTGTTGGGGTGGTTGTTGTCGTTCTTGCAGAGGCGGCGGCCCATGATGCGGTTCTTGGCCACCTGACGGGGCAGCAGGATCTCGATGACGTAGTCCAGCTTCACGCCGTCCTTCTCCAGGGCCTCCCACAGCTTCTGGGCCTGCACGATGGAGCGGGGGAAGCCGTCCAGGAGCCAGCCCTTGGCGCCGGCGGACTTGAGCACGTCGAGGACCATGGGGATGGTGATGTCGTCGGGCACCAGCTCGCCGCGGTCGATGTACTCCTTGGCCTTCTTGCCCAGCTCGGTGCCGCCGCCGATGTGCTTGCGGAAGATGGCGCCGGACTCGATGTGGTCCACGTCGTATTTCTTCTTCACCAGGGCGCCCTGGGTGCCCTTGCCGCTGCCGTTGGGTCCGAAGATCAGGATATTCACGCTGTTTCTCCTCCAGGTTTCTAGCGCGTAAAAAAATTCACAAGCTGTTTACTCCGCACCCTCCGGGCTGTCAATGCGAAGCGCGGAAAAGGGCGCGAGGCCTGCTTCATTCCGGCCCGGAGAACACCAGCGCGTCCCGCTGCAGCCGGGCGGTCTTGCGGCCCGGAAACTGGACGGCCTTGCCCGACGCCCCGGCCAGCAGGACCTCGTCCAGCCGCAGCAGGCCGTCCAGCAGCGGCTGGCCCGGCCCCAGGCGCTCCAGGCAGGACTTGAACAGCCGCAGACGCAGAGCCCGGGGCAGGGCGGCCAGGGCGGAGCGGGGCAGGGCGATGCGGCCGTCGGGACCGGGCTCCGGGGCCGCGCACCGGCTGTCCAGGACCTCCCGGTCCAGTTGCGCCAGGCGCCACAGCCCGGCCGCGGCGTCCAGGTATGCCGGGTTCTCGGCCCGGAGCAGGGGCAGGATGCCGGAGCGCACCCGGTTGCGCAGAAAGGCCTGGTCCGCGTTGGAGGCGTCCGACGCATACTCCGCGCCCAGGTCGGCCAGGAAATCCAGCACGTCGGATTTGGGAGTCAGGAGCAAAGGACGCAGCAGATGGCGGCCCGGGTCGAACGCGGGCATGCCGCCCAGGCCGGGCCACCCCGCGCCCCGGATCAGGCGCATGAGCTGGTCCTCGGCCAGGTCGTCCAGGGTGTGGCCCAGGGCCAGGAAGGCCTTGGAATGCCCCGCCAGGCATTCCGCGAAAAAGGCGTAGCGCAGCTCCCGGCCGGCTTCTTCGATACCTACCCCGCGCTCCCGGGCCAGGGTCGCAGTGTCCGCCGCGCAGGAGGCGAAAGGGATGCCCAGACCCGAGCAGAACCGTTCGGCCCGGTCCGCCTCGGCCCGGGACTCGGGACGCAGGCCGTGGTCCAGGTGGGCGGCCTGGAGCGAGAAGCCCAGACGGGGGGCCAGGCACTCCAGGCAGAGGAGCAGGGCGGTGGAGTCCGGCCCGCCGGAGAAGCCCGCCACCACCACCGCGCCGTCCAGGTCCGCGGCCAGCTCCCGGCGCAGGAAGCGCTCCACGCCCAGGCAGAAATGCGCGGCCCGGGGGGGCAGGGCCTGCAGGCGAATGGGAAGCTCGATGGCGGGCACGGCGGGAGTTCCTCCTCGCGCCTGGGGGGCGGAGACCTGCCCGGCTCAGGAGGGGATGTCCAGCTCCCGCAGCAGGGTGTCCACGGTATCCATGCCCCAGGCGCGCTGGGCCGGATCGGCATATGCCACGCAGGAACAGCGCAGCCGACCCCGGGCCCGCACCAGCAGCTCCAGGGAAACCCCCTCGTCCAGCAACTCCAGGGACAGGACGTGGGGGCCGCACTCGGGCGCGTGTTCGAGCTGTTCGGCGCTGAGCAGGTCCGGGGGCAGGGTGAGCCAGTACAGGCCGTCCATGCCCGAGCCCAGGCCCCGGGCGTCCAGGGCGCGGCCCAGCCGCTCCACGTGCTCGGGCTGCAGGTCCTCTATCCGATATGTGCGCACGACGGATCCTCCCCATTCTCCTCGCCCTGGCCCGCGCCGCCCGCGGACCGCCCCAGGGACGGCGCCTTGGACTTCCGCCCGGCGTGCGCCTCATCAGGCACGGACTCCTCGTCCAGGTTGAACATGCGGCGAGTGAGGTCGATGTACTTGCGGGACACTCCCTCTTCCTGGGCCCGGCGCTTCAGGAACACGATGGGCTCGTGGTAGAGCTTGCGCACCATGGAGGAGACGAGGCATTCCAGGGCCTTGCGCGTCTCCTCCGGGGCGTCCGGGCCGATCCGCCTGAGGGTCTTCTCCAACTCGCGGCCGGCCACGTCCTCGCCCTTGGCCAGCAGGTCCTTGATGGTGGGCGTCAGCGCCAGGGAGTCCAGCCACTCGCCGAAGCGGCCGGTCTCGGCCTCGATGATGGCCGCGGCCTTGACCGCCTCCTCCCGGCGCTGGGCCAGGTTCTCCTCCACCACTTCCTTGAGGTCGTCGATGTCGTAGAGATAGACGTTGTCCAGGGCGTTCACGTCCGGGTCCACGTCGCGGGGAACGGCGATGTCGATGAAGAACATGGGCCGGTTCTTGCGCTGCTTGAGCACCGGCTTCACGTCCCGGGCCCGGATGACCGCGGTGGGCGCGCCGGTGGAGGAGATCACGATGTCCGCCTCGGGCAGGCGGCGGAACAACTCCTCGAACATGATGGCCCGGCCCTTGAAGCGGCGGGCCAGCTCCTCGGCCCGCGCGAAGGTGCGGTTGGCCACCAGGATCTCCTTGATGCCGGAGTTCACCAGATGCGCCGCGGCCAGTTCGGCCATCTCTCCAGCTCCGATGAGCATGGCGGTGTACTCGCGCATGTCCCCGAAGATCTTCTTGGCCAGCTCCACGGCGGCGTAGGAGATGGAGACCGCCGAGGAGGCGATGCCGGTCTCGGTGCGCACCCGCTTGGCCACGGTGAAGGCCTTGTGCAGCAGGCGGTTGACGATGACCCGGGCGGAGCCGTGCTTGACCGAGTCGCGGTATGCCTCCTTGAGCTGGCCCAGGATCTGGGGCTCGCCCACCACCAGGGAGTCAAGGCTGGCGGCCACGCTGAAGAGGTGGCGCACCGCGTCCAGGCCCTGGTGCACGTACACATGGGGCCGCAGGCGCTCGGGATCACCTCCGCAGGCCTTGGCCCAGAAGGTCAGGAGACGGTCCACGGACTCGGGCCCGCGGTCGGCCACGGCCAGCATCTCCACCCGGTTGCAGGTGGAGAGGGTCAGGGCTTCGCGCACCGGACCGCCGTCGGTGATCAGGCCGAGCTCCACGGTGTTGCAGGTCGCCAGGGCGAAGGTTTCCCGAACCTCCACTCCGGCGGTCTTGTGGTTGAGGCCTATGAGGAAGATATCCTGTTCGTGCTGCATGGCTTACTGGTTGAAGCTGTGGTGGGTGGGCAGGAGGAAGTTCACCCCGGCCAGGGAGACCAGGGAGAAGACGAAGACCAGGATGGCCAGCTTGGCGGCCTTGCGGCCCCGCCAGCCTGCGGTCAGGCGCTGGTGGAAAAGATAGGCGTAGAGCACCCAGATGGCGGCGGAGACCACTTCCTTGGGATCCCAGGTGATGGCTTTGCCCCAGGTGAAGTGGCCCCAGACGAAACCCGAGACCAGGCCCAGGGTGAACAGGGGGAATCCCACCATCACCGCCCACTGGTTGGCGGTGTCGAAGGCCGTCAGCGAGGGCAAGTCTTTGGAGAAGCCCGAGAGCTTCTCTTTGGTCTTTATCTTGCGCTCCAGGTGAATGAAGATGACCCCCGCGCCGAAGGCCATGGCCAGGAGCGCGATGCTCACGAAGAGCGAGCCGATGTGCAGCGCCAGGAACGGGCCGGCCAGGGCCTTGGGCAGCGCCACCTTGGACGTGAAGGCCAGGGAGGCCAGGTAGAGGAGCAGGGCCAGCGGCGCGGAGGTGAGGGCCAGGAACTCCATGTGCATGGCGCGGCGCACGATGAAGAAGGTCAGGAGCAGGGCCCAGGCCAGCAGGCTCAGGTAGAAGGGCGCCTGGGACAAGGCCTCCGTGCCGGCGACCGCCGCCCGTCCGGCCAGCCCCAGGGTGTGCAGGGCGAAGCCGACCCCGGCCAGGACCGAGGCGGCGCGCTTGAGGCCGGCGCGACGGCCGAGCATGCCGGCGATGAACAGGGCGCTCACCGCCAGGTAGAGAAAGGCCACCACCGGCCGAAGGTTCTCAATCCATTCCATGGGTCAACTCCTCGATGCGCGAAGCCAACTCCCGGGGCAGCAGGTCCCGGAGCACGGCCGCGGCCCGCTCCCGGTCCCCGGCGGCCAGGGCCGCTCCCAGGCCCGAGCGGACCAGGGCGCGGAAGAGCGGGGCGTTGTCGTCGCTGTCCTGGCCCAGGCCCAGCACCAGGGGCCTCAGCCGTTCCATGAACGCGGCCAGGGCCGCCCAGCGGGGCACGAACTCGGCCTCCAGCTCCTCCCGGAGCAGGCGGGCCAGGGCCGGGCTGCCTCCGGCCGTGGACACGGCCAGGGTCAGGCCGCCCCGGCTTGCGCTGGCCGGCACGATGAAGCCCGAGGCCGCGGGGGCGTCGGCGCAGTTGCAGGGGATGCCCCTCTCCGCGCACAGCCGGGCCACCCGGGCGTTGGCCTCTGGGTCCGAGGACGCGGCAAAGACCAGGGCCCGCCCCTCCAGGTCGTCATCCCGGAAGGGACGCTTCACGTACACCACCGCCGGGTCCTGGGGCAAGTCCGAGTCCGGCCCCAGGCCGGGGTCCAACACCAGAATCTCCAGGGGGCGGCGGCCGGGGTCCAGGGCCAGCAGGCCGGCGAGCTTGCGCCGGCCCACCCGGCCTGCGCCGACGATGAGGCAGCGGCGGCCGGAAAGGTCCAGAAAGGCCGGGTAGTAACGCATGGGGGGTCCATACCAGAACTGCGGCCCGGGGGGAAGCCGCCGCGCCACGCCCGGCTTGCCCCGCCCCTGGCTTTGCGATACTTTCCGCGAAATCCTGGAAATCCCGCATGAACGCCGCTTCCCCGGACCCCACCCCGCGCCGCGCCCTGGTCGTCCAACTGGCCCGCTTCGGCGACCTGCTCCAGACCAAGCGCCTGGTGCGCTCGCTCCAGGAGGCGGGAAGCGACGTCCATCTGGCCGTGGACCATTCCCTGACCGGACTGGCGGAGGCGGCCTTTCCCGGGATCACGGCCCACGGCCTGCCCGCCCACCGCGCCGGCAGTCCGGGCAGCGGAGAGCTCCTGGCCCGGACCCTGCCCGCCCTGCGCGAAATGGCGTCGGCCGGGTTCGGCCAGGTCTTCAACCTGAACTTCTCGGGCCTGAACCTGGCCCTGGCCGGGCTGTTCGACCCGGCCACGGTGCGCGGCCACCGGATGGAGCGGGGCCAGCACCACATGGATCCCTGGACCCGGCAGGCCTTCCGCTGGACCCGCCGCCGCCGCTTCGCCGGCCTGAACCTGGTGGACCTCTGGGGCTGGCTGGCGGACGCGCCCCTGCCCCCGGGAGAGGTGAATCCCGTGGCCCGGCCCAAGGGAGGCGGCATCGGGGTGGTGCTGGCCGGCCGGCATTCCCGGCGGTCGCTCCCGGCCAAGGTCCTGTCCCCCCTGGTCCACGCCGTGGCCAAGACCACGGGCGCGCGGCGGGTGGCGCTCCTGGGCGCCGCCGGGGAGCGGCCCCTGGCCCGGGAGCTGCTCGCGACCTTTCCCGCCCCCCTGGCCGCCATCACCCAGGATCTCGCCGGCCGGACCTCGCTGGCCGACCTGTTCGAGGAGGTCGCCGGCCTGGACCTGGTCATGACCCCGGACACCGGCACCATGCACCTGGCCGCGCACCTGGGCGCGCCGGTCATGGCCTTCTTCCTGTCCTCGGCCTGGTGCTTCGAGACCGGCCCCTACGGCCTGGGCCACCGGGTATGGCAGGCCGCGGCGGAATGCGCCCCCTGCCTGGAGAGCGCCCCCTGCTCCGCGGACCTGGCCTGCCTGGCCCCGTTCTCCAGCCGGGAGCTGCTGCGCCACCTGGCGGGCAACCCGGAGTTCGAGCCCCCCCCGGGACTCCTGGGCCTGGTCTCGGCCCTGGACCTGGCTGGCTGCACCTGCCGGCCGGTGCTGGGGGAGGATGCCCAGGCCCGGGAGCGGGCCGCGTTCCGGGCGCTCATGGCCGAACGCCTGGGCCTGGGCGTGGCCTCGGGGCCGTCCGCGGAGTTCGCCTCCCTGTTCCTGCACGAGAGCGACTGGATGCTCGACGACCGCGCCGCGCCACACTGCATCGAGGCCGTGGGCTGAGTAATCTTCAACCGATACGTGAGACAATGAACACACCCGCGCGCGTGCTCCTGGTCCTGCCCATGTACGGCGGCTCCCTGCCCGTGGGCCGCTACTGCGCCGAGGCCCTGGCCCGGCTGGGCCACAGCGTGGAGGTCTTCGAGGCCCCGGCCTTCCACGGGGCGTTCTCCGCGCTCAAGGACCTGCGGGTCACCGCGGACCGCCTGGCCTATCTGGAGAACTCCTTCCTTCAGGTGGTGTCCCAGGCGGTGCTGGCCAAGGCGGAGACCTTCGAGCCGGACCTGGTGCTCTCCCTGGCCCAGGCCCCGCTCAGCCAGCAGGCGCTCAAGCGCCTGCGCCGGGACGGGGTGGCGACGGCCATGTGGTTCGTGGAGGACCACGCCCTGTTCACCTACTGGCGGGCGTTCGCGCCGCTCTACGAGTATTTCGCGGTGATCCAGATCGTGCCGTTCTTCGAGCGGCTGCACGAGATCGGGTGCGACAAGGTGCTCTACCTGCCCCTGGCCGCGGCTCCCGAATTCCACCGGCCCCTGGACCTGACACCGGTGGAGCGCCGCCAGTTCGGGTCGGACGTGTCCTTCCTGGGCGCGGGCTACGCCAACCGGCGGAGGGCCTTCCTGCAGCTCCTCAATTTCGACCTGAAGATCTGGGGCACCGAGTGGGAGGGCGAGCCCGCCCTGGCCGACCGGGTGCAGCGGGCCGGCGCCCGCATCCCGCCCGAGGAGGCGGTGAAGATATTCAACGCCAGCGCGGTGAACCTGAACCTGCACTCCAGCGTGCGCGCCAGCGAGCTGGTGCCCAGGGGCGACTTCGTGAACCCTCGCACCTTCGAGCTGGCGGCCTGCGGCGCGTTCCAGCTCGTGGACCGGCGGGAGCTCATGGACGAACTGTTCGCTCCCGGCGAACTCGAGACCTTCGAGGACATGCAGGAGCTCAAGGAGAAGATCGCGCACTTCCTGGCCCATCCCGAGGAGCGCGCCGCGGTGGCGGCCCGGACCCGGGAGCGGGCGCTCCGGGACCATACCTACGAGCGCCGCATGGAAACGCTGCTGGCCTACATCGCCAAGGACCGCCCCGGCTGGCCCAAGGCCCGCGGCGCGGACGACCCCTCCCTGGCCGAACTGCCCGAGGACCTGCGGGAGCAGGTGGCCGCGCTCCTGGAGCGGCTGCGCCTGCCTGCGGACGTGCCCTTCGCCGACCTGGTGGCCGCCCTGCGCCGGGAGCAGGGCAAGCTGAGCGAACTGGAGACCGCGCTCCTGTTCCTGGACGAGTGGAAGAAGCAGTACGAAACCAAGTCATGAACCTGCCGGTCGACATCCTGCGCGCCCTGGAAACCCCGCAGGTGGTGGCGGACCACGCGCGGCTGGCGGCCAACATCGCCCGCATGGCGGACCTGGCCCGGGCCGCGGGGGTGGGGCTGCGGCCCCACGTCAAGACCCACAAGTGCAGGGAAATCGCCCGGATGCAGCTCGCCGCGGGCGCGGCCGGCCTGACTGCGTCCAAGCCGGACGAAGCCCTGGTCTTCATCGAGGACGGCGCTCCGTCCCTGACCGTGGCCTACCCGGTGCTGGACCCGCGCAAGCTGGACCGGCTGCTGAAGACCGCCCGGGAGAAGGGCTGCGACCTGCGCCTGCTGGCCGACTCCGAGCAGGGCGCGGCGGCGCTGGAGGCCGCTGCGGAGCGCCACGCCCGGGAACTCCCCGTCTTCCTCAAGATCGACGTGGGCCTGCACCGCTGCGGCCTGGCCCCGGACCATCCGGGCCTGTTGCCCTTGGCGCGGCGTATAGCCGAATCAACGCATCTGCGCCTGGCCGGCGTTCTCTCCCACGCGGGCCACGCCTACGGCGCAAAAGACGCGGCCCAGGTGCGGGAGATTGCACGAGAAGAAAACAGGCTCATGAACGCGGCCGCTGCCCGGCTGCGCTCGGACGGCCTGGAGGCGCCCGAAATCTCCGTGGGCTCCACGCCCACGGTCCTGGCCGGCGACGCCTGGGACGGGATCACCGAAATCCGGCCCGGCAACTACGCGTTCATGGACCGCACCCCCCTGCGCCTGGGCCTGGCCGGCCTCGCCGACATGTCCCTCTGGGTCCTGGCCACCGTGGTCAGCGCCAACGCGGACTGGCTCATCGTGGACGCGGGCTCCAAGGTCCTCTCCTCGGACAGTGGCGGCCACGGCTCAGCCATGGACGGCCACGGCCTGGCCCTGCCCCTGGACGCGCCAGAAGAGATGGGCTCTGCCCTCACGGTGCGAAAGCTCTCCGAGGAGCACGGGTTTGTGGAGAGGGGGAACTCGAAGCTGGGAGTAGGGGATGTGCTGAGAATCCTGCCCAACCACGCCTGCCCGGTGGCCAACCTAACGGAATCCCTGACCATCCTGCATCAGGAGGGCAACACGGAAGAATGGCCCGTGGCCGCCCGGGGCCGGGTGCGCTGACTATTCCTCGTCCGACTCGCCAAGCCTGCGCCGCAACAACCGCCACCAGGCGGTGAGGCGCTTCTCCATGCCCCTTTGCGAAGGGTGGTAGAACTTCCGGCCCACCAGGTCTTCGGGCAGGTAGTCCTGCTCCACCCAGCCGTCGGGGAAGGCGTGGGGGTACTTGTAGTCGCGGCCGTAGCCCCATTGCTTCATGAGCTTGGTGGCCGGGTTGCGCAGGTGGATGGGCACCGGCTTCTTGCCGTTGGTGCGCACCTCCTTGGCCGCGTTCTGGTAGGCGGAATAGGTGGAGTTGTTCTTGTGGGCCAGGGCCAGGTACACGGTGGTCTCGGCCAGGGGGATGAACCCCTCGGGCATGCCCACGAACTCCACCGCGTGCTGGCAGGAGACGGCCATGGGCAGGGCGAAGGGGTCGCCCAATCCGACATCTTCGGACGCGGACAGGATGAGCCGGCGGCAGATGAAGCGCGGGTCCTCGCCGCCCTCCAGCAGGCAGGCCAGGTAGTAGAGCGCCGCGTCCGGGTCCGAGCCGCGGATGGACTTGATGAGGGCCGAGGCCAGCTCGTAGTGGGAGTCCCCGGCCTTGTCCCCGCGCAGGATGATCTCGGGCAGGATCCTCTTGATCTCTTCCGGCTGGCGCTGCTCCGGGGCTAGCTCCGCCGCGTACTCCAGCAGGTTGAGCAGGGTGCGGGCGTCGCCGCCGGCCACGTGGGACAGGAAATCCCGGCTCTCGTCGGGCAGCTCCATCTCCAGGGCCGCCGCCCCGCGCTTGGCCACCTGGTCCATCTCTTCCGGCCCCAGGGGCCGCAGCCGCAGCACGTGCATCCGGGACAGGAGCTGCCGGGTCACGCTGAAGGACGGGTTCTCGGTGGTGGTGGCCAGGAGCGCGATCTCGCCGCTCTCCAGCAAAGGCAGGAAGAAGTCCTGCTGGGCCTTGGAGAAGCGGTGCAATTCGTCCAGGATGAGGACTTCCTTGCCCGCCAGGCGCTTGCGCAGTTCGGCCAGGCCGGCCTCGGGCGCGGAAACCCGCACCCAGGGCTGCAAGCGGGACTGGGCCAGAAGCAGGGCCAGGGTGGACTTGCCGCAGCCCGGCGGGCCGAAGAGCAGCACGCTGGGCAGGCGGCCGGCCTTGGAGAAGGCGGCCAGCTTGGCCCGCAGGTGGTCCTGGCCGATAAACTCGTCCAGGGTCCGGGGCCGGATGCGGTCGGCGAGGGGCTGGTTCATGTCGTCAGGTATCCGCTGGTTCAGAGGGGGAGCCGGTCCGGCGTCCTGGAAGGAACTAAAAAAACTCCCGCCGGGTTGTCCAGCAATCTGTCGAGCAGGCCGCGGCCTTGGCTGCGCAAGCCGACGCGGGAAGCCCGGGCGGCCGCAAGAGACCGGCGCGGGAAAAAAACAAGGCCGACGCCCGGGAGCTGCCGGCCTTGCTTCTCCGTGGTCCTGAACAGGATGCTAGTGTCACGTCCTCAAAATACCGACAGGTATTTTGAGAATAAAAAACGTCTGATTCCGCACCGTTGCAAGACGAAGACGTATCGCGCTGATGCGCGGACGCGACACTAGGCCCCGCCCTTGGCCCGGGCCCAGAAGGCCAGGCCCAGGGCGGCCAGGGCCGCGGTCTCCCAGCGCAGCACGCCCTGGCCCAGGCTCACGCCCATGAACCCGCCGGTCTTGAGGGCCATGGTCTCCTCGCAGGTGAGCCCGCCCTCCGGGCCGACCACCACCAGGATGCGGCCCGGCGCGGCCAGGTCCACGGGCCGCACCAGCGGGGCCAGGGCGGCCTCGGAGCAGAGCCGGCGGCGGTCGAAGCCCCGGCCGAACTCCACCAGGCCGCTGAGCCCGCCCTCGATGATGCCCGTCTCGGGCAAGAGAAGGTTGCCGCTCTGCTTGGCCCCGGCGATCATCTTGGCGATCCAGCCTTCCTTGGGCTCGTCCGGCGGGTCGCCCTGGCTGCGCTCGGCGCGCCAGAACCACAGCCCGGCCGCGCCCAGCTCCACCGCCTTCTCCAGGAGCCAGGAACGCCGCGCCTGGCGGCTCCAGCCCAGGGCCAGGTGGACCTGGGCCTCGGGCCGGGGCGCCTCGCGCAGCTCCACCGGCTCCAGTTCGGCTCGGTCCTTGCCGACCTTCACGATGCGGAATTCGCCCTCCCGGCCGCAGCCGTCGAACAGGCGCAGCCCGTCGCCCACCCCCAGGCGCACGGCCTTGAGCGCATGCCGCGCCTCGGCGCCGTCCAGCACCCAGGGGTCGGACCAGCGCTCCGGCTCCAGGTAGAAAAGCCGCACGCCGCCTCCTAGAATTTGATGCGCGCCGTGCCGTCCTTGTAGAAGGGCAGTTCGGTGCGGTTGGCTTCCAGTTCGGTGCGCGAGGCGCGTATCACGAAGCTCTTCTCCTCGGCCACGTCGGCGCGCACGTAGGCCAGGGCCACGGCGTGGCCCAGGGAGGGGGCGAAGGAGCCGCTGGTGACCTCGCCCACCTGCTCGCCCGAGGGCAGGAACACCGGGTCGTGGGTGCGGGCGCTGCGCCGGCCGGCCACGGACAGGGCGACGAGCCGGGAGCGCACCGAGAAGGCCCCGGCCTTGCCCACGAACTCCGCGGGCGACTTCATGAACACGTCCAGGCCGGCCTCGGCCGGGGTGTGGTTCTCGTCCAGGTCCTGGCCGTAGAGGGGGTAGCCCAGCTCCAGGCGCAGGGTGTCCCGGGCCCCCAGGCCCGCGGGCTTGACCCGGGGCTCCGCCAGCAGGCGCTCCCACAGGGCCGGGGCGCGGTCCTCCCGGAGGTAGAACTCGTAGCCCAGCTCCCCGGTGTAGCCGGTGCGGGACACGATGCAGGGATCCTCCTCGAACTCGCATTTCACGAAGGCGAAGTAGTTGAGGAAGCTGAAGTCCCGGCTGAACACCCGCTCCAGCACCTCGCGGGAGGCCGGCCCCTGCAGGTCGATCTTGGCGGTGTATTCGGTGATGTCCTCGAAGAACAGCCCCTCGGGCAGCCGGGCCTTGATCCAGGCGAAGTCGTTCTCGGCCCGCGCGCCGTTGACCACCAGCATGTACTCCTCGTCGCTGAGGCAGTAGACGATGAGGTCGTCCAGCACGGTTCCCGCCTCGGAGAGCAGGAAGCCGTAGCGGCAGCGGCCAGGCCCCAGGGTGTCCAGGTTCTGGGTCACCAGCCGGGACAGGGCCGCCCGGGCGCGGGTTCCCCTGAGCTTGAACTCGCCCATGTGGCAGATGTCGAACACCGAGGCCTGGGACCGGGTGTGGTGGTGCTCGGCCAGGATGCCCTCGTACTGGATGGGCATCTCGTAGCCGGCGAAGGGGGCCATCTTCGCCCCGTGCTCCTTGTGCCAGGCGGTGAGCGGGGTGGTCTTCAACTCGGACACGGCAGTCCTCCCGGAAGGGGTGGTTCTGGGGATGGCGTCAGACCGCCCGCGCCTGGGCCGGATACTCGGCCCGGGAGCGGCGGATGGCCTTGAACTCGTCCAGCAGGGCCACCATGCGGCCATACTGCTTCTTCACGTCCTGGCCATACCTGGTCAGGTCCTCGTCCCGGCGGGACACGTAGCTGGAAACGAGGTACCCGTCATGCAGCGTATGCTCGCAGATGTCAATGACTGCCTGAACCAACATTTCGAAATAATTGACTATTTCAAATTTCAGTTCGTGCAGGATCTGGTTGGAGAGCTCCAGCCGATCCCGCACCTTGGCGGTGCGGCCCCGGCCCGGGCCCCGGTGGAGGTCGTCCAGGAGCTTCACCTTGCGGGCCTGGCGGATGTAGCTGTACTTGGCCCAGACCTCCTGGTGCAGCTCGTGCATGGCCTGGAACACGTCCAGGTTGTCCGGGTTCAGGAGGTAGCCGTCCAGGACCCGCACCACCTTGGCGTAGAACTCCTCGGAATAGGCGATGATCCGGCGCTGGTGCTTGGAGAGCCAGGAGTAGAGGAACTTGAGCCGCTTCTCGTGGGTGTCGGTGTTCTCCACCACCTCGTTGCGCTTGTACACGATGCGGCCGGCGTATTCGCCCCGCACGATGTCGTTCAGGCGCAGGAACATGTTGGTGGTGTCCTTGATGAGGTTCACCCGGCGGGTGGCGCGGCCCGTGAGGGGGTGGACCACCTCCTGGTGGAGCACGGACAGGGCGCGGTCCTGCTGCACGTTGTTCGGGTCGTACTTGTGCTGCCGGTAGACCACCCGCAGGATGACCACCCGCCGCTCCCGGTCCACGAAATACCGGCCGCGGGACAGGGTGCGGATGGCGTCCTTCTGCTCCTTGTCCACCTGGACCAGGGCCAGCTTCTCCACCCGGGGATAGTGCTGGGCCTCGGGATGGGACCACAGGGTGGTGATGGTCCTGTCGGACTGGCCCAGGACCCGCACCAGGAAGCTCTCGCCCAGCCGGAACAGGCGGCGGGCGAAGAGCGCGGACGAGGTGCGGCGCTCGGACACGATGGCGAACCCGTAAAGCTCCATGAGGAACTGGTACACGAAAGAGCGGTGCAGTTCGTAGCGCACGTTGTCTCCGGGCGTGAACTTCTTCATGCGCAGGCCGTAGCGCTTGATCTCGGTGTCCAGGTCCGAGGGAAAGGAGGCGTACACCCCGGAGAGGTAGAAGGCCCCGTCCGAGTCCAGGGACATGACGTGGGCCCGGTCCATATGGGCCAGGTAGGGGACCGTCCGCGGGTAGTTCTCCAGGGCGGTCAGATCGCGGCGGGCGAAATGCCGCCTGAAGTCCTCGTGGAAGGGCTTGGGCATGCGGTCCAGGAAGGTGCGCAGGTTCTGGGCCAGCACCGACTGCTCCAGGGGGCAGGCCGGACCCAGGCCGAAGCCCACGTGCTCCAGCACGTTGTGGAGGATGTCGAACTGGAATATCTCGCTGAAATAGTCCAGGGGCCGCGCCAGGGCCACCATGCTGAAGCCCGGCAGATCACGGTACTCCTGGGCGTCGGAGTCGAAGGAGGGCAGGAGTTCCCGCGACTCCACCAGCGGATAGCTCCCGTGCTCGAAATAGGGCTTGAGCAGGCAGAACTTGATGTGGGTCCAGTCCAGGAACTCCTTGAGCGCGGCCAGGTCGGAAACGACCAGGTTGGGGCCGTCGTCTCCGGCGGCCAGCGTCCGACTCTGCGGGACCTTGGAAAAAGCCTCTTCCCAGGAGAAGCGTGGTGTCTTTGCGCTGGCCATGACCTCCATCCGCGCCGCGGGGAGCGGCGGCAATGAAAGAATACCGCGGGGAGGAAGGAAAGACAACAATCCCAGGGAATTTTCAAGGGATTACCGCCCCCCTCGGCGGCCGTGTCCGGCCGTTCCGCCTCAGCCTTGGAGATTATTGAAAGAATTCAATATATTGACTAATGCTCCTCTTTTGCGGTAAAAGACCTGATTAAAACCCCCTCTCCCGGCCGCGACGTCCGGGGCCGGATGGACCATGGACTGCCTGCACTCCCTTCTCGGCATCATCTGCAGCGTGTTCGACGCCTATTCCACGGTGCTCTTCCTGCCCGGGCCGGGCAACGGCGAATACCACCTGGCCGCACGGTTCAGCCTGGGCGACGACATCGACCAGGGCACGGTCATCACCCCGGGCCAGGGACTGGTGGGCTGGATCATCCGCAACAAGCGGCCCCTGCGCATCGCCAACTTCGACCAGAAGCGCAGCCGGCTGGGCT
The DNA here is from genome assembly GCA_040753075.1 of Thermodesulfobacteriota bacterium. Classification (GTDB taxonomy): domain Bacteria; phylum Desulfobacterota; class Desulfovibrionia; order Desulfovibrionales; family Desulfovibrionaceae; genus UBA6814. The sequence continues at coordinate 52,884 of JBFMHA010000009.1, forward strand.
ACTACCGCTCCAAGGACGAGGAGAAGAAGATCAAGGCCTTCATGGGCTGCCCCCTCAAGGGCGGGGAGGGGGCCCTGTGCCTGGACTCCAAGCGCACCTACTCCCTCTCGGACAAGGACCTCAAGATCCTGGACATGTTCTCCGCCCTGGCCGCGGACATGCAGCGCTCCGAACTGGAGAACGTGCAGTCCCTCGCCGAACACCGCTACTACCACGGCCTGCGCCTGCTCTCCGGCCTGCGCAGCCGCTTCCCCAAGTGGGCCGAGTACCTGCGCCACTTCCTGGACCTGCTCTGCCACACCACCGGGATCAGCCACACCTTCCTGGCGGTGCGCGGCGACAAGGACACCTACGTGCTCGAGGGCTACAACCGCCCGGTGTTCGAAGACACCGCCCAGCACGCCGCGGCCTTCCCGGCCAAGAGCGGCCTCATCGGCTGGGTCTTCGCCAACAACCGGGCGGTGTTCTCGGGCGAGGCCGAGGCCCGCACCGCGTCCCAGGCCCTGTTCGGCTCTCAGTCGGACTCCCCGTCCTTCGCGGTCCTGGCCTGCCTGCCCCTGTTCATCTCCCGCAGGACCCGGGCCGTGCTGGTGCTGGGCGGCGAGGTCCCGACCCCCCTGGACGACGACCTCAGGAACTTCCTGGAGATGGCCGCGGACCACCTGGCCATCTACCTGGAAAACCTCCATCTCCGCAGCCAGTTGGACGGGCCGCAAAAGAAAGTCTAAAGATTTTCTTGATTCTGTTCGCCAATCGGGTAAAAAGCCGCAAAGGGCCGGCGGCGCGTCTGCCGGCCAATCCCATCTAGCGAGGTCGCTGCCATGTTCTTCACGCGGCTCTTCGGTTTTCTGGGCAAGGACCTGGCCATGGACCTGGGCACGGCCAACACCCTCCTGTACGCCCCCAAGGAAGGCATCGTGCTCAACGAACCCTCGGTGGTGGCCCTGGACGCCAAGACCAACGCCATCATCGCCGTGGGCCGCGAGGCCAAGGACTTCCTGGGCCGCACCCCGGAGCGGATCAAGGCCGTGCGCCCCCTGCGGGACGGCGTCATCGCCGACTTCGAAGTGACCAAGGAGATGATCGCCTACTTCATCCGCAAGGTCATCAAGGGCATCGGCGTGGTCAAGCCGCACATCGTCATCGGCGTGCCCTCGGGCATCACCCAGGTGGAGAAGCGGGCCGTGATCGAGAGCGCGCTCCAGGCCGGGGTGCGCAGCGTGAACCTGGTGGAGGAGCCCATGGCCGCGGCCATCGGCGCGGGCCTGCCCATCGAGCAGCCCATCGGCAACATGGTGGTGGACATCGGCGGCGGCACCACCGAGGTGGCGGTCATCTCCCTGTCCGCGGTGGCCTATTCCGAGAGCGTGCGGGTGGCCGGGGACGAGATGAACGAGTCCATCCAGCGCTATTTCCAGGACCGCTTCCAGATGCTCATCGGCGAGAACATGGCCGAGCGCATCAAGATGGAGATCGGCAGCGCCTACCCCCAGAGCGAGCGGCTGGTGGCCGAGGTTTCGGGCAAGAACCTCATCAACGGCACCCCGCGCTCCATGGAGATCACCGACGAACAGATCCGCGAAGCCATCCACGAGCCGGTGGCCACCATCGTGCGCGCGGTGAAGAAGGCCCTGGAGATGACCCAGCCCGAGCTGGTGGGCGACATCGCCCGCAACGGCCTGCTCCTGGCCGGCGGAGGCGCGCTGCTCAAGGGCCTGGACAGGCTCATCTCCGAGGAGACCAACCTCCAGGTCATCGTGGACGAGGACCCGCTCACCACCGTGGCCCGGGGCGCGGGCCGCACCCTGGACAACAAGAAGCACTACAGCAAGGTCTACATCAATTAACGGCCCCGCGGCCGGTTGGAGTTTTTGACGCGGCGGCCTCCGGGCCGCCGTTTTGTTTGGAGGTTCCCATGTCTCTTGACCTGACCGCCCTCACCGGCCCCTTCCTGGAGATCATGCGCAACGCCGCGGCCATCGTGGCGGAGCACGACGCCCGGCCCCGCACCGTGACCCGCAAGGGCCGCATCGACCTGCTCACCGAGACCGACCCCGCGGTGGAGGCCGCCCTGAAGGAGGACCTGGCCGCGATCCTGCCCGGATCCACCTTCCTGGCCGAAGAGACCGCGTCCCGGGCGGCGCTCGGCGAGCGCACCTGGATCATCGACCCCCTGGACGGCACCACCAACTTCGCCCACGGCCTGCCCATCCATGCGGTGTCCGTGGCCCTGTGGGAGGAGGGGAGGGTGGCGCTCGGCGCGGTGGCGGTCCCGGTGCTCGGGGAGCTGTTCCACGCGGTGCGCGGCGGCGGGGCGTTCCTGAACGGCGCGCCCATCAGCGTCACGGACACCGCGGACATCGAGAAGTCCCTGGTGGCCACCGGGTTCCCCTACGCCATCCGGGAGGAGATGCGGCCGATCATGGCCAACCTGGAGCGGGTGCTGGCGGCCAGTCAGGGCGTGCGCCGCATGGGCGCGGCCGCCGTGGACCTGGCCTACGTGGCCTGCGGCCGCTTCGACGCCTTCTACGAATCCTGCCTCAACCCCTGGGACGTGGCCGCCGGCTGGCTCCTGGTGGAGGAGGCCGGGGGAAGAGTCACCGGCTACGCCGGCCAGCCCTACCGCCTGGGCGACAAGTACATCCTGGCCAGCAACGGCCGGGTGCACGGGAAGGCTTCAGGGCTGCTGGAAGAATAGAAGAGTAGAGGAGGCGGCCCCCCGCCACCGGGAAAAACAGTCCCCCATCAAGGCATGACCCCTGAAAATTTCTCGGGGTTTTTTGAAGAATATCGATGGAGCCAACGTAACGGCCTACAGCCCCTCCACCGGGAACAGCAGCCCCTTCTCCAGGCTGTGAACCAATCCCGGGGTGAGCTGGTCGCGGTAGTTGGCCATGAGGTAGTCGAGCTCGGAGCGGTCGGCGAAGAAGCCGGACTCCACCTCGTCGGGGTTGGGGCGGGGCAGGGCGTCCAGGCGTCCCGCCGTGTAGAGGGTGATGAACTCGAAATTGGTGTCCGGGCTGCCGGCCACGTCGGCCACGTGGCGCAGGCGCTCGGCCGCGATGCCCAGCTCCTCCTGCAGCTCGCGCAGGGCCGCGGCCTCCCGCGACTCCCCGGCCCGCACGTGGCCCGTGGCCGAGAGGTCCAGCCGGCCGGGATACAGCTCCTTGGCCTTGCTGCGCTTCTGGAGATAGACCCGGCCCGCGTGGTCGAACACCGCCACCCGCACCGAGCGGTGGTAGAGCCCCTGCCGGTGCACCTCGGCCAGGGGCAGCACCCCGATGGGGCGGTCCGCCTCGTCCACCACGTCCACCAGCTCCGCGTCCGGAGGGATTATCGTCACTTTCGGCTCGGCCATGCTTCACAGCTCCCGGCCGCGAGTATAGAGTGGCGTCCTCGCCTGCGCAACCCGAACCGCGAGGCCCCCCGTGACCACGCCCGCCAGCGACTACGCCTTCGCCCGCCTGGGGCCGGACGACCTGGACCAGCTCCTGGCCCTGGAGCGGCTGTGCTTCAGCCATCCCTGGACCGAGCGCCAGTTCCTGCTGGGCCTGGAGAACAAGGCCTTCTACGTGTTCGGCCTCAAGCTCGGCCAGGAGCTGGCCGCCTACTGCTCGTTCCACGCGGTGGCGGACGAGATGGAGGTGCTGAACATCGCCGTGGCCCCGCCCCTGCGGCGGCGCGGTCTGGCCCGTCGCCTGCTCGGCCTGGTGTTGCAAATCTGCCGCAACATGGGCATACAACAAGGGTATCTCGAAGTGCGGCGCTCCAACACCGCGGCCCGCGCCCTGTACAAGGCCTTCGGCTTCGCGGAGTGCGGGGTGCGCAAGGCCTACTACCCGGACAACGGGGAGGACGCGGTGCTCATGCGCCTGGACCTCCCGGAAAGGACAACCGACCCGAACCGGCCCGAAGCGCCGGCCCCGAACCCTGCCCAACCCCAAGGAGAACCGTCATGATCCGTGCCCTCGACCAGATGGACGTGGCCGGCAAGAAGCTCCTCGTCCGGGTGGACTTCAACGTCCCCCTCAAGGACGGGAAGATCACCGACGACAACCGCATCCGGGCCAGCCTGCCCACCATCGAATACGGGCTGAAGAACGGCGCGGCCCTGATCCTCTGCTCCCACCTGGGCAAGCCCAAGACCGGCCCGGACCCCAAGCTCTCCCTGGCCCCCTGCGCGGCCCGGCTCTCGGAGCTCATCGGCAGGCCGGTGCGGATGGCCCCGGCGGTCGTCGGCCCGGAGGTGGAGAAGCTGGCCGCGGCGCTCAAGCCGGGCGAGATCCTGATGCTGGAGAACCTGCGCTTCGAAGCCGGGGAGACCAAGGGCGACGAGGCCCTGGGCCGCGCCCTGGCGGCCCTGGGCGACATCTACGTGGGCGACGCCTTCGGCACGGCCCACCGGGCCCACGCCTCCATCGTGGCCGCGGCCCGGGCGGCCAAGGCCCGCTGCGCGGGCATGCTGCTCATCAAGGAATGGCAGTACCTCGGGGAAAAGCTGGCCGACCCGGCCCGGCCCTTTGCCGCCATCTCCGGCGGGGCCAAGGTCTCCTCCAAGCTGGGCATCCTGAACAACCTGCTGGACAAGGTGGACATCCTGGTGGTGGTGGGGGCCATGGCCAACACCTTCCTCCTGGCCCAGGGGCGCGGGGTGGGAACCTCCCTGGCCGAGCCCGAACTGGTCGAGGAGGCGAAGAAGGTCATGGCCGCGGCCAAGACCAAGAACGTGAACCTGGTCCTGCCCGTGGACTTCGTGCTGGGCTCCTCCCTGGAGGGCGGGGCCGAGGGCGTGGTGGCCGCCGACGCCATCCCCGGGGACAAGATGGTCCTGGACGTGGGGCCCAGGTCCCTGGAGGCCTTCGCCGCGGCGCTCGCCCCGGCCAAGACCGTGGTCTGGAACGGCCCAGCCGGGGCCTTCGAGAATCCGGCGTTCGCCGCGGGCTCCGTGGGCCTGGCCAAGGTGGTGGCCGGACTGGACGCCGTCACCATCGCCGGCGGCGGCGACACCGGCGCGCAGCTCGCCGCCGCGGGCATGGCCGACAAGGTGAGCTTCATCTCCACCGGCGGCGGGGCCTTCCTGGAGCTCCTGGAAGGCAAGGACATGCCCGGCTTCACCGCGCTCAAGGACTGATGCCCGTCCGGAAAACGCCGCCAGGCGTTTCCCGGTACACCCATGTTCCGGACGGCCGCGGAACGGCCGCGCCGGCAACCCGCGCAGACGTGACATGAGGAATGCCGAATGAAAAAGCTCATGGCCGCCAACTGGAAGATGTACAAGACCCGGGCCGAGGCCGCGTCCACGGCGCGGGAGCTGGTCGCGGCCTGCGGCCGCAGCCTGCCCCCGGACCGGGAGGTGCTGGTCATCCCGCCCTTCACCGCCCTGGAGGCCGCGGGCCAGGCCCTGGCCGGGACCCCGGGCTTCGCCCTGGGCGCGCAGGACCTCTATCCGGCCAAGGAGGGGGCCTTCACCGGCGAGATCTCGCCGGCCATGCTCCTGGACGCGGGATGCGCCTTCGCCCTGGCCGGCCATTCGGAGCGCCGCCACGTGCTGGGCGAGTCCGACGAGCTGGTGGGCAGGAAGGTCGCCTTCGGCCTGGAGGCTGGCCTCAAGATGATCCTGTGCATCGGCGAGACCATCGAGGAGCGCCGCGCGGGCAAGGTGGAGGAGGTCTGCGCCCGGCACCTGAAAACCGGCCTGGCCGGCGTGCCCAAGGACGTGTCCCCCGAGCGAATCGTGGTGGCCTACGAGCCGGTGTGGGCCATCGGCACCGGCGAGGTGGCCGGGCCGGCGGACATCCTGGCGGCCCACGCCTTTGTGCGGAAAACCCTGGCGGAGCTGCTGTCCCGGGGGGGCGAGGTGTGCATCCAGTACGGCGGCAGCGTGAAGCCGGAGAATTGTTCGGAGATCATTTCGCTTGACAACGTGAACGGTGTGTTGGTAGGAGGCGCGAGCTTGCGGGCGGACAGTTTCAGCCGCATCGTCCTGGCTGGAGCCTGACGCAGATAAGCAAGCCATCCCGAGGAGTTATCCCTTGACGACGTTGATCCTCACCTTGCACATCCTGGCCTGCCTCTTCCTCATCGTGCTCGTGCTCCTGCAGTCGGGCAAGGAGGGGATGGGGGTGATCTTCGGAGGCGGCTCCAGCACGGTCTTCGGCAGCTCCGGCGCGGGCGGCCTGCTGGTGAAGCTGACCTCGATCCTGGCCGCGGTGTTCCTGGTGACCTCCCTGGCCTACAACATCTTCTCCAACAAGCACGTGGAGAGGAAGTCCCTCATGGACGCCCCGCTGGGCGAGGTGGCCCCGGCCCCGGACAAGCCCGCGGCCCCGACCGGGGTGCAGATCGAAGAGCCCACGCAGGCGGCCGAGAAGTCCGCCTCCGGGGTCCAGATCGAGGAAAAGGCCCCGGCTCCGGCCGAGGCCCCGGCCCAGCCCGAAGGGGCCAAACAGTAGACGATGCCGAAGTGGTGGAACTGGTAGACACGCTATCTTGAGGGGGTAGTGGGAGAAATCCCGTGGGGGTTCGAGTCCCCCCTTCGGCACCACCGCACTGCAGGGGGCCCGCCACACGGCGGGCCCCCTTTTTTTGCCTGGCGAGGGAGGCCCGCCCGTTGCCTTGGACAAAAAAGTGTGGGAAAGCAACGGACCAGGTCCCTTGCCATGAGCGATTCCACCACCCAAGCCGCCGGCTCGCGGCTGCTCCTCAATCTGGCCGCCGTGGTGGTGGTCGTGGCCGGGCTGCGGGCTGCGGCGGACCTGCTGGTGCCCGTCTTCCTGGCCGCCTTCCTGGCCGTGCTCTGCGCCCCGCCCATGTTCTGGATGATGCGGCGCAAGGTCCCGCAGGTGCTGGCCGTGCTGCTGGTGGCCGCGGGCATCTCCCTGGTGCTCCTGGCCGTGGCCGCCCTGGTGGGCTCCGCGGCCGCGGACTTCACCGCCTCCCTGCCCGAGTACAAGGCCCGGTTCTCGGCCCTGACCGGCGGCTTGCTTGACTGGCTGTCGGGCATGGGACTGCCGGCCTCGGCCCCGGCCCTGCGCGAAGCGCTGGACCCCGGCAAAGCCCTGTCGATGGTGGGCGGCATGCTGGGCGGACTGGGCAACGCCCTGGCCGACTTCATGCTCATCGTGCTCACCATCCTCTTCATCCTGTTCGAGGCCGCCAGCTTCCCGGCCAAGCTGCGACTGCTGGCCGGCAGCCGGGAGACCGAATCCCCGGGATTCCGCAAGGCCGCCCAGGACATCATCCGCTACATGGTCATCAAGTCCTGGGTCAGCCTGGCCACCGGCCTGGGCGTGGGCATTTGGCTGGCGGCGCAGGGGGTCAAGTACCCGGTGCTCTGGGCGGTGCTGGCCTTCTTCCTGAATTTCGTGCCCAACATCGGCTCCATCATCGCCGCGGCGCCCGCGGTGCTGCTGGCCCTGGTGCAGCTCGGCGGCGGGGCGGCCCTGTGGGCGGCGGCAGGGTTCCTGCTGGTGAACGCGGTGATGGGCAACGTGGTGGAGCCCAAGGTCATGGGCAAGGGCCTGGGCCTGTCCACCCTGGTGGTGTTCCTCTCCCTGGTCTTCTGGGGCTGGGTGCTGGGGCCGGTGGGCATGTTCCTGTCCGTGCCCCTGACCATGGTGCTCAAGATCGGGCTGGAGAGCCGGGAGGACACCCGCTGGATAGCCGTGCTCCTGGGCTCGGAGCACGGCCTGCCCCCGGCAGCGGACGTGGACGAGGCCAAGGACGCCGCATGACATCCCCCCAGGTGGAGGCCATCGGCCTGGTGGCCGGATTCTGCACCACCCTGGCCTTCGTGCCCCAGGTGGTGAAGGCCTGGCGCACCCGCCGCACCCGGGACCTGTCCCTGGGCATGTACCTGGTCCTGGCCGCGGGCGTGGCCCTGTGGCTGGCCTACGGCCTGCTCATCGGTTCGGTGTCCGTGGTGGCGGCCAACGCCGCGACCCTGGTGCTGGTGGTCGTTGTCCTCAAGTTGCGCCACGGATGAACGTGACGGCCCCCTGGGCCGGACTTTCCCTGCCAGCCGCGTCCCCGCGCTCCTGTCCCCCCATATCCTGATGGGACGCAAACCCCGTCGTCTCAGCCTGCCGGCTTCCGCTCCGGCGAGTCGCCGGGCCCGCCCGTGAACACCGACTGGCCGCAGTGGGGGCAGGTCCCCCAGTCGCTCCGCCGGCGCTGCATCCGGCTCGAGAACCCGGAACTCATGATCCCCGCGGGCAGGGCGAAGAACCCGATGCCCAGGATGGAGATGAAGGACCCTATGACCTTGCCCAGTCCGGTTACCGGATACATGTCGCCGTATCCCACGGTGGAGAGGGTGGCCACTGCCCACCACATGGCCGCCGGAATGCTGGAAAAGACCCCGGGCTGGGCCTCGTTCTCCGCAAAATAGATGAGGTTGGAGCTGATGAGCAGCAGCACCAGGAGAAGGGACAAGGCGAGCACGAGCTGTTCCTTCTTCTCCTGCAGGACCTCCCCGAGCACCCTCACCGCGGCCGAGTATCGCGCGGCCTTGAAGATGCGGATCAGCCGCAGGGCGCGGAGGGAGATGAGGCTGAAAGGCAGGAAGGTCTCCATGTAGAACGGCAGGATGGCGCACAGGTCGATGAGCGCATAGGCCGAGAGCGCATAGCGCAGGCGGCCCTTCACCGCGCCGCTGAAGCGTCCGTCCTCCACGCAGGTCCACAGGCGGAGCACGTATTCCACGGTGAAGAAGTAGACGCAGTGGTATTCGATCTCGAAGAACACCCTCCGGTAGGGGGCGGACAGGGAGGGCACGGTCTCCAGGGCCAGGGCCGCGACGCTCGCCGCGATGAGCGCCAGGATGAACACATCCACGGCCCTGGACAGGACCTGGTGGCGTTCGGTGGCCGGCTCCAGGACATCGTGGAAGTATCTTCGGACCGTGCGGAGCATGGCGCGCCTCCCCGGATAGCGTGAAGCCGACGGGATGCCGGACGAAGACCCTTGCCTCCCGTTTCTACCCCTCCTGCGCTCAATTTGTCGAGGTCAGGGCCGAATCTCCCGATGCCCCTGTCCCGCGCCGCTCTTTCGCGCAAAAAAAAGCCCCGGACCTTTCGGACCGGGGCCTCTTCGCAGCCGTCACTGCCTTACAGCGCGTCCTTCTCCAGGGCGATCAGGTCTTCGTAGGTCTCGCGGCGGCGGATGAGCCGGGCCACGCCGCCGTCCACCAGCACCTCCGCGGCGCGGGGCCGGGAGTTGTACTGGGAGCTCATGACGAATCCGTAGGCCCCGGCCGAGAACGCGGCCAGAAGCTCGCCGGACTCCACCCTGGGCAGGGCCCGGTCCCGGGCCAGGAAGTCCGAGGACTCGCAGACGGGACCCACCACGTCCACGGTGATGGGCTCGCGCCCCTTTTCCTGCACCTCGGCCATGCGGTGGTACGAGCCGTAGAGCGAAGGCCGCACCAGGTCGTTCATGGCCGCGTCCACGATGACGAAGTGCTTGCTCGGGGTGTCCTTGGTGTAGACCACCCGGGTCACCAGGATGCCGGCGTTGCCCACGATGACCCGACCCGGCTCCAGGATCAGGGTGAGGCCAGAGTCCTTGGTCCGGTCCACCAGGGCCTGGCCGAACTCGGTGGGGTGGGGCGGCTCCTCCTCGTCGTACCTGATGCCCAGTCCGCCGCCCAGGTCCAGGTAGCGGATGGGCAGGCCCATGTCCTTGAGCCTGGCGTGGAAGGCCATGATCTTGTCCAGGGCCTCCAGGAAGGGATCCAGGCTGGTGAGCTGGGACCCGATGTGGCAGTCCATGCCCACGGCCTCCACCGCCGACATCTCCTTGGCCCGGGCGTAGGCCGCCAGGGAGGCGTCCATGTCCAGCCCGAACTTGTTCTTCTTCATGCCCGTGGAGATGTAGGGATGGGTCTTGGGGTCCACGTCCGGGTTGATGCGCAGGGAGATGCGGGCCACCTTGCCCATGGACGAGGCGATCTCGTTGATCCGCTCCAGTTCGGCCAGGGACTCCACGTTGAACATGAGGATGTCCGCCTCCAGGGCCTGGCGGATCTCCTCGGGCCGCTTGCCCACCCCGGAGTACACGATGCGCTCCGGGGCCACGCCCGCGGTCAGGGCCCGGTGCAGTTCGCCGCCGGACACGATGTCCATGCCCGCGCCCAGCCCGGCAAGATGCTTGAGGACGGACAGGTTGGAGCAGGCCTTGACCGAGAAGCAGGTGAGGTGCCGGGCCGCGGCGAAGGCCGAATCGTAGGCCGCGAAGTGCCGGGTGAGGGTGGCTGCGGAATACACGTACAGGGGCGTGCCGAAGCGCTCGGCCAGGTCGGTCACGGCCACGTCTTCGGCAAAGAGCTGGCCGCCGCGGTGCTCGAAATGGTGCATGGTCTCTCCTATGGCGTTGATCCGCCCGGCGGGACCACATGGTCCTGGCCCACGGCCGGGGGCAGGGTGCGGTAGACGTTGTAGGCCAGCAGCCGCCAGCGCACGCCCGCGGCCTGGTCCAGGCCGCAGGCCCTCAGGAGCAGGCGGCCGGTGTCCGGGTCCATGACGAACCCCGGACCGCCGGGCCGGAACTCCATCTGCCGGACGGGCTGGAACGGGCAGCCCGGACAGTCGGCCGGGGCCAGCTCCAGCACCAGGCGCTCCAGGTTGCCGGGCTTGCCGGTAAGGACCGCGCTCACGCCCAGGCAGGCATTGCTCCAGCCCGCCGCCTCCTGGGTCAGGGCGATGGCCTCGCCCTTGGCGTCGGGCTTGGGCCAGGCCTTCTTGCCGCAGCCGACAGACAGCGCCAGGAGGCTGCATATGACAAAAAAAGCCACGCAGGACAACGGTTTTCTCTGCATCATTCCTCCGTGTCCCCGGCCTTCCGGACCGGCTCCACGCCGGCCTGGGCCAGGGTCTGGCGCGCTGTCGCGGCCAGGCTGCGCCAGCGGTGCAGGAAGGTGAGGGCCTCGATGGGCGGCAGCCGGTCCATGTCCAGGCCGGCCAGATCGTCCAGGAAGGCCAGAAGCTCGACCGGCATGTCCCCGGCCGGGGCCGGGGCGGGCGGGGTCATGCCCGGGAGCAGGGACTGGCCCGCCTCCCGGAGCGCCGGTTCGGCCGGCCGGGCGCGGCGGGCCTTGCTCTCCAGTCCGGCCAGGATCTCCTTGGCCCGCTGCACCACCGGCCGGGGCACCCCGGCCAGCCGGGCCACCTCGATGCCGTAACTGCGGTCCGAGGGGCCGGGGATGAGCCGGCGCAGGAACACGATGTCCCCCCGGAACTCCTTGACCGCGATGTTCACGTTGGCCACCCCGGGGATCTGGCCCTCCAGGGCGGTGAGCTCGTGGTAGTGGGTGGCGAACAGGGTGCGCACCCCGGCCCCCTCCCGGCCGCCCCCCGATCCTCCCAGGGACGCCAGGGACTCCACCACGGCCCAGGCCAGGGCCAGGCCGTCGAAGGTGGAGGTCCCCCGGCCTATCTCGTCCAGGATCACCAGGCTGCGCGGGGTGGCCTGGCGCAGGATGCGGGCGGTCTCGGCCATCTCCACCATGAAGGTGCTGCGGCCCATGGCCAGGTTGTCCGAGGCTCCCACCCGGGAGAAGATGCGGTCCACCAGGCCCAGGCGGGCGTGGTCCGCGGGCACGTAGGAGCCGATCTGGGCCAGGATGGCCAGGAGCGCGGACTGGCGCAGCACCGTGGACTTGCCCGCCATGTTGGGTCCGGTGACCAGGAGGATGCGCCTGTCTTCCGTGAGGGAGAGATCGTTGGGGATATAGTCCGCCGCGCCCTGCACAGCCTCCACCACCGGGTGCCGGCCGCCCCGCACCCGCACCTCCAGGCCGGGGTGCAGTTCGGGCCGGGTCCAGCCGTGCCTGCGCGCAGCCGTGGCCAGGCCCTGCCAGCAGTCCAGGGCGGCCAGTCGCTCGGCCATGTCCGCCAGGCGGTGGCGCTCCGCGGCCAGGCCCTGGCGCAACTCGACAAAAAGCTTGTATTCCAGATCCTTGCGCCGATCCGACGCGGAGAGGAGCTTGTCCTCCAACTCCTTGAGCCGCGGAGTCACGAACCGCTCGCAGTTGACCAGGGTCTGGCGGCGCTCGAAATGGGCCGGGGCCTTGTCCGCCAAGGCCTTGGACATCTCGAAATAGTAGCCGAAGACCTTGTTGAAGCCCAGGCGGAGCTTGTCCAGGCCGGAATCCCGCTGCTCCTGGGCCAGGAGCTCCTTCACCCTGGCCTCGCCGTGCTCGGTGAGCCCCATGAGCTCGTCCAGTTCGGGGAGCCAGCCGGCCTTGAACAGCCCGCCTTCGGTGAGCACCGGCGGCGGCGAGTCGGCCAGGGCCCGGGACAGCCGGTCGGCGTGGTCCTGCATCCCGTCCCAGCCGTGCAGCAGGGACCCCAGGGCCGCGGGCAGGCGGTCGGGCAGGGTCTCGAACAGGGCCGGGATGCGGGGCAGGGCCAGCAGGCTGCCGCGCAGGGCCAAAAGATCCCGGGGCATGGCCCGGCCGAGCACGATGCGGGTGGCGAGGCGGTCCAGGTCGTAGACCTTTACGAGCTCCGCGCGCAGGGCCTCGCGCAGGCCGTCGTGCTCGAACAGGAAGGCCACCGCCTCCTGGGTCTTCTCGATGGGGGCCAGGTCCTTCCAGGGATTCTTGAGTCGTTCGGCCAGGAGCCGGCCGCCCATGGGCGTGGCGGTGTGGTCCAGCACGGCCCAGAGGGTTCCCTTGCCCCGGCCGCCGTCCAGGCGGCGGAACAGCTCCAGGTTGCGCTCGGTGACTTCGTCCAGGAGCAGGTGGCGGGAGAGGTTCAGGGGCCGGAAGGGGGCCAGGTGGCCGACATCCTGCATCTGGGTCTGGGACACGTAGGCGAGCAGGGCGCCGCAGGCCCGGACCAGCTGGGGCTTGTCCGCCAGGTCCAGGGACGCCAGGTCGGCCACGCCCTGGGCGGCCAGCAGGCGGTCCCGGGCCGGGGCCGGGTCGAAATGGGGGCGCAGGGGGAGGCGGGTCAGGTGCATCCGGCCGTCGCCCAGGCCCCGGGGCGGCTCCTGGCCCTCGGGCAGGAGCAGTTCGCTGGGCCCGACCTTCTCCAGCCATTGCCAGAGCAGGTCCGCATCCCGGGCGGCCAGGCCGCTCCAGTCGCCGGTGGAGTAATCCAGCCAGGCCAGGCCGCCGGCGGAGGCCTCGGCGTCGAAGAGCAGGGCGGCCAGGAAGTTGTGGGCCTTGGCCGGGAGGTTGGCGTCCTCCACCACCGTGCCCGGGGTGAGCACCCGGGTCACGGCCCGCTTGACCAGCCCCTTGGCCTGCCGGGGGTCCTCCACCTGGTCGCAGATGGCCACCTTGTGGCCGCGGCGCAGGAGCTTGGCCAGATAGCCTTCGGCCGCGTGGTGGGGCACCCCGCACATGGGCACCGGGCTGGCCGCGTCCGGGTTGCGCGAGGTGAGGGCGATGGACAGCTCCCGGGCCGCCACCTCGGCGTCCTCGAAGAAGAGTTCGTAGAAGTCGCCCATGCGGTAGAAGAGCAGCGCGCCCGGATGGTCCTGCTTGATGCGCAGGTACTGCTCGAGCATGGGGGTGAGCTTGGGGGTCTGGCGCACGGCGCTTGGGGGCCCGGTGGCGGGCTATTCGTTGATGACCAGGCGGTAGCCGATGGAGTGCCAGCTCAGGCAGCGGGGGCACACGAAGAAGATTTGCTCCCTCTTGAGCCCGCAGGTGCGGCACACGAAGCGCTTGATCTCCCGGGCCCGGGCCGAGAAGAACTCGAGCTGGGTGCGGAAGGCCGGGGCGAGGTCCTGGTCCTGGGCGGCCATGATCAGCAACTCCAGCCGGGCGGGCCAGAACCCGGGATTGACCACCAGGGTCTTCTCCAGCCAGGTCAGGGCCAGCTCGCGCTCCAGGCCGGCGGCGAACCAGGCGGCGTAGAAGGAGATGAGCAGATCCGGCTCCTGCTGCGCGAGCACCGGAAGCACGGCGTCGGCCAACGCCGAGTCCGGGGTGGACGAGAAGGGCCGGTCCATCTCCTGGCCGGTCGCCGGGCAGGCCGCGCCGCCGCGGGGCGCGGCGTCGGCCAGGAGGCCTTCCAGCAGCACGAAGCGCAGCCGCTTCTGGACCAGGCCCAGGGCCTTCTCCAGGTTTTCGGCCACGGCCTTGTGCTGTTCGGCGCGGCGCAGCCGCACCAGGCGCTCCAGCCAGCCCTCCACCGAGGCGGGATAGACCTTGAGGGCCTTGTCCAGCCACTTGCGGCTCTCGGATTCCTGGCCCTTGTCCCCGGCTTCCTGCGCCAGGCGCACCAGGTAGTGGGCCTCGGCCAGGGGATAGTCCAGGCTGGCGTAGTGCTTGGCCGCGCCGGCGAAATCGCCGGACAGGGCGGCCAGCCGGGCCAGCTCCAGGATGATGCCCCCCGTGTCTCCCTCGATCTTGCGGGCCTGTTCGAAGGCCCCGATGGCCCGGTCCAGGAATCCGCCGCGCTTGAAGTCCATGCCCAGCTCGAACCAGGCCTTGGCCTTGAAGCCGGTGTCCAGGCCGGGCCGGACGATGAGGTTCTGGCGGATCTGCACCGCGCGCTCGATCTCGCCCTGGGCCCGGTAGAGGTTGCCCAGGGCCAGGTAGATCTCCACCGCATCCGGGTTGTTGCGCACCACCCGGGACAGTTCGCTGATGGCCGCCAGGGTGTCGCGGGACACGGGCAGGCCGGAGTCCTGGGCCTGGCCGGCCACCGGAGGCGGAGCGTCGTGCTCGGCCCGGCGCGATCCGCTGAGAGCCTTGAGCCAGTTGAGCATGGCCGCCAGCTACTGTCCCCCGCCCGGGGAGGACTCGCCCGCTGCGGGGTAGCCCTTGTCTTCCAGGGGCAGGGTGCGCAGGGAGTTGACCTCCTGCTCCAGGGTGGCCATGCGGCCGCGGCACTGCCCCAGCTCCTTGGCCAGGCGCATGCGCTCCAGGAAGAAGAAGAGCACCGTGACCAGGCCGCCCAGGAAGAAGGCCCCCAGGATGAGGAAGTACACCGGGTACTCGATGGAGAACCAGGTGGCCGAGGCCAGGTTCAGGGAAAGGGGCACCACCGCCTTGAGCGCCTCCATGTTCTGGGCGAACAGGGTCATGGTCAGGACGAAGAAGGCCAGCAGGGCCAGGAACTTGAGGTAGCGCATGGGGTCCTCCGTTCGCCCGGGCTAGGCGCCGAGCTGGTCGAAGCGGGGCTTCAGGTTGGCGTAGGTGGAAGACAGGGCCTCGGGGATGACCCGGGTGTTGCAGGCCACGGCCATGAAGGAGGCGTCGCCCACCCAGCGCGGCACCAGGTGGAAGTGCAGGTGCTCCTTGATGCCCGCGCCCGAGGCCTCGCCGATGTTCAGCCCGATGTTCACCCCCTGCGGACGGAAATGGGCCGTGAGGATGCGCACGCAGGCCTGGAGCAGGTCCATCGCCTCGTGGCTCTCCTCGGGGTCCAGGTCCACGAGGTTCATCACGTGGCGGTAGGGGGTGACCATGAGGTGGCCGTTGTTGTACGGGTACTTGTTCATGATCACGAAGTTGCGCCTGCCGCGGTGCAGGACCAGGCGGTCCGCATCCTCGCGGGTGTGCTCCGGCAGGCAGAACACGCATTCGTCGGGCTTGGGGCCCAGGATGTAGTCCAGGCGCCAGGGCGCCCACAGCACTTCCATTGGTCTCCTACCGTTCTTTGCACGGTTCCCCGGATTTCGGGCAGAGGCGGTCGGCCTCGTCCGCAGCCTCTTCGGGAGTGGCCACCCGGCGCACCCCGGGCAGGTTGGCCCAGCGGCCCAGGCCGATGACCGGCCGGCCGATCTTGAGGGCCAGGCCTATCTCGGACAGGGCGCCCGCGCCGCCTTCCACGGCCACGGCCACGTCGCCGTTGGCCACCACCAGGAAATTCCGCATGGGTCCCAGGCCGGTGACCAGCGGCAGATCAATGTACGGGTTGGCGGCGCTCCTGTCGAGTCCCGGCAGGATGCCCACGGTGCGGCCGCCGGCCTCTTGCGCTCCCTGCGCCGCGGCCTCCATGACCCCGCCCAGGCCGCCGCAGACCAGGGTGAATCCCCGCTCGGCCAGGAGCCGGCCCAGAAGGCGAGCGGTCTCGGCCAGCTCCGGCCCGCAGTCGCCCGCGCCGATGACCGAGACCCGCCTCTCCCGGCTCACGGCCGCCCTGCCGCGTTTCTTCGGTCTCCCTGGACAATACTCATGGAAATTCCAGCCTTACTCTCGGCCGGGGCAAAGGGCAAGGTCAGGCCTTGCCCCGGGGCCGCAAGTCGTCGATGCCCGCCCAGGAGGGATCCGCGGCCAGCTTCCGGGCCAGTTCGAGCTGGTCCGCGCGGCAGGCGGCCTCGCCGTCCAGGCAGGCGGCCCGCACCTTGCGCAGGATGAGCCCGAAGAGAGGCCCGGGCTCCACGCCCAGGGCCTGGAGGTCCTTGCCCGTGATGTCCGGGACCTGGTCCCGGTACCGGGTCAGGAATTTGGACAGGTGCTTGCGCATGTCCTCGTCGCGGCTCTTGGCCATGAGGTAGAGCACCCCCTCCACGGGCACGGACTCCAGGATGAAGAAGAGCTCCGCCGGGCTGCCCTTGCGGAAGCGCCAGGTCTTGAGCCGGTAGAGCACGTCCGAGAGCTGGCGGCGCAGCTGGGAGAACTCCCGGCGCAGGCGCACGGTGAGGTTCAGGCGGTTGAGCAGCCCGGCCTCCTCCTCCTCGGAGAACCCGTTGGCCAGCACCAGGAAGTAGAGCAGCCAGGCCCGGGCCTTGGGCTCCAGGTAGAGGAGCCGATACCAGCCCAGGACCTTGTCCACCTCGTCCAGGAGCAGCTCCATGAAGGGCTTGAGGATGAGCGAGGGATGGATGGCCCGCAGGATGCGGAAATGCCGCAGGCGCTTGATGCAGGCCACGGCCTTCTTCTCCTCCAGCATGAGCTTGAGCTCGTGGAACAGGCGCGAGCCCGAGAGCTTGCCCAGCATGTCCAACTGCAGGGCGTTCTTGATGAGCCGCTCGGTCTGACCGCCTATGGCGAAGTCGTAGCGCTGCTCGAAGCGGATGGCCCGCAGGATGCGGGTGGGGTCCTCCACGAAGGACAGGGAGTGCAGCACCCGCACCTGGCGGTCCTTGATGTCGCGCTGGGCGCCGAAGAAGTCCACCAGACGGCCGAACTGACCGGGATTGAGCTGCACGGCCAGGGCGTTGATGGTGAAGTCCCGGCGGTAGAGGTCCATCTTGATGGAGGACAGCTCCACCGTGGGCAGGGCCGCAGGGTACTCGTAGTACTCCAGGCGGGCGGTGGCCACGTCCACCCGGCGGCCGTCGAGAAGCACCACCACCGCGGTCTTGAACTTGTGGTGGGGCCGCACCCGGCCTCCGACGGCCGCGGCCAGGGCCTGGGCATAGAGGATCCCGTCGCCCTCCACCACCAGGTCCAAGTCCAGGTTGGGGGTCATGAGCAGGATGTCGCGCACGAACCCGCCCACCGCGTACACCGTGCAGCCCACCTCGTCGGCCAGCCGGCCGGCGGTCTCCAGGAGCCCCACCATGGCCGGGGGCAGGCGCTCCCTGAGGATGATGCGGATGTTGCGCTCCTGCTTGCGCTCCGGGAGCAGGGACTCGGGGATGCGGGCCGGCTCCTCGATGAGGATGTTGATGAGGTCGGTGCGGGTGAGCACGCCCAGGACGCGGCCCTGGTCCACCACCGGCACCAGGGGCTGGCGGTGGCCCAGGATCAGCTCGATGACCTCGTAGAGGTCGGTCTGGGGAGCGATGGAGATCACGTCCCGCAGCATGTATTCCGCTGCGCGCAGGTCGCCCAGGCCGTGGGCCAGGGCCTTGTCCGCGATCTGGTGCTCCAGGAGCCCCACGCAGGCCCCGGTGGCCGGGTCCACCACCGGCAGGGTCTTCAGGCTGAAGCGGGTCATGAGGTCCACGGCCTGGGTGATGGTCTTGTCCTCCTCCAGGACGATGGCCGGCCGGGACATGAGGTCGTCGACCTTGATCTGGGGATTGATGTGGGAATAGAGCAGGGCGAAGAGTTCTTCCTTGACCTGGGCCAGGGGCCGCTCCTTGATGCTGGCCGAGGCGGCGAAGGCGTGGCCGCCGCCGCCGAAGCTGGCGCAGATGGAGCCCACGTCCACCTCCGGGCTGCGGGAGCGGGCCACCAGGTGCACCCGGTCGTGCATCCGGCCCAGGGCGAAGAGCACCCGGATGTTCTCCATGTCCACCAGCTTGTGGGCGAGCAGGGCGAAGTCGCCCACGTAGTCCTCGGTGGTCACCTCGGCCACCACCACCGGCACCCCCCGGATATCGTAGGTCTGGGCCGATTCGAGCAGGGCGTTCAGGATGGAGATCTGCTCCGAGGACAGGTCCCGGGTGATGAGGTCCGAGATCACCGCCACGTCCATGCCCTGGGACAGGAGCCAGGCCGCGGCCGTGAGGTCGTGCTCGGTGGTGGAGGAGAAGGTGAAGGACCCGGTGTCCTCGTAGATGCCCAGACCGATGACCGTGGCCTCGTCCGGCTCCAGGGTCTGGCCCTGGGCCCTGATGAGGTCCACCAGGATGGCCGAGGTGGAGCCCCAGGGCTTCACCTCGCCTGCGGAGTGGGGCACGTCGTCCTCGGAGTCCGGGTGGTGGTCGTAGGCGTGGACCGCGAGGCCGGGGTTGTCCAGGGCGGGATGCACGTGGACCAGCCGGGAGCGCTGCCGGGTGTCCACCATGACCAGGGTGGTGGTGGCCGAGAGGTCCACCTCCTTGGGGTTCTTGAAATTGAACATGTACATGGCGCTCTGGATGAAGAAGTTGCGCAGGTTCTTCTCCTGGGAGCCGGGGAAGATGAGCACCGCGCCGGGATAGAGGCGGCTGGCGGCCACCATGGAGGCCATGGCGTCGAAGTCCGCGTTGGAGTGCGAGGTGATGACCGTGGGGGCGGGGGTGCGGGCGCTCATGGATTCTTTTCCGGAAGGCGGGAGCGGGGATGGAACTCGCGGTGGGCCCGGGCCAGGCGGCCGGCCTGGACGTGGGTGTAGATCTCGGTGGCGGAGATGTCCGCGTGGCCCAGGAGGAGTTGCACCGTGCGCAGGTCGGCCCCGCCCTCCAGGAGATGGGTGGCGAAGGAGTGGCGGAAGGTGTGCGGGGAGATGGACCGGCGGATTCCGGCCGTGAGGGCGTACCGCCGGATGTTCTTCCACACCGCCACCCGGGACAGGCCCTTGCCCGAGCGGTTGAGAAAGACCTTGTCCTCGCGCGGGGCGAACGCCGGCCGCCAGTCGCGCAGGTAGGCGTCCAGGCGGGCCTGGGCCGCGAAGTGGATGGGAGCCAGCCGCTCCTTGGCCCCCTTGCCGAAGATGCGCAGGAGTCCGGCCTGGGGATCGTAGTCCAGGGGCCGCAGGTTCACCAGTTCGGACACCCGCAGGCCCGCGGCGTAGAGCAGCTCCAGCATGGCCCGGTCCCGGGCGCCCAGCTTGTCGCCGGTGTCGGGCTGGGCGAGCAGGGCGGCCACCTCCTCCTGGGACAGGACCTCGGGCAGCCGGCGGGGGAGCTTGGGATTCTCCAGGTGCTGGGCCGGGCTCTGGTCGAGCAGCCGTTCCTCCCGCAGGAAGTCGTAGAACCCGCGCAGGGCCGAAAGCCGGCGGGCCAGGGAACGGCTGGAGAGGCCCTGGCGGCGCTCGTGCATGAGGTAGAGGAACAGGGTGTCGTTGTCCACGTCACCGGGTCCGGCTCCCCGCCCGGCGAGGAAGCCCAGGAAACGGCCCAGGTCCGAGGCGTAGGCGGCCAGGGTGTTCTCGGACAGGCCCTTGACCACCAGGGAGTGCTCCAGGAAGAGGTCCAGCCAGGGGTGTCCCCCGGCCTGGTCGGAAGGCTCCGCGGCGGCGGGAAGGGGAGGGGCGCTCTTTCCAGCAGAGTCCCGGGGACGCGGCGGGAAGGGGTCGGGGGCAGGGGCGCGGACCATGGTGTGATGTCCTGACACAGGCGCGGGCAAGACACAAGTCCATACCCGGGGCCGGACCGGGGAGGCAAGCCCCGCATTGACAACGTCCGCCCGCGGCACGTAGGAAAAACCTTCCGTGGCCTCGGGGCCATGACATAATTCGCGCCAAGGAGAGACCCACCCCATGCCCCAGTTCCCCCTGGCCGGCCGGCTGGCCAGCCTGCCCCCCTACCTTTTCGCGGAAATCGACCGGGTCAAGGCCGAAGTGCGCGCCCGCGGCGTGGACATCATCAGCCTGGGCATCGGCGACCCGGACCTGCCCACCCCGGACTTCATCGTGGAGGCCCTGGCCCAGGCCGCGCGCAATCCGGCGAACCACCAGTACCCGTCCTACACCGGCCTCGCCACCTTCCGGAAGGCCGTGGCCGGCTGGTACAAGACCCGGTTCGGGGTGGACCTGGACCCGGAGCGCGAGGTGGTGAGCCTCATCGGGTCCAAGGAGGGCATCGCCCACTTCCCCCTGGCCTTCATCAACCCCGGGGACCTGGCCCTGGTGTGCACGCCCAACTACCCGGTGTACAACATCGCGGTGAACTTCGCGGGCGGAGACGTGCAGTTCGTGCCCCTGACCGACGACAACGACTTCCTGCCCGACCTGGACGCCATCTCCGAGGAGAGCTGGCGGCGGGCCAAGATGATCTTCGTGAACTATCCCAACAACCCCACCGCGGCCACGGCGCCGGACAGCTTCTACCACAAGCTCATCGCCAAGGCCCGGGAGTTCGGGGTCATCATCGTCCACGACGCGGCCTACACCGAGGTCTACTACGACTCCGCGGACAAGCCGCGCAGCATCCTGGAGTTCGAGGGCGCGCGCGAGGTGTCCATCGAGTTCCACTCCCTGTCCAAGACCTACAACATGACCGGGTGGCGCATCGGCATGGCCGTGGGCAACGAGACCCTGGTCAAGGGCCTGGGCAAGATCAAGGAGAACGTGGATTCGGGCATCTTCCAGGCGGTGCAGGAGGCGGGCATCGTGGCCCTGAGCCAGGGCGAGCCCTATGCCGAGAAGTACCGCGCCATCTACCGGGAGCGCCGGGACGTGGTGGTGGCGGCCCTGGGCAAGATCGGCATCGCCTGCCGCAATCCCAAGGCCACCTTCTACGTCTGGTCCAAGGTCCCCGCGGGCCAGACCTCGGCCGCCTTCGTGTCCAGGCTGCTCCAGGAGACAGGCGTGGTGACCACCCCGGGCAACGGCTTCGGCGCGCCCGGGGAGGGCTTCTTCCGCATCTCCCTGACCGTGGACACCCCGCGCCTGGAGGAGGCGGTATCGCGCATCGCCCAAAAGCTCTAGAGGCCGTGAGGGCGTACCTGGGCCTGGGCTCCAACCTGGGCGACCCCGAGGCCAACCTGGCCGAAGCCCGGCAGCGGCTGGCGGAAGCCCCGGGAATCACTGTGGTGGCGGCCTCGCCCGTCTACCGCACCGAGCCCCAGGGCCTGAGGAGCCAGCCCTGGTTTGCCAACCAGGTCCTGCAGGTGCTATATAACGGTCCGGGAGCCCTGGACCTTTTGCAGGCCCTGGCGGGCATCGAGTCGGCCATGGGGCGGGCGCGCCCCAAGGCGGGTGAAGCAGGGGAGGGGGAGCGCTTCGGCCCCCGGGTCATCGACCTGGACCTGCTGCTCTTCGGCAGCGAGGTCCTGGCGTCCGGGCCGCTGACCCTGCCCCATCCCCGGATGCGGGAGCGGGCCTTCGTCCTGGTCCCCCTGGCGGACCTGACCCCGGACCTGGCCTTCCCGGACGGTGAAACCCTGGCCGCCTGCCTGGGGCGGCTCGAGTACCGGATCGAGAAGGAACGCATTTACCAGGCAGGTCCAGATGCCGTATGAAAGGCAACAATTTCAAACGAATAAAAATTCTTAAAGCCAAGCTTTAAGGATCACAACCCACCCGAGCAGGCCATGTTACGCTGGATACTCATCGCGCTGGGCGCCTTCCTCCTCTACAAGCTCTTCACCGGCGACAAGAAGGTCAAAGACGACAAGAGCAAGAAACAGGAAGAAAAGCTCGTGGCCTCGGGAGAAATGGTGAAGGATCCCATTTGCGGGAGCTACGTGGAGAAGGACAGCCCCATCCGCGTCCGCTCCGGCGAGAACGTGCATTCCTTTTGCAGCTACGAATGCCGCGACAAGTATCTCAAGCAGCTAGAGGCGGGCAAACCGGATCAGGAAAAAGCCGGGTAGGGCGACTCCCGGGGCAAGGAGGCAGGGCATGCGCTTCTTCATCGACACCGCTAATCTCGAGGAAATCCGCAAGGCCAAGGGGTATGGGCTCATTGACGGAGTGACCACCAACCCCAGCCTGTTCGCCCGGGAGTCCCAGGACTGGCGCAAGCTGGCCGAGGCCATCTGCAAGGAGGTGGACGGTCCGGTGAGCCTGGAGGTCATCGCCACCACGGCCAAGGAGATGCTCAAGGAGGCCCGGGAGCTGGTCAAGTTCGGCCCCAACGTGGTGGTCAAGATCCCCATGACCATGGAGGGGCTGGCCGCCATCCGGGAGCTCAAGACCATGGACATCCCGGTGAACTGCACCCTGGTCTTCACGCCCGTGCAGGCGCTCCTGGCGGCCAAGGCCGGGGCGGCGTTCGTCTCGCCCTTCGTGGGCCGCCTGGACGACATCCTGCACACCGGCCTGGACTGCGTCGCGGACATCGTGACCATCTTCGACAACTACGCCCTGGACACCGACATCCTGGTGGCCAGCGTGCGCAACCCCCTGCACATCCAGGAGGCGGCCCTGCTGGGAGCGGACGTGGTCACCGTGCCCTTCAACGTCCTGGAGCGCATCGCCAGACACCCCCTCACGGACCTGGGCCTGGCGACCTTCCTCAAGGACTGGGAGAAGGCCCCCGGAGCCAAGGCCGCCAAGCCGGCCGCCCCGGCCAAGAAGGCGGCCGCAGCCAAGGCCTCCCCAGCCAAAGGGGCGTCGACCAGGAAGTCCGCCAAGAAGAAGTAGCGAATTCTTCATCCGTCACATTTAGGAAAAGGCCCGCAAGGGCCTTTTCATTTTTTTGGGCAGGGCAATGGGGCAGTTGTTCACTTTTAAAATATCAGCCCGTATTCTTTAATCTTATTACTGAACAACTCACCCCTGCGAGACCCGATAGCCAAGACCTACCGCCAAGGTCTTTCCTGCAAGTTCCAACAGGACGTCCAGTAACAGCAGCCATTCTGCGGATTCGTCGGCCCATCTTCAGGCGCCCGACGGGCCGAGCAGGCCCGGCGGATGAAACCGATCTCGGGCCCGAGAGTCAGAAGCAGGCCGTTTCCGCAGGCGTCTCAAAAGCGCAGGGCAAAGCGCGAGAAAACGTCATGCCCGCCCCCATGTCCGACCTCCTTCTTGAGCCGTTGGCGAATCATCGAGCGCTACGACGCGAGAGATCAGCCGTGCCTGCAGGCCACCAGGGAGGGAGGGATTGTCCGCGGAGGGAGGACTGCCAGCAGCCCGAACAGGCCCTTCGGCATGGCGGTTTTTCCGTTTCTTTATGTCTCATAATGTAAATTATGTTAACTTTAATTCTCGAAACTGACCATGTAACCACTTGGAAGACAAGGACTATTGCAGGCAGCCGCTGTCGTGAAACACTTGCTCAGGCATCGGATGAAGGTCCTGGCGTCCTCTTCGCCGTGTCCAATCTCGATGCAGCAGGCAGACGGACGCCCGGACATCTCTCCCGGAACACGTCCCTCCAAGCGGTTGGCGCGGTCAGGTGTGGTGATCGATTCGGAAGCACGCAAGAGAACGGGCCGCAGAGGCCATTTCTGACCTCAGGACGATACTGACCCCTGCCAAGGGCCGCGCAAAGCGATCCTGGGGCCTTGGTCCCTTGGTGCGGAAACCGGGGCAGGGGGCTCCCCTCCCCTGCCCGGCCGGACCGGACAGGGAAGGGCGACAGGATGCTACTTCTTGGTCATGCGGTACACGCCGTCCCAGGGCTGGCCCGGAGGCACCGGCGGATTGGCCTTGTACTCCAGGCAGCGCTGGAGGAAGACCTTGGCGGGCGTGGTCTTGCCCTCGGGCACCAGTTCGATGGCCTTGGCCTGGGTGAACTTCTCGATGGCCTGGTCCCATTCCGTGCGCTGGTAATGGGCCATGGCCTCGCCGAAAATGCGGTACAGCTCCTGCTCCTGGGCCGTGAGTTCTCCCTTCATGGCCCAGACCTCGTACACCGAGACCGGTTCGGTCTTGCCCACCACGGTGATCTTGTCGATGAAGCGGGCCTCCACCAGATCCCGGACCTTGCGGGTCTGGCCCTCATGCTCGAACTCGGTGTCCAGCACCGCCTCGGCCACCAGGGTGTAGACCCCGAACTGCTTGGCCCCGGCCTCCAGGCGGGCGGCCAGGTTCACCGCGTCGCCCATCATGGTGTAGTTCATGCGGGTGGTCGAGCCCATGTTGCCCACCACGATGTCGCCCGTGTTCAGGCCGATGCGCATGCGCATCTGGTGCACGATGACCGGCCACTTGTCCCCGGGCCTCCATTCTGCTTCCGGCAGGTCCTTCGCGTTGCGGTGCTCGCCGGGGCCCTCTTTTTCCGAAGCCCACTTGGCGCGCAGCTCGCCCAGCTTGAGCTGCATGCCCACCGCCACCCGGCAGGCCCGCAGGGCGTGGTCGGGCACGTCCAGGGGCGCGTTGAAGAAGGCCACGATGGCGTCGCCGATGTACTTGTCCAGCGTGCCCTCTTCGACCATCAGGGTGTCGGTCATGGCCGTGAGGTACTCGTTGAGCAGCTCCACCACCTGGGTGGCGGTGAGCTTTTCGGAAAAGGTCGAGAATCCCTGGATGTCCGAGAAGAAGGCGGTGACCATCTTGGCCTCGCCGCCCAGCGTGGGGGTGATCTGGCTCTCGAACATCTGGTTGATGAGTTCGGGGGACAGGTAGCTCTTGAACGTGTCGTGCAGGAACTTCTTCTGCCCCTCCTCCCGCCAGAACTTGATGAGGGTGAGCAGGGTGAAGTTGCCGACGAGCAGGAGCAGGGGATACTCGGGCGAGACGTAGAACCCCTTCTCCCCCATCACGTAGACCGCGCCGAACCACAGCCCCGCTCCGGTGAGCACCACCGGCACCACGGACAGGGCCGCGCTGCTCCAGGTGAGCAGCGCCGTGGTCAGCACCCCCACCACGATGATGAGCAGGAACTCCATGCCCATGGCCCACACCGGCCGATGGATGAAGTCGTTGGTGAGGATGTTGTCCACCACCGTGGCGTGGGCCTCCACGCCGGCGAAATTCTGGTCGAAGGGCGTGGTCCGGATGTCCTTGAGGCCCGCGGCCGAGGTGCCGATGAACACGATCTTGCCCTTGAGTTCGTCCGGCTGCAACCGGTCGCCCAGGACCTTGGAGGCCGAGATGTAGGGGAAGGCCCCGCCCGGGCCGCGGTACTTGAGCATGAGCCGCGCGCCGTGGTCCACCGGGATCACGGTGTCGCCCAGCTTGAAGGACTCCACGCCCTCGGAGGCCACCTTGAGCACCACCTGGTTCAGGCCCGTGGCCTGCATGAGGGTGGCCAGGGCCAGGCTGGGGTAGATCTGGCCCCCCTTGTGGTTCATGAGCAGCGGCACCCGGCGCAGGATGCCGTCCCGGTCCGGGTCGGCGTTGAAGAAGCCCGAGGCCGGGGCGCTCTGGGACAGGGGCGGGATGTTGCAGATCACCGAAGGGGCTTCCTGGAGGTAACTTCCCGCGGCCTCTACCCCGGCCTCGCGCTTGACGGCCGCGCTGACCGGGTGCAGGGTGCAGTCCCCGGAGACCGCATCGCCCTTGAAGTTGAAGAAGTACCCCAGCACATAGGGGCCGCTGCCCAGCACCCCGCCCAGGACCAGGTCGTTGTCCATGAGCTGTTCGGGCAGGTTGGTGAAGCCCATGTCCAGCTGCAGGTCGCGCTTGAGCTGGGCCTGGAGCACGTGGGGCGAGGTGTTGTCCGGTTCGGCGAACACGATGTCGAGCCCCACGGCCATGGCCCCGGCCTGGCGGAGCTTGGCCAGGAGCAGGGCCACCCGGTAGCGGGGCCAGGGCCACTGGCCGTATTCGGCCAGGGAGCGCTCGTCCAGGTCGCAGATCACCGGCACGCCCGAGGTCTTGGGCTCGGCGGTCTGGGTCAGGAGCACGTCGTAGATCTTCTCGTCCAGGAACTGGAGCAGGAGCGGCTGCCTGACGTAGAGCAGGGAGACGATGACCGAGAACAGGACGCCGCAGCTGAAGATGAGCACCTTGCCCGTCACCAGCCGCTTCCAGAAGCGGACCAGGCCCGGGCACTTCTCGCCCACGCCCTCGCACATCGCCGCGACCCGCTGGAACATGCCCGCACTCCTGCCGCTGAGGGTGGAAAAGCCACCCCTCCCCTACCCTGAAAACCTCAGGCGAGTCCAGGGGGAGCGGGGACCGTGAGCCCGGCTCAACCTGCCGGTTAGTCTCCTTCCTCCCCCGGCGGCCGGGTCTTCCAGCGGCGGTGCATCCAGAACCATTGCTCGGGGTGGGCGCGGACGGCCTGCTCCACGGCCGCGGTGTAGAACTCGGCGGTCTGCCGGATCTTCTCCTCCCGGCTCCCCTCCAGGGAGGCGGTGTCCAGGGGGGGCTGCTGGTGGAAGGCGTAGCGCACCCGGCCGTCCTCCCCGTCCTCGCGCACCAGGAAGCAGGGCCAGACCTCGGCCCCGCCCCGCACCGCCAGCAGGGCCGGGCCGGCGTTCACCGCCGCGACCTTGCCCAGGAAGGGCAGGAACACCGACTCGTCCCGGCTCGCGTTGTGGTCCACCAGGAAGGCGGCCACGCCCTTGCGCTTGAGGCCCTTGAGCACGGTGAAGGCCGCGTTGCGGTGCTCCACGATCCGGATGCCGACCCCGCCGCGCAGCCGGAGCATGGTCTGGTGCAGGGCCAGGTCGCGGGGCCGGCGCACCACCACCATGCGCTGGCGGCCCGGCCAGAAGAGCCGGGAGAACAGGGTCAGGAACTCCCAGGCCCCCAGGTGGGCGGCGGCGACCACCACCGGCCGGGGCGAGGTGGTGAAGGCATGGAAGAGGTCCGGGGACACGATGCGCACCCGCTCCTCCAGGAAGCGCCAGTCCAGGCGGGGAGTCAGCAGTATCTCCAGGAAAGACCGGGCGTTGTGCGTGAAGCTCAGCCGGGCCAGGGACTCGGCCGCGGCCGGGTCCAGGCCCAGGTGGAGGGCCATGGCCTCGCTGGCCAGCCGCCGCCGGCCCGGCAGCAGGCGCCACATGGCCGCGCCCAGGACCGCGCCGGCCTTGGCCGCGCCGTCCGGGCTCAGGCGGCCGCCCAGGGCGGCCAGGGTTTCGTAGGCCAGGTGGAGCACGGTCAGACCCTCATGCCCGAGTAGAGCCGCGCGGTCCAGGCCCGGGAATAGGCGGCCATCCGGCTGGCGAACCAGGACATCCCCTGGTTCTTCCTGACCTCCAGCCGGGGAACGGCCAGGGGGTCCGTCCCTGCTCCGGCCGGCCCCCGCGCAGTGGTGAACGCCAGGGAGAACCCGGCCCGCTGCGCCGCGGCCTTGGCCTGGGGATGGAACGCGCCCCAGGGCCAGGCCAGGGTTGCGGCCGGACGGTCCAGGACGGCCTCCAGCCCGGCCCGGGACTCGGCGAGCACCCTGCCGGCCCGTTCGCCGAACTCGGCCTCGGTCTCCGCCCTGCCCTGCTCCGCCAGCCAGGCCGGACCGGCCAGTTCAGGGGCCAGGCGGGGATAGGGGCCGGGCCCGCCCTGCCAGGGGGCGTAGGCCCAGTGCTCCGGCAGGACGGACAGTTCGGGTCCGGAAACCGGGACCATGGCGTGGGAGGCGGTGTGCGACCCCACGCTGAACACCCCGCTGTCGGCCATTTCCCGCAACTCCCCGGCCGAGAGCCAGGCCGAGCGGTCGCCGCGCAGCAGGAAGCCCCGCATGGCCTCCCCGGCCGCGATCTCGCCGTCCTGCCCGGCCTCGGCATCGGGCCGCAGCCGGCCGGTGATGGCGAAGACCGTGGCGCACAGGCCCAGCCCGGCCAGCACCGGGAGGGCGAAGGTGTACAGGTCGCGGAACCCGTCGTCGAAGGTGACGAGCGCCGCCGGCCGGTCCAGGGGCTCGCCGGCCAGGACCCGGGCCAGTTCGCCGGGCCGCAGGGTGCGCACTCCGGCCTCGGCCAGCCAGCGCATCTGCTCCCGGAAGGCCTGCCGGCCCACCCCTCCCGCGCCGAGCTGGTGATAGAGGAGCACCGGGACCGCGGTGCGGCCCAGTATCCTAGCCCAGGGCATGGAGCTTCTCCGCCAGGCGCGCGGTTTCCCGGTCCACGGCCGGCTGGTCCAGGGTTTCGGCCTCGATCCTGTAGGGCTCGCCGTACACCACCCGGCAGCGGGCCAGGGGCAGGGGCAGTTCGAAGCGGTCCCAGGCCCTGGCGAACACGTGCTTGCGGGAAGAAAGGCCGCGGGTGGGCACCAGGTACGCGCCCAGGCGGTGGGCCAGGTAGACCACCCCGTCCTTGACCTGGTGGCGCGGGCCGCGCGGGCCGTCCACGGTGACGACCCCGTCCCGGCCCTGGTCGCGCATGACCTTCACGGCCTGGACCAGGGCGCGCACCCCGAACCTGGAGCTGGAGCCCCGGGCGCACCAGAAGCCCAGGCGGGAGAGCACCCCGGCCAGAAGCGCGCCGTCGCCCGAGGCGCTGACGATGGTCACCATCTTCTTGTCCGCGCGGCCCGTGATGCAGGCGAAGAGTTCGTTGTGCCAGCAGGCGAAGACCACCCGGCCGCCCTGGTCCCAGATCCGCCGCACGGGGTCGAGGTTGACCTCCTCGATGCGCAGGGTCGCCTCCCAGGCCCGGAAGGTCCAGTACAGGGCCGGGACGAGGCGCTCGGGCGGGATGCGCACGGTCAGCCCCGGTCGGGCGGGGCGGAAGCGGGCTCCGCCTCGTTGAACTGCATGGCGTAGAGCTTGGCGTAGAGCGGGCAGGTTTCCAGGAGCTCGGCGTGCGGCCCCTGGGCCACCACCCTCCCCGCCTCCATGACCACGATCACGTCCGCGGAGAGCACCGTGGACAGGCGGTGGGCGATGACCACCGAGGTCCGGCTCTGCATGAGGTTCTCCAGGGCCAGTTGCACGATGCGCTCGCTCTCGGTGTCCAGGGCGCTGGTGGCCTCGTCCAGGATGAGCAGGGGCGGGTTCTTGAGCAGGGCCCGGGCGATGGTCAGGCGCTGCTTCTGGCCGCCGGAGATCTTGACCCCCCGCTCCCCGAGCACCGTGCCGTAGCCTTCCGGCAGGGCGGTGACGAACTCGTGGGCATAGGCCGCCCGGGCGGCCTCCTCCACCGCGGCCTGGTCCACGGCCTCCTGGCCGTAGGCTATGTTCTCCCGCACCGAGGCGTTGAACAGGAAGGTGTCCTGGGACACCATGCCCATGTTCCGGCGGAGGCTTTCCAGGGTGTAGTCCCTGAGGTCCCGGCCGTTCAGGGTGATGCGGCCCGCTTCGGGATCGTAGAAGCGGGGGATGAGGCTGACCAGGGTGGACTTGCCCGCGCCCGAGGGCCCCACCAGGGCCACCCGCTGGCCGGCCTTGACCGTGAGGTCGACCCGGTCCAGGGCCGGGGCCGGACAGCCGGGATAGGTGAAGCTCACCCCCTCCAGCCGCAGTTCGGCGAAGGGCGGGGCGAAGACCTCGTCCCCGCCCTGCTCCACCACGATGTCCGGGGAGTCCAGGATCTCGAACACCCGCTCCGCGCCGGCCAGGGCGCGCTGGATGTCCATGTTGGCGCTGTTGAACTTCTTGAAGGGCTCGTAGAGCAGGCCCACGGCCACGATGAAGGAGAAGAAGGAGCCCGGGGTGGTTTCGCCGGCGATGACCTTGGATCCGCCGTACCACATGACGAAGGCCGTGCCCAGGGCGCCCACCAGGTCCATGAGGGGCGAGGACAGCTCGGAGTACACCACCTCCTTGCGGGCGATGTCCAGCAGCTTGCGGTTCTGGCCCTGGAACGCGGCGTCCTCGCGGCCCTCGTTGGCGAAGGCCTTGACCACCCGGATTCCGGAGAAGACCTCCTGGAGCAGCACCGAGATGTCCGACATCTTGCTCTGGTTGCGGCGGCCGATGGCGCGCAGCTTCTTGCCGAAGTACACGATGGGGTACACGGCCAGGGGCAGGACCACCAGGGCCGCGGTGGCCAGGAAGGCGTCCTGGTAGAAGGCCACCCCGATGAGGAAGCCCATCTCCAGCACCTGGCGCATCAGCATGACCAGGGAGGGCAGGCTGTTGCGGATCTGGTTCACGTCCATGATGATCCGGCTCATGAGCATGCCCACCTGGTTGTCCTCGAAAAAGCGCACCGGCAGGCGGACCATCTTGGCGTGCAGTTCGTTGCGCAGGGTCTCCAGGACCTTGAGCCCGGCCATGCGCATCTCGTAGTTCTGGAGGTAGCGGAACACGCCCTTCAGGGCGAAGACCGCCACGTAGGCCAGGGGGATGAGCAGCAGGGCGGACTGGTCCTTCTTGCCGAAGATGTCGTCGAAGGCCGGCTTGACCAGGTAGGCCGCGGCGCCGGTCATGGCCGCCACGATGGTCATGGAGACCACCGCCACCGCGATGCGCGCCTTGTGCGGCAGGAAATAGCCCAGGCAGCGCTTGAGGAGCGGCAGGCTCTTCATGGCCGATATCTTGCTGTCGGAACCCAAACGCGCCTCGTATCAGGAAAATGTATGGATGAATCTTGAAGGCATAGACGGTTTCGATTGGCCTGCGGGCCGGGCAGGGGTGTATGTGACACGAAACCCCTAGGAGTCAAGCCCATGCCCCGGACCCTGGACTGCGCCGGGCTGCCCTGTCCGCAGCCCGTCTTACAATGCAAGCAGTGCATTGACAACGAAAACCCGGCCCAGGTGGCCGTGCTGGTGGACAACGAAGCGGCCCGGGAGAACGTGTCCCGCTTCCTGTCCACCCGCGGCTATGCGGTGGCCGTCGAGCGCGACGGGAACCTCTGGAAGGTGGTCGGGACCGCCGCGGCAACCGCCGCGACGCCGGCCTCCGGACCCTGCGCCTGCGCGCCCATGCCCGACGCCGAACCGCCCCGCCCGGGCCGCAAGATGGCGGTGTTCATCACCTCCGACACCATCGGCCGCGGGGACGACGAACTGGGCGGCAAGCTCATGTCCAACTTCCTCAGCACGCTGCCCGAACTGGGCGGCGATCTGTGGCGGATCATCCTGGTGAACGCCGGGGTCAAGCTGGCGGCGGCCGGCAGCCCGGTGCTGGACAAGCTGCAGGCCCTGGCCGACGCGGGCGTCGACATCCTGGTCTGCGGCGCCTGCCTGACCCATTTCGGGCTCCTGGAGCGGAAGGCCGTGGGCGAGACCACCAACATGCTGGACGTGGTCACCAGCCTCCAGCTTGCCTCCAAGGTCATCCAGGTGTAACCCGGCGGCATGCCGCCCAAGCCTGTCCGATCCAGCCGGCCCGGCCCGGCCCGCAAGGCCGGTCCGAAGCCCCCCTCCCCCGCCCCTGCGGCGCCGCAGGCCGTGCGCATCAACAAGGCCCTGGCCCAGGCCGGAGTCTGCTCCCGCCGGGCCGCGGACGAGCTGGTTGCCGCGGGCCGGGTGCTGGTCAACGGCGTCCCGGCCCAGCCCGGACAGGCCGTGGACCCGGCCCGGGACCGGGTGGAGGTGGACGGCAGGCCGGTGGACCTGGTCCCGGCCGGGACCGCGTCCTTCGTGCTCATGCTGCACAAGCCGGTGCGCACCGTGACCACGGCCAGGGACCCCGAGGGCCGGCCCACGGTCTTCGACCTCCTGCCCGAGAAGTACCGGAGCCGCCGGCTGGTGCACGTGGGCCGGCTGGATTTCTTTTCCGAGGGCCTCCTGCTGCTCACCGACGACGGCGAACTGTGCAACCGCCTCACCCACCCCCGGCGCCACCTGCCCCGGGTCTACGAGGTCACGGTGCGCGGCCCCGTGCCGGAAAAGGCGCTCGCCGCCATGCGCGCGGGCATGACCCTGGCCGAGGGCGAGCGCCTGGCCCCGGCCCAGGCCGACATCCTGGAGACCGGCCCGGGCCGCTCCGTGTTGCGCCTCGTCCTGGGCCAGGGCCTCAACCGCCAGATACGCCGCATGTGCCGGGACCTGGATCTCACCGTGCTCAAGCTGGTCCGCGTGGCCCTGGGTCCGCTGGAGCTGGGCGCGCTCAGGCCCGGCGAGGCCCGGCCCCTCACCGACCGGGAACTGGACGCCCTGCGCCGGTCTGTCGGTCTCTAAGAACTCCTAGAATCCCCCGGCCCAGGCGGACCGGGCCAGGGACACGGCCACGCCCCAGAGGGTGAGGCAGACCGCCCCGTCCAGAACCCGCCAGGCCGCGGGCGGAATCAAACGAAAACACCTTGTGTTTTCTGAATAAACCCTCTCCCCCGATCCGGCATGTCGCGCACCACGCCTAGAATCCCCCGGCCCAGGCGGACCGGGCCAGGGACACGGCCACGCCCCAGAGGGTGAGGCAGACCGCCCCGTCCAGAACCCGCCAGG
>JBFMHA010000010.1:0-82821 GCA_040753075.1 Thermodesulfobacteriota bacterium
GGGGGGTTTCCCCTCCCCTCTCGTCCCTCTTACTCCGCGAGCTTGGCGCGTTCTTCGTCTTTGAGGCGGAAGGTGTGTTCGGGGCCGGGGAAGGCTCCGGCCTCCACGTCGGACTTGAAGGCGGCGAGGGCGTCGCGGACGGTCTGGGAGAGATTGGCGTAGCGTTTGACGAATTTGGGGGTGAAGCGCTCGAACAGGCCGAGCACGTCGTGGGTGACCAGGACCTGGCCGTCGCAGTGGGGGCCGGCGCCGATGCCGATGGTGGGGACGGGGACGGCCTCGGTGACGATCCGGGCCACTTCGCCGGGGATGCCTTCCAGGACCATGGCGAAGCAGCCGGCCTCGGCCAGGGCCAGGGCGTCGTCCCTCAGGATGCGGGCGGCTTCCGCGGTCTTGGCCTGAACCTTGAAGCCGCCCATGCGGGCCAGGGACTGGGGGGTGAGGCCGATGTGGCCCATGACCGGGATGTCCGCGGCGAGCATGGCCCGGATGCGCGGCAGCATGCGCGCGCCGCCTTCCACCTTCACGGCCGAGGCCTTGCCTTCGGCCAGGAAGCGGCCGGCGGAGATCACCGCCATCTCGTCGCTGGGCTGGTAGGAGAGGAAGGGCATGTCTCCCACCACCAGGGCGCGGGTTACGGCGGAGGACACGGCGCGGGTGAAGAGGAGCATGGTCTCCAGCCCCACGCCCAGGGTGTCGTCGTGGCCCAGGGCCACCATGGCCAGGGAGTCCCCCACCAGCACCATGTCGGCTCCGGCCTGGTCCACCAGGCGGGCCAGGCTGGCGTCGGCCGCGGTGAGCATGGTGAGCTTGCGGCCGCCCTTGGCCAGCAGGATGTCGGGAACGGTGACCGGCTTGTCCATCGGGTCCTCCTTGGGGCGATTCTCCTCGGGTTCGGGCCGGGCGGGAGTTTGGGATAGCAGGTAGGGAGGACGGGAGCAAGCGCGGAAAGGCCCCCTCCCGGACGGGAGGAGGCCAGGGAATGCGCTGCGAGAACGGCTAGATTTCCTGGATGATCCAGATGACGCGGCCCACGATCTTGTCTGCGAACTCCTCCACGGGGAAGGCCTGCTCGGCGTGGGCGGGGTTTTCCGAGCGCAGGAGGTAACGGCCCTTCTCGGTGTCCAGGAAGATGCGCTTGAGGGTCATGCCCTCGTAGGGCATCTGCACGGCGTAGAGCTCGCCGGAGCGCACCGAGGTCTGCTCTCGGTCCAGGCCCACGTAGGCGCCGCCGCGGATGAGGGGCTCCATGGCCGAGCCGTCCATCTGGATGACCAGGAGCGACTCGCGGTCGTAGGCCACGGGAATGCTGACCTCGCCGGCGGACACGGGCTTCCAGCGCCCCTCCTTGGTGTTCTCGCCGGTCATGGCGTAGAAGGTCACGGTCTTGCCCGAGGCCAGGGGGTCGCCGTACGCCGACGCATCCTCGTGGAAGGAGGACAGGGCCGGCTCGTCGTAGGGATGGTAGCCTTCCTTGGTCTTGATGTATTGCGGACCCCGGCCCAGGGCGAGCCAGTCGGGGTTGAGGCCGTACTTGCGGAACAGCTTGAGATACCAGTCCGAGGGCACCGAGTTGCGGCGCTTGGCGTCGGAAATGCTGGACTGGCGAATGCCGAGCACGGCGGCCAACTCCACTTGGGTCCTGGCCCCGGTCGAGTCCTTGATGCGATCGAGCACGGGCCCGAAGCCGGCATCCTTTTCACCACGGGTCTTGGTCATGATCAGAATCCTCTCGGGTTTACTTCAGCGCGCTTCTTGACGTCACATCGAGCATGCCATAGAAGGCTGATTCAACCTATACAGCACACCATGACGCCCAATCACGCTGGTCAACAATTTGACCTACTCTCCACCTCTCGTCAAGCCAAACTCAACGCTTGGCTTGCGCTGCGGGGCATCTTGAAGAGGGATCTCGCCACCCGCCTCGGTGTCCACCCCTCGATGATCACCCGCATCCTCCAGGGCACGCGCCGTCCGGCGCGGCTCATTGCCGAACTCGTGGCCCTGGGCATTCCGGCCCATCTGCTGCCCGAACCCGGCCCTGCGCCGGGCAGGCCGGTTCGGGAGCACAAGGGATCAGCCTCCGATCCGTCTCGAAAAACCAAAGGCTGACACGGTCGTTTTGCTGCCGGGAGTCAGCCGGATCCCCCGGCTTGCGGCTTGGCGCCACAATCCCATCCCAACCCAGCCTCGTGCCCAAACCTTCCAGAAAAGGCAAGCACGTTCGCGGCCCTTAACTCATCAGCACCCGCAAGTATAGTAACCCGCTATGGATCGTCAAGGCAGCCTATACTGCGCGCCGCCCCGCTAACCACCTGCAGCAACACAAGAACTTTCAGTTCAAAAGAAGCTGGGCTGTGACGCCAGGAGAATATATGCTTATCTTTTCGTACGATACGCCAGATCATGCATCCGAATTCCGTTCATGAAAAAATGATGGTGCGCCGTTATTGCAGGAGGAAACGCGAGGCCGCCTACCTGCCGAACACGCCCAGCAGCTCGGCCCGGCCCAGCACATGGCCGGCCATGGCCGCCTCCAGCTGCTCCCGGCCGGCCCCGGGCGCCAGCCCCAGGACCACGTTCAGCGCATACAGACGGAACACGTACCGGTGCGTTCCCGACGGAGGACAGGGCCCGCCGTACCCCACCCTGCCCCAGGAGTTGCGGCCCTGGGTGGCCAAGCCCGGGAGTTGCGGGGTGCGGGGCAGGTTCTCCGGCAGGCCGGAGCTCGCGGCCGGGATGTCGTAGACCAGCCAGTGCACCCAGGTCCCGCCCGGCGCGTCCGGATCGTCCATGATGAGGACCAGGGACCTGGTCCCGGCCGGCGCGTTGCGGAAGAGCAAGGTGGGATTCGCGTCCCGGCCGGCGCAGGCGTACGCCGCGGGAATGGGCCGCCCCTCGGCGAAGGCCGGGCTGCTCACCGAAAAATCCGCGGCCCGGGCGGGCAGGGCCGCGGCCAGGGCCAGGACCAGGGCCAGGGTCAGGAGTGCGTTGCGCATGTCGGCCTCCGGCGGTCCGGTTCAGCGGGAATAGGTCCCCATGAGTTCGGCCTGGTCAAGCACGCGCCCGGCCATGGCCGCCTCCACCTCGTCCCGGCTCGCCCCGCCCGGCAGATCGAGCACCGTGTCCAGGGCGTAGAGCCGGAAGAAATAGCGGTGGACGCCGGAAGGCGGGCAGGGGCCGCCGTAGCCGATGCGGCCCCACGAATTGGCCCCCTGCTTGAGGCCCGAGGCGTGCTCGGCCTCGCGCGGGATCTTGGCCGCCAGACGGAAGGCCGGGGCCGGGATGTTGTAGACCAGCCAGTGCACCCAGGTCCCCTTGGGCGCGTCCGGATCGTCCATGATGAGCGCGAAGCTCTCCACGCCCTGCGGCGCGTCCTCCCACTCCAGGTCCGGGGAGAAGTCGCTGCTGTCGCAGGTGTACTGCAGGGGGATGCGTCCGCCCGGGGTGAACGCCGTGGTGCTCAGTTTCATTGGGCTCCTCCATGATCGGTTCCGTCCATGACGAATTGCCAGCGGCAGAAGGTCCCGACCGGATGCGGGTCCGGCGGCGCGAAATCGCATACGACCCGCACTGCGGGGTCTATCTCCGCGGCAAAGGCCGCGAACTCGGCGTGGTGCATGGCCTTGCAGGAATACTCCCCCTTGCCGCGCCTGAGGCGGCCGAGCTGGGCCGGGCAGTCCGGGACCTCGATGACCAGACGGTCGCCCAGGTCCTGGATGGCGTAGCCCACGATCATGGCCCAGGGGAACAGGGCCAGGGCCTGCTTGAACCCGGGCAGGCCCGGCGGGAAGGGGCCGAAGCGGCGCTTGAGGTCCCGGGCCGCGAGCTGGGCGCTCTTGCCCCAGACCCGCTCGTTCAGGAGTTCGGCCGCGCCCTGCCCGTACTGCTCCTCCACCCGGATGAACCAGAAGGCGTCCACCACCCGGTAGTGCCAGAGCAGGAACTCCAGGTAGGCGTCCTTGCCGTCGGCGCCGAGGCCGTCCAGGGGGGAAAGGTTCATGTCCGACATGGATGTCCTCTATCCCGTTGCCGGGCCGAGGACAACGCCGGGATCACCAAGGCTGCCATCCTCCGGCCCCGGCCTCCGCCCCGTCCAGCGCAAAGGCGTTCTCGATGTGCCGCACAGCCTCGTCCGGCGTGCCCGGGGCCACCACCTCCACCAGGTCGAAGCGGCAGGGACGGTCCCAGCCGCCCCGGGCCGAAAGGTACTCGGCCGCGGCCCGGGCCAGCCGGACGCGCTTGGCCGGGGTCAGGGCCTGATGCGGCTCGGCCCGCGACCCGGCCTTGCGGGTCTTGACCTCCACGAACACCAGGGTGTCGCCCGCCCGGCAGACCAGGTCCAGTTCGCCGTGCCGGGTGCGGAAGTTGCGCTCCAGGATGCGCAGACCCCGGGCCTTGAGGCGCCGCTCGGCCAGATCCTCGCCCTGGCGACCGGTGCGCAGGTGCGGGGCCTGGCAGGTATTCTTTGCAGCGGACATGGCGACTCTTTCAGCAAGGCATGCGCGCCATCCGCATCAGCACAACCTCCCCTGCTCCTGGGCCGGGGGCTCGGGGCGCACGCCCCGGAAGGTCATGCGGTGCAGGCGGCAGGGACCGAGCCGGAGCACCGCGGCCCGGTGCTCGGCCGTGCCGTAGCCCTTGTGCAGGGCCAGGCCGTATCCGGGATAGCGGAGGTCCAGGCGCTCCATGAGCGCGTCGCGGAAGGTCTTGGCCAGGACGGACGCCGCGGAGATGGCCGGGACCAGGGCGTCGCCGTCCACCACCGGCTGCTGGGCCAGGTCGCGCAGGCCGGGCTTCAGGATGCGGCGCAGCACGTGGCCGGGTATGGGGTGCGGCCCGTCCACGGCCAGGGAGGCCGGCGCAATGCGCAGGGCGGCCACGGCCCGGGCCATGGCCGCGAAGGTGGCCTGGAGGATGTTGACCCGGTCGATCTCCCGGGGCCAGGAAAGACCAAGCCCCCAGGCCAGGGCTGTCGCCCTGATCCTGGGGGCCAGATCCTGCCGCGCCTCGGCGCACAGGGCCTTGGAGTCGTCGAGTCCGGCCAGCCCATGGCGCGGCGGAAGGATCACCGCCGCGGCCACCACCGGCCCGGCCAGGCAGCCGCGGCCGGCCTCGTCCACGCCCGCGAAACCCTCGGGCAGGGAAGGTAGGCCGGAGATCAGGGGCATGGACGCTCCGCCGGGCCGCGGCGCAGCCCGGGTGCGGACCGCCCGCGCCCGGAGCACCCGGTTATTCCCAGGTGTTCTTGACCTTGACCCGGGCGGCCTTGCCGCGCAGGCGGCGCAGGTAGTAGAGCCGGCTGCGGCGCACCTTGCCCTCGCCCACCACCTCGACCCGCTCGATGAACGGGGAGTGCATGGGGAAAATGCGCTCCACCCCGACTCCGTCGGAGATCTTGCGCACGGTGAAGGTGGCGTTGGCCGTGCCCTTGCG
This sequence comes from Thermodesulfobacteriota bacterium, assembly GCA_040753075.1. GTDB lineage: Bacteria > Desulfobacterota > Desulfovibrionia > Desulfovibrionales > Desulfovibrionaceae > UBA6814. Next base: position 5,437 of record JBFMHA010000010.1, read on the forward strand.
CACGCGGATCACGTTGCCCTGGAACACCTGGATGCGTTCCTTTTCACCCTCGATGATGCGCAGGTGCACCTTCACGGTGTCCCCGGAGTGCAGCCGGGGGATGTCCATGCGCATCTGTTCGGATTCGATCTTCCTGATGGCGTTCATATCGCTTCTCCTTGCGGAAATCTCGTGATGTCTCCCCTACCCCGCGTCGCCCAGCAGCCGGTCCAGGAGGATGGCTGCGGCCGCGCGCACCGGCAGGTGGTTATACTCGCCCAGGGGCCGCAGGGGCCGGAGCACCCCGTCGGCCCGCTCCAGGACCTCGGGGGCCAGGCCGTGCCCGGTGCCCAGCACCAGGAGCACCGGCTCGCCGCGCAGCCACTCCCTCACCCGGGGCAGGGTCAGGTCGCCCACGCCCCGGGCCGACGTGGCCACCACCCGCGGCCGGCGACCGGCCAGTTCCGTGACCCAGGCCACGGCCGCGTCCAGGTCCGGCAGCCCGGCCACCCGGTCCAGGGCCTCGGCCCGGTCCGGGTTGGAGCGGCTGCCCGCGCCCTCGGTCCAGTGCCCGAGGAGCCGCGCGAGCAAGGCCTGCTGGTCCTCCAGGGGCGTTACCACGGCCAAGCCTCCCGCACCGTACGTGCGGGAAACGCGGCCTATATCGTGAACGTCAAGGTTTGTCAAAGACACTGCGGTCACTTCCCCGAACTTGTTGAGCACCGGGGCGTGGACCAGGGCCAGATAGAGGTTGCGCCCGGGCCGGGCCGGGCCTTCGCGGCGCAGCCGGCGCAGGGCCTTCAGGTCCTCCCGGTCCATATCCGCGCTCTCCAGGAGGTCCGGGCGTCGGCGCAGGGTTTCGGCCAGGGCCTGCTCCCGACGCCAGCGGGCGATGCGCGCATGGTCGCCCGAGAGCAGGGTCTCGGGCACGGCCAGGCCGCGGAACACCTCGGGCCGGGTGTAGTGCGGGTACTCCAGCAGCCCCCGGGAGAAGCTCTCCTCCTCGCCCGAGTCCGCATGGCCCATGAATCCCGGCCGCAGCCGGGCCACGGCCTCGGCCAGGCACAGGGCCGCGGCCTCGCCGCCGTTGAGCACCGCCTCGCCCACCCGCACGTGCTCCAGGGGGAAGAGTTCGCACAGCCGCTCGTCCAGGCCCTCGTAGCGTCCGCACACGATGGTCAGGGACTCCTCCCCGGCCAGCTCCCGGGCCAGGTCCTGGTCCAGGGCCCGGCCCCGGGGCGAGGTGAGCAGCATGCGTCCCGGCCGCTCGACGGACTCCAGGGCCCGGGCCAGGGGCTCGGCCAGCATGACCATGCCCGGCCCTCCGCCGTAGGGCCGGTCGTCGGCCGTGCGGTGGCGGTCGGCGGTGAAGTCCCGCGGGTTGACCAGGGCGAAGTCCACCACCCCGGCCTCGCGGCCCTTGCCCATGAGGGCGCAGGCCAGAGGCGAGGCGAAGAACTCCGGGAACAGGGTGACGATGGTGATGCGCACGGGGACTCCGCGGACGCGACGCTAGTCGCCGAGATAGAGATCCAGGAGCCCCGGGGGCGGATCCGCTACGGCCGCGCCCGCGTCCAGGTCCAGGCCGGTCACGAAGGCCGCGGGCAGGAGCACCTCCCGGCCGCTCTCGCTGCGGATGAGCCAGAGCTCCTGTCCCGAGGAGGCGTCGGCCGCCTCCACCACCCCCAGGCGGCTGCCGTCGGGCAGGAGCACGGCCAGGCCCTCCACCTGGTGCAGGTAGACCTCGTCCGCGGCCAGGGCGGGCAGGTCCGCGGCCTGGGCCAGGACCCTGCAGCCGCGCAGGTCCTCGGCCGCGTTGCGGTCCTCCACGCCCGCGAAGCGGGCCAGGATGCTGGACTTGTGCTCGCGCAGGCCCTGCAGCCGGACCGGCCGGGGCTTCTCCCCGGGCCGGGCCAGGTACAGGGGGGACACGCGCAGGAAGACATCCGGCGAGTCCGCATGGCTTTTCACGCAGACCTCGCCCCGGATGCCGTGCGGCTTGGTGACCTCGCCCAGCAGGACGAGGTCCCTGGTCTTGATCGGCATGGGACTTCCCGCGCCGGCGCCGCGGCCTCCCGGCCCCGGCGCCCGCGCTCCGCTACTCGAGGATCTCCAGGACCGACCGCTTGCGGTTCTTGGTCGACGCCGCGGCCAGGATGGTGCGCATGGCCCGGGCGGTGCGGCCCTGTTTGCCGATGACCTTGCCCAGGTCCTCCTTGGCGACCTTGAGCTCGATGACCGACGTCTGCTCCCCCTCGATCTCGGACACGCGCACCTGTTCCGGATTGTCCACCAGCGCCTTGGCGATGAACTCGATGAGACCCTTCAGCATGATCACCTCCGCCCAGTTAGACCGCCAGGGTACTCGGTCGTCAGAATGCGCCGGATGGGAAAGCTACTTGGAGCCTTCGGCCTGCTTGAGCAGGGAGCGGACCGTGTCGCTGGGCGTGGCCCCGCGCTCGAGCCAGAGCTTGACCTTCTCCTGGTCCAGCTTGATCTCGGCCGGCTCCACCATGGGGTTGTAGTGACCCACGTAGTCCAGGGCGCGACCGTCGCGACGGTTGGCGCTGTCCACGGCCACGATCCGGTAGAACGGACGCTTCTTGGAACCCATCCTGGTCAGACGCAACTTGATAGCCATTTCTCGTATACCCCCGAGTTGGTTTAGTCCATGTGAATGAAAAAGCAAAGCCCGTAACGGGCGGCCGACCACCGGCCGCGGGCGGGGCTACTTGCGTTTCTTCTTCCGTTTTTCCTTCTTGCGCTTGGCGCGGGCGCGGGCCCGCGCCTCCTCGCCGGGCGAGGCGGCGGACGCCGCGCCCATGCCGCCCAGGCCGGGCATTCCCGGCATCCCGGGCATCCCGCCCAGGCCGGGCATCCCCGGCATCCCGGCGGGCATGCGGCCGCCCGGGAGCCCGGGCATCTTCCCCATCTGGCCCATCTGGCCCATCTGGCCCATCTGGCCCATCGGGGGCATCTTCGGCATCTTGCCGCCCTTGCCCCCCTTGCCGCCGAGCATGCGCTTCATCATCAGGCGCATCTGCTCGAACTGCTTGATGAGCTGGGAAACGTCCTGGAGCGTGGTCCCGGAGCCCCGGGCGATGCGCTTGCGCCGGCTCTGGTCGATGAGGTCCGGGTTGCGCCGCTCCTTCATGGTCATGGAGCCGATCATGGCCTCGATGCGGGCCATGTCCTTCTCCGGGATGTTGATCTCGCCCAGCTTGTCCTTGAGGCCGGACATGCCCGGGATGAGCTTGAGGATGCTCTCCAGGGAGCCGATCTTCTTCATGCGGCGCATCTGGGTGCGGAAGTCCTCGAAATCGAACTCGGCGCGCTGCATCTTGCGGCCGATGGCTTCCGCCTCGTCCGCGTCGAACTCCTCCTGGGCCTTCTCGATGAGGGTGAGCACGTCGCCCATGCCCAGGATGCGCGAGGCCGCCCGGTCGGGGTGGAAGACCTCCAGGTCCGAGGCCTTCTCGCCCATGCCCACGAACTTCACGGACTTGCCGGTGACGCTCTTGATGGACAGGGCCGCGCCGCCGCGGGCGTCGCCGTCCATCTTGGTGAGCACCACTCCGGACACGTCCAGCTTCTCGTCGAAGCTCTTGGCCACGGTGACCGCGTCCTGGCCGGTCATGGCGTCGGCCACGAAGAGGATCTCGCCCGGGGAGACCGCGGCCTTGATGTCCGCCAGCTCCTGCATGAGCGCCTCGTCGATGTGCAGGCGGCCGGCGGTGTCCAGCAGGACCAGGTTGTGCCCTTCCGCGCGGGCCCGCTCCACGGCCTGGCGGCAGATGTCCACCGGGCTCATGGCGGTGGCGGAGGGGAAGGCCGGGAGGTCCAGTTGCCGGGCCAGGGTGTGCAGCTGGTCGATGGCCGCGGGCCGGTACACGTCGGCCGGGACCAGGTAGGGCCTCATCTTCATGGTCCGGCGGTAGTGCAGGGCCAGCTTCGCCGTGGTGGTGGTCTTGCCCGAGCCCTGCAGGCCCACCATCATGACGATGGCCGGCTTGCCGCGCAGGTCCAGGGGCCTGGTCTCGCCGCCGAGCAGCTCCACCATCTCGTCGTGGACGATCTTGACCACCTGCTGGCCGGGGGTCAGGGACTTCAGGACGTCCTGGCCCAGGCACTTCTCCCGGACCCGGTCCACGAAGTCCTTGACCACCTTGAAGTTGACGTCGGCCTCGAGCAGGGCCAGGCGCACCTCGCGCAGGCCCTCCTGGACGTTCTCCTCGTCCAGGCGGCCGACGCCGCGGAAGCGCTTGAACACCGCATTCAGGCGGTCGGAAAGGCTGTCGAACATGGCCGTGCGTCTACCTTCTGTGGTCTGGCCCCAGGGCGCAATCCTCCCCGGGACGCCGTCAAAAAGAGGCTCTAGTTAAATGCAAGCCGCGGCGATGTCAATGCCCGGGCCGGGGTTGCCTCCGGCCCGGCCCCGCAGCCCCTGGAAGCCGCCCTACCGCAGCCCCATGGGGTGGTGCGGCGAGTCGGACGGGGCCAGGTCGAAGCCCTCGCCGTGGCAGACCCGGCAGTTGCCCCCCTTGCCGATGGGGCCGGCCAGGCCCTGGTACTGGAGGGGCTGCACGTTGTCCCGGTCCGCGCCGTAGGGGTTCACCGTGGGGTAGATGGCGTGCGGCGAGTTGTGGCAGGCGATGCAGGGCGCCTTGCCCAGATCCTCCTTGCGGTTGCGGTAGAGCCCGCTCGCGTCCGCCACCCAGGTGTTGAAGGCCACGTCCGACTGAGGCGGGCCGAAGCCCTGGTGGCAGGTCAGGCAGTCGGGCTCCTGGACCCAGGGCGTGCGCGGCTCGATCTCCTCGAAGGAGGCCATGCGCGGCTTCAGGTTGGCCAGGAGCCTGTCCGCCCCGGCCTTGCCCGCGGCCTTCTCCTTCTTGAGCAGGGAGATGGCGTGGTCCTCCAGGGTCCCGTGACAGGAGGAGCAGGTCAGCCCCGCATTCCCGTGCACGTCGCGCAGGCAGCGGGTCGCGCCGGCGGGGCTGTCGGGATGGCAGGAGGAGCAGACCTCGTCGCCCCGGTTGGACAGGTAGTTGGCGTGGAGCCCGTGCATGGCCGCGGGCAGGTTGAGGAGATCCTTCCTGCCTTCGGCGCCGAGCAGGGGGTCGGGGTGGCAGCTCTGGCAGAGCGCCGGCTCGCCGGCCGCGGCGCGGGCCGCGAGATCGGTGCGGTTGCGCTTGTCGTGCGCGGCCAGAATGCCCGCGGCCGCGGTCTTGCCGATGCCGGAAACCCCGTTCTTGCGCCACTCCCCGCCGTGGCAGGTCTTGCAGCCCATCTCCGCGCCCACGGGCAGCACCGCCGAGGTGCGGGCCAGGACCCGGCCCGTGGCCTTGTCCGTGGCGGTCACGTCGAACAGCGGGTAGGGGTTCACCGTACCCAGGTCCGAATACGGGACCACCGGGATGCCGGCCGCCGCGAACTGGCCGGACTTGGCGCTCCAGTCCAGAGTCCCGGTCAGGCCCTTGCCCGCGGCCGAGACGTTCTCCGGCAGGGCCTTGCCCGCCAGAGAGGAGGCATGCCTCCAGTAGTCCACGTGGGCCGCGGGGTTGCGCATGTCCTCGGGCGCGGCGTAGGCGATCTCCACGCCCTCGGACACGATCTCCGGGGCCGGGCCGCGGCGCACCAGCAGCGCTCCCATGGCGCTGCCCGGCGGCAGGAAGGAGAAGAACCCGTCCGCGTCGGTGATGCACTTCATGCCCAGGGTGCACCAGGCCAGGAGCGCGTACTCGTCCGCAGCGGAGTCGAAGGGCGGGACCTGGTGCTCGAGCGGGACGATCTCCACCTCCTGGGGGGTGTCCGGAGCCTTGCCCGCCAGGTCCGCCACGATGTGCTCGGCCAGGGCCATGCGCTCCTCGGGGACGCCCAGGAAGGGGGGCATGTAGCCGAAGACCTTGCCCTGGCCGTCCAGGTAGGCGTCCATGCCGATGGTGCGCACCCGCTGCACCAGGGGCAGGATGTCGTTCATGGGCCCGCCCACGCTGTGGCAGGACAGGCACTGCTGCATGAAGAGCTCCCGGCCGGCGTCCCGGCGGTTCTCCGGGGTGACGCTCTTGTGCGCCGCCCACTTGGCCGAGGCCAGGTAGCTCCCGCCGCCCAGGGCCCTGGCCTGGGCCACGGTGACGCCGTTGGAATAGGTGTGGCCATAGATCACGTAGGGCCGGCGGGCGGACTCCCGGATGAACTCGAAGGAGCCGAAATGGACCAGGCCCAGGAGCAGGAGCGCGCCGGCCAGGGCCGCCCGCACCGGCCGGGGCAGGCGCAGGGCCATGAGCAGGCCTCCGGCCAGGAGAGCCGGCAGCAGGCCCAGGGCGGCCTCCGCGTAGGGAGCGATCTCCGGGTTGCCGCCGGCCACCATGGCCCGCTGCGCCGCGGGCAGGGCGTCCAGGTACCAGTACCCGGCCGGGACGAGCAGCAGGAGCGGGACCACGGTCCACAGGGCGCAGAAGCGGGCCGCGGTCTCGCGCGCCTCGGGGTCCTTCTCCCGCACCGCGGAGAGGAAGCCGAACAGGCCGGCCACTCCGAAGGCGACGAGGGTGCGGAAGAGCACCTGGGGCCAGAAGCTGGGGTTGAAGAACCCGTCCCAGAAGTCGCCGGTCTCCAGCCACTCGCCCGGGGTGAGCATCACGCCGATGATGCCGGTGATGACGAAGAGCGACAGCCAGCCGAAGGCGAAGTAGAGCCAGCCCACGGCCAGGTGGGTGCGCGGCTCCATCTTCCGGAACGTATAGTAGTACGCCAGGAGGGTGACGATCTCGCCCACGAAGAACACCCACTCCGTGGCCCAGCCGAAGGCGAAGTTGTGGATGAGGGTGAGCGTCGCGCCGGGCGAGAGCACGGCGATGGTGAACCAGATGGCCACCCCGGTCAGGCTGCCGAAGACCATGGTCAGGAGCAGGAAGAACAGGGTGTGCCGGCGCACGTGCTCCAGCAGGGCCGGAGAGTTGCGCCGTCGGGCCAGGTGCTCGGTGAGGACCAGGTACAGGCCGCCGCCCACCGCGAACTGGGCCACGTACACGTGGACCACGGCGATGAGCGCGATGAGGAGGCCGCCGCCCAGGAGGGGAGTCTGCAAGACGGGATACTGCATGGCTACGCCTCCTCGCGGGCGGGGGGTTCAGGCGCGGCCGCGGCCCTGGCCGCCTGGCGCAGGACCCAGGCCACCACCGCCAGGCCGACCGCCAGGGTGGCCAGGAACATGACCACGGGCCCGTACTGGGGCCGGACCGGCAGGTCGGCCGGCGAGAAATACGGGGCCAGGTAGGCCAGTCGGGCGAGCTCGCGCAGGCAGGCCATGAGGAACACCGCGCCCACGGTGGCGACCAAGGCCGGCCAGACCCGGGCCCTGAACCCGAAGACCAGCGCCAGGAGCGCCGCGGCCAGGGCCAGGAGGAAGGCCGCGGTGGACAGGCCGTGCCCGCCCATGAAGCGGACCGCGACCTGGTTGGGCAGGCTCGCCAGGAACCAGGCGCCCACCAGGACCTGGAGCAGGCTGAACCAGGCGAACACCCCCATGCCCTGGCGGATGCGGCCCGCGGCATAGGCCGCGTCGGCCCCGCGGCGGACCTTGACGGTCCACAGCACGGCCTGGGCCAGGCCGCCCACCGCCAGGCTGGCCACCACGAAGTGCAGCCAGCGCGGGAACAGGGTGGGCTCGCCCAGGTTGAGGACGGTCCCCCCGGGATTGTCGAAGTAGGCCAGCCAGCGCTCGGGCGTGAGCATCAGGGTGAAGTTGTTGGTGAACACGAAGGAGACCGGCAAGAGGGCCGCCACCACGAGGGCCGCGGCCAGGGTCCGGCCGCCGCGGCCCAGGCGGCGGAAGCGGAAGTCCCAGACGTAGGCCCCGTAGTAGGCCGCGATCACCAGGCCGATGACCGAGAGCCACCAGAAGGCCAGCATCACGTCGGAGACGTAGAAGAAGTGGCCGTAGAGCACCTGCATGAAGAGCAGCGGGGCCACGCCGGCGTTCACCGTGAGCGCCATGCCCGTGGGCAGGAGCCTGGCGGTTTCGTGCGGGCCGGGGGCGTCGTCCCGGCCCCAGAGGGTCTGGGCCAGGCCGAGCATGGCCGAACCGAACACCGCGTTCATGAGCAGGATGTGGACCACGAAGGTGGTCAGCATCAGGACCTCGGGCAGGCCCCAGTGCACCGGGATGGGATCTGGCGCCGGGATGAGCGCTCCGGGCTGCATGGCGTTCCCCTTTGAATAAAGATTTCGCCCCGGCCGGGGCGGCTCCAGCAGACCCCACATACCACAGCGCAGAAAGAAGACAAGTCCGCCCCCCCACTTGCCTTTCCCCGGCAAAGCGGTAGATTTGCGGCGGGTGAAAAGCCATGCGGAAAAGCCATCTTCTCCTCCTGGACGTGGGGAACACCAACACCAAGGTCGGCCTGGCCGGCCCGGCGCAGGACGGCCGCGGCCTGCTGGCGGCCTACTCCCTGCCCACCGACCCGGCCGCGACCGCGGACAGCCTGGGCCTGGACCTGACCGCCCTGGTGCGGCACGCAGGCGTGGAGCCCGGACAGGTGGAGGCCCTGGCGGTGTCCTCGGTGGCCCCCTCCCAGGACGGCAAGCTGCGCGATGCGGCCCGCCGCTTCTTCGGGTGCGCGGCGCTCTTCGCGCCCGAGGACCTGCCCCTGCCCCTGGAGAACCGCTACGCCCGGCCCCAGGAGGTGGGCGCGGACCGGCTGGTGACCGCATTCGCCGCGCGGGAGCTGGTCCCGGAGGGCGACCTCATCGTCATCGACTTCGGCACGGCCACCACCTTCGACGTGGTGTCCGGCGACGCCTACCTGGGCGGGCTCATCGGGCCGGGGGTGCTCTCCTCGGCCCGGGCCCTGGCCACGGGCACGGCCAAGCTCCCCCAGATCAGCCTGGAGGCGGCGGGGCCGGACATCGCGGTGGGGCGCAGCACCTCCGCGAGCCTCAACCAGGGGCTGGTGCACGGGTTCGCGGCCATGGCCGAGGGCCTGGTGGCCCGCCTCAACCGCACCCTGGACCGCCCCCCGGCCACGGTGATCGCCACCGGCGGCTTCGCCCCGGCCCTGGCCCGGGTCACGGACTGCTTCCACCGGGTGGAGCCGGACCTGCTTCTTAACGGACTCCTGCTGGCCTATGGCCGGAAGGGATGATATCTGCTAAGGCCAAAGGCGCGGGACGCCCCGCGCCCACACACCACACCCGCATATGTCCGCGGCAGGGCCGCGGCCTGCAACGCTTAACAAGGAGCCGGTCATGAGCACCATCGTATCGGTCTGGGCCAGAGAGATCCTGGATTCGCGCGGCAATCCCACGGTGGAAGTGGAAGTCACCCTGGACACCGGGCACACCGGCCGGGCGGCGGTGCCCTCGGGCGCGTCCACCGGCAGCCGGGAGGCCCTGGAGCGCCGCGACGGCGAGTCCCGCTACCTGGGCAAGGGCGTGCTGGGCGCGGTGGACGCGGTGCGCGAGGAGATCGCCGGCGAGGTGGTGGGCATGGACGCCCTGCGCCAGGCCGCGCTGGACGACGCCCTCATCGAGCTGGACGGCACCGAGAACAAATCCCGCCTGGGCGCCAACGCCATGCTCGGGGTGTCCATGGCCAACGCCCGGGCCGCGGCCAAGTTCCTGGGCATCCCGCTGTACAACTACCTGGGCGGGGTCAACGCCAAGGTGCTGCCCGTGCCCCTCATGAACATCATCAACGGCGGAGCCCACGCGCCCAACACCCTGGACATCCAGGAGTTCATGATCGTTCCCCTGTCCGCGGACACCTTCGCCGAGGCCCTGCGCATGGGCGCGGAGACCTTCCACCACCTGAAGAAGATCCTGGCCAAGGACGGGCACGTGACCAGCGTGGGCGACGAGGGCGGGTTCGCGCCCAACCTGAAGAGCCACAAGGAGGCCTTCGAGTACATCATCCGGGCCATCGAGGCCGCGGGCTACCGGCCCGGCCCGGACATCGCCCTGGCCATCGACGCCGCGGCCAGCGAGTTCTACAAGGAAGGCAAGTACCACCTGGCGGGCGAGAAGAAGATCCTGACCTCCGAGCAGATGGTGGACTACCTGGGCGACTTCGTGCGCAGCTACCCGCTCATCAGCATCGAGGACGGCCTGGCCGAGGGCGACTGGGAGGGCTGGAGCCAGCTCACCGCCACCCTGGGCGAGCGCACCCAGATCGTGGGCGACGACATCTTCGTGACCAACCCCGAGATCCTGGCCCGGGGCATCGAGGAGGGCTGCGCCAACTCCATCCTCATCAAGCTCAACCAGATCGGCACGCTGTCCGAAACCCTGGACACCATCGAGATGGCCAAGAGCGCGGCCTACACCACGGTCATCTCCCACCGCTCGGGCGAGACCGAGGACAGCTTCATCGCCGACCTGGCGGTGGCGGTGAACGCGGGCCAGATCAAGACCGGCAGCCTCTGCCGCTCGGACCGGCTGGCCAAGTACAACCAGCTGCTGCGCATCGAGGAGAACCTGGAGGACTCGGGCATCTTCTTCGGCCCCATCATGGCCGAGCAGTTCTTCGAGGTCGAGGACGAAGACTAGGAGAATTGACGGCCGGACCGGCCCAGGCTACCCATCGGCGCGGGGACCCCGGTCCCCGCGCCGATTTCGTCGCCAGCCCGAGGCGGGAAGCATCGCTCCGATGTCCTCCGCCGCCCGTCCCCGCAGGATGCGGGGCATTCCCGGGGACGACGTTTCCGCCCCCGGCAACCCAGGAGCGTCCCATGACCCTGATCCTCGACGGAAAGGCCACCGCCGCCGCCATCCGCGCCGAACTGCGCGCCGAGGTGGCGCAGCTTTCCGAACTCCACGGCCGGCCGCCCGGCCTGGCGGTGATCCTGGTGGGCGAGGACCCGGCCTCCCAGGTCTACGTGCGCAACAAGGAAAAGGCCTGCGCCGAGGTGGGCGTGGTCTCCTTCGCCCACCGCCTGCCCGGGGATGCCGGCCAGGAGGCCCTGGAGGGCCTCATCCTCCGCCTGAACGCCGATCCCGCGGTGGACGGCGTCCTGGTGCAGCTCCCCCTGCCCAAGGGCCTGGACAAGCAGGCCGTGCTGGACCTCATCGACCCGGACAAGGACGTGGACGGGTTCCACCCCATGAACATGGGCCGGCTGGCCCTGGGCCTGCCGGGATTCCGGCCCTGCACCCCGGCCGGGGTCATCGAGCTGCTGCGGCGGCACGGCATCACCACCGCGGGCAAGAAGGCGGTGGTGGTGGGCCGCTCCAACATCGTGGGCCGGCCCATGTCCATCATGCTGTCGGGGTACGGGGCGCAGGCCGACGCCACCGTGACCGTGGTGCACACCAAGACCCCGCCGGACGAGGTTCCGGCGATCTGCCGCAGCGCGGACATCCTGGTGGTGGCCGCCGGCTCGCCGCGCTGCATCCCGGGCGACTGGGTGAAGGACGGCGCGGTGGTGGTGGACGTGGGCATCCACCGCATGGACGACGGCTCGCTCTGCGGCGACTGCGACTACTCGGCCCTGCGCCACCGCACCGCGGCCATCACCCCGGTCCCGGGCGGCGTGGGCCCCATGACCATCGCCATGCTCCTCACGAACACGGTGCAGGCGTACCGGGAGCACATGGGGACGTAAGAGGTTGCCCTCCTGGGCTCAAGGGCTGGCGGTCCGAATCCCGTTGCAAAAGGTAAAAAGAACGCCCCTGGCCGGGGGCGTTCTTTTTTTATGCGGGCCAGGGGGTTGCTTCCTGGCCGGAGGGATGCCCGGGAGGCGGGGAGCCTCCCTTGCCGGGGTGTGGGGCAGCGCCCCACCCCCGCCTACGCCGCGGCGATGGCCTTCACCAGCACGTTGGTCACGTTCTCGGCGTTGGCCTTGAAGATCCTGAGGATCTCGTCCCAGGTGACGGGGTGCTCGTCCTCTTTCCAGCAGTCGTAGTCCGTGGACATGGCCACGGCCGCGTAGGGGATGCCGGCCTCGCCCGCCAGGGCGGCCTCGGGCGCGGTGCTCATGTTGATGACGTCCGCGCCCCAGGCCCGGAACATGTGGGACTCGGCCCGGGTGGAGAAGCGCGGGCCCTCGATGGTCACCACGGTCCCCCGGGGGTGGTGGGCGACGCCCAGCTCCGCGCAGGCCGCGACGAGCCCGGCGCGCAGGCCGGCGTCGAAGGGGTCGGCCAGGGGGGTGTGGGCCGGGCTGTGGGGCGCGAAGCTCTCGTGGAAGGTCAGGGCGCGGCGGCGGGTGAAGTCGATGAACTGGTCCAGGACCACCAGATGGCCGCGGTCGATTTCCTGACGCAGGGAGCCCACCGCGGTGGTGGCCAGGATGTGGGTGCAGCCGATCTCCTTGAGCGCGGTGATGTTGGCCCGGTTGTTCACGAACGTCGGGGGGACGGTGTGCTCGCGGCCGTGCCGGGCCAGGAGGAAGACCTGCTTGCCGGCGATGGTCCCGGCCTTGAGGGGCGACGAGGGCGCGCCCCAGACGGTGTCCACGTCAAGGTCCCGGGGGTCCTGGAGGATGTCCGGGTTGTCCAGGCCGCTGCCGCCGATGATGCCGAACACGGGCATGATGCCATCCTTGGTGTTTTTCAGACAGCGCCCTCCGCCCCGGGTGCGGGACGGAGGGCGCGCAGGGTGCGAAAACGAGGGATTACAGCTTGACCACGGAGGTGAAGGGCCGGCCCAGCTTCTCCTTGCCGCCCAGGTAGGTGAGTTCGATGAGGAAGCTCACCCCGCTGACGATGCCCCCGGCCTTCTCCACCAGGTCGCAGACCCCGACCATGGTGCCGCCGGTGGCCAGCACGTCGTCCACCAGCAGGACCTTCTCGCCCTTGGCCACGGCGTCCTCGTGCATGAACAGCGAGTCGGCGCCGTACTCCAGGTCGTAGGTCACGGAGAGGGTGGCGTAGGGCAGCTTGCCCGACTTGCGCACCGGCACGCAGCCCAGGCCCAGCTTGTGGGCCAGGGGCGCGCCCAGGATGAAGCCCCGCGCCTCGGCGGACACGATCTTGGTGGCGCCGTTGCCGCCGATCAGATCGGCCATGGCGTCGATGGCGTAGCGAAAGGCCCGGGGGTCGCCGAGCAGGGGGGTGATGTCCCAGAAGGTGATGCCGGGCTTGAAGTCCTTGATGGGCCGGATGTACTGCTTGAGGTCCATGGACGAGTCCTCCGATGCGGGGATTGCGCTGCTGGAATATCCTGCAACTAAAGTGCCGCAAGACGCTTGTCAATCGCGCGGCGCCGGGCGGTCAGTCCTTGAAGAAGGCCTCCAGCCTCCCGTCCGTGAGGCGCAGGAGCATCTTGGCCTCGCCGGAGCGGGTCTTGACCCGGACCCGGGTGAAGGTGCGGCCCTTGGCCAGCAGGTCCCGGGCCTGGTCCTCGCTCACCGCCCCGCCGCGGAAGGTGCGGGGGATGGAGAAGCCGCAGCCGCCGTGCTCGGGCAGGAAATTGGCGCAGGACCAGGCGTTGCTTCCGGGCAGCACCTGGCCGCCGCAGCGGGGGCACGCGCCGATGGGCGCGGACGGGGCGGAGGATGGAGTCTCCTCGCCTGCGGGGGGCGCGGCAACTGCCTGCCGGCCAGCGCCGGCATTGGGCTCCCGGACGTCATGGGGCGAAGCGGAGCCGGCGGTCCCGCCCTCCCCTCCCGCCGGGCCTGCGTTGCCGGAAACCGGCGCGGGCCGGGACGGCGCAGGCCGCTGCGGCCGCTGCGGCCGGGCCACGGCGCGCACCCCGCGCAACACCTGCTCCCGGATGTCGCGCATGAACTCCGGATAGGTGTCCCTGCCCGCCTCGATGTCCTTGAGCCGCTTCTCCCACTCCCCGGTCATCTCCGGCGAAGCCACCTCGGGCAGGCGGCCGGCCACGGTGTCCGCCACGTGCAGGCCGCGGTCCGAGGCTACGAGCCGCTTGCCCTGCTTGTCCACGTACTTGCGGGAGATGAGGGTTTCGATGGTGGCCGCCCGGGTGGCCGGGGTGCCCAGGCCGCGGTCCTTCATGGCCGCGGCCAGCTCCTCGTCCTCCACCAGCTTGCCCGCGGTCTCCATGGCCGCCAGGAGCGAGGCGTCGGTGAAGTGCAGGGGCGGCTTGGTCTGGTGGGGGACCGCCGCCACCTCCGCGGCCAGGGCCTTGGAGCCCTTGCGCAGCCTGGGCAGGGGGTTGTCCTCGGCTGCGCGCCAGGGCTCGGCCGCCAGCCAGCCGCGGTCGGCGAAGACCTTGCCCGTGGCCTTGAACCGCTCGCCCTCCACGTTGATCCACAGGGTGGTGGCGGCGAAGGTCGCCTCCGGCAGGAAGGCGGCCAGGGTGCGGCGGCAGACCATCTCGTAGATGGCCCACTCCCGGTCGCTGAGCGCGCCCTTCTCCACCTTGCGGGCGGTGGGGATGATGGCGTGGTGGTCCGTCACCTTCTTGTCGTCCACGCAGGCGAACTTGCCGCCGGCCTTGATGCGCCCGGCGGCCAGGGGGGTCACGTCCGGGAAGTGGTGGTGCACGGCGCGCAGGTGGTCCAGAAGCTCCTTGAATATCTCCTTGGTCAGATGCCGGGAGTCGGTGCGCGGGTAGGTGAGCACCTTCTTGGACTCGTAGAGGCCCTGGGCGATGGTCAGGGTGTCCTGGGCCGAGAACCCGTGCCGGGAGTTGGCCTCGCGCTGCAGGGTGGTGAGGTCGAAGGGCAGGGGCGGCTTCTGGGAGCCCTTGCGGCTCTTCACCTCGTCGGCCGCGCCCTCCTTGCCCTGGCACTTGGCGGCGATGGCCTCGGCCTGCTCCCGGTCGTCCAGCCGGGTCTCGGAGAACTCCGGCGGGCTGTGGCGCTGGGCCGCGAACCGCTCGGCCCCCTCCTCCCCGGCCTTCTCGCCCCCCTTCTCGAAGACCGCGTCCACGGTCCAGTAGTCCTTGGGCGTGAAGTTCTCGATCTCCCGGCGGCGGTCGGCCAGGAGCTTGAGCACCGGGGTCTGCACCCGGCCCACGGTCACGAGGTCCCGGTCCAGGACCGTGAACAGCCGGGAGAAGTTCATGCCGATGAGCCAGTCGGCCTCGGCCCGGGCGAACGCGGCCAGGCCCAGGTTGCGCTTCTGCTCGTCGGGGAAGGCCGCGTCCAGGGCCTTCTTCAGGCCGGCCTCGGTCATGTCCGAGGCCCAGAGCCGGCGCACGGGCTTGGCGCAGCCGGCCATGAGGTAGATGCGGCGGAAGATGAGTTCGCCCTCGCGGCCGGCGTCCGTGGCGTTCACGATGTCGCCGATGCGGGGGTCGAGCATGAGCCCCTTGATGGTCTCGAACTGGTCCGCGGTCTTGTCCAGGACCCGCAGCCTGAACTTCCGGGGCAGGATGGGGAGCTGGCTGAGGGACCAGCGGCCGGCCCAGGCCGCGTCCTGCTCCTCGGGCTCGGCGATGCCCACCAGGTGGCCCACGGCCCAGGTGACGACGTGGCGCGGCCCCTCCAGGGAGCCCCTGCCCCCGCCGCGCACCCCCAGCACCTTGGCGATCTCCCGCCCCACGGACGGCTTCTCGGCCACGATGAGGGTCTTGAGCGGGGCGGAAGTGGATTCAGGCATGGCGGATGGTCCTCGGGCAGCGGAGGCATAGCATGGCGGGGACAGGGGCTCAACAGGCCGCCGGGGGATGCCGGCGACCCGCCCGGCCAGGTCCAGGCTCGTCGCCCGCACGGAGGCAGGCCTCGCCTGCCCCTGTGGCTCTCTTTTCGTCTCCCCGCTTCATCTCCAGACCGAAATGGTCTACTCTTGACTGGCCATCTTGTGATCCACAGGGGGAACACATGTCCATCGTGCAGTGGGACGAGACGCTTTCCGTGGGGGTGCGGGAGATCGACGCGCAGCACAAGGGGCTCCTGCGCCTCATCAACGAACTGCACGACTCCATGGCCGCAGGCAGGTCCCGGGAGACGCTCGGGGAGGTGGTGTCCCTGCTCAAGGACTACGCGCACTCCCACTTCTCCACCGAGGAGAAGTACATGCGCCAGACCGGATTCCCGGGGCTCGAGGAGCACCGGCTCCAGCACGAGTCGTTCATCGCGAAGGTGCGCGACTTCGAGCAGGAGATCAGCGAAGGCCGCACCACGCCCCTGGAGGTGGTCCTCTTCCTGCTGGACTGGTACGTCAGCCACGTGAAGGGCGTGGACCGCCAGTACGCCGGCCACCTGCAGAGCCACGGCGTCAGCTGAGGCCCAGGCCTTGACGTTGTGCTCGCAAGCGGGCACTATTGCCCCATGGATCTCCTCCCCGCCTCTGTCGTGGCCGATCGGCTGAGCCGCGACCCCTCGACCGTGCGGCGCTGGTGCCGCGACGGGATTTTGCCCGGCGCCTTGCGGGTGGGTCGGGACTGGGTGGTTCCGGCCCAGTCCCTGGAGCACTGGACCCCGCCCACGGCGCGAGGCCGCCGGCTGCGTTTGCCGGAACGGGAAATCCTGGCCGGCCTGGCGCGCCGCTACCTCTGGTGGAAGGATCCGGAACACTCCCTGTCCGACCCGTGGAGCATCCTCGCCCAGGCCATGGAGCTGGGGACCTGGGAGGACATAGCCCGTCTGGAGCGCAAAGCGGGCCGGGCCACGCTTCGCGACGTCCTGCGCCGCGCCCCGGCCGGGGCCTTCTCCCCGCGCTCCTGGCATTTCTGGCACATCCGCCTGGGCTTGGCCCGCCTGCCCGGCCAGGTCCAGCCTCCGCCTCGACGCGCCTTCCTGTCCGAGCAGGAGAGCGCCCCGTGAGCCCGTTCCCGCACCGGGACATCCTGCCCGCCCCCCAGCAACTGCTTTGGCCGGATCTGGCCGCCATTCCCGCCCACTTCGTGCTCTACGGCGGCACGGCCGTGGCCCTGCACCTGGGGCACCGCATTTCGGTGGACTTCGACTTCTTCGCCACCCCGGGGTTCGAGCCCCCGGCCCTGCTGGACTCCCTCCCGTTCCTGCAGGACGCGGAAATACTCCAGTCCACGGCAAACACCTTGACCGTTCTCGTCGCACGGGACGGAACGGTGAAACTTTCCTTCTTCGGCGGCCTGGGCTTCGGGCGGGTGGGCGAACCTCGCGCCACTCCGGATGGAGTCTTGCGCGTAGCCTCGCCCCTGGACCTCCTGGCGACCAAGCTCAAGACCCTGCTCTCCCGGGCCGCGGCCCGGGACTATGCCGACCTGGCCGCCCTGCTCCGCTCCGGCCTGACGCTCCAGGAAGGCCTGGCCGCGGCCGTCGCCCTCTACGGCGCGAGCTTCCCGATTGCCGCCGCGGTGCGCGGCCTGTGCTATTTCGACGACCTGGGCGAGGAGCTCGCCCGCAATGATCAGCAAATGCTCATGGACGCGGTCCGCGCCCTCCCCCTCGACCTGCCCGAGATACATCTGGCCAGCCCGAACCTGGCCCCTTGAGCCGGCCTACCCCGCCAGCACCTTCACCCCGATGCCGATGAGCACCAGGCCGCCCAGGATCTCGGCGTAGACGCCCAGCCGGGTCGCCCGGGCCACGCGGCAGCCCAGGTGCAGGCCGAGCACGGTGAAGCCGGCGGCCACCAGGCCGATGACCGCCACCGGCAGCCAGATGGAGACCTGAACCAGGGACAGGGACAGGCCCACGGCCAGGGCGTCGATGCTCACCGCCACCCCGAGCGCCAGGAGCCGCAACCCGCGGGTGTTGTCCGCGCGCTCGCCCCCCTCCTCGGCGTGGAGCGCCTCCCAGAGCATCTTGCCGCCCACCCAGACCAGGAGCCCGAAGGCGATCCACGGGGCCGCGCCGGTCACGAAGTCCCGCACCGCCAGGCCCGCGCCCCAGCCGATGACCGGCATGAGCGCCTGGAGCCCGCCGAACACCGCGGCCATGCGCAGGGCGCGCCCGTTTCCCACCCGCTCCAGGCTGCACCCGGTGGCGCAGGACACCGCGAACGCGTCCATGGCCAGGGCCACGGCCACGGCCAGTATCTCGTAGAGGCTCATCGGCCGGACAGGCCCCTTACGGCATGAGCGGGGCCAGGTTCAGGCCCGCGTCCAGGGGCAGGCCGCACATGAGGTTGGCGTTGGCCAGGGCCTGGCCCGACGCGCCGCGGCAGAGGTTGTCGACGGCCGACAGGATGAGCAGCCGGCCGGTGCGCGGGTCCTTGACCAGGCCGATGTCGCAGAACATGGCGCCCCGCACCCAGCGGGTTTCGGGCAGGGTCCCCTGGGGCAGGACCCGCACCCAGGGATGGGGCGCGTAGGCCGACTCGTAGGCGGCCTGGATGTCCTCCGCCGGGACGTCCGCCTTGAGCCGGGTGTAGATGGTGGAGAGGATGCCCCGGTTGATGGGCAGCAGGTGCGTGTTGAAGGAGATCTTCAGGTCCGCGCCGGCGATGGCGGAGATCTCCTGCTCGATCTCCGGGGTGTGCCGGTGCTTGCCCAGGTTGTAGGCGCGGAAGGTGTCGGACACCTCGCAGAACAGGGTCCCCACGCTGGCCTTGCGGCCCGCGCCCGTGGCCCCGGACTTGGAGTCGGCCACGATGCCGTCGGTCTCCACCAGCCCGGCCCGGAGCGCCGGGTACAGTCCCAGGATCACCGAGGTGGGGTAGCAGCCCGGGTTGGCCACCAGCCGGGCGGACTTCACCTGCTCGGCGTAGAGCTCGACGAGCCCGAAGGCGGCCTGGGGCAGCAGTTCCGGATGGCGGTGCTCCAGGCCGTACCACTGGGCGTAGACCGCGGGGTCGTGCAGCCGGAAGTCCGCGGACAGGTCCACCACCTTCACGCCCCGGGCCAGCAGGTCCGCGGCCATGTCCATGGCCGTGCCGTGGGGCACGGCCAGGAACACCAGGGCGCAGGACGCGGCCAGGGCCGCGGGATCGGGCTCGCTGACCGCCAGCCCGGCCAGGGGCAGGCCGGCCAGGTTGGGATAGAGCTGGGCCAGGGTCTTGCCCGCATCGGCGCGGGAGGTGGCCGCCGCCAGTTCGAAGGCCGGGTGCAGGGCGAGCAGCCGGGTGAGCTCCAGGCCGGTGTAGCCGGTGACGCCCACCAGGCCGACGGGAATCTTCTGGGACATGGGCGTACCTACTTGGTCTTGACCACGTACTTCATGCGCAGGTCGTAGAGCAGGCCCTCCAGCAGCCGGGCCTCGTCCGGGTCCAGGCAGCGGGAGGTCTTGTCCTTGAGCATGGAGAGGGTGTCGATGATGTGCTTGGCCATGCCCAGGTCCTCGGCGGTCTGGCCGGAGGCGGGGTCCGGGACCTCGCCCATGTGCACCAGGGCCGCGGAGGCCAGGGACATGACGAAGGTGGAGAACGTGACCTTGGGCAGGGGCGCGCCCTGGCCCCCGCAGCCGCAGGGCTTGCCGGCGTGGGCGTTTGCGTCGGACATCTCGCTTACCTTCCGTAGTACGATCCGTTCCTGAAAAGATGCTACAGCGCCGGCGGGCCGTCCGCCAGGGCCTGTTCGTAGGCGGCCAGGGCCTGCTCCAGGTAGTCCCGGGACGCGGTGTAGCCGCCGGTCAGGCGCAGGGACCGGGCCAGGGCGTGCAGGCCCGCGGCCAGGTCGCCGTAGTCCACGTAGCCCATGTGTCCCACGCGCACGATGCGGCCCTTGAGCTGGTCCTGGCCGCCGGCCATGACCACGCCGTAGCGCTCGGCCGCGGCCTTGAGCACCGCGCCGCCGTCCACGCCCGCGGGCAGGCGCACGCTGGTCAGGCCCCAGGTGTAGTCCCGCTCGGCCAGGGGCGCAAGGCCCATGGCCGCGATGCCGGCCCGGCACATCTGGGTGAGCGCCCACTGCCGGCGGTAGATGGTGTCCAGGCCCGCCTGCCGGAACAGGTCCAGGCAGGTGTGCAGCCCCTGGATGAGGTTGATGCCCGGGGTGAACAGGGTCTGGGAGCCCAGGGTCTTCTTGCGCTCGCCCAGCAGGTCGAAATAGAAGTTCCGCGGGGCCGTCTGCTCCACCCGCTCCCAGGCCCGGGGGGACAGGGCGAGGAAGCTGAGGCCCGGGGGCAGCATGAGCCCCTTCTGGGAGCCGGTGAGCAGGCAGTCCACTCCCCACTCGTCCATGGGACAGGGCGAGATGCCCACAGCGGAGATGCCGTCCACCACCAGCATGACGTTGCGCCGCCGGGTGACTTCGGCGATCTGGCGCACCGGATGGAGCACGCCGGTGGAGGTCTCGGAGGCCTGCACGAACACGCCGGCGATGTCCGGGTGGGCGTCCAGGGTCTTGGCCACCAGCTCGGCGGTCACGGCCTTGCCCCAGGGCGCGCACAGGACGGTGCAGTCCAGGCCGTGCGAGCCGGCGATCTGGGTCCAGCGCTCGCCGAACTTGCCGGCCTCGACGACCAGCACCCGCTCCTTGGCCTTGAACAGGTTGCTGGCCGCGGCCCACATGGCCCCGGTGCCCGAGGCCGTAAGGATGAGCACCGGCCCGGCATGGCCGAACAGCTCCTTGAGGCCCGCCTGCACCTCGCCCAGCACCGCGGTGAACCCGGGCTTGCGGTGGTGCACCATGTCCATGGCCAGGGTGAGCCGCACCTCCTCGGGCAAGGGCGTGGGCCCCGGCGTCAGCAGCCGCATCTTGTCGCGCATTGATCGCTCCTTTGAAGACCGGGGGAAAGGGGGAAACTATTTCTGGCTAAAAAAGATTCCCCCTATCCCCCGCCCCCCTGTCCCCCTTCTAAAACCGCCATCGATTTGGGTCCGTGGCTGGGGGAGGCCACCTTTACCTCGGGAGGCGTTGGGGCGCAAGGGCTGGGCGACTAGTGCGCCTCGGCCCAGGTTGCGCCGACGCCATGATCGGCCACCAGGGGGACCTTGAGGTCGGCCACCCCGGCCATGAGGGAGGCCAGGCGGGCGGCCGCGGCAGGGGCCGTGTCGGCCGGGGCCTCCAGCAGGAGCTCGTCGTGCACCTGGAGGATGAGCCGCGCCCCCAGCCGGGCCAGCTCCGGGTCCCGGTGCGCGGCCAGCATGGCCAGCTTGATGACGTCCGCGGCGCTGCCCTGGATCAGGGTGTTCACCGCCTGCCGCCGGGCCTGGGCGCGCAGGTTGTCGTTGCGCGAGGTGATGTCCGGCAGGAGCCGCCGCCGGCCGGCCAGGGTGGTCACGTGCCCGGTCTCGACGGTGTGCCGCTCCACCGACTCGTAGAAGGCCTTGAGCCCGGACAGCCGCTCGAAATACCGCTCGATGAAGGCCTTGGCCTCCTTGAGCGGGATGGCCAGCTCCTGGGCCAGCTTCTGCGGCCCCATGCCGTAGATCAGCCCGAAATTGATGGTCTTGGCCCCCCGCCGCTCGTCGGGCGTGACCTCGGCCGGCTCCTTGTCGTGCAGCAGCGCCGCGGTGCGGGCGTGGATGTCCTCGCCCCGGGTGAAGGCGTTGACCAGGGCCGGCTCCCCGGAGAAGTGGGCCAGCACCCGCAGCTCCACCTGGGAGTAGTCCGCGGACACCAGGAGCCGGCCTTCGGGCGCGCGGAAGCAGGCCCGCATCCGCTTGCCCAGGTCGCCGCGGATGGGGATGTTCTGCAGGTTGGGGTCCGAGCTGGAGAGCCGGCCCGTGGCCGTGGCGGTCTGGTGGAAGGTGGTGTGGATGCGGCCGTCCTCCCCGGCCAGGCGGGGCAGGGGCTCCAGGTAGGTGGAGCGCAGCTTCTCCAGCTTCCGGAACTCCAGGATGTCGGCCACCATGGGGTGCTCGGCCGAGAGCTTCTCCAGCACCTCCACCGCGGTGGACAGGGCCCCGCCCCCGGTGCGGCCCCGGGGCTTGAGCCCCAGCCGGTTGAACAGGACCTCGGCCATCTGCTGCGAGGAGCGCAGGTTGAACTCCCCCCCGGCCTGGGCGTAGATGCGCGCCGTGAGGTCGGCGAGCCCCTGCTCCGCCTCGGCCAGGAACGCGGCGAAGGCCGCCCGGTCGATGGGCAGCCCGGCCCGCTCCATGTCCACCAGCACCCGGGCCAGGGGCAGCTCCAGGTCGCGGTACAGATCCAGAAGACCCGCAGCAGTAAGGCGGGCAGGCAGAGCGGCCCCCAGGTCCCGGGCCGCCCGGGCCTGGCCCGGGGGCGCGGCGGCCAGGAGCTCCGGCCCCAGGCGGCGCAGCACGTGCTCCAGGTCGTAGCTGCGCTGCTCCGGGTCCAGGAGATAGGCGGCCAGGCCCAGGTCCATGACCCGGGCCTCGGGCAGGGCGTCCCAGGCCGGATCCGCGGCCAGGAGCGCCTTCCAGGACGGGACCGCCAGCAGGTCCGCCCCGGCCAGCCGGGCGGCCAGGTCGGCGGCGGCGCAGCGGCAGCGCCACTCGTCCTCCGGGTCGGAGCCCGCCGCGACCAGCACGGTCCCGTCCTGCGGAACCAGGCCTGCGGCCCGGCCCGCGGGATCGGGCAGGTCCGCGGCGGAAGCCGCCTCCCGCGCCGGCTCGCCCTGCCCCGGGCTGGCCGGGGGCGCGAGCAGGGAGAACTGCTCCACGGTTTTAGGCTTTCCGGCCTTGCCGGCCGCGGGTTCCGGCGCCACGGCCCCGGCCAGGGCGGGCAGCAGCTCCCTGAACTCGCGCTGCACCTGGCGCAGACCGTACTCCTCCAGGAACGCGGCCAGCCGGCCGGCCTGCACCGGACCCGGGGCCAGGTCGTCCAGCCGCACCCCGGCCGGAATCAGGTCCGTGCGCAGCCGGGTGAGCTGCCGGTAGGTGAAGAGCGCGTCTATATGGGCGGATATCCTGTCGCGCAGCGCGGGCTTGAGGCGGTCCAGGTGGTCGCGCAGGTGCTCCAGGCTGGGGTGCTCGGCCATGATGGACAGGGCGGTCTTGGGTCCCACCCCGGGCGCCCCCGGGATGTTGTCGCTGGAGTCGCCGGTCAGGGCCTGGAAGTCCGGCCACTGGCCGGGGTCCAGGCCGGTCTCCGACCGGAAGTCCGCCAGGGTGGAGACCTTGTCCGTCTTGGCGCCCGGATCCCAGAGCACCACCCGCTCGTCCAGGCACTGCTTGAGGTCCTTGTCCGAGCCCACCAGCACCACCGGCCGCTCGGCCTTGAACCCATCGGCCAGGGAGGCCATGATGTCGTCGGCCTCGCAGCCCGCGGACACCAGGAGGGGCAGGCCGAGCAGCCGCACCCCCTCCTTCAGGGGCTCGATCTGGGCCACCAGGCCCTCGGGCGCGGGCGGCCGCTGGGCCTTGTATTCGGGATAGAGCTCGTGCCGGAAGGTCGGCCCCTTGCCGTCCAGGATGAAGGCCAGGCGGGCGGGCCTCTCCTCGCGCAGCAGCCGGAAGAGCAGGCGCAGCACGATGTGCAGCACGCTGGTGGGGAACCCGTCGGCCCGCTTGAGGTCCGGATGGGCGTAGTAGGCCCGGTAGAGGAAGGAGGAGCCGTCCACCAGGTAGGCGGGCTGGGCCAGGTTCAGGCGCTGGGCGAGGGACATGGGGGCTCCTGGTCGGTTACTCGGACGGGGGCGGCTCAGGCCTGAAACCCACCGGGCATACGCCCGGAGCGGTGGGACTGTGGAAGCGCCGGGACTGGATGCGGCTCCAGAGGAAGTCCCCCAGGTCCTCCCCCCCGGCCGCGGACACCGGGAACTCGGCCCGGGCCATGGACCTGTGCCCCCCGGCCGAGCCCAGGTCGCCGAACAGGCGCACCGCGGCCTTGCCCATGTCCCGGCGCAGGCCGTCCCCGCGGAAGATGGCCACGACCGTGTCCCCCACCCTGCCGCACACCAGCACCGAGCCCACGCCCTGGATGCGCAGGAAGAAATCCGCCAGCACCACCAGGAGGTCCGGCTCCTCCATCTCCCCCAGGTAGGCGTACAGCCCGTGACCCACCCGGACCATGCGCTCCAGGGCGCGGGGGAAATGGACGAGCCACTCGGGCCGGAACTCGGAGCGGTGGATCTTGCGCAGGAGCGGCTGGTTGGCGCGGCGCGACAGATACTGGAAGGCCCGCACGTCCACGTCGGCGAAGGGCCGCTCGAAACTCTGGGTGTCGGCCTTGATGGCGTAGAGCAGGGCCGTGGCCAGGAGCATGCCCGGCCGGATCCTCAGGTTGTAGAGGTACTCGGTCATGCGGGTGGCCACCGCGCCGTAGCCGGCGCAGATGTCAACGTACTCCGCCCGGACCGGGCGCTCAGCGCTCGCCGGATGGTGGTCGATGCAGATGGCGATGTCCCGGGCCGCGAACTCCGGATGGTGGTGGGGCTGGGAGTCCACCAGGGCGAACCGGTCGTACTGCGCGGCCAGGTTGGGCGTCAGCTTCCTGACCGGGATGCGCAGGGAGGAGATCATCTCCAGGTTGTCCGGCCGGGTGATCTCGTTGACCCGGGCGATGGCCGCGTCCTCCACCCGGTGGGCCATGATCCGCTTGAGGGCCATGGCCGAGGCCAGGGCGTCCGGGTCGGCGTTGACCAGGATGCACCAGCGCTGCTCCTTGGAGAACATGTCCAGGAGCCTGGGGAGCTGGGGTATCTTGCGGAAGAAGGCCATGGAATCCCTTATTCGGCCTGCGGCAGGGGCAGCGCCCGGCCGGCGACGGCCAGGAAGGCCCGGTCCGCCCGGCCGGCCAGGGCCTGGTTCAGGCCGCCCAGGCTGCGCACGAAGGCGCGGGTCGCCGCGTCCGCGGCCACCGGCCCCAGGCCCACCTCGCAGGACACCAGGGTCACGGCCGCGTCCCCGGCCCGGTCCAGGACCGCCAGCAGGGCTGCGGTGCGCTCCTCCTCGCGTCCCCGGCAGGCGTAGAGCCAGAAGTCCAGGCTGTCCACCAGCACCGCCCGGCAGGCCTCCAGGCCGCGGACCAGGACCTCGGGCAGGTCCGACCCGGCCTCGGCCACCCGCAGCCCGGCCGGACGGGCCAGGCGGTGGGCCAGGATCTGGGCCCGGAACCCGGGGTCCAGGGCCTTGCCCGTGACCACCGCCAGGTGCGGCCCGGCGTCGGCCAGGAAGGCCCGCTGGGCCAGGGCCGACTTGCCCGAGCGCTCGCCGCCCAGAAAGAGCCGGATCACCGGGCCAGCCCCCAGTCCGCTGTCCAGGACGCCAGGCACTCCAGGGAGCGCGCCAGTCCCTCCACGTTGAAGACCTCCACGGTCAGGGTCGCCTCCCGGGGCAGCCGCGCGAGCCAGCGCCGCAGCAGGTCCCGGCCGGCCCCGCTCAGCCGGTCCAGGGGCAGGTGCTCGTCCCCCCGGCCCGGGGCCGAGAGGTGGAGCATCCCCACCCGGCCGAAATCCAGGGACTCGGCCGCAGGCCCGTGACCATAGGCCATGGCGTGGCCCAAGTCCAGGCACAGGCCCAGGCCCGCGGTCCGGGCCGGGCCGTCCAGGGACTCGGGGCCGTGCAGCGCGGTGTTCTCCAGGAGCAGCGGCGCGTCCTGCCCCGCATCCCGCCAGCGCTCCGCAATCCGGGGAAGCAGCCCCAGGTCCCGGGGCGGATGGAGCACGAAGGCCCGGGGCGCGAGGAAGGCCGCCTTGGCGGCCAGGGCCAGCGCGGCATCCATGGCCGGCCCCGGACCCTGGTCCCAGGGCAGGTCCAGGGGCAGGTGGACGTGGTAGGCCAGGCCCAGGCCCGTCAGCCAGGGCGGCAGGTCGTCAGGCCCGTAGTCCAGGCAGGAGCGGGTCTCCAGGAAGAGCAGGGCGACCTCCTCCACCAGGCCGTCAAGGAACCGGCAGTTGTCGGCCACCCCTGCCGGAATCGTGAAGGAGGGGGCCGCCACCCGCCAGGGCAAGTCCTTCAGTTTTGCTTGGAGTTGCCGATAAGAGTCGCAAAGGCCCTTGCCGGCAGGTTCTGCCCGGTGATGGGACGGAATGAGCGGGGTCATGGCCGCAGCGGCTCGTGATCCTTGGCGAACCAGCACCGGGAACGGGTCTTGCTTGGTCTGGGCAACGGCCCTAGGCCGCGGAGTTCGCCATGAAAAGACTGCGCCGCGCCCTGCAACACCTGCTCAACCCGCTCCATCTCTATTGCCGCCTGCGCGATTTCGGGGTGGGCACACTCAAGGCCCAGCGCATGTGCGGGGCCTACGAACGGCTCGTGTACCGGCTTTTCAGCCTGTAGGGCTCCAGACCGTCCCCTCCCTGATGCGGTGAACCGCCGCGCCCTCTCCCCTTCCATCCGTTTCCGGCTCAGCCCAGGAGGTCCAGCTGCCTGGCGGTGCTCACGGTGTGCCCCACCAGCCGGGTGCGGGTCATGAACGCCTCGGGCAGGTCCGCCAGGAAGCGCGAGGGCGCCAGGCGCAGCTCCCGGCCGTACATGTCGCGGCGGGCGGCGTGGGACAGGAAGAGCCGCCGCCGGGCCCGGGTCAGGCCCACGTAGAGGAGCCGCCGCTCCTCGGCCAGGGCCGCGTCGGACAGGCCCAGGTCGTCCCCGGCCTGGCCGGCCAGGAACCCCGCGCCGGCGAAGGGCAGGATCCCGTCCTCCAGGGCGGGCAGGAACACCGCGGAGAACTCCAGCCCCTTGGCCGCGTGCAGGGTCATGACCTGCACCTTCTCGGCCTTGGCCCGCACCAGGTCGGCCTCGGTCTGCAGGTGCACCCAGTTGAGCAGCCCGGCCCAGCCCCCGTGCTCCTCGAAGGACTTCCGGAGCTGGCGGAACACCGGCCCCTGCCAGAACAGCCGGTCGAAGGGCGCGATGTCCTGGAGGTAGGCGGCCAGGCCCCGGGGCCCCTGGCCCACCACCTTGCTGGGAATCTGCACCGGAGCCGACTCGTCGCCGCCGGCCAGGCCCAGGAACCGGCCCGCCGCGTCCAGGATGGCCGCGGCCCGGGAGTCGGACCAGAAGGCCTCGGTCTCCGGGGCCCCGGCCGGCACCCCGGCCCGGGACAGGCTGTGCAGGATGGGCCGGACCAGGGAGCGCGCCCGCACCAGCACCGCGATGTCCCCGGGGGCCAGGGACTCGCCCGCGTCCCCGGCGTCGGCCAGGGAATGGCTGGTGGCCCCCAGCAGCTCGCGCACCCGCTCGGCGATCCAGGAGGCCTCGTGCCCGGCCCCGGGCGCGGCGAACAGCCTGATATCCGCGGGCGCGTCGGCCTTGGCGGCCAGCTTCGGCGCGGCGGGCAGGAGCGCCGCGGCCAGGTCCAGCACCGCCTGGGAGGACCGGAAATTCTCGGCCAGGGTCACCCGGGTGGGCTCGGCCCAGGCCTGGGCCATGGCCTCCGCCCGGCCGGCCACCGCGCCCCGGAAGGAATAGATGGACTGGTGGGGGTCGCCGATGGCGAAGAGCCCCTGCCCGCCCTCCGGGGCCAGGGCCGAGACCAGGGCCAGCTGGAGGGGGGTGAGGTCCTGCACCTCGTCCACCAGCACCTGGGTGTAGGGATTGGCCCAGATGCCCGCCTGGATCTGCTCCAGCCAGAAGACGAGCAGGTCGGTGTAGTCGGCCAGGTTCCAGGATTCCTTGTGCTTGGCGTAGGCGTGGGCCAGGTCCTTGAGGTCCTCGCCCAGGGGCTCCTGCCGCTCCCGGGCCAGGGCCAGTTCGGTCCAGGCCCGCTTGAGCCGGGGGCCGGCCAGGCCGGGGTTGGCCTCGCCGAAGAGCCGGCGGGCGGCGTCCTCGTCCAGCACCACCGGGGCCTCGCCCCAGGACTGGACCCAGCACTCGAAGGCCAGGGCGTGCAGGGTGTCGGCCCGGGGCAGGGCCGCGGCCGCGCCGCACAGGTCCATGAGCCGGCGGCGCAGCTCCTCGGCCGCCCGGCGGGTGAAGGTCACGGCCAGGATGTGCCGGGCCGGGACCCCGCGCTCCATGAGCGCCTGCGCGCGTCCCACCAGGGTGTGGGTCTTGCCCGTGCCCGGACCGGCCAGGACCAGCACCGGCCCGGGGCCGGCGGTGAGCGCCGTGCGCTGGGCGGGGTTGTAGTCCTGCCGCTCCCGGTCCGGGGCCTTCCGGCCGGCCGCCGGGAGCAGGGTCCCGGCCGGGGCCGGGGCGGCCTGGGGCCGGCGGGACCGGGTCTCGGCCAGCTCCACCAGGCCCTTGCCCGCGGCCATCTCCTTGCGCTCCTTGGGAGTGAACAGGGAGATGACCCCGAAGCGGCCGTCGAAGCCCGGGTCCTTGTACACCTCGCCCCGCCGCATGCGGGACAGGGCCTCGGCCAGGGGCCGGGAAACCTTGGCGAGGTCCTCGGGCGGCGTATGCTGCAGGACGTCCAGTTCGGACCCGAAGCGGGTCACCAGGCGGGCGTAGAAGGCCTTGACCCCCTTGGTGTTGGGGCCCTGGCCCAGCACCTCGCCCAGCACCTCGGCCAGGGGGATGAGGGACACGAAGCCCGGCCGGCCCGGGGGCTGCTGCGGCGCGCTCCGGTCGGCCAGCTCCAGGACCCGGGAGAGCACGCCCACGGTGAGCGGCCTGCCGCACGCCGGGCACAGCCCGCCCCGGGCGCGGGTCTCCTCGGGCTCCAGCACCACGCTGCAGTCGCGGTGGCCGTCCAGGTGGTACTTGCCCTCCTCGGGGAAGAACTCCAGGGTGCCCAGGAACTCGTTGCCCAGGCCCTCGCCCTTGAGCGCGGCCCGGATGCCGGCGAAGGACCGCTCCCCGCTGAAGAGGTTGGCCTCGCGGCCCAGCTTCTCCCCGGAATGGGCGTCGGAGTTGGAGATCATGCGGAAGCGGTCCAGGGCGGACCACATCCAGTTCATGGCCGGGTCCGAGGACAGCCCGGTCTCCATGGCGAAGATCTCGCCGGACAGGTCGCCGAAGCACTCCTCCACCGAGTCGAACCCGGACTTGGACCCGAACAGGGAGAACCAGGGCGTCCAGATGTGGGCAGGCGCCAGGAAGGCGCCCTGGCCCAGGCCCAGCACCATCTCCAGGAGGTCGCGGGCGGGCAGGCCCAGGATGGGCCGGCCGTCCGAGGCCAGGTTGCCCACCTGGGACAGCTTGGCAGAGAGGCGGCGGGCGGCGTCCAGGTCGGGGACGTAGACCAGGTTGTGGATCTTCCGGGTCCTGCCCCCGCTCTTGTAGATGGAGCTGATCTCGGCCGAGAGCATGAACCGGACGTTGCCCGGCAGGGGGTAGCCGTCCAGCCAGGGGATCTCCCGGGTCAGGTTCTTCTGGTTCTTGAGCCGGTAGAGCCCGGAGCCGTCGGGCTCCAGGTGCTCCTCGATCTCCTCCTGCCAGCCGGGATGGGTGAAGTCGCCGGTGGCCAGCACGCCCAGCCCCTTGACCCGGGCCCAGGCGGCCAGGAGGCGCAGGCCCAGGGCCTTGCTGGTGGCCCGGGAATGGCGGGAATGGATGTGCAGGTCGGCGCGGAACTGTTGCATGTGCGGCGTCGAATCTCGGTGCTTGCGGCCGGCAGCGCGCGGCCCTGCGGCAAAACCCCCGGAAATCCCGGGGAATCGCGGTTCCGGGGGACTATACGGCCAAGCGGCCCTGACGGCAAGGACGGAAAAGGACCGGAAGGGACGGCCGGGCTCAGCCGCCGAGGGCGAAGCTCTCGAACTCCGCGCGGGCCTGGGCCTGGGCCTCCTGGCGGATGGCGTTGACCGCCTCGAACTCCTCCAGGAGCAGCCCCACCACCGCGGAGTCCAGGGACCGGTTGTGGACCATGTCCCGGAGCACCGCCAGAGCCCCCTCCCTGCTCATGCCCAGGCGGTAGGGCCGGTCCTCGGTCAGGGCGGTGAACACGTCGGCCACGGCCATGATCCGGGCCCCCAGCTCCAGGCCGCGCTTGTCCAGGCCGAACGGGTAGCCCTTGCCGTCCAGGCGCTCGTGATGCGAGGCGGCCCAGTCCTTGACCATCTCCAGCCCGCGCACCTGGCCCAGGATTTTGTGGGTGTGGCTGGCGTGCTCCATGACCCGGGCGTACTCCTCGGGCGCGAGCTTGCCCGGCTTCTCCAGGATGCTGGCGGGCACCGCCAGCTTGCCCAGGTCGTGCAGGTCCCCGGCCACCCGCATGAGTTCGCACGCCTGTCCGTCAAATCCCGCCACGTTGCAGAGGGCCACGGCCGTGGCCGCCACGCCCCGGGAGTGGGTGGCGGTGAACCGGCTGCGGAAGTCGATGATCTGGGAGAAGAGCGCGGTGAAGGCGGAAAGCTCGGCCAGACCCAGCATGCGGTCCGCGGCGGCGCCCAGGCCGCGCAGGATGCCGAAGAGCTCCGGGGAGTCCAGGTCCTGCCACAGGCCGGCGAACCCGGCCAGGCCGCGCAGGGCCTCCGTATGCTCCGGGTCGAACTGGCTTCCGGCCTTGGCCGCCACCCGCTCCAGGATCTGCGGGACCTGGGAAGCCGCGGCCTGGTCCCGGCGGCAGGAGGCGTCCACCCGGTCCGCCAGGTGGATGATCCCGGCCAGGTCCAGGATCCGGGGGTCCTCGTCCAGGGCCGCGACGTCCGCGAACCGGGTATGGTGCCAGCGCACCGCCCGGGCGATGCGGGTGAATCCGGGGAACTTGAGGAGCAGGCGGTAGCCGGCCTCGGCGTGGAACACCTGGTCGGTCTCGAAGCGCAGGGTGTCCAGCCGGACGTCCAGGGAGTCGTGGAAGGCGCCGACGTCGTGCACCAGGCCGGCCAGCAGGAGATCGTCCACGTCGGAGCGGGGCAGGCCGAGCTGGGCCCCGAGCCGCACGGCCAGGTAGGCCACCCGCTTGTGGTGGTCCACCACCGCCGGGCTCACCAGGTCCATGGCCCCGGACAGGCTGCCCAGCAGGTCGATGAGGCTGACCCGGATGTCGTTCTCCGGGGCGGGTGCGGAGTCGTTCTGGCTCATGTCGCTTTTGCATGCCTCCTTCGCAGCCCGCATGATATGTAAGCAAGGACCGTTTGAAAAGACCCGGCGGACGCCCTGGAGGATTAAGGATACTCCTGCGGCGCGGACGCGGAGGGTTTGCCGAATCCCGCAACAATCCTTATTCTCATGGCATGAAGCAGGACCGCTTCGTCCTCCCGGCCTCGCACCGGCCTTACACGGACGCCTACTTCCTCCGCGCCCGGGAGATCCTGGCGGGCGAAGGGCTGAACCCCCGGGTCACCATGCAGGTGTTCATCCGGGACGGCCCGGGCCAGGCCGCCGGCCTGGAGGAGGCCGCCGCCGCCCTGGCCGCCTTCACCCCCCTGGCCCGGCGCGGCGGTTCGGTGCACGGCCTGCCCGAGGGCGCGGAGTATGCGCCCAAGGAAACCCTCATGCGCATCGAGGGTCCGATCCAGGACTTCATCGAACTGGAAACCCTGTACCTGGGCATCCTCTCCGCAGCCGCCACCCTGGCCAACGGCGAGCCCGCCCCGGATCCCGACGCGGTGCTCGCCAGGGCCCGGGCCATCCGCGAACTGGCCCCGGACAAGCGGATCATGTATTTCGGGTCCCGGCACTGGCGCTGGGACCTGGACGAGGCCCTCTCCCGGGCCGCGGTCCAGGGCGGCTTCGACGCCTGCTCCACCGACGCCGGGGCCAGGGCCGCGGGGCTGCCGGGCGGGGTGGGCACCATCCCCCACGCCCTGGTCCTGTGCATGGCCCACGCCCACGGGCGGGAGCGGGCCACGGCCGAGTCGACGCTGGCCTTCCACCGCCACGTGGACCCGGCCGCCCCGCGCATCGCCCTGGTGGACACCTTCTGCCGGGAGATCGACGACACCCTGGCCTGCGCCCGGCGCCTGGGCCGGGACCTCTGGGGCGTGCGCCTGGACACCGCCGGCGAGGCCATGGCCCAGGGCTCCCCGGCCTTCGACGGCCGCAGGTACTGGACCGGACCGGGCGTGACCGTGGAGTTGACCCGCGCCGTGCGCCGCGCCCTGGACGAGAGCGGCTTCGGCCACGTGCGCATCGTCCTGTCCAGCGGCTTCGGCTCCCTGGAGAAGCTGGCCGCCTTCCGCGAGGCGGAGGAGCGGAGCGGCCGGCTGTTCGACGCCCTGGGCGTCGGCGGCCTGTACGAGTCCCGGGCGGCCACCGCGGACATCGTGCGGGTGGAGGGCCGGCCCCTGGCCAAGACCGGCCGCGTCGACTCCCCCAACCCCCGGCTGATCCGCTACCTGTGAGGAGGCCCGCCATGCACGGACTGCTCATCGTGGACATGCTCAACGACTTCGTGCACCCCGATGGCGCGCTGAGCGTGCCCGGGGCCCAGGCCTGCATCGCGCCGGTCGCCGCCCTGGCCGCGGAGTTCCGGCGGCGCGGCCTGCCCGTGGTCTACACCTGCGACGCCCATGCGCCCGACGATCCCGAATTCGCGGACTGGCCGCCGCACTGCGTCAAGGGCGGCTGGGGCGCGGCCGTTGTCCCGGGCCTCGAGCCCGCGGCCGGCGACCTGGTGATCGAGAAGCGGCACATCGCCCACTTCGACCGCTACGGGGTGGGCGAGGCTTTCCGAGCGCGCGGCGTCACCGACCTGGCGGTGGCGGGCGTGGCCGCCGAGTACTGCGTCCTGGCCGCGGCGCTGGAGGCCCGCGGCCAGGGCTTCGGCGTGACCCTGGCCGTGGACGGGGTGGCCGGGGTGGAGAAGACGCCCGGCGACACGGAGCGCGCCCTGGAGCGGATGCGCTCCGCCGGGGTCCGCCTCGCCCCCTCGGCCGAGATCGCGGCCGGGCTCCCCTGACCGGCGGCCGAAGAGGCCGTCCCGGGGGACAACCGCCCGTCGCCGCAGACTGAATGCGGCGACGCGCCCGGACCGCCCGCCCTTTTCCGCGCACCCCGATGCGACCCGCCGCCCCCGGGGCGCGGAACGCCGCCAGACGGCGGCCTCCCGGCCCCGGCCCCCGCCTGCCGGGAGCCCGGCGACCCCGCCCGCATTGCCCCTTGCCCCTCCCTTCCCGGTCTGTTACAGCCCTGGACGGCGCAGTCGCGCCGCGGATTTCCCGGCCCCAGGCCCACATACCACAACGCACGAAGGAGTGGCTGGTCATGAAACGCATTCTTCTCCTCTCCCTGGCTGTCTTCCTGCTGGCCGCCGGCAGCGCGCTGGCGTCGGACAAGGTCGTGGTGAACGGCATCGACGGCGGCGGGTTCCCGCCCTACGCCTACGTGGACAAGGACGGCAAGACCGTGGGCTTCGACGTGGAGGCCATGGAGTGGATCGGCAAGAAGCTGGGCTTCAAGGTCAAGCACCAGCCCATCGAGTGGGACGCCATCATCCCGGCCCTGACCGCCAAGAAGATCGACTGCATCGCCTCGGGCATGAGCGCCACCGAGGAGCGGGCCAAGATCGTCAACTTCACCATCCCCTACTACACCGTGACCCAGGTGCTGGTGGTCAAGGCCGACAACGCCATGACCCTGGACCAGATGCTGAAGTCCGGCAAGAAGATCGGCGTGCAGCGCGGCACCGTGACCAACAAGCTGCTCAAGGACCTGGCCGCCAACCCCGCCTACAAGTTCGAGGTGGTCGAGTACGACTCCACCGACCTGTCCATTGCCGACCTGCCCACCGGCCGCATCGAGGGCTCGGGCATGGACTCCACCATCGCCAAGGACATGCTCAAGAAGCCCGGCTTCAAGGTCGCCGGCACCTTCGACGCCAAGCCCGAGAACTACGCCTACGCCGTGCGCAAGGACGACAAGGAGCTCCTGGAGACCCTGAACAAGGGCCTCAAGATGCTCATGGCCGACCCCTTCTGGAACGAGCTCAAGAAGAAGTACGACGTGGACTAGTCCGGCTCCGTCAGCCAGAGGCCCGAAAGCTTCCGGCCCCGGAATCCCGGACGGAAGCTTTCGGGCCTTTCCTCCGTTTTGGGGACCCTGAAAACCGACCTCAGAGAACGCCGTGCCCGACATCCTCACCGCCATCTGGGAAGCCCTGCCCTTCATGCTCTCCGGGGCCTGGGTCAACGCCGTGCTCATCGTGGCGGCCATGCTCCTGGGCCTGGCCCTGGGCGTGCCCCTGGCCGTGGGCCAGGTCTACGGGGGCCGCCCGCTGCGCCGGCTGGTCCAGCTCTACGTCTGGGCCTTCCGCGGCGTGCCCATCCTGGTCCAGCTCTACCTGTTCTATTTCGGCATCCTGTCCTGGCTGTCCAGCATCCCCTGGCTGGGCTGGGCCCACCTGGAGAGCCCCTTCCTGGCCGCGGCGCTGGTCCTGGGCCTGACCAGCGCGGCCTACCAGTCGCAGATCTTCCGGGGAGCCATCCTCTCCCTGCCCGCGGGCCAGCTCAAGGCCGCCCGCGCCCTGGGCATGAGCGACTTCACCGCGGTGACCACCATCATCCTGCCCCAGGCCCTGCGCCTGTCCATCCCGGGCTGGTCCAACGAATACTCCATCCTGCTCAAGGACTCGGCCCTGGCCTTCTCGGTGGGGGTCATGGAGGTCATGAGCCGCACCCGGGCGGTGGCGTCCGCCACCCACCAGCCCCTGCCCCTGTCCATCCTGGCCGGGGTCATCTTCTTCGCCCTCACCTGGGTGGGGGTCAAGGCCCTGCTCGCCCTGGAAAAGAAGGTCCGCATCCCGGGCTATTCGCATTAGAGGACCACTCATGAACAATTCCGACATCATCCTCCGGGTGGAGGGCCTGTCCAAGGCCTTCGGCGACAAGCCCGTGCTCACCGACGCCAGCTTCACCCAGCGCCGCGGCACCCTCAAGGTCCTGGTGGGTCCCTCGGGCGGCGGCAAGAGCACGCTCCTGCAGTGCATCAACTACCTCATCCACCCGGACCAGGGACGGGTGTGGCTGGCCGGTCGGGAGATCAATCCCCGCAACCGCCGCGAGCTTTCCGCCTACCGCCAGGAAGTGGGCATGATCTTCCAGGATTTCAACCTGTTCGACCACCTGAACGCCCTGGAGAACGTGCGCATCGCCCTGCTCAAGGTCAAGGGCATGGCCAAGGCCGAGGCCACCGCGCGGGCCCAGCAGGAGCTGGCCCGGGTGGGACTTTCCAAGAAGTCCGACCTCTACCCGGCCCAGCTCTCGGGCGGCCAGAAGCAGCGGGTATCCATCGCCCGGGCCCTGGCCATGGACCCCAAGGTCCTGCTCCTGGACGAGCCCACCTCGGCCCTTGACCCGGAGCTCATCGGCGAGGTGCTCTCGGTCATCAAGGACCTGGCCCAGGCCGGCATGACCATGATCATGGCCACCCACCAGATCAGCTTCGCCGCGCCCCTGGCCGACGAGTTCCTGTTCATGGAGAAGGGCCGCATCGTGGAGCACGGCTCCCCGGCCGAACTGCTGGGCCGCAACTGCTCCTCCCGCACCCAGGCCTTCTGCTCCAAGCTCTCGGAGCTGGCCGGGGACACGGGGTCCTGATGGACGATACCCTCAGCTTCCTGGTCGAAAGGGTGGTCCCCGGCCTGAACCTGGGCCTCTGGGCCACGGTGCAGCTGGCCGTGCCCTCGGCCATCTTCGGCCTGCTGGCCGGCATCGCGGTGGGCGTGATCCGGGTCTACGGCCCCCGGCCCGCCCAGCGCCTGGCCAACGGCTACGTGGCCCTGTTCCGGGGCACCCCCCTGGTGGTGCAGCTCTTCTGCTGGTATTTCGGCCTGCCCCAGATCTGCCTGTTCATCGAGGGCCTGCCCCCGGTCATGTCCGCGCTGAACGCCGCGGGACTGGCCTGGGTCCCCCGGCTCCTGGTGCTCTCGCCCATGGGCGCGGCCATCCTGGGCTTCGCGCTGTGCAGCGGGGCCTACCATTCCGAGTACGTGCGGGGCGGGCTCATGTCCATCCGCGCCGGCCAGGTCAAGGCCGCCCAGGCCCTGGGCATGAGCCCCTGGCAGACCGTGCTGCACGTGGTCCTGCCCCAGGCCGTGCGCCGCGCCCTGCCCGGCTGCGGCAACGAGATCATCTACCTCGTCAAGTACTCCTCCCTGGCCTCGGTCATCACCGTCAACGAACTGACCGGCACGGCACGGGGCATCGCCAAGGCCACCTGGCGCAACACCGAGGTGTTCTTCGCCGTGGGCGTCTACTACCTGCTGCTGGTGACCCTGGCCACCTTCATCCTGGGCTGGGTCGAGGAGCGTCTCTCCCTGCCCGGCTTCGAACGTCGGCGGGAGTAACGCATGTCCCGATTCGCCACCCTGGATTCCGGCCTCCTGGAGGAAATCCGCGCCGCCGTGGGCCGCGAGGCGGTCCTGACCGCGGACGCGGACCTGGACGCCGCCTCGGCCGACGCCACCACCGAACGCCGGAGACCCGAGGCCGTGGTGCGGGCCGCCAGCGCGGAGCAGGTCTCCGCCCTGCTGCGCCTGGCCAACGCCCGGCGTTTTCCCGTCACCCCCCGGGGCACGGGCACCGGCCTGGCCGGCGGCGCCCTGGCGACCCACGGCGGGGTGGTGCTGGACCTCACGGCCATGGACGAACTCGCCATCGAGCCGGCCAACCTGCTGGCCGTGGCCGGACCCGGCGCGCTCACCCAGGCCCTGCGCCAGGAGGCCGAGAAGCACGGCCTGTTCTACCCGCCCGACCCGGCCAGCCTCAAGGAGAGCACCCTGGGCGGCAACGCGGCCACCAACGCCGGCGGCCCGGCCTGCGTGAAGTACGGGGTCACCAAGAACTACGTGCTCGGCCTGGAGGCGGTGCTGCCCACCGGCGAGATCGTTTCCTGTGGAACACGAACCCGCAAGGGCGTGGTGGGCTACGACCTGGCCTCGCTCCTGGTGGGCAGCGAGGGCACCCTGGGCGTCATCACCAAGCTGTATCTCAAGCTCATCCCCCTGCCCCGGGCGGTGCAGACCCAGGTGGCGGTCTTCCCCAGCCTGGCCGCGGCCATCGGCGGGGTCGCCGACATCATGGCCGGAGGCTGCTGCCCCTCGGCCTGCGAGTTCCTGGACCCCCGCTGCCTGGCCCTGGTGGGCGACCTGCTGCCCTTCGGCGACCTGCCCCGGGGCGCATCCCTGCTGTTGCTGGAGACCGACGGCTCGGCCGAGGCCGCGGCCGCGGACATGGCCCTGGTCAGCGAGGTCTGCAGGAAGTCCGGGGCCTTGCACCTGCTGCCCGCAAGCGGGCCGGCCGAGCGGGAAACCCTGTGGAGCGTGCGCCGCCAGGTGAGCCTCCGCATCCACGAGGCCTGGCCGGTCTACGTGCCCGAGGACGTGGTGCTCCCCTTGGCCGAAATCGCCGGATTCGTAGCTGAACTGCCTGAACATGAAAGGGAGTTCGGCCTCACCATCTACGCCTTCGGCCATGCCGGCGACGGCAACATCCACCTGAACATCACCGCCCCGGACCGCTCCACCATGGACAAGGTGGAGGAAGGGACCGTGGCCCTGCTCAGGCGCGTGCTGGAGCTGGGCGGCACCATGAGCGGCGAGCACGGCATCGGCTTCACCAAGCAGCGGTTCCTGGGCCTGGAGCTGTCCCCGGCCTCCATGCGCGCCCAGGCGGCCATCAAGCGCGTTCTGGACCCCAACGGCATCCTGAACCCGGGCAAGCTGTTCGACGAGGACCCCGCATGACCCCGCCCATCTCCCGCCGCGTGCAGGGCGTCAAGATTTCCGCCACCAAGCTCATGCCCATGCTGGCCGCGGCCTCGGGCCGGCAGTGCGTGTCCCTGGGCCAGGGCGTGCCCTCCTTCGCCAACCCGCCGCACGTGGTCGACGCCCTGTGCGCCCGGCTGCGCAGCGAGCCGGCCACGGGCAAGTATTCCCTGCAGCCCGGGGACCCGGCCCTGCGCCGGGCCTGCGCCGGCCTCCTGGCCCGGGAGAAGGGCCTGGACGCCAACCCGGACACCGAGATCGCCGTCACCGTGGGCGCCATGGAAGCCCTGCTCATGGCCATGCTCACCCTGGTGGACCAGGGGGACGAGGTCATCATCCCCGCGCCCTGCTACCCCTCCCACGTGGAGCAGGTGCTCCTGGCCGAGGGCCGGCCCGTCTTCGTCCCCCTGCGGCCCGACTGGTCCCTGGACCCGGACGCCCTGGCCCGGGCGTTCACCCCCCGCACCCGGGCACTGATCCTCTGCAACCCGTCCAACCCCACGGGCGGGGTGTACAGCGACGAGGACGTGCGCGCCGCCGCCGCACTGTGCGTCGAACACAACGTCACGCTCATCACGGACGAAACGTATGACGCCCTGGTGTACGGACGTCCGAAACCCTTGAGTCCCGCGACGTTGCCGGGCATGCGGGACCGGGTGGTGGCGGTGTACAGCTTCTCCAAGCGCTTCGCCCTCACCGGCTGGCGGGTGGGGTTCTGCTTTGCCGCGGCCCCGCTCCTGGACCAGATGCTCAAGGTGCACGACTGCACCGCCATCTGCGCCCCCACTCCGGCCCAGGCCGCGGCCCTGGCCGCGCTGGAGGGGCCCCAGGACTACTTCGAGGACCTGCTCGCCGCCCTGGGCCGCCGCCGCGACCTGGCCTGCGCCCGGCTGGACGCCCTGGCCCCGAACTTCACCTACGTGCGGCCTGAGGGGGCGTTCTACATCATGGCCCGACACCACTTCACCGACGCCCCGTCGCAGGAGGTGGCCGAGCGCCTCATCCGCGAGGCCGGGGTCATCACCATCCCCGGCGGCGCCTTCGGCCCCGGCGGCGAGGGCCGCCTCCGCCTCTCCTTCGGCGGCGACGAGGCCGAGATCACCGAAGCCTTTGATCGCATCGAGGGATGGTTGAAGCAGACCTGACCGCTGCGCCCCACCAGGGCGTGAGGCCATGTGGCCTCCCGGCGGGCTCAAGGACCGGCGGCCCTTGAGAATCCCCATTGATAAGGTCCAGGGGATTATCCCCTGGCGAGGGGATGCAAGGGGGCGAGGAGCCCCCTTGCCGGGGCCTGGGGCGGAGCCCCGGTCTAAGGCCGGAACCTCCGCATGAAGCGGCGGTCGATGTAGTCCTTGAGGAGCCAGGCCGTGCGGCCCTGGTAGACCATGCTCCCCTTCCGGAAGATGGCCGTGCCGTCGCCCAGGTTGAAGATCAGCAGGTAGGTGGGCGGACCGGGGTGGAAGGGCCGCAGGATCCTGCCGTCGAGAAAGCCCAGGAGGTTGTCGCGCAGCACCGGGTTCTGGCGCACCGCGTACACCCCCACCTTGTCCAGGCTGCGATCCTGGAAGTGGATGCCGTCTCCGCCTCCGAAGACCTCGGGGTAGGCCGGGCTCTGCAGGAACCTGTTCACCGCCAGCCAGCCGCCCGGCGCCGTGGGCAGCCCGCAGGAGCCCAGGGAAACCGAAGGGGCGATGCCCGTGGCCAGGACGATCACGTCCGCGGTCCGCACCTGGCCGGTCTCCAGCAGCACCTCCCCGGTGGAGACGCTGGCCGCGTACCCCTCCTCCAGCACCTCGACGCCCCGCATCCCCAGGGAGCGCCGGGCCAGGCGCTGGGCCTTGGCCGGCAGGGTGGACAGGAAGCGCCGGCCGGCCAGCACCTGCACCGAGAGCGGATTCGCCCTGGCGTCGCGCCCCAGCCGCCACAGGGCCCCGGCCACCTCCAGGGCCGCAGGGCCTCCGCCCACCACGGCCACGGCCAGGGCTCCCCGGGCCAGGCGCTCCAGCACCCGCGCCCGAAGGCCCACCAGGTTCTCGATGGGCTTGACCGTGAACACGTCCGGCTGGGGCGAGCCGTTGCCCGGCGCGTCCACCCTGCTCCCGGTGTTGAAGGACACCGCGTCGTACTCCAGGGTCCCGCCCGAGGCCAGGCGCAGGGTCCGGGCGTCCGGATCCAGGCCCGCCACGGCATCCTGCACGAAGGTCCCGCCCCCGGCCTCGGCCATGTCCCGCACCGGGAACCGGACCTGCTCCGGCCGGTAGATTCCGGCCAGCAGGCCCGGCCCCATGCCCGAGTAGTAGTGCAGGGGCGAGGGGCTGACCAGGGTGACGCGATACCCCTTGTCCCGGAAGACCGGGATCTGCAGGATGGTCATGAGATGGGCGTGCCCGCCGCCCACGAGCACGAGATGCTTGGCCATGTCTGCCCTGGTTCGAGGTTTCGCCGCACCCTAGCGAAAAAACCAGGGAAATGAAAGCAGCCCCGCGGATTTTCCCGGCGGACGGCTCAGGAGGGGATGAGCAGCGGCATGGGGCAGCCCAGGGCGTCGGCCACCCCGTGCACCAGTTCGGCCTCGCGCACCGTGATTCTCGCGTCGGCCGCGACTGCGGCCGCGCAGGCGTCCAGCACCTTGCGCCGGTCGGCGTAGGGCAGGCTTTCCAGGGCGGCCAGGACCTTTTCCAGGCGGGCCAGCCCGCACTCCTCCCTGCCCTCCAGGGACAGGCCCCGCAGCCCCAGATGGGGCGCGCCGCGGTCAAAGGCGGCCCTGGCCTCGTCCAGGGTCCGGGACCCGGCCCAGGCCAGGCTGGAGAGCACGGCCGCGCCTTCCCTCCGCAGGCTGCGCAGGGTCCGGGGCGGCCGGCCGCCGGACCGGGCCAGGCCGAAGTGCGGATCCAGGTGGCGCAGGAGCATCTTGGCCAGCATCCATTCGTGCACCTCCAGCCGGCCGTCGGCCATGGCCAGGCGCTGCACCGTTTCCCGGAAGTCGCGGTACTGGCTCGCGGCCAGTCCCTTGAGCGCGGGCGCGGACAGATCCAGCAGGGGGATGCGCGATTCCGGCTTCAGCTTGTCCGTCTCTGCTGCCAGGTCCTCCGCCAGCCGCCGCAGGGCCTTGTCGCCCCGGGCCTCCAGCCCGGCCAGCTGGGACTGCCGGGTGGCCGGGTCCGGGGACAGGAGCAGGGCCAGGACCACGGCCCGGGCCGGCTGGGCCTGGCGCGCCGCGGCCTGCATCTTCCGCGGCAGGGCGTCCAGGATGCTCCTGGCCCGGTTCAGGTGGGCCTGGCGGGGCCGGCCCGCGGATTCGCAGGCCAGGCGGATCTGCTCCCCCAAGGTGTCCGGGGGATTCACGTCCCGTCCCGGCAGGTCGCGGGACGCGGCCCTGCGCTCCTCCATCTCCAGGATGCGGTCCAGGGGGGTGCGGTCGGCCACGGGCGTCGGCCCTTTCCAGGACGGGTCCGCAAGCCGGATGCGCTCGGCCAGGGGCGGGTGGGTCGAGAACAGGAACTTCCACCACACCGCCACGCCCCGGCTGAAATACATGTGGCTGAGCACCGCGGCGTTGCGGTGCCGCAGCACCGAGGACCCCGGGGCCTGGGCGATCTTCTTGAGGACCGAGGCCAATGCCGCGGGGTTGCGGGTGAACTGCACCGCGGCCGCGTCGGCCAGGGCCTCCCGCTGCCGGCACACCGAGGCCCGCACCAGCTTGCCCAGGAACAGGCCGACGCCGCCCGCCGCCAGAAAAAGACTGCCCGCCGCCAGGCCGAGCAGGACCAGGAACGGGGCGGCCTTCCCGACCCATGCCAGGCGCAGCAATCCGCCACCCGCCTGGCCCAGCCCGTCGATGCCGTGCAACAGTCCGATGAGCCGCACGTTGAGCCGCATGTCGCCGGAGAGCATGTGGCTGAACTCGTGCGCCACCACCGCCTGGAGCTCGTCGCGCTCCAGATGGACCAGGCAGCCCCGGGTCACGGCCAGCACCGTGTCGCCGACGCGGACCGGCGCGTTGCCCGCGCAGAAGGCGTTGACGCCCGGCTCGTTGTCCAGGACGAAGAGGTCCGGGACCGGCATTCCCGCGGCCAGGGCCATCTCCTCCACCACATTGCACAGCTTGCGCTCGTCCGAGTCCGTGGTTTCGGGGCGAATCTTCCGTCCGCCCACCAGGGCGGCCAGGCGGGGTCCGGCAAAGGCGAGTTCGCTGACCTTGCGGGCCGAGGCCAGAGCCATGAGCCCCATGACCAGGGCTGTACCCCAGGCCACGACCGCCGGATGGAACAGGGGGATGCGCGCGACCCAACCCGAAGACACGTGATGATGTTCGCCCCAGAGGACCAGGCACGCCCAGACGGCGGCCAGAGCCAGGGCCACGCCCGCGGCCACCACCGCACCGGCCGGGACGAGCAGGGCCAGGAGCAGCCAGGTGTTGCGCCGGGCGCGGTCCTGCTGGGCGAAGAAGTCCATGGGCGGCTCGCGTCCCGTGCTCAAGGCGCCTTCAGGAGGCCTGAGTGAAACAGGGCTGCGCGGGGTCGCCCGCATCCCCCCCGCCGAGCTCCCCCGCGGCCCCCCGGAACGGCCGCCGGGAGGACGGGCGTGCGCGACAGGACATGGCCGGCCGGGGCTCCAGGTTGCATGGTCCGGGCTAGGACAGCGCGACCTTGGGCGTCTTCTGCCAGTCCGTGCCCGGGAAGACCAGATGATGGGCCTCGGCAAAGCCGCAGGGCCGGGCCAGGAGCACGTGGGGGAAGGACTGGAGCAGGACGTTGTAGGCGTTCACGGCGTCGTTGTATGCCTGCCGGGCGAAGGCCACCTTGTTCTCGGTGGAGCGCAGCTCCTCGGTCAGGTCGCGCATGACCGCGTCGGCCTTCAGATCGGGATAGTTCTCGACCACTGCGAAGAGCCTGTCCAGGGCGCCGGCCAGGACGGCCTGGGCCCCGGCCATGCCCTGAATGGCCGCGACGTCGGCCGGCCCCCCGGCCAGGGTCCGGGCGGCGTCCACCGCGCGGGAGCGGGCCCGGGTCACGGCCTCCAGGGTTTCCCGTTCGTGGGCCATGTACTTCCCGGCCACCTCCACCAGATTGGGAATCAGGTCGTGGCGGCGGACGAGCTGCACGTCGATCTGGGAAAAGGCGTTGAGGGTCCTGTGCTTGAGGGTCACCAGACGGTTGAACACGGCCATGGCCCACAGCCCGGTGACCACGAACACCGCACCGACCACGAACAGCGAGGCGAGAGGGCCGTCCATACATGCGCTCCTGTCGAAAACTCGTCAACAACTATACAACATTGCAAATCATGTCAACAGACACGTATCGCCATTGGCCCGCCCCCGGCTGAACGCCACATACTCCCTGTCCCACGTCAGGACATGGTCCATCAGCCAGCCGGAGAGGAGGGCGCTCAGATCCATGGCCCCGGGCGGATCCTCGGAATCCAGGGCCGCGCCGAACCGGGCCAGGCGCTCGGCCATTCTGCGGTGCTCCGCGGCATGCTCTTCCGCCTTGGGATAGCCCATGCCCCGCATGTAGTTCTCCTCATGGGCGAAATGCTCCTCGGCGTGGCGGACGAGGTCCCGGAACACCGGCCGCACCGCAGCCTCGCCCCGCCCCCGGGCCATGGCGTCGAGCAGGCGGTTGACGATGTTCAGGAGCCTGCGGTGCTCCCAGTCGATTTCCTCGATCCCGGTTTCCAGGCAGGGATCCCAGCGCAGCGTGGGCATGTGCGCCTCGGTCAGGGGCCGGACCGGCCCGCGATGGCCCCGCCTCAGGTGAAGCCCGCCCCGGCGGTGCAGGCGTAGCAGTGGTCGCCCATGGCGATGCGCGCTCCCGGGGCCGGGGGGCGGTCCAGGTCGGCCACGCTCCGGTCCTCGCCCCCCAGGGGCAGGCCCGCGGCCAGGTTGAAATCGCAGTCCGAGAGCCGGCCGTCCCAGCCCACCGACACCAGGGTGCGGCACATGAGTCCGCCCAGGGCGCAGGGGTTGAAGGCCTCGGCCAGGCGGCGCATGTAGCCCCCGTAGTTGCCCGAGGCCTCCAGCCAGCGCCGGTAGCGGCCCAGGGGCACGTTGGCGAAGACGTACAGCCGGTTGAAGGTGATCCCGCGACGCCGGGCCAGGTCCGCCTTGAAACGGCGTTCGGCCTCCTCCTGCCCGGGCGGCAGGAACGCCCCGACGGGGTTGGACACCAGGTCCAGCTCCAGGCCCGACCCCTCCGCCCCGTACCCCATCCCGTTGAGCCGGCGGAGCATGGCCAGGCTGCCGTCCAGCACGCCCCCGCCCCGCTGGGCCTCGGCCTGGGACGCCGAGAGCGAGGGCAGGGAGGCCACCAGCGCCACGCCGTGCGCCGCCAAGGTGTCCAGGAGCTCCCGGCTCTCCTCCCGGGCCATGGCCAGCAGGTTGGTGCGGAACATGACCCGGCCCGCCAGGGGGGCCAGTTCGGCCATGAACTCCGCCATGCCCGGGACCAGCTCCGGCGCGCCGCCGGTGACGTCGATGGCCGCGTAGGCGTTGCGCCGGGCGTGCTCCGCCACCTGGCGCATGACGGCCGCGCCCATGACTTCGGGCCGGGCCGGGCCGGCCTCCAGATGGCAGTGCCGGCAGGCCAGGTTGCAGAGCAGGCCCGCGTTGACCTGCAGGGTGAGGGCCGCATCCCGCGCCAGGACGAGCCCGTGCGCCTCCAGGGTGCGGGCGAAGGGGGCGACGCCCCCGGCCTGCGCGCAGGCCGGCGCGGCGGAAATCGGATGGGCCATGGCCGGGCTTCCTACATGGACAGCTTCTCGGCCGCGCGCCGCATCTGCATGCCGTGCACCAGGGAGGCTCCGCCCCGGATGGCCGTGACCACGTGCGCGGCCTCGGTCATCTCCTCCAGGCTGGAGCCCTGCTCCAGGCATTGCCGCGTGAAGGACTCGATGCAGTAGGGGCACTGCACGGCCAGGGCCACGGCCAGGCCCACGAGGCATTTCTCCCGGACGCTCAGCGCGCCCTCGGCGAACGTCTTGCCGTAATACGCGAAGAAGGCCTCTCCCAGTTCCGGGGCGTCCTTGGCGATGTCCGCGAACTTCTGCAGGTCGCCGGGGTCATAGTACGTCTCCATGCCGCATTCTCCTTGGCGGTGATTTCGCTCCGGCTCTCCTACCACACTGCCCGCGCCCGTTCCACCCTTCTCCCCGGGCGCCCCCTTCCCTACCGGCCGCGCTCCCGCGCCTGGCGGGAGAAGAGGGCCAGGAGCATGGCGCCGGCCTGGGCCACCCCCAGGGAGTCGAACTCCCGGACCAGGGGCAGGGCCAGGGCGCCGTCGCAGCGCTTCTCCACCCCGGGCCGCACCCCCTTCTCCTCGTTGCCCAGCACCAGCACCGCGGGCAGGGCGAGCCGCGCGGCAAAGGCGTCGGCCGCGCCTTCGCCGGCCCGGGCGCAGTAGATGTGCAGCCCGGCCTCGGAGCATGCCTCCAGGGCGCGGG
The DNA here is from genome assembly GCA_040753075.1 of Thermodesulfobacteriota bacterium. Classification (GTDB taxonomy): domain Bacteria; phylum Desulfobacterota; class Desulfovibrionia; order Desulfovibrionales; family Desulfovibrionaceae; genus UBA6814. The sequence goes on from JBFMHA010000010.1 coordinate 50,006, forward strand.
ACAGGTTCACCACCCTGGCGACCGGCAGCCGGGCCAGGGCTCCGGCCGAAGCCTTCATGGCCGCCGGCCCGAGATGGGCGGAACGGTCCCGGGGCAGCACCAGGCCCGCGCCGCCCAGGGCGTACAGGCTGCGGGCCAGGGCGCCGGCGTTGCCCGGGTCCTGCACCTGGTCCAGGGCCAGGATGAGGGGCAGCGGCGCGTCCCTCGCCCCGGCCAGAAGGTCGTCCAGATCCAGGGAGGGGCACGCCGCCAGCCGCGCCGCCACTCCCTGGTGGACGCCCTGAGCCAGGCGGTCCAGCTCGGCCCTGTCCGCCAGCTTGAACCGGACCCGGCGCTCCCGGCACAGGTCCAGGATCCGCTCCAGGTCCCGGCCGTGCAGGCCCCGTTGCACCCAGACGTGCTCCACCCGCTCGGGCGCGGCCTCCAGGGCCTCCAGCACCGGCTTGCGGCCGGGCAGCAGGGAGCCATCCCCCTGCGTCGCGTCATCCCGCTCCAACCCGTCGGTTCGCCGTGATGTTTGGGTTTTTCTAAATTTTTTCGAGAACATCCGCCCCCCTTTTCCGCGCCGGATTCCCAGTGTTTTCGCACTATACAGCCCTCACCCTAGTATGCTAGAGCCTCGCGGACAAGCGCCCTGATTCAACCCGGCGCGGAACCCCCGCCGGCCCTACTGGAGTACGCCTTGATGGGAGCCTCGTCGTGAAGCGCCTGGCAGTGACCGCCCTGCTCCTGGGAACCCTCGCCCTTCCCGCCTGCGCCCTGAAAGTTCCGGCCGCGCCGGCCCCCTCGGCCAAGGCCCCGGAGAACGCCCAGGCCCAGGCAGCCTGCCCCGTGCCCCAGGCCGAAGGCGTCGTCGGCCTGGCCGAAGAAGGCCCCCAGCTTCCCCTGGTCCATGACGACGCGCCCTTCTCGGCCCAGGAGGAGCAGGCCCTGTCCACGGAGCTGGACCTCCAGTTCGACATCGACGACCAGGACACCGAAGAGGTCCGCCTCCACTTCCGCTACTTCACCCACTCCAATTCCGGCCGCCAGCTCTTCGCCAACTGGCTCAAGCGCTCCGAGCTCTACCTGCCCCACGTGCGCCGGGTCCTGGCCGAGCGCGGCCTGCCCGAGGACCTGGCCTTCCTCCCCTTCGTGGAGAGCGGCTACAATCCCCGGGCCATCTCCCGGGCCGGCGCCGCCGGCATGTGGCAGTTCATGCCCTTCACCGGCAAGAAGTTCGGACTGAACGTGGGCTGGTGGATGGACGAACGCCTGGACCCCTTCAAGTCCACCGGGGCCGCTGCCGACTACCTGACCAAGCTCTACGGGGACTTCGACGACTGGTACCTGGCCCTGGCCGCCTACAACGCCGGCGAGGGCCGGGTTCTCAAGGCGCTCAAGAGCAGCGGGTGCGAGGATTTCTTCGACCTGTCCCAGAAGACCACGGGCAAGCGCAAGCGGGGCAAGGTCCAGTACTACCTGCCCAAGGAAACCCGCCACTACGTTCCCAAGTTCATCGCGGTGCTCAAGATCGTCCGCAACCTGGAGGAGCTGGGCTTCGCAACCCCGAATTGGACCCGGGGCTCGAACCTGGCCGAGATCCAGGTACGGCCGCGCACCGACCTCCAGGAGTTGGCCCGCGCCGTGGGCATGCCCTGGCAGGAGTTCAAGGCCTACAACGCCGCCTACTCCGACGCCGGCTCCCACCCCAACAAGCCGAGTTCGGTCTATGTGCCCGCGGACATGGCCGAAGCCGCCAAGAGCTATCAGTCCGGAGCGCGCTTCAAGGAGTTCGCCGGCTACTACAGCTTCTACACCGTGGCCAGCGGCGACAGCCTGAGCCGCATCGCCTCCCGCTTCAACGTGCCTGTGGACGTGATCAAGCACTACAACGGCAAGACCAACAATTTCCTCAAGGTCGGCGAATCCCTCAAGATCCCGGGCAAGGCCGAGACCCGCATGACCGCCGCGGCCATCCGCGACGAGGGCCAGGACAAGACCTCCAAGGCCCAGCAGGAAAAGGCCCGCGTCCTGGCCAAGAACCGGGCCAACTACGCGGTGCGCGACGGCGACACCCTGTGGAGCATCGCCAAGAAGTACAACACCAGCGTGGCCACCCTGGCCAAGGCCAACGGCCTCAACCCCAGGGACACCCTGAACTCGGGCCAGACCCTCTACATCCCTGACCATGGCCTGGCCGCCTCGCGGCGCTCCCAGGAAAAGGCCGAAGAGGCCAAGCAGCTCATCACCTACAAGGTCAAGCAGGGCGACACCCTCTTCTCCATCGCCAAGCGCTTCGGCGTGTCCCTCTCCAGCCTCCTGGCCTGGAACGACTCCACCGACGCCCAGTCCATCCGCCCCGGCGACCAGTTGAGGGTGTACCTGCGCTAGGCGCGCCATGCCGCAGCAGTCAAAAGGCCCGTCCGCCGGAAAAGCGGACGGGCCTTTTCATTTGTCCGGGACGCCTCTCAGAGCAGTTGCCGCAGGAGCTGCCGCGCGGGCTGGGCCGGGAATTCCCGGCCGGTCCAGAGGCGGAGCTGGGCCTGGGCCTGGGCCACGAACATGCTGAGGCCGTCGATGGTGCGGCAGCCCATGTTCTCGGCGTCGGCCAGGAACCTGGTCTTCTGGGGGTTGTACACCAGGTCGTAGGCGGTCTGGCTGGGGGACATGCAGATGTCGGCCCAGGGCGAGAGGTCCTGGCGTTCTCCGGCCATGCCCAGGGGGGTGGTGTTGACCACCAGTTCGGCGTCGGCGTCCTGGCGCAGGTCCCAGGGCACGAGGTCCACGCCGAATTCCTCGGCCAGGTCCCGGGCCTTGTCCGGGGTGCGGTTGGCCAGGGCGATGCGGGGCACGCCCAGGTCGAGCAACCCGGCGAGCACTGCCCGGGCCGCTCCGCCCGCGCCCAGGACCAGGGCGGAGCCGGGGGCGCGGCCAAGTTCGCGCAATGGTTCGAGAAATCCGGTGATGTCCGTATTTTCGCCCAGGAGGCGTTTTTGGTCCCAATAGAGGGTGTTGACCGCCCCGACCCGCTTGGCGAGCCCTGAGACCCCGTCCAGGGCCTCCATGACCGCCACCTTGTGCGGGATGGTCACGGACAGGCCGGACACGGGCAAGGCGCGCACCGCGCGCAGGAAATCCGGGAGTTCTTCGGGGGTCTTGTCAAAGGCCAGGTAGACGGCGGGAACGGAAAGCTCGCGAAAGGCCCAGTTGTGCAGGGCCGGGCTCAGGGAATGGGCCACGGGGTGACCCAGCACGCCGAAGATGCGCTGCGGGATGATGGGGATTGCAATCTCGTCGGCCACGGTCGTCTCCAACTCCCCTGCTCCGGCCGATCGCCCTTTCCCCACCCCTGATGAATGTTTTTGGGAAAGGGGGTCTGGGGGAAAGGACTTTTTTCAAAAAGTCCTTTCCCCCAGCCTCTTAGCCTTTCACGAAATCGGCGCCCGCCTGCAACGCGTCGGCGTTTTTCGGGATGAGGTGCTTGTAGTGGCTGGAGATGACGGATTTCAGGCTGTCCTTGACGGATTTCAGGCTCACGCAGCCCGTGGCCCGCACGTAGGCGCCCAGGGCGACCATGTTGGCCATGCGGGTGTTGCCGAGCTTGTCCGCTATTTCGTTGCACGGAACGAAATACGGCCTGGTCTTCTTCTTGTCGGCCAGTTCGGGGTCGACAAGCGAGGAGTTGATGATCTGGATTCCGTTTTTCTTCAACCGCGCCTGGAACTTGTCCAGGGACGGCCGGTTCATGATGATGAGGCTGGTGGGCGAGGCGATGAGGGGCGAGCCGATCTCCTCCTCGGAGATGACCACGGTGCAGTTGGCCGTTCCGCCTCGCATCTCCGGTCCGTAGACCGGGATGTAGGTGACGTTCAGGCCCTGGTGCATGCCCGCATAGGCCAGGAGGTTGCCGATGAGCATGACGCCCTGGCCGCCGAAGCCGGCGATGATCACGTCCTGGTACATCAGCAGGTGGCCTCCAGTTCCTTGGAGATGTCCTTGTAAACTCCCAGGGGGAAGTACGGGATCATCTCGTTGGCGATGCGTTCGTTGGCCTGGACCGGGGTCATGCGCCAGTTGGTGGGGCATGCCGCGAGGATCTCCACGAAGGAGAAGCCCAGGCCCTTCTCCTGGATCTCGAAGGCGTGGCGCACGGCCTTCTTGGCCTTGGCCAGGTTCTTCACGGTGTCCACGGCCACCCGCTCGGAGTAGACCACGCCGCCCAGGGAGGCCATGATCTCGGCCATGCGGATGGGCATCCCCTCCCGCTCGCGGCAGCGTCCGCCGGGGCAGGTGGTGGTCTTCTGGCCGATGAGGGTGGTGGGGGCCATCTGGCCGCCGGTCATGCCGTAGACGGTGTTGTTCACGAAGATGACCGAGACCTTTTCGCCGCGGTTGGCGCAGTGCATGATCTCGGCCATGCCGATGGAGGCCAGGTCGCCGTCACCCTGGTAGGTGAACACGAACTTGTCGGGCCGGGCGCGCTTGACGCCGGTGGCCACGGCCGGGGCGCGGCCGTGCGGGGCCTCCACGGTGTCCACCGCGAGGTAGTTGTAGATGAAGACCGAGCAGCCGATGGAGCTGACGCAGATGGTCTTCTCCACCAGGCCCATGTCTTCGAGGCATTCGGCCACGATGCGGTGGGCGGTGCCGTGGTGGCAGCCCGGGCAGTAGTGCATGGGCCGGTCCGCCAGGACCGCGGGAATGGGGTTGACTTCGCGTTCCTTGAGCATGGTCAGCTCCCGAGGCTCTTGGCGATGGGCCGGACGAAGTCGTCCGGGCTGGGCAGGTCGCCGGGGTAGATGCAGTGGAAGTCCGAATCGGCCAGGCCGCGCACGGCCAGGCGCACGTCCTCGACCATCTGGCCCAGGTTGTGCTCGATGGTGAGGAAGCGCTTGCCCTGTTCGGCCAGCGCCCGCAGGGCGGCCTCCGGGAAGGGGTAGAGGGTGATGGGCCGGAAGAGCCCCACCTTCTTGCCCTTGGCGCGCAGGGCGCGGACCGCGCTCTTGGCGATGCGGCCGATGGAGCCGTAGGCGCAGACCACCAGGTCGGCGTCCTCGATCTCGAAGGCCTCGTAGCGCACCTCGCGGCGCATGGCCTCGTACTTCTTCTGGAGGTTGCGGTTGTGCCCGGCCAGGGCGCCCTCCTCCAGGAACAGGGACTTGATGAGCCGGCAGTTGCGCCCCTGGGCCCCGGACAGGCTCCAGGCCTCGGCCTTGTCCCGGGAGGGCCGGGGCTTGCGCAGGGCCACCGGCTCCTTCATCTGGCCCAGGATGGCGTCGCCCAGGATCAGGACCGGGTTGCGGTACTTGAAGGCCAGGTCGAAGCCCAGGAGCACGTGATCGTAGGCCTCCTGGCAGGTGGCCGGGGCCAGGACCAGCAGGCGGTAGTCGCCGTGGCCGCCGCCCCGGGTGGACTGGAAGTAGTCGCCCTGGCTGGGGCCGATGTCGCCCAGGCCCGGCCCGCCGCGGTTCATGTTCACGACGACCGCGGGGAGCTGGCTTCCGGCCATGTAGGAGAGGGCCTCCTGCTTCAGGGACATGCCCGGGCTGGAGGAGGAGGTCATGGCGCGGACGCCGCAGGCCGCGGCGCCCAGGAGCATGTTGGCCGCGGCCACCTCGCTCTCGGCCTGGACGAACTCGCCGCCGGCGTCGGGCAGGGCCTTGGACAGGAACTCCGGGATGTCGTTCTGGGGGGTGATGGGGTAGCCGAAGAAGCAGCGGCATCCCGCAGCCAGGGCGCCGTGGCAGATGGCCTCGTTGCCCTTGACGAAGATGCGCTCGGATCCTTTTCGTGGCATGGCGTTCCTCGCTCAGGCCTTGGCCTTGGTCTTGGCCGGCTTCTCTTCCACGAAGACCCGGATGGCGAAGTCGGGGCAGATGCGCGCGCAGGAGGCGCATCCGGTGCACTCCTCCATGCTGGCTGCCGGGACCTCGGCCACCTTGTAGCCCTGCTGATTGAAGCGGCCGGACTGGATGATGATGGTCTTGGGACAGACAGTGGCGCAGAGAAGACACCCCTTGCACCTTTCGTCCCGGAACACGACTCGAGGCATACGGGCTCCTTGCTTAACGGATGAGCATGGCGTCGCCGTAGGAGAAAAAGCGGAACCCGTTGTCCAGGGCCCGGCGATAGGCATCCAGGACCGCTTCCCGGCCCGCTAGGGCCGAAACCATAATCAGGAGCGAGGATTCTGGCAAATGAAAATTGGTCAGTAGGATATCCGCCACGTTGAACCGCGAGCCGGGCAGAAGATAGATGTCGGTCCACCCGGCATGGGGAGCGATACGGCCGGAGGCGGCGAAGGCCCCCTCCAGGGCGCGGGCCGAGGTCGTGCCCACCGCGGCCACCGGCCGGCCCTCGGCCTTGGCCCGGGCCACGGCGGCCGCGGCCTCCTCGCCTATCTCAACGTATTCCGAATGCATGCGATGCTGGCGAACATCTGCGCAACGCACCGGGCTGAAGGTTCCGTAGCCCACGTACAGCGTGACCTCGGCCCACTCGAACCCCAGGTCCGCCAACCGGGCGCGCAGCTGGGGGGTGAAGTGCAGCCCGGCGGTGGGCGCGGCCGCGGAGCCGGCCTTGGCCGGGCTGGAGTACACGGTCTGGTAGCGCTCGGCGTCGGCCGGGCCGTCGGGCCTCCGGATGTAGGGCGGCAGGGGCAGGCGGCCCTGGCGCTCCAGGATGCCGTGCAGCGCCCCGCGCCAGTACAGCCGCACCGTGGCCTGGCCGTACTCCCCGCGCTCCTCCACGACGAGGCGCAGATCCGGCCCGAAGCCCACCTCCTCCCCGACCTTCAGAGCCTTGGAGGCCCGCAGCAGCCCCTGGGCGACCGCGGTCCACTGTCCGTCGTCCACGGGCTCCGCCGCCAGCAGGGGCGGCGGGGTGAGGAGCAGGAACTCCACCCTGCCGCCGCTGGGCTTGTGGCCGAACAGCCTGGCCGGGACCACCCTGGTGTTGTTGGCCACCAGCAGGGTCCCGGGGGGAAGCAGGCCGGGCAGGTCCGAAAAGCGCCGCAGTTCGGTCCGCCCCGAAGCCCGATCCAGAAGGAGCAGGCGGGAGGCGTCGCGGCGGTCCGCCGGACACTGGGCGATGCGATCCTCAGGCAGTTCGTACGAATAGCTCGAAAGCCGGTAGTCCGCCGGTATTGAGACGTCCTCGGCCCCTGTTGTTTCGAAATCGTGTTTCATGTTTATGTCGCCCTGTCCGATCCAGTCCCTTGAAATTGCAGTTTGTCCCATCCTCGGGTACAGTCCCGGGATACCCGATCAGCCCGAAACCAAAGAGCCCCCCCCAAGGAGGAGTCATGCGTAAGATTTTTGCACCCCTGTTGGCAATGCCCCTGATCTTGGCCCTCGCGGCCTGCTCCACCCTGGAGAACAAAGGGACCTCGACCTCCCCCGCCCCGGTGTCCAAGCAGACCTCCATGGGCGCCTACCAGGACTTCGAGGACGTGCTCATCCCCAAGGACATGGACCTGAACGACAAGGCCTCGTTCGTGATCCAGACCGTCAATTTCAAGTCCGGCATCCTGACCTACACCGGCCGGGTCGATCCCATCTCCCTGTCCAACTTCTTCGAGGCCAACATGTCCCAGGACAACTGGAAGCAGCGCAGCAAGATGCGCTACCAGACCCGCACCCTGCTGGTGTTCGAGAAGCCGGACCGGGACTGCATCATCAACATCGAGGACAAGACCTTCAACACCCAGATTGAGGTCGTCGTGGCCCAGCGCCTGGTGAACAGCAGCGCGGCTCCGGCCCCCCGCTACGGCATCGAGGCGCCCTCCGGCAAGGCCCCGTCCCAGTCCCCCTTCGAGGAGAACCTGGCCAAGTAGGCGCTTCATGGACGCCCATCTCGCCTTCACCGGTTTTCTCGGCGCCCGCCTCCACCTGGGGGTGACCGGGAGCATCGCTGCATACAAGTCACTGGAATTGCTGCGCATGCTGACGTCTTCCGGCGCCTCCGTGGGAGTCACCCTCACGGCCGCGGCCCGGCAGTTCGTCACGCCCCTGGCCTTCTCCGCCCTGGGCGCGGAGCCGGTGTACACGGACATGTTCGGGCCCGAGGCGGCCGCCTTCGGCCACCTGGAGCCCGGACAGCACGCCCGGGCCCTGGTGGTGGCGCCGGCCACGGCCACCATCCTGGCCAAACTGGCGCACGGCCTGGCCGACGACATGCTCTCCTGCCAGGCCCTGGCCTTCCCCGGCCCGGTGCTGGCGGCCCCGTCCATGAATCCCAGGCTCTGGGAAGCGGCCGCCACCCGGGAGAACGTGGCCGCCCTGCTCCGCCGCGGGGTCCGGATCATCGGCCCGGGCTGCGGGGCCATGGCCTGCGGAGACACCGGGGAAGGCCGCCTGGCCGACCTCCGGCAGATCGCCCTGGAGGCATTGCGGGCCGTGACTCCCCAGGACATGGCCGGCCGCCGCGTCCTGGTCTCCCTGGGTCCCACCCAGGAGCCCTGGGACTGCGTGCGCATCTGGACCAACCGCTCCACCGGGACCATGGGCGCAGCCCTGGCCGTGGCCGCCTGGCTGCGCGGCGCCGAAGTCACCGCGGTCTGCGGCCCGGTGTCCCTGTGGCTGCCCCAGGGCGTCCGGCGCGTCGACACGGTCACGGCGCGCGACATGTTCGAGGCCTGCACCGCGGCCTGGCCGGACACCGACCTGGGCTGCATGACCGCCGCGGTCTGCGACTTCGCGCCCGAGCCCTTCGGCCCGGACAAGTTCAAGAAGACCCCGGGAGAGGAGCACGGCCCCACCCTGTCGCTGGTCTCCAACCCCGACATCCTGGCCCACCTGGGCGCGCACAAGCGGCCCGGCCAGCGGCTCATCGGCTTCGCGGCCGAGTCCCGCGACCTGGAGGCCAACGCCCGGGGCAAGATGGCCCGCAAGAACCTCGACCTGATCGTGGCCAACCCGGTGAACGAACCCGGCTGCGGCTTCGGCTCCGCCGAGAACCGGGCCCTGGTCCTCGATGCCGCCGGCCGGTCCGAGGAGTGGCCCACCCTGGCCAAGACCGAGATGGCCTGGAGGATATGGGAGTGGATGCTCCATCTCTGCGTCTGAGCGAGCGGTTCCGCCCCTGGCACGCGGCCGGCCTGCGCTACCTGTTCCGGCCTGCGCCCGCTCCCGCCCCGGCGTCCGCCGCCCCGGCCCCCCGGCGCGCGCCGGCCCAGGACTCCGGAGAGCCCTGGACCGGACCCTGGAAGGCCTACCGCCGCAAGCTGGCGGCTCCCAGCCGCACGGTCTGGACTTACGCCGACCTCGGCCTCGACCTGGGGTCCCGGCCCGACCCGGAACGCCGCGACCTGTTCAAGCTCATCATCCATTTCCTGAAATGGCCCAAGGGGTCGGTCACGTTCTGGCCCGTCGCCGCCGAGACGGACCACGGCCTGGCCCCCGATCCTGACCGCTTCTGGCGGGGAGTGGCCGAATCCCAGGCGCGCACGGTCATCGTCTTCGGCCGCCGCGCCCTGGCCATGCTCTTTCCCGAAGAGACCTTCGCCCCCCGCATCCTCCATGCCCGAGGCCTGTCCGTGGTCGTGCTGCCCGGCCCCTCGGACCTTCTCCCGGACAACCGCCAAGCCAAGAAGATCGTCTGGGACACGTTGCGGAATCTGCCCCTCGGCTGACGGAGGCGCCATGAACCGACTTGCCCTCGCCCTGCTCCTGACAATGGCCGGAGTGGGCTGGTGCATGCTCCGGCCGGCCCTCTCCACCGAGGAGAAACCTTCCTTCACCGTGCTCTCCGCCCCCATCTCGGGGGCCATCTCCCCGGCCCAGGCGGAGATCCTCGAAGACATCCTGCGCCGGGCGGACGATACCTCGGCCGACCTGGTGCTCCTGCGCCTCGACACGCCCGGCGGCCTCGTCACCTCCATGCGGGAGATGGTGCAGCTCATCCTGAACTCCAAGAAGCCGGTCGCGGTCTGGGTCGGCCCCTCGGGCGCGCGCGCGGCGTCGGCCGGGGTGTTCCTGGTGGCCGCCTCCGCGGTGGCGGCCATGAGCCCCCAGTCCACCATCGGCGCGGCCTCCCCCGTGGACATGGGCGGCAAGGACGTGGACTCCACCATGGCGGCCAAGGTGAAGAACGACATCGTCTCCCTGGTTCGCGGCGTGGCCGAGGCCCGGGGCCGGAACGTGGACTGGTACGTGAAGTCCGTGGAGGAGGCGGACAGCATCACCGCCACCGAGGCGGCGATGCTCAAGGTGGTGGACCTCCTGGCCAAGGACCCCCAGGACCTGATGGAGCAGCTGGCGGGCAAGGGCGTGTCCTGGCAGGGCCGGGTCCTGCGCTTCTCGCCCCGGGACGTCCGCTTCGTGGAGTTCGAGCCCGGGATGCGGCACAAGCTCCTGTCCTGGCTGCTCGACCCCCAGGTGGCCTATCTGCTCCTGCTGGGCGGCATGGCGGGCATCTTCTTCGAACTGACCACCCCCGGGGCCGTCTTCCCCGGCGTGTTCGGCGGCCTGTGCCTGCTCCTGGGCCTCTACGCCCTGTCCGTGCTGCCCACCAACGTGGCCGGGGTGCTGCTCATCCTCTTCGGCCTGGTTCTCTTCGTCCTAGAACTCAAGGTGGTCAGCTACGGCATGCTCACCGTGGCCGCGCTGGTGTCCCTGTTCGTGGGCTCGACCATCCTCTACCGCCAGGAATCGGGGATGGCCGGACTGCCCCTGTCCACCATCATCTCCGGCCTGGCCGGTTTCGCCCTGCTCTTCGGCATCGTGGCCTACCTGGTGACCCGGGCCCAGCTCCGCAAGTCGCCGGTGGGGAGCGAGGCCATGGTGGACCTGGTGGCCGAGGTCCGCGTCTGGGACCAGGACAAGGGCCAGGTCTTCGTCAACGGCGAGATGTGGAAGGCCCGCACCTCCGCCCCGCACGCCCTGTCCGCAGGCGACCGGGTCAGGATCGCCTCCGTGCGCGGGCTCGAGCTGCTCGTCGAACCCCTCGATCCCGGGGCCGCCTCCCCCCGGGAGTAGCCGCCCTGCGGCAGGAGAGACGCCATGTACAGTTATGTCCCGGCACTCATCCTCCTCGGCCTTTTCCTCTTCTCCGCCCTCAAGGTGCTCAACGAATACGAACGCGGCGTCATCTTCCGCCTGGGCCGGATCATCGACGCCAAGGGGCCGGGCCTCATCATCCTCATCCCGGTCATCGACCGCATGGTCAAGGTCAGCCTGCGCATGGTGACCATGGACATCCCCAACCAGGACGTGATCACCAAGGACAACGTGAGCATCAAGGTCAACGCGGTGCTCTATTTCAGGGTCGTGGACCCCACCAAGGCCATCCTTCAGGTGGAGGACTACATGTTCGCCACCTCCCAGCTGGCCCAGACCACCCTGCGCAGCGTGTGCGGCGGCGTGGAGCTGGACGAGATCCTGGCCCACCGGGACAAGGTGAACTCCCAGATCCAGACCATCCTGGACCAGCACACCGACCCCTGGGGCATCAAGGTGAGCACGGTGGAGCTCAAGCACATAGACCTGCCCCAGGAGATGCAGCGCGCCATGGCCAAGCAGGCCGAGGCCGAGCGCGAACGCCGGGCCAAGGTCATCAACGCCGAGGGCGAGTTCCAGGCCGCGGAGAAGCTCACCCAGGCCGCCGCCATCATCGGCCAGCACCCCGAGGCCCTGCAGTTGCGCTATCTCCAGACCATGCGCGAGATGTCCGCCGAGAGCAAGGCCTCCACCATCTTGCCCCTGCCTCTTGATTTTTTGCGCTTTGCCTGGAAGATTCCCCCCTCCGGCAGCGGCGAGGGAGCATAATCCTTCCTGTTTCACATGAAACACCCCCCAGCGTAAGCCCGGGACCCGTGCGAGGACCGGCGCGGAGCACCCGCGCCCACAGCACACCATACCAACCTCACAGGCGACACCCGCATGCACATTCTCGTCACTGGCGCGGCCGGCTTCATTGGCTCCCACCTGAGCAAGCGCTTCCTTGGCATGGGCCATACCGTGGTCGGCCTGGACAACCTGAACGACTACTATTCCGTCCAGCTCAAGAAGGACCGGCTGGCCCTGATCCAGGACCATCCCGGCTTCACCTTCGCCAGGCTGGACCTGTCCGACACCGAGGGCATGGCCCGACTCTTCGCCGAACAGGGATTCACCCATGTGGTGAACCTGGCGGCCCAGGCGGGCGTTCGCTACAGCATCGAGAATCCTCGCGCCTACATCGACAGCAACGTTGTCGGGTTCCTCAACATTCTCGAAGGGTGCAGGCACAACAAGGTGCAGCACCTGGCCTTCGCGTCGTCCAGCTCGGTCTACGGCCTGAACACCACCATGCCCTTCAGCGTCCACCACAACGTGGATCATCCCATCAGCCTTTACGCGGCCACCAAGAAGTCCAACGAGCTCATGGCCCACACCTACAGCTACCTCTACGGCCTGCCGGCCACGGGGCTGCGCTTCTTCACGGTGTACGGCCCCTGGGGCCGCCCGGACATGGCGCTCTACCTCTTCACCAAGGCCATACTCGAAGGCAAGCCCATCAACGTGTTCAACCACGGCAAGATGCGCCGGGATTTCACCTACATCGACGACATCGTGGAAGGCGTCGCGCGTGTGACGCAGCGTATTCCGGAAGCGAACACGGCGTGGTCCGGCGACACCCCGGATCCCAGCTCCTCGCCGGCCCCGTACAAGCTCTACAACATCGGCAACAACAACGTTGAGGAGCTCTCGCGATACATCGAAGTCCTCGAGAACTGCCTCGGCAAGAAAGCCATCAAGAATTTCATGCCGTTGCAACCGGGCGACGTGCCCGCCACCTATGCCAACGTGGATGACCTGCTCCGCGATGTCGGATTCAAGCCCAATACCACCATCGAAGACGGAATCGCCAAGTTTGTCGCGTGGTTCCGCGAATACCACCAGATGTAGCCACATTGACAGGGCTTCGCGGTCTCGAGTAAGAAGTCGCAGGTCGCATTGAATCCACAGACCCAGCCGAGGCGGGAATGGAGTTCACAGCGCTGAAATCCGGAATGGATAGGACGTTTCAGGAAATCCAGACCCGTACCTCGCACGGGGAATTGCCGGAACTCGAACGGGTTGGCGCCTTTGTCAGACTCTGCCGGCAACTGCACACCCAGGCTCCGGACGAATGGGCCGACGAGGCCGGAGACTTCTCGCACATGGCGGAAAAGCTCCTGCAGGCCGTGAAGAACGGTTCGGTCGAAGAATCCGTCCTCTGCGTGGAGTCCCTAAACGAGGCGCAGACCTATTGTCACCGCATGTTCAAGGACTAGTTCGTCGATTTTCATGTTTCCCGTGAAACATCCCGCAAGGGGGTGAACGCCGTGTCGCGTATCATCGTTGTCGCCAATCAAAAGGGCGGCGTGGGCAAAACCACCACTGCGGTCAACCTGGCCGCCAGCCTGGCGGTCATGGAAAAAAAGGTCCTGGTGGTGGATTGCGATCCCCAGGCCAACGCCACCAGCGGGTTCGGCATCTATGCCGACTCGGTCAAGGACAGCATCTACACCGTGCTCCACGAGCCGGCGCGGGTGCAGCAGGCCATCCACAAGACCGCCCTGCCCTTCCTCTCGCTCATACCCTCGTCGCAGGACCTGGTGGCCGCGGACCTGGAGCTGGTGAACAAGCCGGCCCGGGAGTACTACCTGCGGGAAGTTCTCAAGCCGCTGCGGGAGGAGTTCGAGTTCATCCTCCTGGACTGCCCGCCGTCGCTGGGGCTCCTCACCCTCAACGCCCTGTGCGCGGCCGAGGAAGTGCTCATCCCGCTCCAGTGCGAGTATTACGCCCTGGAGGGCATCGCCAAGCTCCTCCAGACCTACGGGCTGGTGCGCAAGCGGCTGAATCCGCGCATCCGGCTGCTGGGGGTGCTGCTGACCATGTTCGACGCGCGCAACCGCCTGTCGCGCATGGTGCGCAACGAGATCCGCCGGACCTTCCCCGAGCATCTCCTGGAGACCATCGTGCCGCGCAACGTCCGGCTGTCCGAGGCCCCGAGCTTCGGCAAGCCGGCCATCAGCTACGACATCAAGTCGTTGGGGGCGCAGTCCTACCTGCGGCTGGCCCAGGAAGTGGTCAAGCGCCGGCCGCTGGTGGGCAATGCCTGAGAACAGGCCGGCGCAACGGAGGATGATCGGGGGTTCACGCCTCGAACGGCTTGGTCTCGACCGTGATCTTGTCCTTGAAGTGCCGCTTCATGATCCGGGACCTGCAGGATTGGCACTCGAAACGCACCAGACCGCCCAGGTTGCAGGCCGAAAGCCGGAACTTGCGGGGCTCGTCTCGCTGCCAGTCCACGGTGCTGTTGCCGCACGCGCTGCAACTCACGTCGGTGTCCACGGGATAGGGGAAATCCCAGAATTCCAGCAGAGTGGCCCAGTCGGCCAGGGGTTCGGGCAGGGGCGGCTCGACAGCCGGCGCGGAAGCCGGAAGATGGGCGGCCAGTTCAGGCTCCAACCGGGTCCAGAGTTCGGCAGCAATGAAAACGCCCAGGAGCTTTCCCTTTTCGTCGTACAGCCTGGTGATCTTGTCGGACATGCGCGTCTCGTTCGGTTGCCGGTTTTCCAGGTAATCTGACGGCCCGCTCGCCGCAGGCCTGCGCAAGAACAGGTGATAGCGTCTCAACCAGCATTGTCAAGGAGTTGCCTATGGCCATCCAGCGAGGACTCGGGCGCGGACTGGACGCGCTCCTGTCGGGATTTGGCGAGGACATGGCCACACCGGACGTCCTCTACGTGCCCGTAGAGGATATCCGGCCCAACCCGAACCAGCCGCGCCGGGATTTCGACCAGGCGGCCCTGGAGGAGCTCGCCGAGTCCATCCGGGAAAGCGGGGTGCTCCAGCCCATCCTCCTGCGCTCCATGACCGGCGGGGAGGCCAGATACGAGCTGGTGGCCGGCGAAAGGCGCTGGCGCGCCTCCCAGTTGGCCGGGAAGAGCGACATCCCGGCCATTGTCCGGGAAATGACCGACGACCAGAGTCTGGCCATCGCCCTGGTGGAGAACCTCCAGCGCGAGGATCTCAACCCCATCGAGGAGGCCGTGGGCTTCGGCCAGCTCCAGGAGCGCTTTGGACTGACCCAGGAAGACCTTGCCAGGCGCCTCGGCAAGAGCCGGCCGGCCATCGCCAATACCCTGCGCCTGCTGCAGCTGCCCGAGCCCATGCAGATCGACATCCGCAGCGGCAGGCTGAGCGCCGGGCACGGCCGCGCCCTGCTGGCCGTCGTCGAGGAGGCGGCCCGCGAAGACCTCTGGCGGACCCTCCTGGAGCGGAATCTCTCGGTGCGCGAGGCCGAGGCCATGGCCGTGCACTGGAAGGATCACGGAGCGTTCCCGGAAACCGTCGCCGCCCCGGCCAAGGCGCCCTCGCGCCAGCGCGCCTCCAGGCAGCACGACCCGGAACTGGCGGACCTGCGGGAAAGGCTGGCCGCCCTCCTGGGCCTTGCCGTGGGCTGCAAGGGAAGCCTGGACAAGGGTCAGATCGTCCTGGGCTTCGCCTCCCGCCAGGAACTGGCCAGGTTGCTGGAGCGCCTGGGCCTGGACCTGGGCCTGGCCGACCAGGAGTCGTGAGCCCCATGCCCCCCAGACTTCCCAAGACGCCCTCCCCTGCCCATCTGGCCTCCCGCATCCCGGACATGGCCGGCAGCACGGTGGTCATCGTGGGCGATTGCATCCTGGACCACTACCTGGTGGGCGAGGTCAGCCGCATCTCGCCGGAAGCGCCCGTGCCCGTGGTCCAGGTCAAGAAGGAACGCCACCTCCTGGGCGGGGCGGGCAACGTGGCCCGCAACGTCCAGACCCTGGGCGGGGCGCCCGTCCTCGTGGGACTGGTGGGGAGCGACCCTGCGGCCGGACAGCTCAAGGAACTCCTGGCCGAGCAGAACATCACCGCCCGCCTGGTGCAGGACCCGGCCCGGCCCACCACCCGCAAGACCCGGATCATCGCCCACAACCAGCAGGTGGTGCGGGTGGACCGGGAGCAGTGCGAGCCCGTGCGGGGCCCCATCCTCGACCAGATCTTCTCGGAGCTGGAAGCCGCCTTGCAGGCCGCGCCGGTGCTCATTCTCTCGGACTACGGGAAGGGCCTGGTCACCCGCCGCTTCATGGATCGCCTCTGGGAGCTCATCAACCGGCTGCCCAAGCGCCCCCTGGTGCTCGTGGACCCCAAGGTGCGCAACTTCGCGCTCTACAAGGGCGTGGACCTGCTCACCCCCAACACCAAGGAGGCGGCCGAGGGCTCGGGCGTGCCCATCGAGGACCGCACCGACATCCTGCGCGCCGGCCTGGCCGTGTTCCGCAAGCTCCAGTGCCGCCACCTGCTCATCACCCTGGGCCCCGACGGCATGGCCCTGTTCCAGTCCCCGGAGCAGGTGCTGCACATCCACACCGCAGCCCAGAAGGTGTTCGACGTCACCGGCGCCGGCGACACGGTCATCGCCACCCTGGCCCTGGCCCTGGCCGCGGGCTTCTCCCTGCTGGAGTCCTGCATCCTGGCCAACCACGCCGCCGGCATCGTGGTCGGCGAAGTGGGCGCCGCCGCAGTCGCGGCCCAAACCCTCCGGGACCACCTCTCCTCCGCCGAGGAGATGCCCGTGGAATCCTGGCTCCACGCGGGCGGATAAGCTCCATGGCCACCCTCTCCATCATCGCCGAGGTGGCGGAGCAGATCATCCTGGACGCCATGCAGCGCGGCGAGTTCGACAACCTCTCGGGCAAGGGCAGGCCCCTGCCTCCCGCCGATGACGCCCTCGTTCCCGAAGACCTGCGCATGGCCTTCAAGATCCTCAAGAACTCCGGCCACCTGCCCCCCGACATCCAGGAGCGCAAGGACATCACCACCGCCCTCGAACTGCTCCAGAACTGCCAGGACGAACAGGAGCGGTACCGCCAGATCCAGAAGGTCAACTACCTCACAATGAAGCTCAACGCCCGCCGCCGCAAACCCGTCAATCTCGAACTCGACCAGGTCTACTACGACAAGATCGTGGAGCGGACGTCGGTGAAGGGGAAGAGGTAGGAAGCCGAGAGGGGAGGGAAGCCCCCTTTTTGGAAAAAGTGGGTTTCCCTCCCCTCTCGGGCTCTCCCCGCCCTTCCCCAAAAACTTTTGTAACGGGCCTTCGGCCCTCCCAGAGGGCCTTTCGGCGAACACCCCCCTTCGTACCGGGCGCTTCGGCCGGTGGCGTCCAGCCCCCTGCCCGGAATCCCGTGCGTGCACTGCGGCGCAGCCGCGCTGCTTCCCGTCCGCGCTGCGGGGAGGCGAGGAGCCTCCCCTGCCGGGGTCCGGGGCTACGCCCCGGAAACGAACGCCCCTGCCCAGTCCTACCGCGCCTGCGCCAACCCCTGGATGCGATAATTGAACTCGTAGGAGAGCGCCCCGCTCCATTCCCTGGCCAGGGCGCTCTTGTAGCGGGTGCCGTGGCCTGGGCCTACGGGCTTTCCGTAGGAGAAGAACCAGTTGACCACCGCGTCGCCGGTGAAGCCGAGGACCAGCCAGTAGTCGCCGGGGTCGAGCTGGGGGGTGTCGCGGGTGAAGGAGAAGTCCGCCCAGCGGTAGCCCGGGCGCAGGGAAAGGCCGGCGAGGTCGAGGATGTCGCTGGTGGCCAGGAGCTTGCCGGGATGGCCGGCGTCGTCGGAGCGCAGTTCGAGCCAGAGTTGGCCGCCGCCGCCGTACCGGTGCAGGGCCAGGCCGGCCGACTTCAGCCGGAGGGTTTCGTCGAGCTGGAATAGCTGGGCGTACTGGGTGAGGTTGGTGGTCACGTACTGGGCGCTCTCCACGAGGAAGGTGCGGGTGGACTGGAAGGTATTGGCCCCGGTGCGCTGGGCGGTGCGGGTGGCCGAGAAGTCGACATCCTGGGGATAGTCCAGGTTGCCGGCCAGGTAGGGGCGGCTGAAACGGGTCGGCTTGGCCTTGGCCGGAAGTTCGGCTGCGTGCGGCGTCCTGGGGGACGCGGGAGCGGCGGGCTTGGACTGCTTATCAGGCGATACAGGCTGCGGCTTTTCCGAGGTATTGACCGCAGTTTTGCCCGGGGGCTGGGGGAGCGCGGTCGCGGGCGCGGACAGGGACACGGGAATCCTTGGCTGGCGTTGGCTGGAAGCCTCCGGGACAGAGGGCGCGGGCGGCTGTATTCCTGGGGGCCGGGGAGCGGATTCAGGTTGCACGGGCCGGGGCACGGGCGACGGAGAAGCCGCGGCCAGGGAAAGGCCGATGCGGGGCTGGCGCAGAAGCTTGCGGGACCCCTCGTCCAGCAGTTGCCCGGACAGATCAACCTCGTCCCGGAGATAGGACGCCGCGTGCTCCTCGAGCAGCCGCGGCGAGGAGCCGGCGACTTCGCGCTGGATCCAGGCCATGCGGCCGTCCTGGTCGGTGTCGAGGTTGTCGACGCCGATCTCGCAGCGCAGGTAGCGGTTGGCCACGAAGAGCAGGCTGTTCTGGGCGTCGAAAGGGGCCCAGCCCAGGTCCGGAAACCAGACCTCGACCCAGGAGTGCCGGCCCAGGGCCATCTTGCTGGTGAAGGTGAGACCGGTGGTCTGCACGTCGTAGGGCCGGTCCAGGGTGATGCCGTTGACGATGCGCACGGGTATGCCCACGGACCGCAGGAGGGCTGCGGCCAGGTGCGAGAAGTTCTGGCAGTTGCCTTTGCGGGAGGCCAGGGTTGACAATGCGTCGTACTTTTTGGTGGTTGAAACGTATTGGATGTTGTCCACGATCCACGCTATGCATTGGCGCACGGCATCCCAGGAGGTGCGGGCGCTGGAGGTGAGTTCCGACGCCAATTCCCTGATTTCACGGGAATTCGATTGGACTTGCGCGCTGGGCTCCAGGTAGACGCGGACATCCAGGGGGGGGCGGGCGGGGGGGAACGCAACCGTGGAGCGGACCTCCTGGAGCACCGTGCGGGTGGCGGTCCCCAGGACGTAGGTCTGGGTGATCTCGGCAGGCGGCGCGTTCCAGGTGGCGGTGAGGATGGTGTTGCCCCGGTTGTCGGTGCTGCGGGATTGGCTGTCCGGCTGCGGCGTGAAGTGCAGGGAGAAGTCGATGACCTCCTGGCCGGTGGTCAGGGAGGCGTACGGTTGGGGCTCCACCACGCTGAGGGAGAGCATCCGCGTTGCGGAGGCGCCCTGCACCCGGTACGTCAGGGTGTAGCTCAGGCGGGAGTCCATGCGGCCGTCCATGACCAGGCTGGCTGCCAAGGCCGGGGATTGGAGGAAGAGCAGCCAGGCCAGGACGGCGGGGATGAGGTGTCGCGGGGGAGCGGTCATTGCGTGAGGCTATACGGGTGTTTTGCCGGACACAAGCCGTATCGGCCGGTTCACGCGGAAGTCGAGGGCGTCAGGCCGGGGGAAACCACTCCGGATGGCCGGAGATGAAGGCGAGGCTGTGCTCCAGGTCATCGGCGGTGTGCGGCTCAAGGGTCCGGGTCGGGCTGAGGCCGCGCGCGGCGAGGCCGGAAAAGACCTCAGCCCAGGGTATGTCGCCCTGCCCCAGGCCCAGGTGGTGGTCGTCGGCCCCGGAATTGTCGTGCAGGTGAACGTGCCCCAGGAATGGGGAAAAGGCGTCCAGCCAGCGGTCCAGGTTCCTGAGGCGGACCCCCTGGGCGAAGCTGTGCCAGTGCCCCAGGTCGAGACAGAGACCGATGCCTTGCAGCCCACGTCCGGCAAGCATTCCCAGCAGTTCGACCAGGGGCTCCGGCATGGGTTCGAAGGTGTTCTCCAGGTACAGGGGCGGGTGTCCTGCCCAGGAGTTGTGCACGGCCTCCCACGTGTCGGCGGCGTTGGTCAGCCAGACGTCGTAGAAGGTGCGGTGCAGCGTCTCGAAATACCAGGCGTGGCCTATGAGATGGCGCGGGGCATAGATCCTCGCCACATCAAGGGCATGCAGCAGGCGGGCGCGGGTGGCGGCGAGAATGCCCGGATCGAGGGCGCCGGGCTGGAGGTCGAGAAAGGGAAGGTGGATGGAGCAGGTCAGCCCTGCGTCCTGTAGGCGCGAGGCGGTTTCCTGGTGCCAGGCCGGGGCGAGCGCGTCCAGGGCGCGGGAATCCAGGCCCAGTTCCGGGTGAAGGCCGCGGGCGATGAATGCCGCGAGATACTCAGGCTCGCGGGCGATGTAGCTGAGGGGAAGGTTGACGAAGAAGCGGGGCATGGCGCGCGGGATCAGGAGTTGGGCGCGCGCAGGACCATCTCGCCGATGGGCTTGAAGGTCGTGGCCTGGCGCAGGGTAAGGGGCCGGGCCTCGCCGGGGGCGAGGCGCAGTATGCCGCCCCAGGGCAGGGTCTGCTGGCCCTGGGTGACCACCACCTTGTCCCGCGGGCCGTTGCTCCACAGGTCTTCCAGGCGGTATTCCCCCGGCGGCAGGTCCTTCTGGCCTCCGTCCTTCCAGTGCACCAGCACCGGGTGGCCGTCCGGGTCGCGGAACTGCACGGCCTGGATGCGGCGGGGGGCCACCCGTATGGTGAATTCGGCCCGCTTGACTCCCCGGGTTTCCCGCACCACCCGGCACAGCCAGTTCTCGCCGGCCTGCTCCACGTAGCTGGAGATGAAGTCCTGGGCGTCGAGGATGATCTCCTGGCCCATGTCCTGGCCGCGGTTGCCGAAGGGGCTGCTCACGAAGCCCTTGAGGTTCAGGACCTCGTCGTTGCGGCCGGACCAGATGCCCTCCAGCACGAGTTGGTCGCCAGCCACGGCGTCCAGGGTCCTGCCCGCGGGCACGAAGCGCAGCTTCTTGTTCAGCCAGACCGCGAAGAGCGGGCCCGATCCTGCGGCCTTGGCCTCGGCCACGTCCTTCCAGGTGGCGTTCATGCGCACGGCGACCTTGGCCAGGCGGCTGCCGTCGGCGCGCACGTCCAGGGTGGAGAAGGGGGCCAGCACCAGGCGGGGGGTCCCAACCACGTTGAAGTCCGGCCGGTCGGAGGCCAGAACCGCTGGCGAGGGATGGAAGGACGCGTCCTGGGTTTGGGGAGGATTGACCTGGAGGGTTTCTCCCGGGGACAGGGTGAGATGAAGCGTCTCCCCGGCTCGGACCGTCCGGCCGTTCACGGTGACAGGGCCGAACGATTTGAGATAGCGAGAAATCTCTTCCTCGTTCACGTAGGGCAAGTCGACCTCGACCCCGAAATGGTCCAGGAAAAGCTGTGCGGCCTTGAGCTGCTGCTTCACCTTCCAGCCCAGGTCGTCGATGCTCTTGCTCACCTCGATGGCCAGGGCCGGGATGCCCACCTGCGACAGGGCGTAGTAGGTCAGGGACTTGCGCTGCTCGGGATAGGCGGTGTTGGCTGCGAAGGTGTCGGTGTTGAACAGGCGGAATTGGTAGTCCGCGGGCGCGATGGTGCCGTTGAGGCGGCCCAGCACCTGGTTCACGGCCTGGGCCAGATGGATGCGGTCCTGGTAGACCGTGGTGTCGATGATGATGGACTGGCCGTAGCGCCCGGGGTTGCGCTGCACGTTGACGTAGGTGGGGTGGTAGAAGCCCGAGCCCTCGTGCATGTGGATGAAGGCGTCGCACCCGCCCAGGAGGAAACGGATGACGCGGGCCAGGCGGTCTTCGTAGAACTGGCCGTATTCGCGGTCGAAGCGGCGGTTGAGGTCCACGTTGACCTGGCGGCGTCGGGTGTTGACCGATGGCAGGTTGGCGCGGGGGATGACCACCAGGTTGCCCCGGCGCACCGAGGACCGGGTCAGGGCCTGGGCGGCCAGGAACCCGGACACCTCGTCGCCCTGGATCCCGCCCTGGATCATGACCGTGGGTCCCGGCGCGTCGCCGCGCAGGAAATAGGCCTTCAACTCGTACTGGGTGCCGGCAAAGAAGGTGAAGCTCGGGACGTCGGCCCGCGCGAGGGCGGGACACGCCAGGAGCAGCAGGAGAAGGCCGAGGCTACGAGCGGGGGATGGGCAGGGTTTCACTGAAGATGGTCTGGCCCTGCGGGTTTTTGAGCATGAGCCGCAGTCCGAAAAGCCGGTCCGAGGCCACGTCCTTGGGCAGGGCGAAGGTCGTGGTGATCTGCTTGAACCGTTGGATCTGGAAGGTCATGTCCGCTTCCTTGACCGTGACCGGCACCAGCGCTCCATCCACCAGGATCAGGGACACCTGGGCCGCGCCTGTGAGCATTTCGCTGCCCAGGAGGTTGTTCAGGCTGAAGGACAGGATCATGTTGTCGCCGTTCAGCCTGGCGGTGAAATTCTCCACGCTGGCCTGTCGGGTGTCCACGCGGTCGAAGAGCTTCTTGAGGTCCACCGGGGGAGGAGTCGGAGCCGAGGGCTTGCCCTCCTCCTTCTTGCCCTTGCGCTCGCTGGGCGGGCTCATGGAGCCGAGCAGGGTCTGCAGCTCCTCGGGGTCATTGGACTTGAGGATCTTGTCCACGTTCTGGAGGCGCTCCAACTCCATGTTGGCCTCGCGGAGTTGGCGCTCCAGGCTGTTCTTGTCCTGGCGAAGCGCAGCGTTGTCCCGCCAGAAATTATAGCCGGCCGCGACGCCGCCGCAGGCCAGGAGCACGAGAAGGACAAGTCCGTAGGCCGCGAACTTTATGATCGCCGGACTCACCCGGTAGCGTCGGACCGGGCTGTTGTCGCGCATGAAGATCACGTTGAACTTGCTGTCGCTCACTGCAGGGCGCTCCAATCCTCACTGGCGATCCTGTAGGAGAGTCCGTCGGGCGTGAGCACCATGGTCTTCCAGCCGCGGTCGGAGTAGCCGGAAGCCGAGGCGTATTCTTGGGTGAAGGCCACGGCGAGGCCCTGGGGATGGACTGTAACCTCGAAGGGGCCAAAGGTCACGTCCTTCGGCTTGTCCTTGCCCCAGAGTTCGGCCTTCTGGCTGCGGATGGCCTCCACCCCTGCCCGGCCGCCCTGGGTGGCCCCGGGCAGGTAGAACTCCAGGTAGGCGTCCAGGTCGCCGGCCCTCCAGGCCTCGCGCCAGGAGTCGAGCACGGCCTCCACGTCGGAGCGGATCTTGCGAAGGTATTCGGACTCCAGGTCCAGGTTGGCGTCCTTCCACTCCATGCCCACGATCCGGTATTCGCCCTTCTTGTCCTTCTGCCAGTAGATGCGCTTGAGGCCCTCGCTGAGCATGGTGGGCGTTCGGTAATACTGCTTGAAATAGCTCACCCAGTAGTCCGGGCCGGGAAGCACGCGCACGTCCAGGGCCGCCACCTGGATCCAGGGCTGGGCCTTCCAGACATTGAGCTTGTGCTGCCTGAAGGAGTCGAACCGCTCGCTGCTCAGGGAGTACTTCTCGGGGTCGAAGTGCTTGAAGAAGTCCGGCGACTCCCGCTGCCAGTCCCGGGAAAAGGCCTCGACCTTTTTCAGGATGGCGTCGTAGTCGCGCACCATCTCCCCGGGCTTGTCGTGCACGCGCAGGGAGTCGGCGATGGCGACCGGCGTGCCCGGGGTCAGTTCGGACTGGATGCGGCGCAGGTCGGCGGTCTTGAGCACCACGCAGCCGCGGGTTTCGCTGGGCTTGATCTCGTTGCCCCGGCCGTGGATCCAGATGCCGGACCCGGTCTTCTGGCGCAGCTTGTCCACCGGGTTGGGGAAGTTCAGGGTGAAGGCCTGGTCCCCGTAGAGTTCGTAATTGAGGCCCTGGGTCAGGCGGCGCTCGATGAAGTAGACGCCCTCGGGAGTGCGCATGTCGCCGCGGGACTTCTTGTCGCCGCTGCGCTGCCCGGTGACGCAGGGCAGGTCGGTGAGCACCCGGAGGGGACTCTTCTGGCCCAGGATGAAGAACTTCTGGGCGTCCTTGTCCACGGCCAGGAACTTGGTGGGCAGGGAGGGATGGCTCTCGATGGTGGCCTGCCATCCGGCCAGGGCCGGGACGGCCATGGCGAGCAGGGCCGCTGCCAGGAGGAAGGGGGCTGTTTTCTTCACGCGCGCTTTACTCGAAATGCTCCCAGGTGAACTCCATGCGCCCCAAGGGTCCGGACACCACCAGGGTGGCGGGACCATCGGCCAGGCGGGGAAAGCGCAGGCCATAGAAAGACCGCCACCGGCTGGCATACGGGAAAAACAGCCCGATTTTCTCGGCCGGCCAACGGTCCTTGTCAAGTGGCGCCATGTCCAGGGGACGATGAACACTTTCGCCCTGGACCACGACCACCCGCCACAGGGGGTCGTCAGGGCGCAGGACGGCGTTCTTGCTTCGTTCGGCGGCCAGGGACAGGACGATCTCCGTGCCCCGGGCGTGGGCCTTTCTCTGTTCCTCCAGGAAATCCCCCGCCTCGCCCGGGGTCAGAGCATACGCATGAGCCCACCGCTTGGCAAACGCCTCGCGCCAGGCGGCGGACTGGAGGGTGGCGGCGGCGTTCAGGGAGGAGTCGAGCCCCTGGTTCAGTTCGGCGGTCCGGGTCCAGTCGCGGGTCAGGCGGACGTAGGGGTCGCCCAGGTCGGGCCAGAGGAGCGCGGCGCCGCCGGAGGCGCCGGGGGCGCACCCCGCGCAGAACAGGGCCAGGAGGGCCAGCAGCAGAACCGGGCCGGCCGGTTCAGCGGCCAGCCTCAAGCAGCTCGTTCCTGGTGAAGATGGATACCAGTTCATACCCGGCCTCGGCCAGGGCTTCCCGGCCGCCTTCCTGGCGGTCCAGCACGCAGAGCACGGCCGTCACCTCGAACCCGGCGTCGCGCACCCGGCCGATGGCCTTGAGCAGCGTCCCGCCGGTGGTCACC
Source organism: Thermodesulfobacteriota bacterium (assembly GCA_040753075.1). Taxonomy (GTDB): domain Bacteria; phylum Desulfobacterota; class Desulfovibrionia; order Desulfovibrionales; family Desulfovibrionaceae; genus UBA6814. Next base: position 74,613 of record JBFMHA010000010.1, read on the forward strand.
ACGTCCTCGAGCATGGCCACCTTGGCGCCCGGGGCGAAATTGGCCAGGCCCTCCAGGTACTGGTCCGTGCCGTGGCCCTTGGACTGCTTGCGCACGATGAACCCGGGCAGGGGCCGGCCCGCCTCGTGGGAGAGCACGGTGACGGCGCTCACCAGCGGATCCGCCCCCAGCGTCATGCCGCCTACGCCGGCAATATCAAATCTCTTGAGAAACTCAAGAAAAAGACTGCCGAGAAGCCAGGAGCCCTCGGGATGCAGGGCGGTCTGCTTGCAGTCGAAGTAGTAGTCGCTCTTCTTGCCCGAGGTCAGGGTGAAGTCGCCCTCGCGGTAGGACTTCTCCAGGAGCAGCCGGGCCAGCCTCTTGCGCAGGTCTTCCATGCTCAAGCCTCACCGAAAACGCGGCTGAAGATGAGGTCCTCGTGGACCAGGTAGGAACGGGCGTCGAACACGGCGTCCAGGGCGGCCGCATCGAGGCGGCCGGCGATGTCCTGGTCCTTGCGGGCCTCGTCCGGGAACTGCAGGCGCTCCGACCAGCAGCGCATGGCCACCCGCTGCACCATCTCGTAGGCGGCCTGGCGGTCCATGCCCCCGTCCACCAGGGCCAGGAGAAGGCGCTGGGAGAAGTACAGGCCGAAAGAGCCCTTGAGGTTGCGCTCCATGTTCTCGGGGATGACCCGCAGGTTGTCGAGCAGGCTGGACAGCCGGTGCAGGATGTAGTCAGCCAGGATGGTGGAGTCGGGCATGATGACCCGCTCCACCGAGGAGTGGCTGATGTCCCGCTCGTGCCACAGGGGCATGTTCTCCATGGACGCCAGGGCGTTGGTGCGCAGCAGGCGGGACAGGCCGGCCATGTTCTCGGCCGAGATGGGGTTCTTCTTGTGGGGCATGGCCGACGAGCCCTTCTGGCCCTTGGCGAAGCCCTCCTCGGCCTCCAGCACCTCGGTGCGCTGCAGGTGGCGCAGCTCCACGCACAGGCGCTCGAACCCGCCCCCGGCCAGGGCCAGGGCGGTGAAGAAATGGGCGTGGCGGTCGCGCTGGATGATCTGGGTGGAGTGCGGCTCCACCTGCAGGCCCAGCAGCTCGCAGGCGATCTGCTCCACCCGGGGGTCCAGGTTGGCGTAGGTGCCCACCGCGCCGGATATCTTGCCGAAGCGCACGTTCTCCAGGGCCTGGGCGAACCGCTCCCGGTGCCGGGCGAACTCGGCGTGGAAGCCGGCCATCTTGAGCCCGAAGCTGACGGGCTCGGCGTGGATGCCGTGGGTCCGGCCCATGCACAGGAGGCCCTTGTGGCGCAGGGCCAGGGCCTTGAGCGAGGCCAGCAGCCGGTCGAAGCCCTGCAGGATGAGGGTCCCGGCCCGGGTCAGGAGCAGGCCGTTGGCGGTGTCGGTGATGTCCGAGGAGGTGCAGCCCAGGTGGATGTAGCGGGCCGAGGGACCCACCTTCTCCTCCACCGCGGTGAGGAAGGCGATGACGTCGTGCCGGGTGCGCTCCTCGATCTCCAGGATGCGCTCCAGGTCGAAGCCGGCCTTGGCGCGGATGACGTCCATGTCCTCGGCCGGGATGCGGCCCAGGCGGCGCCAGGCCTCGCACACCGCGATCTCCACGTCGAGCCAGGCGGAGAACTTGGCCTGCAGGGTCCATACTTCGCCCATCTGGGGGCGGGTGTAGCGTTCGATCATGTCGCGTTCAGGAGGTTTGAGCCGCCCGGGGCGGCAAGGCCGAAAAAAAGGCAGCCGAGGCTGCCTTGGGCGGTCAGGAAGCCGAGGACTCGGCCGAGGCGGGAGTGGAGGCGGCGGCGGGCTTGGCCGGAGCCGTCTCGGATGACTCGGCGGACGAGCTCTTCCCACTGGCGCCGTTGCCGTTGCCGTTGCCGCCGTTTCCGGAGCCGCCGCGGCAATAGTCGGTAACGTACCAGCCGGTGCCCTTGAGCACGAAGGCGGTGTTGGAAATGATCCGATCGGCCTTGTGGCCGCACACCGGGCAAGGCACGTCCTTGTCCTCGAACCCTTTCTGCCACTCCTCGAAGATCTGTTCGCAGTCGCAGCAACGGTATTCGTAGATAGGCATGGCGCATCAACTCCTGCGGTGAAACTCTGGCGAAGGTATAGGCGCTCTGCCAAGAATGTCAATCGCCCCACACTCCGCCCGGTTCCGGACACGCCGGAACCGATGCAAGACACGGACCGCAGGCCGGGCTTGCAACCAATCCGAAGGATTAGGACCTGGCCGCGGCCTTGGCTTCCTTGACGCGGGCCTTGAGGCGCTCTTCGCGGCGCTTGCGGCGGCGGTCGATTTCCTTCTTACGCTCGTGCTTCTTGTGTTTGGACATGGTTTCCTCCGAATTTTCCTGAGCTAAGAAACGTGCTCTCTTACTCGCATCACCCCCTCTTGTCCAGTCCTTTTCCCGGGGCGGTAGTGGGTCAGTTTGAAACCTGACGGTTAGTGGATATGACCTTGCCAATGCTTGAGCGAGCAAGTATGGTCAAGGCATGGCTACCAATAAAAAGAAAAGACCGGCCGACATTAACCAACTCGCAGCTTCCATCGTTGCCGACGCCACCGACCCGGGAGAAGCACCGCAAGAGACAACCCCGGAAGAACCAACCAATGATGGGAAGAACCCTCACGCCGTCGCGCTCGGGCGCGAGGGTGGGTTGAAAGGGGGGAAGGCTAGGGCCGCAAAGCTGACACCAGAACAGCGGAAGGAGATAGCACAAAAGGCGGCACGCGCCAGATGGGACAAAAATCAAGAAAAAACCTAGAGTTGTGTTTGTGATACCACATATATGTACATTTGAGCCAAACACCTTGACAAAGTTTCGCCCAGTCTGTATCTGTTCTGGCAGACAGGAGGCGAAACATGGACCACCCGACTTACGAGCACCTTCGGGAAGAGGTCGAAACACGCTACCAAAAAAAGAAGGGCGAACTAGACGCCCTCTACCAAGACCTTGAACGGTGGCGACACGACAAGCTCGTTCTTTTAGAGGTGGCACACGGCAAGAGGTCGGCCGAAGAATGGCTTGACGACATGCCCGGTGTACCCTCCACCCCATCTCCCCCCGCGAAGTCGCCTCAAGTTACCCCTGCGCCCCCTACAGAGATCAAATCTCCTGATCGGCAGTCAGTGAACCAATCTCGTGAGGTTCGCAACGCTGTCTTGAATATTTCAGGAGACATTTCGAACGAGAAGGTCAGGGATTGGCTTGCTGCCAATCGTCCTTCGATAGCAGAGCAGGTTACGGCACCTTCAATTCGTTCCCAGCTTGCTCGGCTTGAAATGAGCGGGAAGCTCCAGGTCATAACCATGGGGCCTGGCGGGATGAAAATTTATAGGAAGACAGAGGGAAATTTGCTCCCGACGTCTTAAAAACCCCAAAAAAGGGGACATGATATGGGTAGAAGATACGCTAGCGCCGCCGGGATCACGGAAGGGACGGCGCTGAAATAAATAAAAAAACAAGAGGAAGCGCTGTGTCCTGGCAGACGGGTCGCTTCCTCTTGTCCCGGGATAATGAGCGGCGGGTTGGCCGAGTGGCTAAAGGCACCCGACTTATAATCGGACTTAGGTGTGGAGCCTAACGTGGGTTCGAATCCCACACCCGCCGCCATTTTCTGAATATGAAATACGCGCAGAGCGTACTTTTGTCAACCGTGCTTGAGCGGATAAGAATAAATTTTCAAGGTGAACTTTTATGCTTGACCGGTTTAGCATGTAGCGCTAAATTACAAACATGAACAGGCTAAAGGTTGGCCAAAGGGCGCGTATCCTGGGTTGCCTCGTTGAGGGTAACAACATCCGCTCCACCGTGCGCATGACGGGGGCGGCAAAGAATACCGTCACGAAGCTCCTTGTTGACGTGGGCATAGCCTGTGCTGAGTTCCAAAATGTCACCCTTCGTGACCTGTCTTGCCGTCGCGTCCAGTGTGATGAGATTTGGTCATTCTGCTACTCAAAGGCCAAGAATGTGCCGGACAAGCATCGGGGTCAATTTGGGTATGGCGACGTTTGGACCTGGACGGCCATTTGCGCAGATACCAAGCTGGCAGTCTCATGGTTGGTGGGAGATAGGAGCGCAGACACGGCAGCTATTTTCATTGAAGACCTTGCCTCTAGGCTGTCAAATCGTGTTCAGTTGACCACGGATGGGCACAATGCCTATCTCACCGCAGTAGAAAGCACTTTCGGTGGTTCGTTTGCAATTGATTACGCCATGTTGCAAAAGATATATGGCCCCGAACCAGACGGGCAGAAGCGGTACAGTCCCGCGCAGTGCATAGGAGCCGAAGCCAAGATTATCGCGGGAAATCCCGACCCCAAGCATATTTCTACCAGCTTCGTTGAGCGTCAAAACCTTACGATGCGGATGCAGATGCGCCGCTTCACTCGCCTGACCAACGCCTTTTCCAAGAAGGTTGAGAACCTGGCCCATGCTGTCAGCCTACATTTCATGTTTTACAACTTCGCTCGGGTCCACCGCTCCCTGCGGGTAACTCCCGCAATGGAGGCTGGGGTTGCCGATCACGTCTGGACTTTAGAGGAAATCGCTCAACTTGCAGATTGAAACTGACCCACTACCCCCGGGTCGCCCCCCTTGCCCCGGACCGACGCCGGTGATAAAAAGAAGTATTGGGTCAAAATCCCAGCACCCCGGACCCGTTTCGGGGAATCCATGCGGGGAGGTGATGCACATGGCGGTTCAAGCAATGGGCGGCTTCGCGGCCCGGGCCATGGCCGGCAAGGGGGCCATGCAACAGCAGCAGGTCCAGGAGCAGACCCAGGCCAGGGCGCAGACCCAGGCCCGGACCAGGACCCAGACCAGGACGCCGGAAATGGCCTCGGGGCAGGTCATGAACACGTCGGACCTGGGCGGAGGCCAGCAGGGCGGCGGCCAGATGGCCGCAAGCGGCTTCGGCGGCGCGGAGATCCAGTTCTCGGAGCGCCCCGGAGTCAGCTTCGGCGGCAAGGGGTAGCCCGCAGCAGGGGAGAAGCCCGGCCGGGCCATGGAAGGTCCGGTTCCCCCCTCCCTGCCGGCGACCCTGCATCCACGGCCTCGTCACCCCCCCTTCAAGCACGCCCCGGTCACGTCCCCCTGGCCTCCCGCCTCGGGATGGGCTAGAGGGAAACCATGCGCCCCTCCTACCTCGCCCTGCACCAGACCGGCGAACTGGTCCGCCGGGCCGCGGCCGCCGTCGAAGGCCTGGCCGGCTGCCGGTGCTGCCCCCGCGGCTGCCGGGTCGACCGGCTGGCGGACGAGACCGGGATCTGCCGTACCGGCCGCCGGGCCAGGGTGGCCTCCTATTCCCTGCACTTCGGGGAGGAGGACCCCCTGGTGGGCACGGGCGGCTCGGGAACCATCTTCTTCGCGGGCTGCAACCTGCTCTGCGCCTTCTGCCAGAACTACGACATCTCCCACCACGGGGAGGGCGCCGCCGAGGTGGACCCCAACCAGCTGGCCCGGATCATGCTCGAACTGCAGAAGGCTGGGGCCCACAACGTGAACCTGGTCACGCCCACCCACGTGGTCCCCCAGATCCTGGAGGCCCTGGCCCTGGCCGCGGACGCCGGCCTCGCCCTGCCCCTGGTCTACAACTCCAGCGGCTACGACGCCCTCGATACCCTGGCCTTGCTGGACGGGGTGGTGGACATCTACATGCCCGACGCCAAGTTCTGGGACCCCGAGCCGGCCCGGCGTTTCTGCTCGGCCCCGGACTACCCCGAACGCGCCCGGGAGGCCATCGCCGAGATGCACCGCCAGGTCGGGGACCTGGTGCTGGACCATGCGGGCATCGCCCAGCGCGGCCTCCTGGTGCGCCATCTGGTCATGCCCGGCGGCCTGGCCGGCGCCCCCGGCTGGATGCGCTTCCTGGCCGGCCTCTCGCCGGACACCTACGTCAACGTCATGGACCAGTACCGGCCCTGCGGCACGGCCCGGAACTTCCCGGAAATCTCTCGCGGCGTCTCCGCCACGGAATACGCCCTGGCCCTGGACGCAGCCCGGGAGGCCGGCCTCACCCGGCTGGACGACCGCCGCTCCCGCCTCGTCTTCCGCCTCCTGGACCGCCTGTCCCGCTAGCTGAATGTTGAAATAATCAAAATTCGCAGGCCGTTCAAAAATGGTGAGATGCAAGGAGGCGAAAAAATCCAGGACGCGCAGTGTATTGCGCATACATAAGCGGTCTGGATTTTTTCGCTGACGCAGCAGATCGCCGTTTTTCAACGGCCTGCTAGCGACGCGCCCGTGTTGCGCTCCAACTCAGCCCAAAGGGGCGACATCGCGCCTTTCCAAATCAACACAATACGTAACGGCGCGGCGTGGACGCGGCGCGCGCCTCGGCGTCATTTTCGTTTTTGTCAACTCAAACCCCCTCTCCGGCGGACTTCGTTTACAAATATGAAAAGACCCAAAAGATTCGTGCTTTCGACGTCGTCATAAGCTACGAGAAACACAAGAGAGGGGTCGTCTGGCCCCGTCCTTGAATGCAGCACCGCACGCGCGCACGCGGCGCGCCAACCCGACCAGCAACCCCCAAGCGGAGGTCAGCGCCATGGAAAGCACCCCGGTCTTCAACTGCAAGAACGCCGACGACGTGCTCAAGGCGGTCAGGGACTACAACGTCTCCTTCATCCAGTTCTGGTTCATCGACATCCTGGGCACCCTGAAGTCCTTCCAGCTGACGCCCAACGAACTGGAAGGGGCCTTCGAGGAGGGCATGGGCTTCGACGGCTCGTCCATCCTCGGCTTCACCCGCATCGAGGAGTCGGACATGGTGGCCTTCCCCGACCCCTGCACCTTCCAGCTCGTGGCCTGGCGGCCCACCGAGCGGCCCGTGGCCCGCATGTTCTGCGACATCAGGAACCCGGACGGAACCCCCTTCGCCGCGGACTCCCGCCACGTGCTCAAGCGCCAGTTGGCCAAGGCCGCGGAAAAGGGCTACACCATGTACTGCGGCCCGGAACTCGAATTCTTCATCTTCGCCTCCTCCCGTAGCCCCGAAACCATCGACGCCGGCGGCTACTTCGACGCCCCGCCCCTGGACCTGGCCAACGACATCCGCCGCGACATCATCTTCGCCCTGTCCCGCATGGGCATCATCGTGGAATACTCCCACCACGAGGTGGCCCCCTCCCAGCACGAGATCGACCTGCGCTACGCCGAAGCCCTGGCCATGGCCGACATCGCCGTCACCTACCGGGTGGTCTGCAAGGAGATCGCCCGCAAGCACGGGGTGTACGCCACCTTCATGCCCAAGCCCATCTTCGGCCAGAACGGCTCGGGCATGCACTGCCACCAGTCCCTGTTCAAGAACGGCCGCAACGCCTTCTTCGACCCCAAGGACAAGCACCACCTCTCGGCCGAGTGCAAGTGCTACATCGCCGGCCTGCTCGCCCACGCCCGGGAAATGACCTGCGTCACCAACCAGTGGGTCAACTCCTACAAGCGCCTGGTGCCCGGCTACGAGGCCCCGGTGTACGTGGCCTGGGCCCGGCGCAACCGGTCGTCCCTGGTCCGGGTGCCCATGTACAAGCCGGGCAAGGAGGCCGCCACCCGCATCGAGCTGCGCAACCCCGACCCGGCCTGCAACCCCTACCTGGCCTTCGCCGCCATGCTCGGGGCCGGACTCAAGGGCATCGAGGAGAACTACCCCCTGCCCGATCCGGTGGAATCCAACATCTTCGCCATGGTCGACGAGGACTTCAAGAAGTACGGCATCACCGCCCTGCCCGGATCCCTGCACGAGGCCGTCACGGAACTCGAGGCCTCGGCCCTCATGAAGGAGATCCTGGGCGATCACGTCCACGCCGAACTGGTCAGGAACAAGCTCAAGGAATGGGACATGTACCGAACCCAGGTCACCGAATACGAAATCAACCGCTACCTCCCGACCCTCTAGGCCCAGCCCGGCGCGAACCACGCCCCGGCCGCCCCGCGCGGCCGGGGCGTTCGTTTCCGGGGCGCCGCCCCGGACCCCGGCAAGGGGGCTCCTCGCCCCCTTGCATCCCCCCGCCAGGGGATAATCCCCTGGACCTTGTCGGGCGCAGGGAGACACCGCCCCGGCCGCGCCGCAATGCGCGCACGGGATTCCGGGCAGGGGGCCGGCCGCCGCCGGGCGAAGCGCCCGGTGCGAAGGGGGTGACTGTCGGCAGCCCCTCTTGAAGGGCCGAAGGCCCGTTACAGAAGTTTTTGGGGGAAGGGCGGGGAGAGCCC
>JBFMHA010000011.1:0-77289 GCA_040753075.1 Thermodesulfobacteriota bacterium
CCCCCCGCTCCCCCCCCCCCCCCCCCCCCCCCGCCGCCCCCGGGGGGGGGGCGGGGGGGGCCCCCCCCCCCCCCCCCCCCCCCCGGCCGGGTTCAGTTCAGCTTCGCCCCGGATGGCCCGGGATCTCCGCCGTTCGATGCCAACATGCCGATTTCATCCCAAAAACATTCGAATCTGACGCCAACTACTTGCCGAGCCAGTCGGCGCGGCGATCCAGGGTGGAGGTGGCCAGCTTCACCAGCTTGCCGCCCTGCACCTTGAACAGCACCGCGGCCATGTTGGGCCGGTGGTCGGTGGGCAGGTAGGTGAGCGGCGGGGTCAGGCCCATGGGATCGTAGTCCTTCAGGGTCTCCACCGCGGCCTTGATGGACTCGCCGGTGAGGGGCCCCTTGGCCGCTGCGCGCTTCATGCCCTCGGCCATGACCAGCATGGAGGCGAAGCCGCGGATGAAATGGGTCATCTTGGGCTCGTTGCTGGTGAGCGTGCGGATGAGGTCCAGTCCCGGCCCGGGGTCGTTGTAGCTGGCCGAGCCCTGCAGGCCGATGGCCCCTTCGGCCGCGTCGCCCGCCAGCTTGAGGAGGTTCTCGTCGAGTCCCCAGATGTTGCTGAAGAACTGGGTCTTCATGCCCAGCTTCTTGGCGTCCTTGAGGATGACCGCTGCGGAGGCGGTGGTGCCGCCGATCCAGCAGTAGTCCGGGGCCGCCTTCTGCACGGCCAGCAGCTGGGTGGTGGCGTCCATGGCCTTGAGGTCCACGTTCTCCTCGGCCACGATCTCGAAGCCCAGCTCCTTGGCGTAGTCCTTGCCCGCGGCGATGGGGGACAGGCCATAGGGGTGGTTGGGGTAGATGAAGGCGATCTTGGGCGCGGCCGGGCCCTTGTGGTTGTCCTTGAGGTACTTGATGCCCGCGCGCATCATGGTGGAGTAGTCCGCGGCGATGAAGAAGTTGTAGGGCGCCTTGGCCGGATCGGTCAGGTGCGCGGAGTACGACGCGGAGAAGGTGGGAATCTTGTCCTTGGCCACGAACTGGACCAGGGCCTCGGTGTCGCCGGTGCCCCAGCCCTGGAGGGCCACGATGCCCTGGCTGATGAAGTTCTTGTAGGCGGCCAGGGCCTGCTGCACGTTGTAGGCGTAGTCCACCTGGATGAGCTCCAGATCCTTGCCGGCCACGCCGCCCTGGCTGTTGAGCCAGGCCCCGGCGGCCTTGACGCCCTCGGCGTAGGGCCGGCCCACGTCCGAGGTGGGGCCTGACAGGTCGGAGAGCACCCCGACCTTGACCACGTCCTTGCTCCACGCCGCGGCGGGCGCGAGCAGCGCCGCCATCGTCAGCACCATCAGGAACTTTTTCATACCTTCAACCCCCTTTGATGATTGCCCGGAGGAATATCTAGTGGGCGAACGGATACAGCTTCCAGTACGCCTTCACCAGCCGCCAGCGGTGGGCCAGCCCTTCGGGCTCGAAAATCAGGAAGAGCACCAGGGTCAGGCCGAATATGCCTTCCTTCATGGCCAGGAAATAGGTGGCCATGTCCGGGAACACGCTGGAAAGATTCATCGAAACCGCGGACAGGACCTCGGGCAGCAGGGTGATGAACACCGCGCCGAACACCGCGCCCTGCACGCTGCCCAGGCCGCCGATGATGATCATGGCCAGGAAGCTGATGGACTGCCCGATGCCGAACTGCTCCGGGGTGATGTACATGGTGTAGTGGCCCCACAGGCCGCCGGCGATGCCGGCCAGGAAGGAGCTGACCCCGAAGGCGCGCAGCTTGTAGGTGAAGAGGTTCACCCCCACGATCTCGGCCGAGAGGTAGTAGTCGCGGATGGCCACGAAGGCCCGGCCGGGACGGGTGCGCATGAGGTTGGTCACGGCCAGGGTGCACAGGGTGGCCACGGCCATGATGAGGTAGAACATGCGCTCGTCGCCCAGGAACGTGACGCCGAGGATCTCGGGCGGGGCCACGGCCACCCCGGCCAGGCCGCCGGTGACCGCGTCCCAGTGCAGGAAGAGGTATTCCAGGATGAGCTGGGCGGCCAGGGTGGCGATGGCCAGGTAGATGCCCTTCAGGCGCAGGGACGGCAGGCCGAAGATCATGCCCACCACCGCGGCCGCGCCGCCGCCGGCCAGGAGCGCCAGGACGAAGGGCAGGCCGGCCTTGGCGGCCAGGGCCGCCCCGTAGGCCCCCACGCCCACGAACGCCCCGTGCCCCAGGGATATCTGGCCGCAGACCCCGGTGAGCAGGTTCAGGGACACCGCGGCGATGACCGCGATGCCCATGAGGTTCAGGACCGAGAGGTGGTAGGTGTTGAGGAACAGCGGACAGACCGCCAGGGCCAGGAAGAAGACCGTGAGGCAGAGCTTCTGGAAACGGCTCGGAAAGACCGCGTCCTCGGCCCGGTAGGAGGTGTGGAACAGTCCGCACTTGCCGCTCATGCCCTACACCCTCTCGATTTCCTTGGTTCCGAAGAACCCGTAGGGCTTGACCATGAGGATCACCACCAGGATGACGAAGGCCGCCACCTCGCGGAACCCGCCCAGGCCCAGGAGGTCCTTGGCCAAGCCCTCGCACACGTTCTCCAGCACCCCGATGACCAGGCCGCCCAGGGCCGCCCCGAGCAGGCTGTCCAGGCCGCCCAAGATCACCGCGGGGAAGACCTTGAGGCCCAGATGGCCGAGCTGGGAGTTGATGCCGTTGATGTTGCCCAGGATCACCCCTCCGATGGAGGACACCACCGCGGCGATGCACCAGGACAGGGCGAAGATGTTCTTGATGCCGATGCCCATGCTGGCCGCGGCCATCTGGTCGAAGGCCGTGGCCCGCATGGCGATGCCGATGGACGAGAACTTGAAGAAGGCCGAGAAGATGAGGAACAGCACCAGGGACAGGATGAAGGCCGCCACGTACACCGGGGCCACGGGCAGGCCCATGATGAAGAAGGGCTCGTGGGGCAGCACCTCGGGGAAGACCTGTATCTGGGTGCCCCAGAACACCTGCACCAGGGACTTGAGCACCGACGACAGGCCGACCGTGACCATGATGACGCTGATGATGGGCTCGCCGATGAGGGGCCGCAGCACCAGGCGTTCGATGGCCATGCCCAGGACCACGGAGAAGACCAGGGTCATGAGGAAGGACGCCAGGAAGGGCAGCCCGGCCTGCACCGTGAGGGAGAAGCAGATGTAGGCCCCCACCATGACCAGCTCGCCCTGGGCGAAGTTGACCACCTTGGTGGCCTTGTAGATGATCACGAAGCCCAGGGCCACCAGGCTGTAGATGGAGCCCACCACCAGGCCGTTGATCACCAGTTGCAGATAGTATTCCATCAGTCCCTTCCCTTATTCCACGTCCATGATGCGCAGGGTCCCGCACATCTCCCGGCTGCGGCCGTCCTGGTAGAGGATGCAGGCCCGGACCTCCACCTGCACCGCGGCCGAGTACAGGGCGTCGATCACGGCCCCGTAGCGCTCGCCCACCACCTGGCGGCGCACCTTGCGGGTGCGGGTCAGTTCGCCGTCGTCCGCGTCCAGCTCCTTGAAGAGCAGGGTGAAGCGGCTCACCCTGGTCTCCTCCGGCAGGGTGGCGTTGATGCGCCGCACCTCGCCGGCCAGGAGGTCGTAGACCTCGGGCTTGGCCGCCAGGTCCTGGTAGGTGGTGTAGGTGATGAGCTTGGACTCGGCCCAGCGGCCCACGATCTCGCCGTCGATGCACACGATGGCGGTGATGCGGTCCCGGCCCTGCCCCAGCACCACGGCCTCGCGCACGTAAGGCGAGAACTTGAGCTTGTTCTCCATGAACTGGGGCGAGAACCGGACGCCGTCGGCCAGGTGCATCACGTCCTTGAGCCGGTCGATGACCACCAGCTGGCCGTTGTCCTTGAAGTAGCCCGCGTCGCCCGAGCGCAGCCAGCCGTCCGTGATGGTCTCGGCCGTGGCCTTCTCGTTCTTGTAGTAGCCCAGGAACACCGCCGGGCTCCTGGACAGGATCTCGCCCTCGCCGGAGATCATGATCTCGGTCTGGGCGATGGGCTCGCCCACGGTGTCGAAATCGATGGCCCCGTCGCGGTGGATGCAGGAGATGCCGGCGATCTCGGTCTGGCCGTAGATCTGCTTCAGGTTCACGCCCATGGCGTGGAAGAAGCGGAAGGTGTCCGGCCCCAGGGCCGCGCCGCCGGTGGAGGCGCTGCGCAGGTTGGTGAAGCCCAGCCGGTCGCGCAGGGCGCGGAACAGGCCCCAGTCCGCCAGCCTGTACTTGAGGCGCAGGCCCAGGCCCGGGGAGCGTCCGGCCAGCACCGCGTCGGCGCGGGCGTGGCCCCAGGGCAGGAAGATGTTGTACAGGAGCCGCTTGAGCGGCGTGGTCTCCATGATCTTGACCTGGACCTTGGCGGCCAGGTTCTCCCAAACCCGGGGCGGGGAGAAGATCAGGTGCGGCCCGATCTCGCGGGTGTCGGCCTGCACCGTGTCCGGCTCCTCGGGAAAATTCACGGTGAACCCGAAGAGCAGCGCCGAGGCCACGGCCATCATCTGCTCGCCCATCCAGGCCAGGGGCAGGAAGGACACGAACTCGTCGGTGCGGCGCTTGGGGTCGGCCAGGCCCAGGTTGTGGGCCATGGCCAGGAGGTTGCGGTGGCTGAGCATGGCCAGCTTGGGCCGGCCGGTGGTGCCCGAGGTGGTGGCGATGAGGCAGGGGTCGTCGGGGCTGAGCTCCGCCACCCAGGCGGCGAAGTCCCCGGCCTTGTCCTTGCCCATCTCCTGCACCGCGGTGAAGTCGTAGAGCCCGTCCTCCTGGTAGGCGGCCAGGCCCTTGGAGTCGTGGTACACCACGTACTTGAGGTCGGGGAGGCCGGGCCGCAGGGTGAGTATCTTGTCCACCTGCTCCTGGTCCTCGGCCACCACCATGCGCGCCCGGGCCAGTTCGAAGATGTAGCCCACCTCGTCCGGGGTGGCGTCCTGGTAGAGGCCCAGGGCGATGCCGCCGAGAGACTGGATGGCCAGTTCGGCCCACAGCCATTCGGGCCGGTTGTCGCCGATGAGGATGATGATGTCGCCCCTGCCGAAGCCCAGGGCCTTGAGGCCTCCGGCGAACTCGGCGGTGCGGCGCAGGTACTCGGCCCAGGAGCAGGGCTGCCACACGCCCCACTCCTTCTCGCGCAGGGCGGTGCGCCTGCCCTGGGCCGCGGCCTGGTCCAGGAGCAGCTTGGGGAGGGTGGTGTCGAAGGCTGCGGTCATGTCCTAGCGCCCCTTGTACACCATGTCTTCGCTGCCCAGGTAGGCGGCCACCACCGCGGGGTCCTGCTGCACCTCGGCCGGAGGGCCCGCGGCCAGGACCTGGCCGAAGTCCAGCACCACCACCTGGTCCGAGAGGTCCATGACCACGCCCATGTCGTGCTCCACCAGGAGCACGGTGATCCCCCACTCCTCGTTGATGTCCAGGATGTAGCGGGCCATGTCCTCGGTCTCTTCCAGGTTCATGCCGGCCATGGGCTCGTCCAGGAGGATGAGCCGGGGCTCGGCGGCCAGGGCCCGGCCCAGCTCCACCCGCTTCTGCACCCCGTAGGGCAGCCGGCCCGCGGGCTGGCGCCGGTAGGGGGACAGGCCCAGGAAGTCGATGACGTCCTCCACCCGGCGGCGGTGGGCGTCCTCGGACCGGCGGGCCTTGCCGAAATAGAACATGGCCGCGAGCAGGCCGTAGTCCAGGCGGCGGTGCCGGCCCACCAGGAGGTTGTCCAGCACCGACAGGCCCCGGAACAGGGCGATGTTCTGGAAGGTGCGGGACAGGCCCAGGGCGGTGCGGGCGTGGGCGGGCAGGCCCAGGAGCGGCTGGCCGGCCAGGCTGATGGTCCCGGAGTCCGGGGTGTACCGGCCGCTCACGCAGTTGAGCATGCTGGTCTTGCCCGCGCCGTTGGGACCGATGAGGGAGGTGATGGAGCCCTCCTCCACCGTGAAGCCCACGGAGAGCAGGGCGGCCAGGCCACGGAAGGTCAGTGTGACGTTCTCGACTTCGAGCAGCGGCATTCTGATGTCGGGGTTGCGGATTCCAGAAGGTCTGCCGTAGGGCGCGCTAGCGCCAATCGGCCTCGAAGGTCTCCGGCCCCACCATGCGGTAGCCCAGGGACTCCAGTTCCTTGACCACGGGCGACGGGTCGGCGGTCTTGATCCGGAACACCACCAGCCGCCGGGTGTCGTGGAAGAAGGTGCTCGTGGAGATGATGCTCATGCCGAGCCTGGCGATGATGCCCGAGACCTCGTGGATGACCCCGGAGCGATCCTCCACCTCGAAGGCGATGCGCGAGCCGCCCAGACGCAGGCCCATCTCCTCCACCAGGACTTCGAGCATCACCGTCCGGTTGATGTAGCCCAGGAGGTGCTGCTTCCTGTCCACCACCGCCACCCCGGCCAGGTTGTCGCGGTCCATGATGTCCGCGCACTCCTCGATCTCCATGTGCGGGGGAACGGTCGTCAGGTCCTTGCGCATGATCTCCTTCACCTTGAGCTTGGTGAGGAGGTAGTTGATCTCGTGGCGGGAGAGGCTGGTGGCCCGCGAGGGCAGGGCCTCGGCAGTGTCCTCCCGGTTCACGTAGCCCACCAGCCGGTCGCCCTCGATCACCAGGATCATCCACAGCCGGTGCTGCTCCATGAGCTTCTCGGCGTCGATCACCAGGGAGTCCGGGGTGACGGTGGGGAACTGACTGCGCTTGAGCATCTTCAGGCCGACGTACATGCAACACCCCTTTGCGCACACATGCGCGCAATGTGTCCGAGGATTGTAAAAATATCAGCAAGATTTCCGTGAACGGACGAAACCCGGCCGTGACCGGCGGAACCCCTGCGGCCTGGCGGGCCCGCCGGCGGCAGGGCGGAAGAAACCCCGACTTTCTAAACCACGGGCCATGGAAGCCGTCAAGGGGAAGGGCCGGTCCCGGCCCGGAGTCTGGACGGGACGGGCGTTTTTCTTTATGCACGGAAACCCATGCATGAGATGTCCATTGCCCAGAGCCTCATCGGCATCGTCCAACAGGAGATGGCCAAGCACGGGGTCACCCGGCTGGTCAGCGTGCGGGTGCGCCACGGCGCCCTGGCCGCGGTGGTCCCCCACGCCCTGGAGTTCGCCTGGCAGGCCCTGACCCAGGACTCCTCCCTGGCCGGCGCGCGGCTGGACATGGAGGAGGTCCCGGTGCGGCTGCGCTGCTCCTCCTGCAGTCAGGAGTTCGCGCCCGAGGACTGCGACCGGCTGCTGCTCATCCCCTGCCCCGCCTGCGGCGAGGACCTGGGGCACGAGGTGCTGGAGGGCAAGGAGCTCTACATCGAGAACCTCGAGGCCGAATGAGGCCGCCACCGGAGAACCCATGAAGATACCCGTGGTCCGCAACATCCTGGAAGCCAACGACCGCATCGCCGAGGAGCTGCGCAAGCGCTTCCTCGTGCAGCGCATCCTGGTGCTCAACCTCATCAGCTCGCCCGGCTCGGGCAAGACCTCCACCCTGGAGCGGACCCTGACCGACCTGAAGGACGAGTTCAAGATGGCGGTCATCGAGGGCGACATCACCACCGACAACGACGCCCGGAGGGTGGCGGCCACCGGCGCCCAGGCCGTGCAGATCAACACCGACGGGGCCTGCCACCTGGACAGCGTCATGGTCCTGGAGGCCCTGAACACCATGGACCTCACGGGCCTGGACATCCTTTTCGTGGAGAACGTGGGCAACCTGGTCTGCCCGGCGGAGTTCACCGTGGGCGAGGACGCCAAGGTGGCCCTGCTCTCGGTGGCCGAGGGCGACGACAAGCCGGAGAAGTACCCCCTGCTCTTCGCCGAGGCCCAGGTCATGCTGCTCAACAAGGTGGACCTGCTGCCCTACGTGGACTTCGACCTGGACAGGGCCGCCCGCCACGCCCGGGCCCTGAACAAGGACATCGAGGTGTTCCCCATCTCCTGCCGCACCCGCGACGGCCTGGACGCCTGGTACGACTGGCTCCGCGCCGCGGTGAAGGCCAAGAAGGCCAGCGCGAAGAAGGAGGAGTAGACCATGATTGACGAATCTTCCTGTTCGGGCTGCGCCTCGGCCGGATCCTGCAGCTCGACGCCCGAAACCTGCGGCGGCGCCAGGGACCCGATGGAGGAGCGCCTGCAGAACAACCTGGCCAAGATCAAACACAAGATCGTCGTCCTCTCGGGCAAGGGCGGGGTGGGCAAGAGCACCGTGGCCGTGAACCTGGCCGTGGGCCTGGCCCTGGCCGGCAAGCGGGTGGGGCTCCTGGACGTGGACGTGCACGGCCCCAGCGTGCCCCGGCTGCTCTCCCTGGGCGGAGCCGACCCGCACATGGAGCCGGGCGGCATGGAGCCCGTGCCCTGGGGCAAGAACCTGGGGGTCATGTCCCTGGGCTTCCTGCTCAAGGACCCGGAACAGGCGGTGGTCTGGCGCGGCCCGGTCAAGGGCGGCCTCATCCGCCAGTTCCTGGCCGAGGTGTACTGGGGCGAACTGGACTACCTGGTGGTGGACTGCCCGCCGGGCACCGGCGACGAGCCCATGAGCGTGCTCCAGTTCCTGGGGCCCGAGGCCCGCACGGTCATCGTCACCACCCCCCAGGCCGTGGCCGTGGACGACGTGCGGCGCTCGGTGAGCTTCGTGCGGCTCATGGGCAACCCCCTGCTCGGCCTGGTGGAGAACATGAGCGGCTTCGTGTGCCGCCACTGCGGCCAGGTGGAGGACATCTTCGCCGCGGGCGGCGGGGAGAAGCTCGCCGCCGAGACGGGCGCGGACTTTCTGGGCCGCATCCCCCTGGACCCGGAGCTGGTCCGCTCCGCGGACGAAGGCTATCCCCTGCTCAAGGTGGACAGGGAAGGCCACGCGGCCCGCGCCCTGCTCGGGGTGGTGGACCGGCTGCTGGCCCTGGACGCCGCCCGTCCCCGGACGGCGACGGCCGCGCCGCCGGAACTGCCGGCCCAGGGCGCGGTGCGCATCGCCCTGCCCCTGAACGGCGCCCTGCTCTGCGAGGAGCCCGGAGCGTGCAGGCGGTTCCTGCTGGTGGACGTGGACGCCTCCCGCAAGGCCGCGGGAACCGAGCCCCGCGAGGACTTCCCGGCCGAGCCCGGGGAGTGGCCCGCCTGGCTGGCGGACCAGGGGGTGCGCGTGCTCCTGGCCCGGGGCCTTTCCGCCGCGGACCGGACATCCTGCGCCGACCGGGGCGTCACCGCGCTCCAGGCCCCGGCCGGCTCGGCCGACGCCGCCCTGGACGCCTACCTGAGCGGCGCGCTGGGCAGCGGACAGTAGGAACGCTCAAGCAAAAAAGCGGCGGCCGGGGAGCACCCTCCCCGGCCGCCGCTTCATTTCCCGGACCGGCTAGCCCCTTCCGAGGCCGCCCTGGAAGTAGCTGTTCACGTAGCTGGACACCTCCAGGCGCACGCCGGAAGAGTCCTCCACCAGCCGGACGTTGGCCTCGGGGAGCAGGGCCAGGTCCTCGGCGATGTCGTCCCAGCGGCGCTTGACGCGCAGGGCCTCGGGATCCCCGAGGGCAAAGGTCTCCAACACCACCCACTGCGTCTCGCTCATGCTCTCCTCCTGCGGGGTTCGCCCGCGTATTGTTCGGTTATCGGGCCCCGAGCTCCGGGGCCCAGAGATAATAGAACCCGGTGCGCGGTCCATCCAGCACCCGGGCCAGGGGAAGCTCCGCCAGGGGACGGCTCCCGGCCCACTCGCCGGTGGCCAGGTTGTAGGCGTTGTCCTCGGCGAACGCGCTGCGGCGGTAGACCACCAGCCGGGCGTCCTCGGCCAGGCCGGCCAGGGCGCGGGCCTCCTCCAGGGCGTCGGCCAGGAACCCCACCCGGTCCACCAGCCCCATCTTCCGGGCCTCCTCGGCGGTGAAGATCCGGGCGGTGGCCACCAATTCCCGGGCCTCGGGAGCGAGCCGCCGGCGCTGGGCCACAAGCTCCAGGAAACGGCCTCCCATGCCCGCGATCATCTGCCGCATCATCTCCCGCTCCTCGGGCGTGCTCTGCCGGAAGGGCGAGCCCATGTCCTTGTTGCGGCCGGACACGGCCACCTCCGTGCCCACCCCGATCTTGTCCAGGAGTTCGTGGACCTTGGGCTGGAGAAAGACCGCGCCCACCGAGCCGGTGACGGTGGAGGGATGGGCCACGATGCGGTCCGCGGCGACGGAGGCGTAGTACCCGCCGCTGGCCGCCACCCCGAACATGAGGGCCACCAGCTTCTTGCCGCTGCGCTCCCTGAAGCCGGCCAGCTCCGAATAGAGGATCTCGCTGTCCACCACCCCGCCGCCCGGGCTGTCCACGGCCAGGATCACCGCCTTCACGTCCGGGTCCTGGTACGCCTTGCGCAGATGGGACACGGTCTCCTGCACCAGGCCGGGCCGGGTGGACAGGAAGCCCTCGGAGGGCTGGTTGCTGATGATCCCGCGCATGGGCAGGTAGAGGATCTTGTCCTTGCCCTCTCCGGACAGGATGAACTCGGCCAGGGGCTCGGCGAAGTCCTGCTTGAGCTTGATCTGGGGCGCGGCGCAGGCGGCCAGCAGGGCCGCGGCGCAGGCGGCCAGGAACAGAAGGCGGCAGTGTCTCATGGGTGCGCTCCTCCGGTGCGGGAGCGCACCCTAGCATGTCCGGCCCCGGGAGGGAATTCCCGGAAAGGGCGGACCGTGGGCGAGAATTGCGTTTAGGGGTTCAGCCGGAAGGGGCTGCCCACGCCCTTGGTCGCGCCGGGCAGGTCCTCCACCACGGGCGTCCTGGCCTGGCCGGGCTTGGCGGACATGGCCGCGCCGGGCCTGAGGAAGCGCTCGAAGGCCTCGCTCTCGCGGCCCGCGGCCAGCAGCCGCGCGGCCAGGCCGCGGTTGGGCAGGGCCCAGTCGTGGGCCGCGGCCACCACCTGGTCCCGGGTGCGCACCACCCGGGCGGACACGAAGACCACGTCCTGATCCGCGGTGTAGCAGCCCACCAGCACGGCCTCGGCGTCGGCGTTGTCCAGGGCCAGGAGCTCGGCGTGGCGGGACAGGGCGAACTCGCCCCCCGCGGGCCGCAGGCCCAGGTCGCGACGCAGGCGCACCTCCACCAGGTCGTAGCCGGCCCGGGACAGGACCGTGGCCACCTGCTCGGCCAGGAGCCGACCCAGGGGAGAGGCGGACTCCAGGTCGTCCCGGTCGGCGAAGGTGGCCACCAGCACCCGGGATCCCGGCTCCAGGCGGCTCGCGGCCGCCAGGGCCAGGGTCTGGGCCGCGGCCTGGTTCTCGGTGATGAAGGCCGCGCCAGGGTCCGGGGGCGGGGCGACGGGCCGGGGCGCGGAGGAGCAGGCGGCCAGGAGGAGCAGGAGCAGGGCTGACAGCACACAGTGGCGGGTCACGACGGCCTCCTATTCTCCGGTGATGCGCACGCCCCGCGCGGCCGGATCGCCCGGCCCGCGGCCGGGCTTGCCCGGGGGCAGCGGCTTGCCGTAGAGCGCGGTCTCGGCCGCGTCCACGTAGTAGATGCCGGTGTGGTGCACCAGGAAACGGTTCTGATAGACCAGTTCGCTGGTCACGGCCACCTCGACCGTCCCGGATGCGGCCGGAGCCGCCGCATCTGGAGTCAGGGACAGGGTGCTTTCCGATGCGTCGCGGGCGACGCGCTCCTCCTGCCCCACCACCTGGGTCCGGTACCGCAGGGCCATGACCCCCTCGTCCCTGGAGGCCACCTGCAGGCCGCGGGAAACCAGTTGCGAGGCCAGGAGCTGGCCGAAGACCTCGCAGAAGGGCCCGGAGCATTCCTGGACCACGTCGATGGGAGTGACCACGATCTCCGGGTTGGCGTCCACGGCCTTCTTCACCCGGTCGGCCACCTCGCCGGCCAGGATCTCCCAATGCCGCACCGCGGCCATCTTGGATTGGCGCTCGGCGGGGAAGAAGCCCACCGCGGGGCGGCTGCACGCCGCGGCGGCGAGGGCCGCGGCCAGGACCAGGACGAGGGCCAGGACACGAAAGGATGCTTTGGGCATGATGGCTCCGGGGCCGGCGTACGCTTCGGCTCTCCGTCGTATCGGCGGCAAGGGCTCTACTCTTTAGAGCTTCTCATTTTTTCGAAAAAAGATCAGGAGTTCCTTATGCAGGTTGCTGAATTGGAGCATCATTTCCACTTCGCGCCTTGTTTCAAGGCGCAACTGCGCCAGTCCCGGAAACGAAAAAGGCCGCCCTCGGCGGCCTTGCGTGCTGCGTCCGCCCTGCCGGGCCTAGGTCACGGACTTGACGTAGTCGTCCATGGAGGTCTCGCCCCAGGCCTTGCTCACCCAGTAGGCCGTGGCCCAGATCATGAGGGCCGCGGCCTGGGTGTCGTTGAGCCGCTTGAGCTTGGCCTCCAGGTTGGCCTGGGACGCGCCGTGCTTGGTATGGACCATGGCCAGTTCGCAGGCGTCCTGCACCCGGAGCTGGAGATAGGCCAGGCGGGACTGTTCGGGCAGAAGCTTCACCTCGCGGTGGGCTTCCAGGATGGTCTTGAGCTCGCCGGCGGAGAAGGCGCCGCGCACGGTGTTGATGGCCCGGAAGAAGGTGTCCACGGCCCAGGGCACCACGAATTCCGCACCCGCGCTCTTGGTGCGGAAATACTCCTTGAGCCACTGCTCGTGCTCGTCGCTCACCCGGGCTGCAACCTGCGGCATAGCTCCCCCTTCGCACGCGGCCTGTGGTGTGGGCCCGGGGTCCGTCTCCGGACCTTGCGAACCCATGCCGGAGACATACACTTTTTTCAATGACGAAATCAAGAGAATTTCTAGAAGCGAAGCCCCCGGAGAACCGGCCGCTCCCGCCCGCCCGGAGGGCCTGGAGACACTCCTGGGAGCAGCCAGCGGCCTGGCCTGCGGGGATATCCCTCCACCCTCCGCAAAGGTTATGAAGAATGCTAAAATATCTCGGGAAAAACATTGAACCCCGCCGAAAAACAGCTTATGTTTTATTCTGAACCTGCCCGGGAATGGGGCGGCTTTCCCGGACATCCTCCCTTTTCTTATCCCCCGTTGCTTCCGCCGCCAGCGGCCAGGTGCGACAACGGCCCGGCCCGGGCCTTGGGCTTCGAACCAGGAGGTGCGACATGGATTACACGGAAAAGGACCTGCCGGTGGACCTGAAAGAGACCGAGTTCGTGACCCTGGATGACGGGACCAAGATCCGCTACGAGGAAAGCGGCGGCGCCCGCGACCTCATGGTGGGCGACGAATGGACCCCCCGGGCCACGATATTTCCCCACAACGACTTCATGCTGGAGGCCGGCGGCAAGAACTACCGAATCGTCGGCCTGGACGTGGGAATGCGGGTGGAGAAGGCATAGGCCCCGCCCTGGAGCGCACAGGAAAGCCGGCCCCCGGGCCGGCTTTTGTTTTCAGACCAGCCCCGCCTTCCCTTCCCGGCCCGCCCCGGCTATAAGGGGGCCGCCCCCAACCCCCAACCCGCACAGGACATTCCATGAGCGCGCTTCCCGAGTTCCGTTCCGTCCAGGATCTGCGCTTCGGCCAATCCCCGACCCTGGACGCCTGGCTCCTGCACTTCCTCACCGAGAACGACCTGGAGCACTCCCTGACCCCGCGGGAGAACGCCTCTCCCGAGCAGTTGCGCTTCATGGCGTCACTGGACGAGGACCAGGTCTTCGCCCCCTGCTCGGACCGCATGCTGCGCCTGCTGCTCTCCCTGAACCTGGCGGAGGAGCTGCGCCACGAATACGACTGGCGCTGGAGGAAGGTGGCCGGGATCATCGAGGAGTTCGTGCCCGACGCCTACACCCGGGAGCGCATCCTCACCCTCACCCGGCACAAGTTCCGCATGGTGGAGGCCTCTCCCATCATCATCCCGTCGCGCATGCAGAAGCGCTTCCTGACCATCTTCCTGACCCAGAGCGGACTGTCCGACCCTCACCGCTCCCTGCGCCGGGAGTACAACACCCGGGCCGCCGAGGTCATCGCCTCGGACACCGTGGACCGCCTGCTCAACATCTGCCCCGCGGACAGCATCGCCTGCCACCGCCTGTCGGACCTGCGCTTCGACCTGGACATGATCGAACTGGAGCGCCTGCTGGTCATGTCCACCATGTCCGGATTCTGGCTGGAGCCCGGCTACACCCCGGACTTCGAGGCGCTCAAGGCCGAAACCCTGGCCGTGCGGGACGACTTCCGCCACCTGCGGCAGGCCTTCGGCGAAGGCAGCCGCCGCTCCATCAAGATCCTCTTCCTGCCCGAGGACAGCGGCGGGCTCATGTTCGACCTCCTGGTGATCAAGGCCCTGCTGCGCCAGGGCCACCGGGTGACCCTGGCCCTCAAGAACGGCTTCCTGTTCGGCTCCCCGGCGTTCTGGGACTGGGAGGCCGACCCGGCCCTGGCCAAGGCCCTGGAGGGAGCGCACCTGCTGCCCGAGGAGCGCATGACCAAGAACGAGCTGCTCAAGGCCCAGCGCGAGCACTCCTTCCTGGTCATCAGCGACGGCACCCGGGAGGACCTGAACCTCTACCGCACCAGCGTGACCTTCGCCCGGGCCTGGAAGGAGGCCGACCTGGTGCTGGCCAAGGGCGGGGTGCACCGCCGCCGGCTCCTCGAGACCGGACACCGCTTCACCCGGGACGTGGTGTGCTTCGACCGGGACCGGGCGGGCCGCTTCCGCCTGGCCTTCAAGCCCCGGCCCGCGGAGGTGCGCAAGTTCCCGGAGTCCGCCCTTCTCTCCATGGCCGAGAACATCGTGCTCCAGATGCGCCAGGCCAAGGCCGGGGGCAAGAGCGTCATGTTCTACAGCGCCATCATCGGCTCCCTGCCCGGCCAGACCCGCACCGCCATCGAGTTGGTCACGGCCTTCGTGCAGCACCTGCGCGGCCGGCTGGACAAGACCTTCATCATCAACCCGGCCGAGCACTTCGAGGAGGGCATGGACGCCGACGACCTCATGTACATGTGGGAGCACGTGCAGCGCAGCGGGCTCATCGACGTGTGGCGCTTCCAGTCCGTGGCCGACATCGAGGCCAGCTTCGACCTCCTGCACCGCAAGGTGCCGCCCATCTGGGCGGGCAAGGACTCCACCTTCTCCACCGGCTGCACCAAGGAGATGCAGATCGCCCTGGACATGCAGCGCCGCACCCCGGAGATGCAGATCATCGGTCCCAGCCCGGACAAGTTCTTCCGGCGCCGGGAATACGGGGTGGGCAAGTTCAGCGACGCGGTGCTGGGATAGCCGCCTGCGGCGGACGGCGGGCGGCGAGCCGCGTCGCCCGCCTCCTGCCGGAGGAGGACGCGCGGCGGAAGAGGCCCGGCCCGGCGGGTCCGGGCCGCAGCCGCGGAATCAGAACAGCCCGGTCTCGTCGCCGTACTGGCTGTAGATGCTGTCGAAATAGCCGGCCATCTCGTTGTACACGGTCTCCAGGGCGGCCTTGTGCGCGTCCCAGTCCTCGTCGGTTCCGGACCGGGCCTGGGCGATCTTGTCCAGGAGTTCGGAGCGAAGGGCCTTGTAGTAGTAGTACTGCTTCTGATTCTCCAGCATGTCCGCCGCGCCGCTCTTCCTGACCTTGTCCGCGGCCGCCTCCATCTTGCCGTCCAGGTCCCGGATCCGGGCCTCCAGGCTCGTGATGAATGCCGTCCTCATGGCGTCCTCCCGTGTGGTTGCGTTGCCGGGCAGCGACTTCCCGCAGCATTCCCCATGACAGGATACCCCATTCCTCCCCCCGCGCACAAGCCTTTCAGAAGAACGCCGGGCCGATGGAAACAAAAAGGCCCGGGACGACCCGGGCCCGATGGCTCGCACGCTCCCGCCGCCGGCAGGACGCCGCGGGAGATTCTTTTTACTGCTCCGGCTCCTGCCGCCTGGCCAGGTCCTGGATCCTGGACCGCAGGAAGGCCGCGGCCACGGCCCCGGCGTCCCGGTCCAGGGAGCGCTCCCTGCCGTAGCGCTCCAGGTCCTCCTGCACCTGGGCCTCCATGCGCTCGGACTCCAGGAACATGATGAAGGCCAGGGCCAGGGCGGCCTCGTCCTCCACCCGGCCCGAGCACAGGGCCTCCAGGGCCTCGCGCTCCACCGTCTCCAGGAGCCGGTCCACGAACATGTCGGCCCAGCGGGCGTAGAGTTCGCCCAGGAGCGGCGGCGCCATGTCCGCCAGCCGCTGGGCCTCGTCCTCGTCCACGTTGGGCATGGACACGGACATGTACTCCCGCAGGGCGTGGGCGCGGCTGCCCTGGTCGCAGGCCAGGCGGCGCATGACCGCACGGTGGGCGAAGGCCCGGATCTCCAGGTCGCTCTTGGGCATGGCTCCCTCCCGGGCCGCAGGCCGGCCCTTCATCTTTCAATCATTTCAGCGGTTGCGGGCAAGGCCCGCGACCAGACGGCGCTCCTCGTTCGCGCCCAGGGCGATGCCGGCCAGGGCCAGCACCGCGCCTGCGGCCTCGGGGGCCAGCAAGGGCTTGGCGAAGAAGAGCACGTCCCAGACATAGGCCAGGCAAGGCTGGAGCATGAGCAGAAGCCCGCCCGCGCCCGGCGAAACCCGCGGCAGCCCGCGGGAGATGAAGCGCCAGCCCGCAACCTGGGCCACCAGCCCCAGGGCGGCAAGCATCACCAAGCCCTGCGCCGGAGGCAGGGACATGCCCTCGTTCCCGGCCAGGAACAGGGCGCAGAGCACCCCGGAGACCCCGGTCACCAGGACCATGACCGGATGGTGGCCGCCCTCCCCGGCCCGGGCCGTGGCCCGGCGCAGGAGCAGGAGGTAGCCGGCGTAAAGGACCGCAGCCGCCAGGCCGTAGCCCACCCCGGTCGCGAAGTCGCCGCCCGACTGTTCCGGCCCCAGGATGAGCCAGAGCCCGGCCAGGGCCAGGGCTGGAGCGGCCAGGCCCCGGGCGGTGGGCCGGGAGCCCAGCAGCGCCCAGCCTGCGGCGATGAGCAGGAAGACCTGGAAATTGGCCAGCAGGGTGGCCAGGCCCGGCCCCACGGACAGGATGCTGCGGTGCCAGCACAGGAGATCCGCGGCGAACAGGACCGCTGCGCCCAGGGCCGGCCAGAACGAGTCCCGGGGCATGGCCAGGCGCAGGCGCTGCAGCCCGGTCACCGCCAGGAGCCCGGCCAGGCCGAAGGCCATGCGCCAGAAAGCCGCGGCGTCGGCGCTCACCGCGGCCAGCTTGACGAAGACCGGCGCGAAACTGATGGCTATGGAGCCCAGGAGCAGTTCGCGCACGGACGGGATCCGGCCTACTGGGCCAGGGTGCTGTTGGGGCAGGATGCGCTCTGGGAGCAGAGTTCGCAGCCGCCCCGGTAGGGCGTGAGGGTGAACAGGGCGTACTGCCGGTCCAGTTTGTCGATCTGCGGATTCCAGCGCACGCCGATCTTCTCGAAGGCCTCCTGCATGGCCTTGCTCGGCTTGGGCAGGGGCGCGCAGGCCTCCAGCAGGTCGGGCAGGAGGTTCTGGGCCGAGGCCATGACCAGGGTGACGGCCAGGTTGTGGAAGGACTCGCCGTGTTCGGGCGAGGTCTCCCAGGCCGTCTCCACCGCCTGCTCCACGGACTCGGGCAGGAACACCAGAAGGTATCCCTCGCCCTTCTTGGCCTTCTCCGGCGCGATGCGGAAGGCCTGCACCCGGTCCAGCCAGTCGGTCCAGCCGGACTCCAGGGCGTCCAGCATGTCCTGCTCGATGCGGTTCAGGCCGGACATTTCCAGGAAATAGATCATGTCGAATTCGGGCTTGGGATCGAGGCGCTCGATCTGCATGGGAAGCTCCTGTGGTGTGGAATGAACGGGCTCCATACCCGCTTTGCGGCCCGGGCTCAACCCCGGCCGCGCGGCCCGGCCGGCCTGGACGGACGGAGCAAAGTGGGGTAGGCAGTCGCCACTTTTCGCAAGGAGGACCCCATGTCCAATCCCCTGGTGCTCATCGAGACCTCCATGGGCGAGATCCTGATCGAGCTCTTCGCCGAGCAGGCCCCGGAGACGGTCAAGAACTTCCTGCAGTACGTGGACGACAAGTTCTACGACGGCGTCATCTTCCACCGGGTCATCAAGAACTTCATGATCCAGGGCGGCGGGCTCGCCTTCGACATGAAGGAGAAGCCCACCCGCGCGCCCATCAAGAACGAGGCCAGCCCGGCCCTGCCCAACCTGGCCGGGACCATCGCCATGGCCCGCACCCCGGACCCCCACTCGGCCTCGGCCCAGTTCTTCATCAACCTGAAGGACAACGCCTTCCTGAACCACACCGCGCCCACCATGGACGGGTTCGGCTATTGCGTGTTCGGCAAGGTGGCGGAAGGGTTCGAGAACGTGGAGAAGATCGGCAAGGTCAAGACCCGCAGCTACCTGGGCCACGACGACGTGCCCGCCGAGCCGGTGAGCATCATCTCGGCCGTGCGCTTCGAAGCCTAGCGGGCCGTTGAGCAACCCGCGACGGCTGCCCAGGAGCCTCTTGCGCCGCCGGGCGTTGGAGGCCCTCATCCGGCGCAGACCGTGCTGAACGGCCTGCGGGAACAGATCCCTAGAGGCTCTCCCCGGCCGCGCGGCCCGAGGCGAAGGCCCAGAGCAGGTTGAAGCCGCCCAGGCGGCCGGTCACGTCGAGCAGTTCGCCCACCACATGGAGGCCCGGCGCGTTCCGGGCCTCCATGGTTTTGGAGGAGATGGCCGCGGTGTCCACCCCGCCCCGGGTGACCTCGGCCGCGTCCCAGCCGGCCGTGCCCCGGGGGAGCAGCCGCCGGGCCGAAACCCGGGCGAGCAACTCCCGCACGCCCTCCTTGGACAGGTCCCCCACCCGCGCCTCGCCCAGGTCGCCGCAGACAGCGGCGGCCAACCGCTCGGGCAGGAGGCGGGCCAGCACGTTGCGCGCCTTGGCCTTGCCCGGGGCCGCGCGCAGGATTCTTTCCAGGTCCTGGCCCGGGAGCAGGTCCAGGACCAGGGGCTCGCCCTTCTCCCAGAACAGCGAGGCGTCCAGGGCCGCCGGGCCGGATATCCCGGCGTGGGTGAAGAGCAGGTCGCCCTCGGCGCCGCCCCGGGCGCAGGAGAGCAGCGCCCGGCAGGACACGCCCGAGAGCCCGGACCATTCCCAGCCCCGGCCCAGCACCAGCGGGACCAGGCCCGGGGCCAGGGGCGTGACCTCCAGGCCCAGCCGCCGCGCCGCCTCGTAGCCGAACGGCGTGGCCCCGGCCCGGGGCCAGGACTTGCCGCCCAGGGCCAGCACCAGGCGCGGCGCGGAAAAGGTCCCGACGTCGGTGAACACGGTGAAGCCCGCCCCGGCCTCCGCCTCCCTCCCGACCTCGCGGATCCGGCAGCCCAGGAGCAGCCGCGCCCCGGCCCGGCGCGCCGCCTGCTCCAGCCAGCGGGCCGCGGCGGCCGCGCCCTGGTCGCAGAAGAGCTTGCCCCCCTCCTCCTCGTGCAGGCCGAGGCCGCCCCGGGCGAACAGGGCCTCCGCCTCGGCCGGGCCGAAGCGGGCCAGGGCCGACCGCACGAAGTGGGGGTTGGCGCTCACGTAGTCCGCAGCCGAAACCGCGCGGTTGGCCGCGTTGCAGCGGCCGCCCCCGGACAGGCGCACCTTGCGGCCCGCCACCTTGCCGTGGTCCAGGACCAGCACCCGCCTGCCCCGAAGCGCCGCGGCCTCGGCGCAGACCAGCCCGGCCGCTCCCGCACCCAGGATGACCGCGTCAAGGACGTCCATGTTCGCCTCCCGCACTTCGCTCCACGCTCCCCCCTGTTCCGCCGCTTCCGGCATTCTCTCTCACGCGCAACCAGACCGCGCCCTCGTCCAGGCCAGGCGCAACGCCTTCCATGTCGGCCTCTCCGGCCGCCCCGGCGTCTCTCGCCGGGAGGCCCCGGGAGCGCCGCCCGGAAATAGCGAACTCCGGAGGAGTCCCGAGCGATTCATGGCCGTCCCGGGGCCCGGTCCGCCTTGCACTCGGCATAGGGTTTCGTTTACATGGGCGGACCATGCAGGACAACGGCTCCGACGCCCGTCCGCGCTCGGCGCGGGATTTCTGGCCCACGGTCCTGGCCGACGTGCGCAAGCGCATGGAAGCCAACGGCTTTTCCGCCTACGTGGCGGACGACGCGGCCCACGCCCGGCAGATCGTGATGGACTACATCCTGCCCGGGGTCAAGCCGGCCTCCCTGTCCTGGGGCGACTCCCTCACCCTGGCCTCCACCGGCATCCTGGACGAACTGCGCCAGGATCCGGAGCTGGACGTCATCGCCGCCTTCGACCAGACCGCGCCTCGGGCGGAGATCATCGAACGCCAGCGAAAAGCGCTCACCGTGGACCTTTTCCTCACCGGGGCCAACGCCGTGACCCGGGACGGGATGCTGGTCAACCTGGACATGGTGGGCAACCGCACCGCGGCCCTGGCCTTCGGCCCCCGCCACGTGCTGGTGCTGGCCGGCCGCAACAAGGTGGTGGAGAACCTGGCCCAGGCGGTGCACCGCATCAAGCACCAGGCCGCCCCGGCCAACGCCATGCGCCACGGCGCGCGCACCCCCTGCGTCAAGACCGGCCGCTGCGAGGACTGCTCCAGCCCCGACCGAATCTGCAACACCTGGACGATCACCGCCAAATGCGCGCCCCCCGGCCGCATCAGCGTGATCCTCATCAACGCCCGCCTGGGCATCTGAACCTCAATCCCCGCCCCTTTCCGCCGCGCCGGATTCCGGCTCCGCCGGCTGGGCGGCAGCCCGCAGATCGTCGAGCAAAGGGCCTCCTCCGTACATGCCATGGGGCACAGGGTTGTGGCCCCACGGCCGTTCCCATTCCGCGCGAAAACGCGTATTCGGAAACCTTGGACTCCCGCACCCTGCTCCTCCTGGCCGACGCGGTCCTCATCCTCCACCTGGCGGTGGCCGGATTCATCGTGCTCGGCCTGCCCCTGACCTGGATCGGACATTGGCGAGGGTGGAGATTCGTCCATTCCCCCTGGCTGCGGCTGCCCCATCTGGGGGCCATGGCCCTGGTCCTGGCCGAGGACCTGCTCGGCCGGCACTGCCCGCTCACCGAGTGGGAATGGGCCCTGCGCCAGGCGGCCCTTGGCCAGGGCCCGCCCCGGCAGTCCTGGGCAGCGGCCTGGGCCGGACGGATGCTCTATGCCGACCTGCCGGACTGGGCCTTCACCGCCCTGTACGCAGGATTCTTCGGGCTGGCGGCGTTCACCGCCTGGGCCGTTCCCATCCGGATGCGCACGCCGCGATGACGCCCCCGCCGCCAAAGGAACGTTGTTTTGACAGCGACCACGATTCACTGGTATTTTGCATGGCGACATTGCCGCCGGCCGTGACCCCGGAGGAGGAGACTTCAGCTTGGGACTGGTGAACATCGACGACCTGAAGGCCGGAATGATCCTGGACAGCGACCTCATCGGCCCCAACAACCGTTTCCTTCTGCCCCGCGGGGCGACCCTGGACACGGCGCACATCCGCATGCTCAAGGCCTGGGGCGTAACCGAAGCCGACGTGAGCGGAGTCACCCGGGAGCAGGCCCAGGCCCTGGCCGAGGCCGAGTTGTCCCCGGACGCCCTGGCCCGGGCCAGGGGCGAACTCACCCCGTATTTCGCGCACGCCGACCTGGAACACCCGGCCATGCGCGAGATATTCCGGCTGTGCGTCCAGCGCTGGGCCCGAGGCGCGCCAAGCGATTGCGCTCTGGTCGGGCTGGAGAGCTGCCCCCTTCCCGAGCCCGGCATCGGCCCGCGCAAGGACGTCTTCGCCAAAGGCGAGGGCACGCCCGCGAGTCTGGTGCGGAGCGAGGTGGAGCTGACCTCCTTCCCGGACATCTATTTCCAGATCAACGAGGTGCTCCAGTCCCCGCGCAGTTCGGCTTCTCACATCGCCGACGTGGTGAGCAAGGACACCAGCCTCACGGCCAAGCTCCTCAAGCTGGTCAACAGCGCGTTCTACGGCTTTCCCGCCAAGATCGACACCATCTCCCGGGCCATCGCCATCCTGGGCACCAACGAGCTGACCACCCTGGCCCTGGGCATCTCGGTGGTGGAGAACTTCGCCAACATTCCGGAAAGCCTGGTGGACATGAAGGGCTTCTGGAAGCACTCCGTCGCCTGCGGGGTGCTTTCCCGCATCCTGGCCAGCTCCAAGGTGGGTCTGTCCGAGGAGCGGTTCTTCGTGGCCGGGCTCATCCACGACGTAGGGCGGCTGGTGATGTTCAAGCGCCTGCCCTTCGCCTCCACCCAGGCGCTGGTCCTGTCCCGCTCCACCCGAACCCCGTTGCGCGAGGTCGAGCAGGAGGTGCTGGGCTTCGACCACTCTGCGGTGAGCGGCGCCCTGCTCAAGGCCTGGAAGTTCCCGGCCACCCTGGAGTTGCCGGTGCGCCACCACCACGCCCCGTCCAACGCCATGAACCCGCTGGAGCCCTCCATCATCCACGTGGCCGACGTGCTGGCCATCGCCATGCAGTACGGCAGCAGCGGCTCCGCCTACGTCCCCCCCCTGCAGGAGAAGGCCTGGGAGAACCTGGGGCAGGGACCGGGCATCCTGGCCCAGGCCATGGCCCAGGCCGACCGCCAGATCAGCGAGATCCTCCGAGCCTTCCTGGGGAACCTCTGACATGGAAGACAAAGAACGCATCCGCCACCTGGAGGAGCAGGTCCTCTACCTGCTGGAGGAGAAGCGCGCCGCGCTCTCAGCCCTGGAGATGGCCGCCACCCTGGGCAATTTCGAAACCAGCCTGAACCAGCTGGACGACCCCACGGTCATCCTGCACGAAACCGCCACCCGGGTGCGCACCCTGGTCCGGATGAAGGCCGTGTCCTTCTTCCTGGTGCACGAGGACGACTCCAGATTCTACCAGGCCTATTGCGACCCCGCCATACGGGGCTCGGCCTTCGAGCAGGAGGTGGACGCCCTCATCGAGGACAAGACCTTCGCCTGGGCCCTGGGCCGCAACAAGCCGATGATTGTCACCTCCCAGGCCGGGGAACAGATCATGCTGCACGCCCTGGCCACCACGTCCCGCACCCGGGGCATCTTCCTGGGAGTCCTGGACCAGGACAAGAACGAGATCCTGGACACCTCCCTCATGCTGCTCACGGTCATCCTCCTGGCCAGCGCCCACGCGCTGGAGAGCTTCGAACTCTACCGCCGCAACCGCGAGATCACCCGCGAACTGGAGCAAAACCTCCTGCGCCTGCGCGCCTCCGAGGCCGAACTCAAGCGCTACCAGGAGACCCTCGAGGAGCAGGTCCGGGACCGCACCGCCGCCCTGGCCGAGACCAACGAGCAGCTCACCTGCGAGATCGGCGAGCGAAAGGCGTCCGAGGCCCTGCTCCGGGAAAGCCAGGCGGTGGTCCGCGCCCTCCTGGACGCCTCCACCGAGATGGCGGTGCTCCTGGACACCGAAGGGACCATCCTGGCCATCAACCAGATCGGAGCCACGCGCATCGGCGGCCAGGCCCCCGAAGAGGTGGTGGGCAGCAACCTGAGCGACCACCTTGCGCCGGACGTGCTCAATGCCCGCCTGGCGAGCCTGGCCGAGGTCCGGGAGAAGAAGACCCGCCTTCGGATGCGCGACTGGGACCGCGGCCGCCATTACGACAACCACATCTGCCCGGTCTTCGACAGCGAGAGCAAGGTGACCCGCCTGGCGGTCTTCGCCCGGGACATCACCCGGGAGCTGGAGGCCGAGGCGGAGATCCGCAAGCTGTCCCAGGCCGTGGTGCACAGCCCCTCGCTCATCATCATCACCGACGCCCAGGGCACCATCGAATACGTGAACCCGAAGTTCACCCAGGTCACCGGCTACACCCTGGACGAGGCGCTGGGCAACCGGCCCTCCATCCTGCGCTCCGGCCACCACGACGAAGACTTCTACGCCCAGATGTGGCGCACCATCTCCGCAGGCGAGGAGTGGCGGGGGGAGATCTGCAACCGCACCAAGGAGGGGCGAGAATACTGGGCCATGACCTCCATCTCTCCCATCTTCGACGAGCAGGGCGTCATCCGCCACTACGTGGGCGTGGCCGAGGACATAACCAAGAGGATCATCCAGGAAGAGCACATCAAGTACCTGGCCCTGCACGACGCCCTGACCGGCCTGCCCAACCGCAACCTGTTCATGGACCGGCTCAACCGGGCCATCTCCTTCGCCGAACGGCATCAGACCGTGGCCGTGGTCATGTACGTGGACCTGGACGACTTCAAGCTGGTCAACGACCAGCACGGCCACGAGGCGGGGGACGAGGTGCTCAAGGAGGCGGCCCGCCGCCTGACCCGCTGCATCCGCACCGCGGACTCGGTGGCCCGGGTGGGCGGGGACGAGTTCGTGATCATCCTCCAGGACATCCGGGAGGAGCGGGAGATCGAACTGGTGGCCAAGCGGGTGCTGGAGCGCTTCCGGGAGCCGTTCCAGGTGGACGGCGCGACCTGCCGGGTGGGGGCCAGCGTGGGCATCGCCCTGTGCCCGGAGGACGGCCGGGACGTGGACACCCTTCTGCGCAAGGCGGACATGGCCATGTACTCCGTCAAGCGCGAGGACAAGCAGGGATACCGCTACTTCCGCGACCGGGATGGCTAGCCCCGCCGCTCGCCAAGCCCGGTAAACCGGCGCATAACCGGCCCCCGCGCGTCATTCCCGCGGTCCCGAGCCATGTCCCTGCTGCACGCCTCCCTCCCCCTGCTCAAGGTCGCCCTGGCCTTCGTGCTCATGCTGGCGGGCATCCGCTTCCGCCTGGGCCTGTGGCAGTCCATCCTGGCCGGCAGCCTGGCCCTGGGCCTGCTCTTCGGACTGCCCCTGGCGGGATGGCTTGCGGCCGCGGCCGCGGGCGTGACCTCGGACAAGGCCCTGCTCCTGGGCTCCCTGGTGGGACTCATCATGGTCCTGTCGGAGTGCATGGAAAAAACCGGCCAGGCCGGTCGGCTCATGGAGGCGCTCAGCGGCTTCCTGCGCTCTCCGCGGCTGCGCCTGGTGTTCTTCCCGGCGCTCATCGGGCTCCTGCCCATGCCCGGCGGCGCGGTGTTCTCCGCGCCCATGCTCAAGGGGGCGTCGGCCCACATGGACCTGGACGACCGGGAGCGGGTGCTGCTCAACTACTGGTTCCGGCACGTCTGGGAGATGAGCTGGCCCCTGTACCCGGGCATCCTCCTGGCCTCCTCCCTGTCTGGATATCCCCTCTCCGCCCTGGTGGGAGCGCTCATGCCCGGCGCCCTGCTCTTCATGGCCCTGGGCTGGATCTTCTACCTGCGGCCCGGGGTGCTGAACCTGTCCCGCCTGGGCCCGCCGCCTCCGCCGCCGCCGGCCGGGGCGGGCCGTCTCGCCCTGCGGGAGGGCCTGCCCCTGCTCCTGGCCACCGGCGGATCCATGGCCGTGGAGGGCGTCCTGGCCCTGGCCGGCCCGGGATTGCCGTTCGAGGCCGGGGTCATCCTGGGTCTCGGGGCGGCCATCCTGGCCTGCGCGCTGCAGAACCGGAAGGCCGCGGGCCGCGCCCTGAGCAGCCTGAACTTCCGCCACCTCGCCACCATGGTCCTGGTGGTGGCCGCCATCTTCGCCTTCAAGGAGGTGCTGGCCCGGGCCGGGGTGGTGGAGGAGCTCTCCCGCCTGGCGGGCGGCGCGGCCGCCCTGTTCGCCTGCGCCGTCTTCCTGCCCCTGGCCATGGGCTTCGTCTCGGGCATCACCGTGGCCTACGTGGGTTCGGCCTTCCCCCTGCTGCTGGGGCTCCTGGACCAGGCCGGACTGCGCGAGGCCGCCCTGCCCTACCTGGTCCTGGGCATGTTCTCGGGGCTCACCGGCATCATGGCCTCGCCCATCCACATCTGCTTCATCCTCACCTGCCAGTACTTCCGGGTTCCCCTGGGCGCGGCCTGGCCCCGACTGGCCCTGCCCTGCGCCCTTTTCCTGGCCGGGGGGGCCGCCTACTTCTTCATCCTGCGGTAAGGCGACGGCTCAGCAATCCACGACGACCTGAATCTCTCCCACGGCCATCTCCAGCAGGGCCGCGAAGCCCACCTCCACCTCGCCGTCGTCCACCCAGGTGACGCGACAGGGGATGCGCCCGGCCTGAAGTCCCTTCTCCGGGACCACCAGGTTGAAGAACGCCCGGTCGCCCATGACCAGGCCGAGGCTCCGGCCCGGGGCCTTGAGCCTGGCCCCGTAGTTGGAGATGGTGACGAGCGTGGCCAGGAACAACTTCTCGCCAAAGGAGAGTTCGACCATGTGGCGCAGGGAGTAGGCCCGCAGGCCCAGGCGGGAAAACTGCGGAACGGGTTGGGATTGAATCTGAAGCATGACACATCCATCCTTTGCATGTTGCCCTGTCCGGTACCCCGCTGTTGTCGGAGCTCCGGCTCTCCTGTTCCGGCAACAACGCATCCCCTTGGACAGACAAGAAAAATGTTCGTTCAATTAGGTTTTACTCAATGTTAGTCATACACGACTGGCCAAGGAGGTCCATCCCCTGAGTCAAGAACAGGGATTTCTCCCGAACGTTCAGGGAAATCCCCCGTCCACGACTCTGTATTTATGGGGTCCCGGTCGGCGGACCACGCCGTCCTTCACCACGGCGTCAGCTCCCCACCGTCGCCTGCGCCTCGTCCATGACCAGGCCAGGCTGGAGTCCCTCCCGCCGGCGACACTGCTGCGGAGATACCCCGGCAAGAAGAACCCGGCATGACGGACGGGTGTAATGTGCGTGTCGGATGCGGCTCCCGCCCCGATGCCGGCGGTCGGCGCTGGAAAAATTAAGCGCGCCGCGGCGGTAACCGCGGCGCGCGAAACGCACGGCCGCGCCGTGCGACGCCTGTGTCGGGAGAGGATCAGCGGAACGTCGGCCCCGGGGCTGAACCCTAGGCCAGCACTTCCTTCTTGCGCTTGGCCGCGGCGGTGTGCCGCTTCGAGGCCGAGAGCTCGGACTTGCGCAGGCGGATCGACTGGGGCGTGACCTCCAGGAGTTCGTCCTCGCGGATGAAGTGGATGGCCCGCTCCAGGGTCATGGGCAGCACCGGGGAAAGGATCACGTTCTCGTCCCGGCCCGAGGCGCGGATGTTGGTGAGCTTCTTCTCCTTGCAGGGATTCACGTCGATGTCGTTGTCCCGGTTGTGCTCGCCCACGATCATGCCCTCGTACACCGGCTCGCCCGGGACCACGAACAGCCGGCCGCGGGGCTCCAGGTTGAACAGGGCGTAGGGCACCGCGACCCCGGACCGGTCGCTCACGATGGAGCCGGTGAAACGGCTGGGGAAGTCGCCGCGGTACTCGTCCCAGCCCGCGAAGGAGGAGTTCATGATGCCGGTGCCCTTGGTGTCGGTGAGGAACTCGTCGCGGTAGCCGATGAGCCCCCGCGCCGGGACCGAGAACTCCACCCGCACCCGGCCCGAGCCGTGGTTCACCAGGTTGACCATGCGGCCCTTGCGGATGGAGAGTTTCTCCGTGACCACGCCCAGGAAGGCCTCGTCGCAGTCCACGTAGAGATGCTCCATGGGCTCCAGGACCTTGCCCGCCCCGCTGCGCTTGAGGATGACCTCGGGCCGGCCCACGGTCATCTCGAAGCCCTCGCGGCGCATGGTCTCGATGAGGATGGCCAGCTGGAACTCGCCGCGCCCCTTGACCAGGAAGGCGTCCTTCTCCTCGCTCTCCTCCACGTGCACGGCCACGTTCATGCGCGTCTCCTTGAGCAGGCGTTCGCGCAGCTTGGAGGAGGTCACGTGCTTGCCTTCCCGGCCGGCCAGGGGCGAGGTGTTGATGGTGAAGCGCATGGACACCGTGGGCTCGTCCACGGTGATGCGGGTCAGCGCGCCCTCGGCGTCGGCGGCGCAGATGGTGTCGCCGATGGCCGCGTCCTCGGATCCGGCCAGGACCACGATGTCGCCCGGCCCGGCCTCGTCCACGTCCCGGGTGCGCGGCCCGTCGTAGACCTGGAGCTTCATGACCTTGAGCGGAATGCGGCGGCCTTCCGCGTCCACCCGCACCATCTGCGCGTCCTTGCGCGCCGAGCCGCTGCGCACCCGGCCCACGGCCAGGCGGCCCAGGTAGTCGGACCAGCCCAGGTCCGACACCAGCATGCGGAAGGGCGCCTCGGGGTCGTAGGACGGGCCGGGAATGACCTTGACGATGGCGTCGAACAGGGCCGACAGGTCCGACCCGAGGGCCTCGGGCGCGGGACCGGCCACGCCCTGGCGGCCGATGGCGTAGAGCACCGGGAATTCGAGCTGGGCCTCGTCCGCATCCAGGTCGATGAACAGGTCGTAGACCTGGTCCAGGACCTCGGCGGCGCGGGCGTCGGGCCGGTCGATCTTGTTCACCACCACGATGATGGGCAGGCCGCGGCCCAGGGCCTTGGAGAGCACGAACCGGGTCTGGGGCAGGGGCCCTTCCGAGGCGTCCACCAGGAGCACCGCGCCGTCGGCCATGGACAGGGAGCGCTCCACCTCGCCGCCGAAGTCGGCGTGGCCCGGGGTGTCGATGATGTTGACCCGCACCCCTTGCCAGGTCACGGCGCAGTTCTTGGCCGCGATGGTGATGCCGCGCTCCCGCTCCAGGTCCATGCTGTCCATGACCCGTTCGTCCACGGCCTGGTTTTCGCGGAACACGCCGCCTTGCCGGAACATGTGGTCCACCAGGGTGGTCTTGCCGTGGTCAACGTGGGCGATGATGGCCACGTTTCGGATGGTGTCGTTGACTGCAGTGCGGGGCATGGCGAAAACTCCTTGACAGGGAAAAGCTTGAGGGGAGGCGCTGCATACTCTGCGGGCCGGGGAAAGTCCAGCGTCCTTTGCGCGGCTTCGCGCCCGCGCCGGGCGCGGGGCGCCGGGCCGGCCTCACCCGTCCGGGGAGCAGGCCCGGCCCTTGTAGTCGAAGAAGAGCCTGAGTCCCTTGCGCACCGTGTCCGAGAACAGCTTGGGGGCCAGGAGATCCCCGGCCGCCCGCTTGGATATCTCGGACAGGGTGGGATAGGGGTGCACCATCCCGGCCAGGGAGGAGAGCTTCACCTTGCCGGCCAGCACCGCCACCCATTCGGCCAGGAGCTCCCCGGCGCGGGGGCCGCAGATCTGCACGCCCAGGGGCCTCTCCTTGCGGTCCACCAGAAGCTTGAGCATCCCGTAGTCGTAGCCCTCGGCAAGGCTGCGGTCGTTGGCCCGGAACTCCTCGGTCACGACCCGGCACTCCACCCCGGCCCGCCTGGCGGCCTTCTCGTTCAGGCCCATGCCGGCCAGCTCCGGATCGGTGTAGGTGCAGTGGGGAAGCCAGGCGTAGTCCGCCCGGCGCGGCAGCTTGAACACGGCGTTGGCCACCACGACGCCGCCCTCGTATCCCGCGGCGTGGGTGTACTGGTGCTCGCCGGTCACGTCCCCGGCCGCGAAGATGTGCTTCCGGCCGGTGCGCATCCGGACGTCCACCGGGATGCCCCTGGCCGAGTGCTCCACCCCGGCGTTGCCCAGGCCCAGACCCTCCACGTTGGCCTTGCGGCCCAGGGCCAGCAGGAGCCTGTCCGCCCTTGCGCTGCGCTCCGCGCCGGCCGCGTCCCGGAACAGCACCTCGGCCTGGCCCCCGGCCCGGCGGGCGGAGAGGAGCTCCGCGCCCAGATGGAGCGCCACGCCCTCGGCCGCGAGCCGCTCCTGCACGATGGCCGCCAGGTCCGGATCCTCCCGGGACAGGATCTGGGGGCTGCGCTGGATCACCGTGACCCGGGAGCCCAGGCGGGCGAAGCTCTGGGCCATCTCCACCGCGACCGGGCCGCCGCCCAGGACCAGGAGGGAGGCGGGCAGCTCATCAAGAGAGAATATCTCGCGGTTGGTGAGGTAGGGGACCTCGGCCAGGCCGGGCAGGTCCGGGATGGCCGCCGAAGAACCGGTGGCCACCACCCAGCGGGCCGCGGCGATCCGCCGGCCGCCCAACTCCACCACGTGGTCGTCCGCGAACGCGGGGGAGCCGAACTCCACCCGCGCCCCCAGGGAGCAGAAGCGCTCGGGCGAGTCGTGGGGCTGGATGGCGGCGATGACCTCGCGGATCCGCGCCGCGACCTTGCGGAAGTCCACGGGCGGCAGGGCCGCGCCGGGCAGGCCGTACTTCCCGGCGGTGGCCATGAGGTGGCGCACCTTGGCGGTCCGGATCAGGGTCTTGCTCGGCACGCAGCCGTAGTGCAGGCAGTCGCCGCCGAGGAGGGGCTCCTTCTCCACGAGCAGGGTCTTCACGCCCAGCCGGGCCGCCCCCGCGGCCACGGTGAGGCCGGCGGCCCCGCCGCCCAGGATGCCGAGGTCGAACTCATATGCGGACACGGCGTTCCTCCCTGCGGGACTCTCTCACCCTCCCCCCGCCCGGCGGGAGCGGCTGCGGTGCGGGAATGCGGCGGCGTCACTCCCCGGCCGAGGAGAAGGGCAGCATGTCGTTCATCTCCCGGATGTGCTCCATCTCGGCCTGGTTGATGTTGTCCAGGTGGGTGCGGAACACCACGGCCAGGGCCTTCTGGTGGAAGCGGTGCAGGCTGGCCGTGGGCACGGACACGAAGCCCCGGCGAACCTTGTGCATCCCGCCCATGCCCGGATCGAAGGTGGCCAGCCCCTGCTCCACCGCATAGGCCATGGGCGCGTAGTAGCAAACCGCGAAATGCAGGCCGGGCAGACTGCGCGCCGCGCCCCAGTAGCGGCCCCAGAGCCGGCTCCCCTTGCGGGCCAGGAGCGCCATGCCCGCCGGTTCGGCCGCATCCGGGGCCAGGGCCACGGAAAAGGCCAGCCGGTCGCGCAGCACCCGGGCCGCTCCGGTGAAGAACTCCCGGGTCAGGTAGCGGCAGCCCCAGGGCCCGAACTTGTCGTTGGTGCGCACGTAGCAGGCGTGCATGAGATCGAACATTGACTCGGGCGCCTCCCGCCCGTCCACCACCTCGACCCGAACCCCCTGCCGGGCCAGGGCCGCCAGGTCCCGCCGCACGTTGCGGCGCTGGCCGGCCCGGAAACGCTCCCAGAACTGCTCCAGGGAGGCGTAGCCCAGGTTGTTCCAGACGAACCCCTGGTGCAGCCAGGGCAGCCAGCCCAGGCGCTCCATGACGAGACGCCAGGCCGGATCCGCGAACAGGAAGCTCGCGCTGCCCAGACCCTGCTCCACGCAGAAGCGGTCGATCTCCGACGAGAGCCGGCCGCACAACTCCCACTCGTCCTCGTCAGGGTCCAGGAGGAAGCGGTAGCCCGCGGCCGGGGTGAAGGGGCTCATGCCCACCAGCTTGGGATAGTAGCGCACCCCCAGCCGGGAGGCCAGGTCCGCGAAGGGATGGTCGAACACGAACTCGCCCTCGCTGTGCGCCTTCACGTAGAGCGGGGCCGCGGCCACCAGCCGCCGGCCGCGCCACAGGGTCAGGTGCCGGGGCAGCCAGCCGGAGGAGATGTCGGCCCCTCCGCCGTTCTCCACCAGGTCCAGCCAGTCCCATTCCAGGAAGGGATAGTCCAGGGGGGCGGCCAGGGCGTCCCAGGTCTCCCGGTCCACCTCCCGCACCCCGCCCACCCACAGGGCGGTATATGTCGTGGCGATCGTGCTCATGGCCCACCTGCAGCCATCATACACGCTGAGCCCTGCGGGGCGATACCGGACGGGCATCCCACATCCAAGCCGCCGCCGACATTCCGGAGATGAAAACGCCATGCCTCCGCATGGTTGCCTGAACATCCCCCGCCGCGCATCACGCAGGCGCGGCGCGAGTCGCGCCCAGGCTCGCAGGGACAGGCGCCGGACGCCAGGCCCGGATGCAGCGGAACGCCTCCATCATACGCTCGCCGTCAACGATGAGGGTCCCGGGCATCCGGACACTCCTCCAGGTTGGTCTCTGCGACGCCGAGGCTATCCCAGGCCGCGACCCTGTCGGACAGGCCCGCCTCCTCCAGCAACGCCAGGTCCAGTTCCGGCCGGCCATACTCCGGATGGATGACGCAATGCTTGTGGTCCAGGATGTTGCCGACATAGACCGCATGGGGGACGAAGCCCCCCCCGGCCGACGCCCCCGGGGCATGGTGTTCGTGTATGGCCCTGACCAGGCGGTCCGGCAATCCCCACAGGCTCATGAGGTAGGCCCCAACCACCGCATGCCCGAACCCCAGGTGCTGGCGCTCCGCGGCCTCAACCCTCAGCCCGCCCCGGCGCACCGCCTCGAGAATCATGTCGTAATCCTTGGGCATCCGGCAGGCCAGCACCAGCTTGCCCACGTCGTGCAGAAGGCCGGCGGCCAGGGCGTCATCGCGATCCGCCTTGTCCCAGCCCTCGACCTCGGCGATCCGGAAGGAGAGGCGCGACGTGCGCAGGCTGTGCTCCCAGAGGCTGTCCAGGGAGAAACGCCCGCTCAGGCTCGGATCGAACGAGGAGAAGAGGTGCGCCGAGAGCACCAGGGAGCGCATGGCGTCCAGTCCGAGCAGGGTCACCGCCTGCTGCGGGGAGGATATCTTCTGGCAGAACCCGAAGTACGAGGAGTTGACCATCTTGAGGATGCTGGCGCACATGCCCGGGTCCGACTCCACGAGCCCTCCCACCCGCTGCAGGGAGGGGCTGGCGGACTCGATCTCCTCCATCATCAGGGTGTACGCCCGGGGCAGCGAAGGCAGGGACTCGATGCCGGCCACGGCGGAACGCACCGCCGGGTCGGCGATCAAGGCGTTGGCCTGCAGGGCCTGCCGGATCGTGGAGAGGATCATCTTCGGCTCGCAGGGCTTGCTCAGGAACTGGTGCGCGGGCAGCACGGCCTGCTCCACGGCCTGCTTCTCCACATAGCCCGAGAGCATGATCCGCACCACGCCGGGATGGCTTTCCCGGACCTTGCCCAGCAGCTCGGCCCCGTCCATCCCCGGCATGCGCAGGTCGCTGACCACCACGTCCACGGGATTCTCCGCCAGGAACTCCAGGGCCTGCCTCCCGCCCTCGA
Organism: Thermodesulfobacteriota bacterium; assembly: GCA_040753075.1. Classification (GTDB taxonomy): domain Bacteria; phylum Desulfobacterota; class Desulfovibrionia; order Desulfovibrionales; family Desulfovibrionaceae; genus UBA6814. The sequence goes on from JBFMHA010000011.1 coordinate 32,783, forward strand.
CGAAGTGCATGGTCCACTCCGGGGTCAGGACCCGGAGCATGCGCCGCAGCCCGGACAGGACCCGGGGCTCGTCGTCCACGAAGAGAATCCTCGCGCTCACGGCGTCGCATCCTCCACGAGCGGGAGCCGGACGATGAAGGTCGCGCCCCTCCCCTCCTCGGTCTCGAACCGTATGCTGCCGCCGTGCTTCTCCACCACGATGGTGTGGCTGATGGCCAGGCCCTGGCCGGTGCCCTGGCCCACGGGCTTGGTGGTGAAGAAGGGATCGAAGACGCGCGAACGGATGCCCGCCGGTATCCCGCTCCCGGTGTCCGAAACCCGGAGCTCTACCCAGTCCCCGTCCCGGCGGGTGCCGATGGTGATGCGGCCCTTCCTGGCCGATCCCTCGCCCAGGACCTGGGCGATGGCGTGGGCCGCGTTGGTGATGAGGTTGAGCACCACCTGGTTGATCTCGCCGAGCACGCAGGGCACGGAAGGCAGGTCCTCGTCCAGGTCCAGCACCATCTCGGACACGTACTTCCACTCGTTGGTGGACACGGTGACGGCCGAGCGGATTCCCTCGTTGAGGTCCTCGTGCCGCTTGGCCTCGCCCACCGGGTGGGCGAAGTGCTTGACGCTGCGCACGATGGCGGCGATGCGCTCCAGGCCTTCCCGGGACTCGGCGATGGCCCGCGGGATCTCCTCCTTGAGGAAGGCAACGTCCAGCCGCTCCATCTCGGCCTCGATGCCGGCCGCCGACAGCCCGCAGGCCTGCCCCCTCCTGGCCTGCTCCGCCAGGCCGGCGCAACGGTCGCACAGGCCGAGCATGTCCCCGAAGGCCCGGGCCAGGAACTCGGTATTGTTGGCCACGTACTGGGTGGGGGTGTTGATCTCGTGGGCGATGCCCGCGGCCAGCTGGCCGATGGACTCCAGCTTCTGGGCCTGGAGCAGCTGGGCCTGCATGTACTTCTCCCGGGTGATGTCGGAGACGAGGGCGCGCGAGCCGGCATACCCGCCCTGGTCGTCGAAGATCGGAACCCCGGAGACCAGCGCGTACACCGTGTCGCCCTTGCTGTGCCGCATTTCGATCTCGTATCTGCTGCTGATCCCCTGCCGCCGCATGTCCAGCTTGGCTCGCAACGCCTCACGCCAGGATTCGTCCACCAGGGAGTATATGGTGCTCCCCACCATCTCCATCGCCGTGCGCCCGAGCATCCGCCCCAGGCTCTCGTTGACGAACACGATCCTGTCCGCCGCGTCCACGATAAGGATGCCCTCGGCCAGGTTCTCCACAAGCTCGCGGTAGCGCTGTTCGCTCGTGCGCAGCGCCCCCTCCATGCGCCGGCTTTCGATGGCGCCCACCAGGATGCGGGAAAAGGTCTCCAGCAGGCCGATGTCCTCGTCCTTCCACTCCCTCCGCGCCCGCACCGCGTCGAAGCCGAGGAAACCGATGAGGTGGCCGGCGCGGACCATGGGCACCGCCACCAGGGACCGGACCGACTGCTCCAGGAGGACCTTCTTTTCCGCGCCGGCCTCCGGGGGCAACGCGGCGACATCGGGAATGATGACGTTCTGGAACCCCCACATCCGGCTCATCCACCAGGGAAACATCTCCCAGGGCGTGTCCTGCAGACTGCCCTTCTGGGGTTCAACGCCGGCGGCGCACCATTCGTGGGTGTTGCTCATGGCCGCGCCCTCGATGCGGAAGACGTAGGAGCGGTCCACGCCCAGCAGTCCGCCGAGCACGCCCAGCGCCTCCTCGATCCCCTGGTCCAGCCCCTCGGGCAGGAGGTTGATGAACCGGGAGGAGGCCTCGGACAGGATCTCCTCCATGGCCAACCGCTTGCGCAGGACCGTCTCGGCCTCCCGGCGGCGGGATATCTCCTCCTGGAGCGCGGCGTTGATGCGGCCGATCTTCTCCGCCCGCTCGGTGGCGTCCCGGGCGCGGGCCTCCACCTTGCGCTCCAGGGTCTCGTTGAGTTCCTGCAGGGCCCGCTCGGCCCGCTTGCGTTCGGTGATGTCGCTGCCCACGCCCTGGTACTCCAGGAGTTTTCCCTCCTGGTCGAAGATGCCGCGGTTGATCCAGCGGTGCCAGCGCTCCTCGCCGTCCGGGGCCAAGACCCGGTGCTCGACCTCCAGCACGGGGTTCTCCCGGGTGATGGCCGAGATGCGTTCAAGGACCTGGCGGCGCTCGTCCTCCGGGAGCAGTTCGGCAAAGCTCCTGCCCATCAGGTCTTCCCGATCCCGGTGGTAATACCGGCTGTAGGCCAGGTTCACGAACGTCAGCACCCCGTCCGGGGTGAACCGGCAGATGAGTTCGGTCTGGTCCTCCACCACCGCCCGGTAGAACTGGGCGCCCTGGCGCATGGCCTCCTCGGCCAGCTCCCGCTCGCGCACCTCCCTGCGCAACCGCTCGTTGGCCGCCTCCAGCTCCCGGAGGTTCTGGCGAACCAGCTCCTCCAGGCGCACATGGTCGAGTTGAAGGATCTCCTCCGCCGAGCGGCGGGCGGTCACATCCTCCAGCACCACCAGCATGCCCAGGAACTCCCGGCTGAAATCCTGCATCCGCGCCAGGGACACCTTGTACCAGGCCTTGCGTCCTTGGCGCTTCACCGACTTCTCGAAGCTCGTCCGGGGCTGCCCGCCCGGACCGAACGCCTCGATCTCGTCCGCGAAGGACGGGATGACCTCCCGCACCGGACGGCCGATCATCCCGGAAGCGACCAGCCCGCCCCCGGAAACGGACGCATCGGATCCGTGGCCGGCGCTTCCCGGCAGGCTGGAGAGCATGAGCCACTCCGCCGCGGCCGTGTTGCAGGTCGCGATGCGGTCCCCGGCGTCCAGGACGAACACGGGCTGGTCCAGAGCCTCGAACAGGGTGAAATAGCGGTTCTTCTCGTTGATCAGGTCGCGGTTGGCCGTCTCCAGCTCGGCCATCCGGAGGTCCTGGTCCTGGCCGCACCAGTCCACGGCCACCGCGATCGCCACCCGTTCGAAGAACCTCTGCACCAGGCGCAGGGCCGGGCCCCTGTCGGCCGGAGAGAGGTCAGCCAGGGTCACCAGGTCGAGGTAGGCCCGGCGGTAGTAGGTGAACAGCCCGAGGAACAGGGCCAGGCTCACACCGCGACGGCGGTGCAGCCGGGCCTCGGTGACGGCGAATTCAGAAGCGGGGTCCTCCGAGAACCTGTCGTCCACGCACGGCTCTGGCAGCCCGGAGGAGGCGTCCAGGGCATTGCACAGCGCTCCGGTCAGCCCCGCCACCGAAAGCCGCAGGTCTGCAATCCTGGGGGAGGTGTAACGCGTGTAGCCGTGCTCCTGGGCGTAACCGAGCACCCGCTCCACGAGCCAGTCCTCGCTCTCCCGGAGCATGTCCTTCAGTGCCTGCATGCATCCCTCTCGAGAAGACGCGGGCGATGCCGGCCACGGCAGGATACCCGCTGTTTTCACTATACAGAATGCAAAACAAAGAGCAACGAGCGAGGACGCGGCAGGAGCGCAACCGCAACGGACCGCGCAGAGGCGAAAAAGACGCCCCTCCGATCCAGACGGGAACCGCCGTTTACGCACCAGGGGCGGGACTCTGCTTCCCTCCGCGGCTGTCGCCCGTCTTCAGCGCAGGCCCAGCCTGACCAGCCCGCCGCCCTCCCCGGCCAGGGCCGGGGCGCGGACATAGACCCGCTCGGCCGGGACTCCGGCGGCCAGGAGGAAATCCCGGGCCGCGGCGGCCCGCTCCGCGGCCAGGTCCAGGAGCTCCCGGTCCCCCACCGCGACCGCGTCCCGGAGCATCCGCTCCATGACCTCCCGGGGCTGCTCCCTGGCCAGGCCCAGGAAGTTGCGCGGCTTGTCCATGGGCTCGGCCTCGTAGGCCTCGGCGAGCCAGCGGTCGTACTCCTCCGGCCCTATCTCCACCGCGTCCGGCCGGGCCGGCCCCTGGCGCTTGCGCTTGAGATCACGGAACTTGCGCGCCTTGAGCTTGCCCAGGAACAGGGCCTCCTTGAGGGCCGGGCCGTCGTCTGGGCCGGCTGCGCCGGCTGCGGTGACCTCCAGCCGGGGCCGCTTGTCCATGGCCCGGGCCACGGCGGACAGAGCCTCCCGGGCGTCGGGATCCAGCGCCGCCGAGCCCGGGGCGAAGGCCACGACCCCGCCTTTCAGGCTGCGCTCGCCCACCAGGGAGAAGACGCTCCCCAGGAAGGCGAAGGGCGCAGTCACCAGCTTGCCCACCATGCCGGCGACCGCGCTGGCGATGACCTTGCCCAGGTCGAACCGGGGGTCGTCCAGGCGGCCGTGGATGGGGATGTCCAGGGAGAGCGCGCCGGACGAGTCGGCCAGCAGCGACATGGCCAGCTGGATGGGCACGGCCGGGTCCTTGACCGTCTCGGACCGCGGCCCCAGCTCCAGGCCCCGCACCAGGAGGCGGTTCTCGCCCGAAAGCGTCTCCCCGGACACGGTGAGGTCCAGGTCCGCGTCCAGCTTGCCGGTGTCCGCGGGATAGGCGGTGAACTTGACCAGGTAGGGGTTGAGCGGGGCCAGGTCCAGGCCCTTCAGCGACATCCGGCCGGAGATGCCCAGTCCCTCCGGCCCAGGCGCCAGGCTGCCGGCCAGGGTCAGGGGGGCGTGCCGCTCCACCGTGGCGTTGAGGGACAGGCTCCCCCGGACCCCGGATTCGCCCAGGGCCGTGGACAGGTCCTCCCCCTGGCCGCCCAACCGGGCCAGGCGCAGGGTCGCCGCCGGGCTGACGGTGGCGTCGCGGAAGCCCACCGCGCCGCCGAACACCCGCACCCGGTCCAGGCGCAGGATGAAGGGCTCGCCCGACTCTCCCGCTGCGGCCTCCCCGCTCTCCTCCGGACGGAAGGACTGCAGGGCCCGGGACAGGTTCAGGCCCCGGGGCGTGACCTCCAGCCAGGCCGCGGGCGCGGCCAGGACCAGGCTGCGCAGGGAGGCGGTCCGGGCCTCCGGGTCCAGGTCCAGGCCCTCGGCGCGGAGCCGGCCCAGGGACAGGGCAGGCTGGTCCCCGTCCGGATCCGAAAGGTTCACCTCCTCCACCTCGACGCCCGCGGCCCGGACCCGGCCCCCGGGCGCGGCCAGACTGACGCCGGTGGCCCGGGCCAGGTCCAGGCTGGCCTCCGTTCCCCCATCCCTCCCCGACAGGCCCAGGCCCCGCAGTTCGGCGTCGCCGGCGAAGGTGGCGGCAAGCCCCGGCCCGGCCGCCGCGACCAGGTCCCCGGCCAGGGAAAAGGAGCCCCGCTCCGGCCGCACGGGCGACTCCCTGGGCAGCCAGGGTCGGACCAGGGACAGGGGCAGTCCGGAAAGCTCCAGCCGGCCGCGCAGGGACGGCGTCCCCGGGACCAGGCTGCCGGCCAGGGACAGCCGACCCCCGGGCCGAAACCCGGCCGTCAGCCGGACAGGGACCGGCCGCTCCAGGTCCAGGCTCAGGTTCTCCAGCCCCATGTCCAGGGAGGACAGGGCGAGCCGCGCCCTGGGGCCCGCAGCCAGGTCCCGGAACTCCGCCCCCAGGCCGGACGCATCGACCTTGCCCAGGCGCAGGTCCCAGGCCGGACCGCCGGGCTCGGCCGCAGCCTCGCCCCCCTCCCCGGCCGGAGCCAGGGCGGCCAGGTCCAGGCCGCCGTCCGCGCGGCGTTCGGCCCGGAGCATCCCGCCCTCCAGGCGCAGGACCTCGGCCGCGGCCTTCCGGCCGGCCAGGTCCAGGCCCGCTCCGGACAGGCTCAGGCGGTCCAGGTTCAGGAACGGTTGGGCCGCCCCGGGCAGGGCCAGGGCCGGACCGGCCACGGCCAGGTCCACGCCGGACAGGACCAGGCCCCCGGGTCCGGCCTGCACCCGGCCCGAGCCGCCGGCCGCGCCCGCCGCCACCCGCACCGGCAGGGTCTCGGCCAGGTAGGGGGCCAGGGAGGGCAGGGACAGGCCGGCCAGGGACACGGTCGCGTCCAGGCCCAGGGGCTCCAGGGAGAAGCTGCCCCGGGCCTGGAGCTCCGCGCCGCCCCGGGCGGACAGGGTGAAGTCCGCGCGGCCCGGGCCGGTGGTGGCGTTGGCCGCGCGCAGCGCGATGCTCTCCAGCGCCGCGGAGAAGCCGCCCGGCGCGGCCCGGTCCGTGAACCTCACCCGGCCCTGCTCCAGGACCAGCTCCGCGCAGCGCATCACGAAGGGCGGCCCCGGGGTGGTCGCGGGCTCCCCCGGCCCGGCGGCCGGGACCAGGCCGGCCCAGTCCAGGGAGCCGTCCTCGCGGCGGGTCAGGTCCGCGCGCAGGCCGCGCGCCTCCACCCGGCCCAGGTCCAGAGCCCTTTCCAGGAGGCTGAAGCGGGACAGCTCCAGGTCCAGGCCGTCCAGGACGGCCATCTGCCCCCCCCCCGGCCCGGCCAGGGCCAGGTCGCGCAGGGCGAAGCGCCCGCGCACGAAGAGCTGGGGCAGCAACTCCCCGGTCTGCTCCAGCACCACCGAGCCGTTGCAGGAGAGCCGGCCCGAAGTCAGGGCCAGACCCGCGGGAACCGGGGCGTAGGCCCAGTACTCGGCCAGGTCCGCGTCCTCCAGGCCGAAGTCGAACTCGGTGCGGCGGGAGGGATCGAAGGGCAGGGTCCGGCCGCGCAGGCGCACGGGCCGGCCGTTGACCTCGGCGGCCAGGGTGGGCTCCACATAGGCCGCGCTGTCCGCGGGCAGGCTGGAGGCGAAGGGGACGTCCAGGGTGAAGCCGCGCACCTCGTGCCGCTTGCCCAGGGCCTGGTCCTCGACGTCGAAGCGCCCCCGGGACACGGCCAGGCTGCGCAGCACCACGGGCAGCCCCACGCCTGCGCCCGGCTCCCCTCCTCCGCCCCCCTCCCCGGCCAGGAGGTCCGAAAAGTTGGCCGTGCCGTTGCCGGTGAAGACCAGCCGGGCGTAGGGATCATCCAGCCGCAGTTCCGACGCGCGCAGGGTCAGGGTGGGCAGGGACAGGGCGTCCAGGTCCAGGAAGAGCCGGCCGCAGGACAGGAAGGTCCGCGATCCGTCCGGCTCGCTCACCGCCAGGCCCTCCACGGTCAGGGCCAGGGTCAGGGGGTTGAAGCGAACCCTCTCCACCCGGGCGGCGCGGTTCAGGGCGCCGGACAGGGCGGACTCCAACTGGGCGCGGACCAGGGGCGGGACCAGGAGGAACCCGGACAGGTGCAGGGCCAGGGCCAGCCCCGCGGCGCAGGCCAGCCAGCGCCAGGGCCGGGCCAGGCCGCGCCATACCGTCCGCAGTCGCTCGAGCATGTCCCCTCCCGGCTACCCGGTCCTCGCACTCGGAGCAGATGTCGGCGCCGCCATCCGGCGGCGCCTTGGGGCGACTCCCCGACGGCGGGACTCCGCGGCGCTGTCGGGAGAGCACAACATAAACGATTGCGCGCCCATTTGATACCATAAGCCGGACGAGGACGGAAGGCCGCCGCCGCAAAGCAGGACGGCGCGCCCGGAGGCGCGCCGTCCATGGCGTCGGAAAAGGGAGGGCCGGCGGCTAGTGTCGCGTCCTCAAAATACCGGCAGGTATTTTGAGAATAAAAAAAGTTTGATTCCGCAACATTGCGCAGTGAAGAAATATCGCGCCACTTCGCGGACGCAACACTAGACGCCGTTGGGGATGCCCAGGCGGCGGGCGATTTCCTTGGCCGCGCGGCGTCCCGCGCCCATGGCCGAGATGACCGTGGCCGCGCCGGTCACGATGTCGCCGCCGGCGAACACGTTGGGGATGGAGGTTTCGCCGGTCGCCTCGTCCACCTCCACGTAGCCCCGCTTGCTCAGGGCCAGGTCCGGGGTGGCCTCGATGAGCACCGGGTTGGAGCGGGTGCCCACCGCGACGATGACCATCTGGGCCGGGATCTCGAAATACTCGTCCGTGGGCACGGGCTTGCGCCGGCCGCTGGCGTCGGGTTCGCCCAGGGCCTGGCGCTGCAGGCGGACGTGGGTGAGCCGGGCGGCCTCGTCGCCCTTGAGCTCCACCGGGTTGGCCAGGAGCTCGAAATGCACCCCCTCCTCCTCGGCGTGCTCGATCTCCTCGCGCCGGGCGGGCATCTCGTCCCGGGTGCGGCGGTAGACCACGGTGACCCGCTCCGCGCCCAGGCGCTTGGCGGTGCGGGCCGCGTCCATGGCCACGTTGCCGCCGCCGACCACCACCGCGTCCCTGGCCGGATAGATGGGGGTGCTGTAGGTGGGGAAGGCGTAGGCCCGGCCCAGGTTGGCCCGGGTCAGGTACTCGTTGGCCGAGAACACCCCCACCAGGCCCTCGCCCGGGACGCCCAGGAAGCGGGGCAGGCCCGCGCCCACGCCGATGAACACCGCCTTGTAGCCCCAGACGAAAAGCTCGCGGATGGTGAAGGTCTTGCCCCCCACCCAGTTGGTGTGGAACTCCACGCCCAGGGTGCGCAGGGCGTCGATCTCGCGCTTGACCACCTGCTTGGGCAGGCGGAACTCGGGGATGCCGTAGACCAGCACCCCGCCCAGCTCGTGCAGGGCCTCGTAGACCTCCACCCTGGCCCCGCGCGCGGCCAGGTAGCCGGCCACGGTGAGGGAGGAGGGGCCGGCCCCGATGCAGGCCACCCGCAGGTCCTCCCGCGGGAGGCGGCAGGCGTTGCCGCCGGTGAGCACCTCGCAGGCGGACAGGGCGTGGAAATTGTCGGCCACGAAGCGCTCCAGGCGGCCGATGGCCACCGGCTCCCCGGTCTTGCCCAGGATGCAGGAGCCCTCGCACTGGGATTCCTGCGGGCAGACCCGGCCGCACACCGCGGGCAGGGAGTTGTACTCGCGCAGCACGGCGTAGGCCCCGGCCACGTCGCCCTTGGCCAGGGGGGCGATGAAGCCCTTGATGTCTATCTCCACCGGGCAGCCGGGACGGCAGGCGGGCTTCTTGCACTGCAGGCAGCGGGAGGCCTCGGTCATGGCCTGCTCCAGGGAGTAGCCCAGGGCCACCTCCCGGAAATTCTTGACGCGCTCGGCCGGGTCCTGCACCGGCATGTCCATGCGGGGGGCGGTCTTTTTCTTCTTGGCCACGGCTAGTGCCCTCCTGCGCCGAACTGCTTCTTGAAGCGCTCCAGGTCGGCGCGCTCTTGGCCGTGGAACTGCTCCAGGCGCTTGCGCAGTTCGCCGAAATCGACCTTGTGCGCGTCGAACTCCGGGCCGTCCACGCAGGCGAAGCGCATCTCGCCGTCCACGGTGCAGCGGCAGGCCCCGCACATGCCGATGCCGTCCACCATGATGGTGTTCAGGCTCACGGTGGTCTTGACGCCCAGGGGACGGGTGACCTCGGCCACGGCCTCCATCATGGGCACCGGACCCACGGCGACCACCTCGGCCACTTCGGGGCCCCTGGCCAGGCGCTCCTTGAGCGCGTCGGTGACCAGCCCCTGCACGCCCATGCTGCCGTCGTTGGTGGCCACCAGCACCTCGGCGCAGAAGCGGGAAAGCTCGGCATGGAACAGGAGCAGCCCCTTGGTGCGCGCGCCGATGACCGCGGACACGGTGTTGCCCGCCAGGTAATGGCCCTTGGCGATGTGGTACATGGCCGCCACGCCGGTGCCGCCGCCCACGCAGATCACGTTGCCCTTCTGCTCGATGTGGGTGGGCTTGCCCAGGGGGCCGCACACGTCGGGAATCACGTCGCCTTCGTGCAGGAGGTTGAGTCGCGCGGTGGTCTTGCCCACCACCAGGAACACGATGGTGATGGTCCCGGCCGCGGGGTCGGCGTCGGCGATGGTCAGTGGGATGCGCTCGCCCTGGGCGTGCACCCGCATGATGAGAAAGTTGCCGGGCTTGGCCTTGGTGGCGATGTGCGGGGCGTGGAGGACCATCAGACTGGTCATCCCCGGGATGAGCTCCCTCTTGGTGAGGATGCGTGCGCTCATGGGGCGGCACTCCTGCGAAGGGTGCGGGACCGGGCCGGGCCGGACCCCGGTGGACATGAAAAAAGGGCTTGCGGACCCTTCCGCAAGCCCATGATTCCTGGAGCCAGCGCGGGGACTTGAACCCCGGACCTGCTGATTACGAATCAGCTGCTCTACCAACTGAGCTACGCTGGCCGAAAGGGAGAAGGGCCTTGTGCCACAGGGGCTAACAGCCGTCAAGCGAGAGATGGTGGCACAGTCAATGTCCGGCAAAATCTGGCAGTTTTGCCTACACCGTGCAGGCAATTCGCAGGCAATCCAAGGGGAACAGATAGCCTGTCACTTTGCCCGCCAAACAAGCTCTCCCTACCCCCAGCAGACGTGCTGCCCACCCATCATCCTGCGGCACTGAATCACGCTGAACCTCACACCACGCAAGGAAAGTACATAGGCGGAATCCGCCTGACCAGTTCTAATTATTCCCCAGGGATGGCCCGTCATAGTCATCCTATCCCACCAGTTACACTAATCGCCTTGACGGCACTCGATGTTTGGTCAAGAATACCGGAGTGATAGCGTTGGCAAGGAGGCTCCCGTGAAAGTTGTTATCGAAGAGGCCGTGGAGTGCATCGCAAATGCCGCATGGTGGTCGAAACTTTCCAACAATGACTTGACTCTCTTCCCCACCAGCGAGGTGCTTTTGGAGAAGGGCGACTACAGCATCGTCATTGTTGGCGATGATGTTGAAGTCCAGAGAGGAGACGCCCTACAATTCGAGCTTGCTCTGGCCGAACTCATCAACATCGGCAGGACTGACCTTGTTCTGTTCGTCCGCGACGAATGTAAGCGGGTGTCTGTCTGACAGCGCAGAGAACACAAGCCCTGGAGCATCAGAATGCCGGAGTACCCGCCAGTCCCGGGGGATGCCCTCCAACGCTACCTGACCAGCCCGCTCAAGCACTGCCCCTGGTGCGAGTCCACCCGACTGACCATCAAGCCGCCCCTCTTCCCCAGGACAGGGACAGGCATCACAGTCCTGAACATCTGCCAGGACTGCGGCAAGCGATGGAGGGACTTGTATGAGCGGGTGGGCATCGAACCTGAAGTCTAATGGTCCCGGGGGGAAGCAACGGCAAGGCTCCCTGGTCTAGCGACTCCCGGCCCCAGCCTGACGCGGCCTGGGAGGGGGGTCATTCCTGGACGCGAAAAACGTGTGAGTGACACCACGATTACGGCATAGGGGGGGGTGGGCTTGGTCCGCATGGGGGGGGTCGCTCCCTCTCCCCCTCCCCCCTAGTAGGGCCGGCCGCCTGCTCCCGCCACGCCGCCCGGCCTGACCTGGACCGGCACCGCCCCCACTGCCCCGCGCCTCTGCTCCTGACCTGACCCGCCCCGCCTCCGGCATGGTCCCGGCCTGGACCTCACACTGTCCCGGGGTAGGCGCAGTGCGGATTCATGCAAGGCGCAGTGCGGACACCCCAAGTCAATACCTTGACCTCGTCCGTCCTCCTGGCCTGCTTCCTTGTCACTGGTGACAAGATGCCCGCTACCAAGAGGGCCAGGAGCGGAACGCCTCCGGGGCCACGTCCCGCCTGACTCCCGGGCCTGCTGGCCCCCTGCACGGTCCCGCCATTCTTGCTCCGCACGGCCTGCCCGTGCTATTGTCAAACCATCATACGTCCGGTTGGTGAGTTGACAAAAGGAGCAGTCATCATGGCGGAAGGGAAGTTTGTGTCCTACCTCCGGGTGTCCACCGCGAAGCAGGGGAAGGACGGATACGGCATGGAGGCGCAGCGGCGGTCCATTGAGGACTTCTTGAACGGCGGGAAGTGGACCCTGTTGGCCGAGTATGTCGAAGTGGAGTCCGGCCGGAAGAGCCAGCGGCCCCAGCTTGAGGCCGCGCTACGTCACTGCGACCTGACCGGGGCTACCTTGGTCATCGCCAAGATGGACCGGCTTTCCCGCGATGCCCATTTCCTCTTGGGGCTTCAACGGGCCGGGGTGCGGTTCCTTGCCACCGACAACCCCCATGCAAACGAACTTACCGTGGGCCTCCTGGCCGTCATCGCAGAGGATGAGGCCCGGCGTATCTCGGCCAGAACCAAGGCCGCACTCGCCGCCGCGAAGAGCCGAGGGGTGAAGCTGGGCAATCCCAAGGGGGCGGCTCACCTGGGCAACAAGTACCAACCAGCCGCCACACAGGCCACGAAGGTCAAGGCCCGGGAGGACGCGGAGAAGCTACGGGCTACGGTCCTGGGATTCCAGGCGCAGAGGGTGAAGGGGCTTCAAGCCCTGGCCGATGCCATGAACGCGGCAAGTATCAGGACGCCTCGTGGCGGAAGCTGGTATGCAACCAGCGTGAAAAGACTGTTGAGCAGGCTGGGGATGGAGGCTGGTTGACGTAAAGTGGACACGAATTTACACAAGTCAAGCCGCACTATACAAGATGTCACGCGAGATTCCCGTTGCACACTGGATGAGTTGTGGTACTATCCCGGCCATTCTCCCACCACAACAGGAGCGTATCGCATGGACGGACTGACAGTTGAAGGCATGGCCGGTGTCATTGTGTCCCCTCTGCTCTCGTACATCGAATCACTTTCTCCCGGCCCGGTCCCGGAAGTCCTCCGAGGCCTCTCGGATGGAATCGAACTGAACGTGAGGGACTTACTCAAGCACCACGGAGACGGGAGCCTGACCGAAGGATAGGTGCAGCCGGGGTCCTCGCTGGGCTGGCGGCGTGTGATGTAATGAGAAGGGGGCCGGAAGGCCCCCTTTTTCATTGCCCTGTCATCAGGGCGTCATATACTGGGTCCTCTGCCCTTCTTTTTTCCACTGCCTTGCGTACAGCCTGCCACGCGACAAGTATAACTGGCTGGCCTTGGCTGTTTTTTTCCATGAGTCCGAGCCAGTACGTTGCTCTCTCCTCATCCCCAAGATTCTTACTGGCGAGGTAGGCCACGCCCTTGGCTGCTTCCATGTTGTCGCGCTGCTCACTGTGAACGCCAGGAGCGTAGGTGAATTGGGCGTAGTCCCGCATCATCCCTTCTGCCACCTTGATAGCCCCTTCATGGTCGCCAAACTTCTCACGACAAAGGGCCATCTTCGCTCTGCCGTACATAGCGCATGGTATCCCGTTACACCACAAGTCCTGCTTCTCGGCCATCTCGGTGTACTGGTCAATCGGGTGTCCTCCCCAGGGATGGCCGCACTCAAAATGGCTAGGTGAAGTCAGTACAGCCTTGAGTCCCATTGTCTCACAACCGGACAACAGGAGAGCAACAGACGCCAGGATGAGAAGGCAGGTAGGTTTCATGGGTCCCCCTGGCGGGACTATACAGGAAGCCCCCGGCAGCATCAAGTCTCTGGCAAACAACTAGCCGCGACTACTCTGCTTTTCCGAGAACTGCCCACTCACGAGGGGGGTAAGCCCCACGAAAGCCACTGCCCGATACCCAAGGTCATCCCGACCACGGACAGGCTGGAAAATGAGCGATGAGCCAAGGGGCTGTCCCCGGGGCCTGGGCTGCTCCGTGCTGCTCGGTTCTGCTTGAGCAGTGCTTGAGCATGAGCAGGCGTCCCGCAGTCATCACGCAGGCATTCGGCAGGCGTTCACCTCTCCCGGCCTGACCCTGGATATGGGGAAGAAAGGGGATGAGCGGTCCCGACGAAACCGCCCGCCTCGCCCTGGTAGAGTCGGAGAAAAACTTGGAGGAGGATTCCGACCATGACCAACACCCCCAACCCGTTCGCCGCCTTTGAGGCCCAGCCCCACCCGCTCCGTGACTACTTCAAGCGGAGGCACATCACGCAGACGACCCTCGCCAACTACTGCGGCATCGTGCCGAAGTACATGAACGCGATGCTCAACGGCTACGTCCCCACCCCCGCCCACATCGAAGCCAAGCTGCAAGAGGCCCGCGAGTTGGCCGAAACTATGTAGTCCGCAGGCTAGACAGCGATGAAGGTTTACTCTCGCATCGTCATTGACTGGACTGTTCCTGACCTCCCTACCGTGGAAGCTGCGTGGAAGGAGTACGACGGCCCGGTTGCGCTGTGCGGTGGAGACGGCCCCAGCAACGGGAATAGCGGAGGAGACAGCGGCGGGGGAGGCCCGATGGGCGGGCCGTCCATCGGTGGCGGCGACCCGTCCGGTAACACCAGTGATTCGGCCTACGGTGGCCGTGCTGACCAGGGCGGGTCTATCGGGGCCAACACCAGCAGCGGCAGCGGGTTCGGCTTCGGCGGCTACTCCATGCACGACCAAGCGAAGGCTGGACTCACTGGCCCGCAGGCAGCGACCATGGGATACTCCGGTGTAAGCCGTGCTGCCGACGCCAGGGGCAACGATTCCCAGGAGGGGGGCGGCTATCCGGGGTTCCGTTCCGACCTGAACGCAGCCAAGGCCAAGATTCAGGCTTACGGATTCGACCCCCTACCGGCCCGAGAGGCGATAACCGCGCAGCAGGTAATGGGCCGTGTTGCAGACGAAACCCTTGCCAACAAGAACAACTGGGGGCTGCTCGGCCCAACCGAATTCGATAAGCAGAACGCCAAGTTCCAAGCGACACTGGCCGGACTAAACCCGGCGAACGTGAAGACCGCCTTCACAACCGGGAACATGGACCCTGTGACCGGGGAAGTGGAGAGCATGGACTTCGGGGACCGCCTTGCCACGTCCAACATGCGTAGCGCGTTGACCGGCTTGAATGACTCCATCGCAAATGAGTGTGGCCTACTCGGGCAGGCAAGGGACGCCGTGTTTGGATTCAGCCGGGACCTGTCCATTCCCCAGGCCGTGAACGCCGCACAGAAAGGGGTCCTCGGGCAGGCAATGGAGGGTCTGGCAAAGGGCGTGTACCACACCGACGACAAGGCCGTTGACACGGTAGGCAAGGACTCATTCGGGCAGGTGGCGGAAGCATTCCAGGGACTCGGCAAGGTGGGAGCCTTGGCACTTGGGAGCATCGCGGCTCCTGGCCTCTTCGGTGGTGTAACCGGCAAAGCCATCGGAGCTATGCTCGGCCAAAAAGCCAGCGACTCAATGAGCGACCCCGCAAGTCTTGCCGGAGTCGCCAAGGACTCCTTGGGGATGCTGTCCCTCAACGACACCATGCAGAAGGCCGGGATGCTCACCCCGCAATCCCCCACTGCTGTAACGCCTACTTCCCAAGTTGCCGCGCCAGAGTTCACCGGCTCTATCCCAGGCGGCGGGGTTGCCCTCAATGGAGGGCAGAACATGGCAGCCAATGAGGAGGCCAAACAGTCCGTGGTTGCATCCATGACGCCTGCGACCTCTCCGGCTGCTCCGGTGGTCACGAACTACTTCGCGGGTCCATTCGTCCGCCGCGCGTCATTCTCCCCGTACAACGCGATGTACTCTCGCATCTACTCGTGAACGCTGCTTGAATGATAAAACGGAAAGCCCCCGCTGTGCGTCAACACAGGCCGGGGGCTTCCTATCTGGAATCCGTCACCACTGACAGAACATCGGCGGTCCCGGCCAGGGGATACGCCATTGAGGAGGAGAGGCCATGTCGAAGCCTGCGAAGGCTACAACCCCGTTCACCATGGTTGCCACGGCGGAAATCATGGAGTCAGGCATGAGGCCCTCGGAGATGGCCGTTTACAATGCCATGCGGTCCTACGCCCACAGGAACAACGTCTGCATCGCTTCCATCCCTCAACTCGCCAGGAGGGCTGGACTGAAGGACCGCCGCACCCAGGACATTATCAAGGCCCTTGAGAAGCGCGGTGCCATCAAGGTTGTCAGAACCAAGGGCGGCAACACCGCCAACGGCTACCCTCGCAAGCACAACGTCTACCTGCTGCTTGCGGACCCGAACACACGCCCGGATGCCAACAATGAGCGGGACTTCGCAGAGGCTATCAAGCTCCTTGAGGGCGGGCAGAGGGTTGCCCCCAGGCCAGTGCCGAAGGTGGCCGCGCAGGAGCAGGCCGGAAGCATCGCCTCGCCGGAGGTCCAGCCTGATTCAGCGGAAGAGGGCTTGGACTTCAACACCAAGGATGGCGGGAAGGTCCGGCTCTCGGGCCGGGAGATTGCCCACTGGCAGGAGATGTACCCGAACCTTGCCGTGCAGGCCGAGTGCTACACCCTCGCGGTCAGGGCGGAGGCTAAGCCTTTCTGGACAAGGAACGAGTTGCGCCATGCACTCGGCGGCTACCTGAACAAGCTGAACCGGGAGGCGGTCAACTCGCAGAAGCAGGGCCAGGAGCCGGGGGGCAGCTACTTTAACGACATCACGGCCATGTTCGACGAACTTGAGGCGGAATCGAAAGTTGAGGGAGAGACGCTGCAATGATGCAACGGGAATGCCCCGTGTCTTCCTCCTCAAGGAAAAGGGAAAGGCGATGCCGGATGCCACGGGAGCGGAGCGAGCGGGGGCCGTCCTACATCTTCCATTTCTTTTTTATTTCTGTAGAGGATTTCTTTTTAACGGCAAACATTGCACCCTTGAGGGTGCAGACATTGCACCCTTACGGTGCAGAGATTGCACCCTTGAAGCCCTCCGGCTCTACTCGCAAGCTACCACCACCCCGGGCAACTCCCACCAAGGGCCTGGACTTGGTATCCTCGGGCTGAACACAGCATGGGGAATCATTCAGGGTGGACTAGGGCCAGGAGCCGGGACCGTCTACGGGGCTTGCCGTGCAAGTGTCCCGTGGTGGGCTGGCCGCGCTAGCTCTCGGGCCTCAAGGAAGAGGCTACCACGCCCGACAGGCGAAGCGGGACAGGACCGCAGAAACGCAGCATGGCCCACGGCATGACCTCGCCGCGCCTCCCTGGATAAGGGAACAGGGATGCCGGGGGCGTTCGTGGGTTCCCGGGCTACTTCTTCCCGGCCTTGGTCTTGCGCTTGGCTGGTGTCTTGGCGGACTTGCCGGGGCCTGCTCTACTCCACGGCGGGTTGTCCCCGGGGTTGTCCCTGCCCCTGGCCGGTGTATTGGCCGGGAGGCTAGTGCTTGTGGGGACTGCCGGGTGCGGGCTGGGTAACGAAGGGTAACGCGGAGGACGGAAGAACGCCGCTCCATCCTGCTGGGATGCTTCAGCTAATCACAGGCTCCCACAACCCCTCCCGGATAGTCCGTACCTTGCTGGCATTCTTGACTCTTTTTCGGGGTTCCGGCATAAACTGAAGGCTGAACCGCCTCACGCGAGTCTGACCCGAAACCAAGCGCATTCCGTCCCTGCTCCATCGTTGTGGAGAACAGGCCAAGAGGCCCAACCGTTACGGGGGGCTTCCTTGAAACTGGACGGGAACACCGACCTTCGATTTGTTGGACGTTGGCTGAACCTGACCCGGGCCTGTGAGTATGCAGGCATGAGCAGGAACACCCTGCTCAAGTACATCCGGGAGGGCTACTTTTGGGGAGAGAAGCTACCAAGCGGACACTGGCGGGTGGACCGAGAGTCAATTGATAACGCCCTCTCGGATAAGGACCACGTTCGGGCCAGGGACATTCTGAGACGACTTGCCGCGTAGGGGAACCAATGAAAGCCGAACTGAAGACGCCCAAGCTCTATCGAAGACGCAACGGCTACTTCTACGCCCGGCTCGGGAGGGGCAAGGAAGTCTCGCTGAAGACCAAGGATAAGCGACAGGCAGAGAAGCTGTTCAGGGCCATCAGGGAAGAATTCCTTGCAGGACGGCTTTCGGAACTACGCGGCGAGTCCACAAAGACCTTGGGCGAGTTCCGAGAGGACTATGTAGAACTTCAGGAGGAAGTCACGACAGCAAGCACGTTCCGGGCTAACCTCCTGGCCCTGGACAAGTTGATTGAAGTAGCCGGGGCGACCTGCAAACTGGACCGCGTGACGCTGAAGCACGTTGACGAGATGCTTGCCGCCCACAAGAAGAAAGGCCTCAAAACCAGTTCCATCAACAACTACATCCGGCACATGCGAGCCATCCTGGGGAAGGCCGTGCAATGGGGCTACGTCAAGCCCAACCCACTTCGCCACGCCAAGGAACTACGGGTGGACAAGGAACCGCCCAAGCACTTGAGTAAGGAGGACGTGCTTCGCCTGCTCTCCTCTATCAAAGACCCCGACATACGCAATCTGGTCACGGCCTTTGCCCTCTCTGGACGGAGGCGCGGCGAGTTAATGAGTTTGACATGGGAGAATGTTGACCTTGAACGAGGGCGATACTACGTCCCGAAAGCCAAGAACCACCTCGCCCGGCACTATCCCATGACGGAAGAATTCCGCGAGTTGCTGGAATCCATGAAGGCCGAGAACGAGAACCCGACCGGAAGAATTTTCAAGCGATGGACCAACCGCGATTCCGTCAGCCACCTCGTCAAGGGCTGCATGAGAAAGGCCGGGCTGGGCCATTTCCATCTGCACAACTTGCGGCACGCCTTCGCGGCCCTGTTCCTTGAGGGAGGCGGAAGGTTGAAGTCGCTGCAAGGGTTGCTCGGCCACACAGACTCCCGGACAACGGAAATCTACGCCCACCTTGGCGAGGACTACCTTGCCGAAGAGGTCAAGCGGGTATCCCTCGGGACTACCGATGAACCCGCCATCCCATCCCCTGCCCCTAGCCCTACCCCCTCCAGGCCCAAGCTCATCCCCTTCCCAGGCGGCAGAAACAAAAAGGCCCGGGACTAGCCGGGCCTTGCAGGCAGTTTACAGGCAGCCACCCCAAGAACATAGACAGGCTGCCATTTCCCTCCCTCTTACGAATCAGCTGCTCTACCAACTGAGCTACGCTGGCCGAAAGGGAGAAGGGCCTTGTGACACAGGGGATTGGGAAGCGTCAAGGGGAAAGCCTCGCCTCTCAGCGCCCCAGGCCCCTCGCCTTGAGCAGGGCGTACAGGCGGGCGCGGGAGAGGCCGGACAGGGCGCAGGCGCGGCGGATGTCGCCGTCGGCCAGGCCCAGAAGCTTCTCCAGGTAGCCCCGCTCCAGGGCGGCCAGGGCCTGGTTCCGATAGTCCTTGAGCTTGGGAAATCCCGCCGGATCCAGGCCGGGAATGTGCGGCGCGGCCGGCTCGGGACTGGGGTCGACCAGCCCCTGCCGCACCATCTGGGCCCGCAGATGCACCGGCAGGTGCCCCGGCTCCGCCACCGTCTCCTCCCCGGCCGCGGCGATGGCGTTCTCCACCGCGTTCAGGAGCTCCCGCACGTTGCCCGGCCAGCTATAGTCCTCCAGGACCGCGAGCAGGGCCGGGGAGAGCCGCTTGACCGGCCTCTTCCGGCGCTCGGCCAGCCGCCCCGCCCACCACTCGGCCAGTTCGGGCACGTCGCCGTTGCGCTCGCGCAGGGGCGGCAGGTGGATGTTGAAGCTCTGCAGCCGGAAGAGCAGATCCTCCCGGAAACGGCCCTCGGCGGCCATCCGCTCCAGATTGCGGTTGGTGGCCGCCACCAGACGGAAGTCGCTGACGATCTCGGCGCTGCTGCCCACCGGCCGGAAGCGGTGCTCCTGAAGCACCCGCAGAAAGGCCTTCTGCACCGGCGCGGGCAGCTCCCCCACCTCGTCCAGGAACAGGACGCCGCGATGGGCCTGCTTTATGAGCCCGTCGTGCTTGCGGTCGGCGTTGGTGAAGGCCCCCTTCTCGTGGCCGAAGAGCATGCTCTCCACCAGATTGGCGGGCAGGGCCGCGCAGTCCACCACCACGAAGGGGCCCTGGGCCCGGTCGCTGTTGGCGTGGATGACCCGGGCGAAGAGCTCCTTGCCGGTGCCGGTCTGGCCGGTGATGAGCACGGCCACCTCGCTGGACGCGGCCTGGGCCGCCAGGTCCAGACAGGCCAGGATGGCGTTGGAGCCGCCCACGATGCCCTCGCGCTTGAGGTCCCGCCGCGCCTTGCGCTCCTGCTTGGCGCGATAGGCAAGGGCGCGCTGCACGGGCAGCCGGATCTTGTTCAGGGTGGGCGGCTTGGTGATGTAGTCCCAGGCCCCGCTCTTGATGGCCAGCTCCGCTCCGTCGGGGTCCCCGGAGCCGGTGAGGATGATGACCTCCGGCCGGCCCGGACTCCCGCGCAGGGCCTGGATGTGATCCAGGCCGTTGCCGTCGGGCAGCCACACGTCCAGGATCACCGCGGCGTAGTCCCTGGACTGGGCCAGGGCCAGGCCGTCATGCAGGGAAAGCGCGTGGTCCGCCCCATGGCCAAGGCTGGACATGGCCGAGGCCAGGGCCTCGCACAGGGAGGCGTCGTCGTCGATGATGAGGATCCGAGCCATGGCTACCGTTCCGCCGCCTCAGGCCGCACCGCGCCTTCCCGGTCCAGGATTCCGCGCACGCACTCGGCAAGCTCCCTCCAGCGGAAGGGCTTGGCCAGACAGGCCCGGGGCCGGTGCGTACGGTTCAGCGCGGCCTGCAGCAACTCCCGATCGCCGCTCAGGAACACCACCGGGATGCCGGGGTTCAGGACATCCAGTTCATCCAGCAGGTCGAATCCGGTAACGTCGGACATGACCACGTTGGATAGCACCAGGTCGAAGCGCCGCGGGGCGCGGCGGAGGACGACCAGGGCCTCCCGGCCGTGGGCGCAGGCCGTGACCCGGTAGCCCAGCTCCCGCAGGCTCGCGGCGCAACTCTCGCGCAGGCCCCGCTCGTCGTCCACCACCATGATCCTCTCCCGGCCCCGCGGCAGGCCCCGGCGGTCGGCGTCGGCCAAGGGAACGGCCTCCATGGGCCGCTGCGCCGAGCGAGGGATGAACACCTGAAACACCGAGCCCGAGCCGGGCTCGCTCTGCACGGTCACGGTCCCGCCCAGACGGGCCACGACGCCCTGGACCACGGCCAGGCCCAGGCCGGTTCCCAGGCCGTCCTTGCGGGTGGTGAAGAAGGGGTCGAAGATGCGGGCGAGCACATCCCGGGTCATGCCCGCGCCCGTGTCGCTCATGACCAGGCGCACGTACTCCCCGGGCTCCAGGTCCCAGCCGGCCGGGGGCTCTTCCTCCGGAGCCCTGACCAGGTCCACCTCGCAGGTGAGCCGGCCGCCGTCAGGCTCCATGGCGTGCAGGGCGTTGGTGGCCAGGTTCATGACCACCTGGTGGAGTTGGGCCGGGTCGGCCAGCACGAAATCCTCGGTAGTGTGCAGGACGTGGTGCAGGGAGACCCGGGGCGGCAGGGTGGGCCCCAGCAGCTTCATGCATTCCTTGAGCAGGGAGGAGAGCCGGAAGGGGATGGGCTCTTCGCCCTCGCGCTGCCGGCCCAGGTTGAGGATCTGGGCGGCCAGGGACCGGGCCCGCTCCGCGGCCTGGAGGATATTGGCGAACAGCCCCCGGGCCGGGGCGGCGGCCGGCAGGCCGGAGAGGCCCATCTCGGCGTGCAGGATGATGGGGCCGAGGATGTTGTTGAAGTCGTGGGCGATGCCCCCGGCCAGGGCGCCCAGGGCCTCCATGCGCTGGGCCTTGCGCACCTGGCGCTCCAGGCGCTCCACCTCGGTCACGTCGCGCCACACGCCCACGAAGCCCTGCACCACCCCGCGCCGCACCCGCACCGGAGAGAAGGTCATCTCGCAACGCAGGCGGCGCTTGTCCTTGCGAGTCAGGGAGACGCGGCCGGTCCAGGCGTCGCCCCTGGCCATGGCCTGGCTCAGGCGCTGGTAGGCCCGACGCGGGGGGCCGCCCTGGAACAGGGCCTCCAGGGGCATTCCCCGGGCCTCGTGCTCCGGAAAGCCGCTCATCTCCTCGAATGCCTGGTTCACATACTCCACCACCAGGTTCGGGGAGCAGATGACCACCACCTCCGCGGCCTGCTGGATGGCCGTGGCCAGGCGGACGCGCTCGCGCTCCGCGCGGCGGCGGGCGGTGACGTCGCAGAAGAAGACCGCGATGCGCGACACCTCGCCGCGCTTGTCCAGGATGGGCTCGGCCCGGGTGTCGTAGACCGCGCCCGGGGTGGCGGTGTCCTCGTAGTGCACCGGGGCGCGGAAACGGACGACCATGTCGGCCATGGCCCGGCGGCGGGACGCGGCCTCCGGATCGAAGAAGGCGAAGAAGTTGCGGCCGTGCAATTGCTCCAGGGGCGTGCGCAGGAGACCGGCCAGGGCCTGGTTGGCCACCAGGATGGTCCCCTCAGTGTCCATGAGCAGGGCGCAGTCCGAGGTGGCGCGAAACAGGCAGTCCGCCAGCTGGTCCGCGGCAGGCGTCGGTCCGGAATGCTCCTTGCGGCGGGAGCCCATGGCCTCCCCCTGGTCTGTGGGCCCTGGTCCTTACCGTGCGCATACCTCCCTTTTCCCGTTCTTGTCCATGAAAAATCACGAAAAGTACGTTGCGCGTCTCGGGCGGCAAGACTCTCCTCCCCTGCTTCCGGACCATCGCGTCTCCGGATGCACCCCAACCAACCCGCCGCATTCCCGTGGCTTCCCGGAACTGGCCCGCTTTCCACCGCGGCTCCGACAGACCCAAGTCTTGCCGCACAAGACAGAATCCATTCCCGCAGCACGAGACGGCCCGGCCAGCACGCCGCAACACACTGAAAACATTAGAGACACGGATGGCACATATCTTGAGAATGAGAAGGCGAGACCGTCCAGACTGCAAGACGGACTACCGGGGGAGCGCATGAAGACCTTCGCCAATCTCGTCGAGGAGGTCCAGAAGCCCGGACGCTGCCGCCGATGCGGCGGCTGCGTGACCTTCTGCTCGGCCATCAACTACGGAGCCCTGGCCCAGGACCCGGATGGCTCTCCCCATTACAGCGACCCGGAGAAATGCATCGAATGCGGGCTGTGCTACATGCTCTGCCCGGTCGTCGGCGAACTGGAGGAGGAGGCCAAGCGCAAGGCCCTGTGGCAGGAGCCCATGGGCAACGTGCTGGGAGTCAGCGTCGCCCGGGCCAAGGACGCCTCCATCCGGGAAATCGCCACCGACGGCGGGGTGCTCACCGCCATCCTCCTGCGCCTGTTCGACGAGGGCCGCATCGACGGCGCGGTGCTGGCCAAGGGCGCCGGCCCCTTTCTACGCCGCCCCTTCCTGGCCACCACCCGGAAGGAGATCCTGGAGGCCGCAGCCTCCTTTGCCGGCCCGCCCCACGGCCGGGACCTGGCGGGCGACCGCTACAGCACCTTCGCCTCGGCCATCTCCGCCCTGGGCGACCAGCTCCGCCAGAGCCTGCGCCGGGTGGCCTGCGTGGGCCTGCCCGGGCAGATCCTCACCATCCGCAAGATGCAGGTCCTGGGCGTGGTGCCCACGGATTCCCTGTACTGCCTGCTGGGCCTGTTCTGCTCCGGCCATTTCGAGTTCGGACAGGCGGGCCGCAAGCGCCTGGAGAAGCTGGGCGGCTTCGCCTGGTCCGAGGTGGAGAAGATCAACGTGAAGGACGCGCTGCACATCCACGCCCGGGGCCGGGAGATGATCACCATCCCCCTGGAGGAGCTGGATTTCATGCGCCGTTACGCCTGCCGCTTCTGCACCGACTACGGCGCGGAATACGCGGACCTTTCCTGCGGCGGCCTGGGCGCGGAGGCCGGCTGGACCACGGTGGTCACCCGCACCCCCCTGGGCCGGGCCATCCTGGCCGACGCGGTGCAGACCGTGGTGGAGGTCTTCCCGGAGAAGACCAGCCGCCGGGTCGCCCGCCAGGCCCTTGAGGCGGTGGAGCAGCGCACCGAATGGAAGCGGGCGCGGGCGGTGCGGGACGGAGAAGGCGTGGGGGCCGGGAGCATGGCCGCGGTCTAGGCCGCGATCCGTGACTGCGACGGACAAGGAGGGCGACGAGCCATGGCCAACAAGATCGGGGTGTACGTCTGCCACTGCGGCACCAACATCGCCGGCAAGGTGAACCCGCCCGCGGTGGCGGCCTTTGCCGGAACACTCAAGGACGTGGCCGTGGCCCGGGACTACAAGTTCATGTGCTCGGACCCCGGCCAGGACATGATCATCAGGGACATCAAGGAGATGGGCCTCAACAGGGTGGTCGTCGCCTCCTGCTCCCCGCGGCTGCACGAGAAGACCTTCCAGAAGACCTGCGCCCGGGCCGGGCT
Organism: Thermodesulfobacteriota bacterium; assembly: GCA_040753075.1. Taxonomy (GTDB): domain Bacteria; phylum Desulfobacterota; class Desulfovibrionia; order Desulfovibrionales; family Desulfovibrionaceae; genus UBA6814. The sequence continues at coordinate 56,558 of JBFMHA010000011.1, forward strand.
GAATCCCTATCTCTTCCAGATGACCTGCATCCGGGAGCACTGCTCCTGGGTCACCAGGGACCCGGACGAGGCCACGGCCAAGGCCATGCGCCTGGTGGCCGGGGCGGTGCGCCGGGTGGGCCGGCACGGCCGGCTCTACTCCCGCACCGAGAAGGTCCACCCCGACGTGCTGGTGGTGGGCGCGGGCATCGCCGGCATCCAGGCCAGCCTGGACATCGCCCGGGGCGGGCACAAGGTCCATCTGGTGGAGCGCGCCCCCTCCATCGGCGGCCACATGGCCCAGTTCGACAAGACCTTCCCCACCCTGGACTGTGCGGCCTGCATCTCCACCCCCAAGATGGTGGCCGTGGCCCAGGAGTCCAACATCGCCCTGCACACCTTCTCCGACGTGGTCAAGGTGGAGGGCTTCGTGGGCAACTACAGCGTGACCCTCCGGGAGCGGCCCCGCTACGTGAACCGCGACCTGTGCACCGGCTGCGGCCTGTGCACCGAGAAGTGCCCGATCAAGGTGACGAGCGAGTTCGAGGAGGGCCTGTCCGAGCGCCGGGCCATCTACCGCAACTCGCCCCAGGCCGTTCCCAACACCCCGGTCATCGACGCGGCCCACTGCCGCACCCTGATCGGCAAGAAGTGCGGGGCCTGCGCCAAGCTCTGCCCCTCCGGGGCCATCGACTACGAGCAGGAGGAGACCATCTCCACGGTCAACGTGGGCACCATCATCCTGTGCACCGGGTTCGACGCCTTCGACCCCGCGCCCATGACCCAGTACGGCTACGGCCGCTTCCCCGAGGTGTACACCGCGCTCCAGTTCGAGCGCCTGAACAACGCCGTCGGGCCCACCGGGGGCAAGATCCTCATGAAGGACGGCAGGCCTCCGGAGAGCGTGGCCATCATCCACTGCGTGGGCAGCCGGGACGCCAACTTCCACGAGTACTGCTCCCGGGTCTGCTGCATGTACGCCCTCAAGTACGACCACCTCATCAAGGACAAGGTGGGCCACCACGCCCGGGTCTACAACTTCTACATGGATCTGCGCTGCTTCGGGAAGGGGTACGAGGAGTTCCTGCGCCGGGTGCAGGAGGAGGGCGTGACCTTCATCCGCGGCCGGCCCGCGGCCATCACCGACCAGGCCGAATCCCCCGAGGAGCAGGGCAAGCTGGTGGTCCTGGCCGAGGACACCCTGCTCGGCCGCCGGCTGCGGGTCCCGGTGGACATGGCGGTCCTGTGCACCGCCATGGAGCCCCGCCGGGACGCCGCCGAGGTGGCCCGGATCTTCGGCATCAGCCAGGGCCTGGACGGCTTCTTCCTGGAGGAGCATCCCAAGCTGGGGCCGGTGTCCACGGCCACCGACGGCATCTTCCTGGGCGGGACCTGCCAGGCCCCCCGGGACATCCCGGACGCCGTGGCCCACGCCTCGGGCGCGGCGGCCCAGGCCCTGTCCCTGGCCGCCCGCGGCCTGGTGGACATCTCCCCCACCACCTCCCACATCAACCCGGACATCTGCGTGGGCTGCAAGGTGTGCATCGACCTGTGCGCCTACTCGGCCATCGAGTTCGACGAACTGCACCACGTGAGCGTGGTCAACGAGGCCCTGTGCAAGGGCTGCGGCAGCTGCGCCGCCTACTGCCCGAGCGGCGCGGCCCAGATCAAGCACTTCAGCGAGGCGCAGATTTTCTCGGAACTGGACGGCCTGCTCTCGGACGTGCTGGCCGGCCCGCGCACCACGACGGCCAAGGCCGCCGGTCCCGGCCCCGCCCCCGTCAAGGCAGAAACCCCGGAGGAGCCCGAGGAGGCTCCGGCCTAGCCCCGCAAGGAGTACCGCCATGCAGGACTTCGAACCCACCATCGTGGCCTTTGTCTGCAACTGGTGCACCTACACCGCCGCCGACCTGGCGGGCACCGCGCGCATGGTGCAGTCACCCAACGTGCGGCTGGTGCGCATGATGTGCACCGGCATGGTGGACCCCAAGTACGTGCTCAAGGCCCTGCTCTCCGGCGCGGACGCGGTGCTGGTCAGCGGCTGCCACCCCGGGGACTGCCACTACATCAACGGCAACTACAAGGCCCGCCGCCGCGTCAAGCTGCTCAAGGAGATACTCACCGGGTTCGGCGTGGACGAGCGCCGGCTCAAGCTCACCTGGGTGGGGGCCAGCGAGGGCAACGAGTTCGCCGAAACGGTCAACCGCATGGTGGCCGAGGTCCGGGAGCTGGGTCCCAGCGACGCCCGCGCCATGATGGCCATCTAGGGCGGAGAATCATGGCGCGCCAGATTGGTGCAGACAACTGCGAGATCGCCGGGCTGGGCTGACGGACGCAGCGCGGCGACCGCCAACGCGACACGAGGAGAAGCCAATGGCAACCACCGCCAAGCTCGAGGTGCAAAACGGCGACCTGCTCCAGTCGGTGCAGGCCTTCCTGCACATGCTCATGGACGACGGGGGCGTCGCCGGGCTGCTCACCCCCCTGCACATGGGGCCGGGCGTGGTCATGCCGGCCCTGGTCAGCGAGCCCGAGCGCCTGAAGCAGGCCGACCCCCTGGCCCCGGCCTTCCCGCTCAACGCCGCCCGCATCGCAGCCAGGCTCACCCGCGGCGGTTCGCCCGGCGGGACTCTGGCCGCGGTGCTGCGGCCCTGCGAGGTGCGGGCCTTCGTGGAGCTGGTCAAGCTCAACCAGGGCAACCTGGAGGACCTGGCCATCGTCAGCCTGGACTGCCTGGGGGCCTACACCAACGCCGACTACCGCCGCTTCGCCGCAGGACGAGATCCCCGGGAGGCCTCCAACAAGTTCGCCACGCTGGCCCTGGCCGGCCGCAGCCAGGAGCCGGCCGGGCTCGATCTCGCCAAGGCCTGCCGGGCCTGCGAGCGACCGGTGGCCAACAACGCGGACATCACCGTGGGACTGGTGGGCCTGCGCGGGGGGGGACACCTTCTGGTGAGCGCCCATACCCCCCGGGGCGAGGCCCTGCTCGCCAAGCTGCGCCTGCCCGACACCGACGAGCCGGCCGGCCGCAAGGACGCCCTGGCCGAGCTGGTGAACGGCCGGACCGCCTTCCGGGACGAGATGTTCGCCGCCACCCGGGACGCCACCGCGTCCATGCCCAAGCTGGCCGACTACCTGGCCGCCTGCGTGGGCTGCTACAACTGCCGCGCGGCCTGCCCGGTCTGCTACTGCCGGGAGTGCGTGTTCCTCACCGACGTGTTCGACCACAAGCCCTGGCAGTACCTGGGCTGGGCCAAGGGCAAGAGCGCCCTGCGCCTGCCCACGGACACGGTGCTCTTTCATCTCACCCGGCTGGCCCACATGAGCCTGTCCTGCGTGGGCTGCGGCCAGTGCTCCAACGCCTGCCCCAACGACGTTCCGGTGATGGAGCTGTTCCGCACCGTGGCCGCCCGCACCCAGGAGGCCTTCGCCTACGAGCCGGGCCGCAGTCCGGACGAGCCCATCCCGCTCTCGGTGTTCCAGGCCAAGGAGTTCGCCGAGGTCACGGGCGGAAGGGACTAGGATAACAACAGAATATCGTTAGATATTTTGTAAAAAAAGCACGGCGCGACACCGATGGGACCGCTGGGACGCACTGACAAGCCGTAGCTCCGGAAGCACGAGAGGAGGAGCCGGGCCATGAAGACGACATACGCAGCCCCGCAACCGCAAAATATCGTGAGATATTTTGCATAAAGTCCAGACCGGACAAGTGACGGACGCCCAGTGAACACTAGCGCGAGGCATCAGCCCTGAGCACCCCGAAGGAGGAGCCGGGCCATGAAGACGACATACGCAGCCCTGGTGGTGGGAGCCGGCGTGGCCGGGATCCGCGCCGCCCTGGACCTGGCCGAAACCGGCCAGAAGGTGGCCCTGGTGGACCGCAAGCCGCACCTGGGCGGCCTGCTCTCCCAGCTCGACTACCAGTTCCCCACCAACGCCTGCGGCATGTGCAAGATGCTGCCCCTCACCGAGCGCGACAGCTCGTCCCAGTTCTGCATGCGCAAGGGGTTGTTCCACAAGAACATCGACATCTACCTCTCCACGGAGCTCACCGCCCTGGACGGCGACCCCGGCCAGTTCACCGCCTTCCTGCGCCAGGGCTCCAGCTTCGTGGACCCCACCAAGTGCATCGGCTGCGGAATCTGCTCCTCGGTCTGCCCGGTGCGGACGCCCAGCGAGTTCAACGCCGGGCTCACCGAAAGGGCCGCGGTGCACCTGCCCGTGCCCCACAACATCCCCAACTCCTACGTGGTGGACCTGGACCACTGCATCCGCTGCTGGCGCTGCCACGAGGCCTGCCCCACCGAGGCCATCGACTTCAAGTTCGCCCGCCGCTCCACCTTCCACGTGCTCCTGGCCAGCGCCGAGCCGGGACTGGACGAGGCCATGGCCGAATGGCTCAAGGACCAGCTCTTCCCCTTCGCCGCCGCGGCCACGGCCGAAGAGGCCCTGGAGCGCATCGCCGGGAACGGGAAGCTCTCCATGCTCCTCCTGGACCTGGACCTGCCCGGCCTGGAGCCGGAACGGTTCATGGCCCGGGCCCTGGAGCTGCGCCCGGAAATGGAGGTGGTTCTCCTGGCCGGGCCGGAGAAGGCGGACCTGGCGGAAAAGCTGCGCGCCGCCGGCGCCCGGCGGACCCTGGCCAAGCCCCTGAACCCCAAGACCGCGGCGCCGGCCCTGGACAAGACCTTCCTGCGCGCGGCCTCGGAGCGCCGCCTGGAATTCTCGGTGGCCGCGGTGGTGCTGGCCACCGGGTTCGAGACCTACACCCCCTGCCCCGAATCCTTCGGCGCGGACACCCTCGGCTACAAGGTCCTGCCCGGGGTGGTCACCTCGGTGGAGTTCGAGCGCATGCTCTCGGGCAGCGGCCCGGGCCGGGACCGGCTGGCCCGCCCCGGCGACGGCAAGCCCCTGCGCCGCATCGCCTGGCTGCAGTGCGTAGGCTCCCGGGACATCGCCAAGGGCGCGGACTACTGCTCGTCGGTGTGCTGCATGATCTCGGTCAAGGAGGCCCTGCTCGCCCGCAAGATGCTGCGGGACGAAAACGGCGAGCCCGCCTCGGCCACCATCTTCTGCATGGACCTGCGCGCCTTCGGCCGGGACTACCAGAGCTACTGCGACCAGGCCGTGGAGGAAGGCGGGGTGCGCTTCCTGCGCAGCCGCATCCACACCGCCATGCCCTCCCCCGACGACCCCGGCGCCCTGCGCCTGCGCTACATGGACGACGCCGGCCAGTGCATCGAGGAGGACGTGGACCTGCTGGTCCTGGCCGTGGGCGCTCGCCCGCCCAAGGATCTGCCGGCCCTGGCCCGGGCCGCCCAGGTGGACCTGAACGACTACGGCTTCCTGCGCACCCGGCACTTCGACCCCTCGCGCACCACCCGGCTGGGGGTGTTCGCCGCGGGCTCGGCCGGCGCGCCCCGGGACATCGCAGAATCCCTCATCACGGCCGGGGCAGCCGCCATGGAGGCCTCGCGCCTCATCAACATCTACGCCCCGCTCAAGGAGAAGGTGGCCGAGCCCGAACCCGAGTACCGGGACGTGGGCCGGGAGGCCCCCCGGATCCTGGTGGCCCTGTGCACCTCCTGCCCGGTGCTGGAGTCCGCGGTGGACATGGACGCCCTGGTGGCCCGGATCGAGGCCCAGCCCGCGGTGGTCCACGTGGCCCGCATCGACGCCGGATGCACGACCCCGGGCTGGGAGAAGATCGCCGAACTGGCCGGGGAGAAGCGGCCCAACCGCATCCTGCTCGGGGCCTGCATGCCCTACGCCTACGTGCCCCGGCTGCGGGAGCTGGGCGCAACCCTGGGCCTGAACCCGGCGTTCATGGACGTGGCCGACATCTACACCCCGGCCATGTCCGCGGCCCGGGACGCCGCCCCGGAGGGGGACGCTCCGCAGCACGACACGGCGCTGGGCCGGGAGGTCTTCGCCACCCTGAACATGGCCCTGGCCCGGCTGGTGCGGGCCGACGCCTCGCGCCGGCCCTTCGCGGCCCCTGTCTACCGCCAGGCCCTGGTGGTGGGCGGCGGGCTGGCCGGCATGACCGCGGCGGTGGGCATCGCGGACCACGGCTACCCGGTGACCCTGGTGGAGAGCGAGGAGGCCCTGGGCGGCCAGGCCATCCGCCTGCGCGCCACCCTGGAGGGCCGCGACCCGCAGCGCTACATGCAGGACCTGGTGGAGCAGGTGGAGAAGCACCCCAACATCACCGTGCGCAAGAACGCCCGGGTGGTGCTCAGCATGGGCCGGGCCGGGGCGTTCAGCACCGTTCTCTACGGCCGGGACGGGGTCTTCACCGTGGAGCACGGGGCCACGGTGCTGGCCACCGGCGGGCGGGAGGCCAAGGTCTACGACTACGGCTTCCGGGTCCATCCCGCCACCCTCACCCAGCGCGAACTCGAGGACCGCCTGGCCAGCGGCGCCCTGGACGCCGGGGCCCTCGCCTCGGTGGCCATGATCCAGTGCTGGCGCTCCCGGGAGGAAGGCCGCAACTACTGCAGCCGCATCTGCTGCGCCGGCGCGCTCAAGAACCTGCACACGCTCCTGCGCAAGAACCCCGCCATCAAGGTCTACGTGTTCTACCGGGACATCATGAGCTACGGTTTCATGGAGCATTTCTACACCGAGGCCCGCCGCCTGGGCGCCCTGTTCATCCGCTACGACCTGGAGAACCGGCCCCGGGTGGCGTTCGAGAACGGCCGGCCGGTGATCACCGCCTTCGACCCGGTGCTGGGCGAGGAGTTGCAGATCCGGCCTGACCTGCTGGCCCTGTCCGGCGGGGTGGAGCCCAACGAGGTGGAGGAGCTGGCCGAGCAGTTCGGGGTTCCGCTCACCGAGGACGGTTTCTACCGCGAGGCCGAACCCAAGTGGCGGCCGGTGGACTTCCTCAAGTACGGGGTGTTCATGGCCGGACTGGCCCGGGCCCCGGGAAACATGGGCGAACATGCGGCCTCGGCCAAGGCCGCGGCCCAGCGCGCCCTGCGCATCCTGTCCGGGGAGCGCCTGGACGCGGGCAACGTGGTGGCCGAGGTGCGCCACTCCCTGTGCTCCCTGTGCGGCCGCTGCATCGACGTGTGCCCCTACGGGGCCAGGCGCATGAACCTGGAGGAGGACCGCATCGAGGTGGACGCCATCCTCTGCCAGGGCTGCGGCTCCTGCACCGCGGTCTGCCCCAACAGCGCCAGCGTGCTCCGGGGGTTCGACGACGCCCAGGTCATGGGCTCCATTGACGCCGCCCTGGAGGAGTTGGCCTGACCGGCCGGCCCGGACCGCCCGGACCGCCAGGACTGCAAGGAGGAACCATGCGAGCCGAAACCAACCAGCCCACCACCCTCGGCCGGACCCTGCCCGGCCTGCCCGATCCCCTGGACGAGGTCCGGGAGATGGTCCGGGCCTGCATGCAGTGCGGGACCTGCACCGCCTCCTGCCCCAACGCCGCGTCCATGGACCTGACCCCGCGCCAGATGTGGCGGTCCCTGCTCTTCGGGTTCACGGACGAGGTGCTGGCGAGCAAGACCTTCTGGATGTGCTCGGCCTGCTACTCCTGCACCCTGCGCTGCCCGCGGGGCCTGCCCCTGACCCAGGCCATGGCCGCGCTCAAGCGGAGCGCCGCGGCGCACGGGCCGGATGCGGCCAGGCGCAAGGCGATCTTCTACCGGGCCTTCATCGACAACGTGCACAAGTACGGACGGGTGCAGGAGATGGACCTCATGCTCCACTTCTTCATGGCCATGCGCGACCCGCTGCTGCCCCTGCGCTTCACCCCGGTGGGCATGAAGCTCCTGGCCAAGGGCAAGCTGCACGTCCCCTCGGGCCAGCACAAGGGGGTCCTGGACGACCTCTTCAACCGGGTCCGGGAACTGGAGGGCAACCCATGAGCTACGCCTATTATCCCGGCTGCTCCCTCACCGAGAGCGCCCAGGAGTACGACGTGTCCACCCGGCTGGTGTTCGAGCGGCTCTGCCTGGGCCTGAACGAGATCACGGACTGGACCTGCTGCGGGGCCGGGGCGGTGGATGCGGTGAGCGGGCTGCTGGCCATGGCCCTGCCCGCGCGCAACCTGGGCCTGGCCGCGAAGCAGTACCCGGGCCAGGACCTGCTGGCCCCCTGCAGCGCCTGCTACCTGAACCACCTGCGGGTGCAGCGGGAGACCGCCGGGGACAAGAAGCTCGCGGACCGGGTGAACCAGGCCATCGCCGGAGAGGATCTGGCCCTGGACCCCGCGGTCCGGGTCCGCCACCTGCTGGACGTGCTGGTGAACGACGCGGGGCCGGAACGCATCGCCCAGGCCGTGCTCATGCCCCTGGAGGGGATCGCCGTGGCCCCCTACTACGGCTGCCAGGCCCTGCGGCCCTATCCGGTGTTCGACGACCCGGAGCGGCCGACCAGCATGGACCGCATCCTCGCGGCCCTGGGGGCCACGGCGCTCGACTGGGACAAGGCCGCGGTCTGCTGCGGGGCCTCCCTCATGGCCACGGACCAGGAGACCGCCCTGCGCGCCGTGGCCGGGATCCTCTCGGCCGCGGGGGAGGCGGATTGCGTGGCCACGGTCTGCCCGCTCTGCCAGATGAACCTGGAGGCCTACCAGAAGCAGGCCCTGCGCGTGAACGACCAGGCCCGGGCCGTGGCCGTGGTCTACCTGCCCCAGCTCATGGGCCTGGCCATGGGCATGGGAACCGAGGATGTGCTCCTGTCCAAGAACCTGGCGCTCACCGACCGGCTGAGCGCAGCCCTGGACAGGAACAGCCGGCAAGCCAATGTCGTGCGCTTCCGGTCGAACAACCACAACAGGAGGGTGTCGCCATGTTCAAGGACATCATCATCGCGGTGACGCCGTCGGAAGTCTGCGACTGTGCCGCGGACACGGCCTTCGGCTTCGCCCAGCGCTTCGAGGCCAAGTTGAACCTGGTCCATGTGGTGGGCCTGAGTCAGGGCTGGGGGCACATGGAGCACCTGGCCGCCGACGGCACCACCGAACGCATCGGCAAGGAGATCGAGGAGTTCTACAAGGACAAGCTCAAGGGCGTCGCCAACTACAAGATCTCCGTAGTGCCCGGCATCGCGCACAACGAGATCCTGCGCGTCGCCCGCCACGACAACGCGGACCTCATCATCATGGGGCCGCACACCAAGGAGTACGAGGAGCGCCGCTCCAAGATGTGGGGCATGGCGGGCTCGACCCTGGAGCGCGTGTCCCAGAAGGCCCGCTGCCCGGTGATGATCGTCACCAAGCAGACCCCCTACGGCGAGCAGACCTTCAAGAACCTGGTGGTGGCCACCGACTTCTCCGAGCAGTCCGAGTGCGCGGTGGGCTACGGCGCGCAGATGGCGCGGCACTACAAGTCCACCCTCACCATCTTCCACTGCATCGAGGAGAGCGACCTGTCCCAGCCCGAGTTCATCCGCCGCGCCGAGGCCGCCAAGGAGCGCATGCGCACCCAGTTCGAGCCGCTCATCCGCGGGCTGAAGACCGTTGAGTTCGAGTGCTTCGAGGGCAAGCCGGCCATGGAGATCCTCAAGCTCAGCCGGATGCGCCAGGCGAGCCTGGTGCTCATGGCCCACCACTCGCAGGAGAAGGACCCCGAGAAGGCCTACCTGGGCTCGGTGGTGGCCCAGGTGGCGCTCAACGCCACCTGCCCCACCATGAGCATCAACCGCCACTTCGACCTTCGCTGCGGCATGATGTACGACCAAAGCGGGGGGGTGACGGGGAAGGAAACAACGGCCGCGACGGCCTGAAACGAACCAAAGCCCGGCCGGGAGTGATCCCGGCCGGGCCCGAAGGGGCGAGCCATGAACGTGGTGACGCCGCGGGATATGCCCGCGGAAATCAAGGAGCGCATGGCCAAGTTCGACCTGTCCGCCTGCTTCGCCTGCGGGGCCTGCGTGAGCGGCTGCCCCATCAGCGACATGGAGGGCATGGAGGGCTGGAACACCCGCAAGGTCATCCGCATGCTCAACCTGGGCCTGGTGGACGAGGTGGTCCGGTCCAAGTTCCCCTGGGTCTGCACCGGCTGCGGCCGCTGCGCCCACGCCTGCCCCATGCACATCGACATCGTGCCCATCTTCGGACACATGAAGCACCTGCGCGACCGGGGCGAGGTTCCGGGCATCATGCACAAGGGCGTGGAGCGGGTCCTGGCCTCGGGCAACAACATGGACATCCCGCTGGAGGACTACCTCCAGACCCTGGCCGAAGTGGGCAAGGAGCTGGCCGACGAGGAGTGCCCGGGCTTCTACGTGCCCGTGGACAAGAAGGGGGCGGACATCCTCTTCTTCCCCAACTCCAAGGAGATCTACGGCGACTTCGAGGACATGAAGTGGTGGTGGAAGATCTTCTACGCCGCTGGAGTCGACTGGACCGTGCCCTCCAAGAACTGGGAGGCGGTGGACTGGGGCCTGTTCACCGGCAACTACGCGGCCACCAAGACCCTGGCCAGGCGCAAGATGGAGATATTCCGCGAACTGGGCGTGGGCCGCATGATCATGCCCGATTGCGGAGGCGGATCCTACGGCTGCCGCACGGGCATGAAGATGTGCTCCCTGGAGAACCCCGAGGACAAGGTGGAGTTCGTCTACCTCTACGACTACCTCAAGGAGCTCCTGGAGCAGGGCCGCATCACCGTGGACAAGTCGGCGCACGCCGGCCAGGTCTTCGTGTGGCACGACTCCTGTAAGCACGGCCGGGAGCTGGAATACCACTACGGCAGGGCCTACTACGAGGAGGCCCGCTGGATCCTGGACCAGTGCGTGGACGAGCGGGTGGAGTTCTATCCCAACCGGGGCAACAACTTCTGCTGCGGCGCCGGCGGCGGCAACTGGCCCATGCCCTACGAGAAGGAGAGCGCCCACCACGGCAAGTTCAAGTTCGAGCAGATCAAGCGCTCGGGCGCGGACGTGGTGGCGGTGGGCTGCTCCAACTGCCGCGACCAGATGATGAAGCGCATCCCCAAGTTCTACAAGGACTACAAGTACCAGGTGAAGTACATCTGGCAGATCGTGGCCGAGGCCCTGGCGCCGCCCGAGAAGAGCCCCGAGGAGATCGCCCGCCTGGAGGCCGAGGGCGCGGCCCAGTGGGAGGCCCTGGGCGTGGAGTTCGAGGAGATCTAGTCTTCCGGAGGGACCTTCAGGCTGCGCCAGTAGCTGTCGCAGTGGTAGACCGCGGCCAGGGGGTTGTGACCCAGGAGCCGGTCCTTGACCGCCAGCACCGTGACCGGCGCAACAGCGTGCTTGATGAACAGCGAGTCGTGCCCCACGCACAGGCCCAGGAGCACGTTGAGTTCGGCCCCGTACTCGTTGAGCAGAAGGGCCTGGAGCACCGGGTTGCACATGGTTTCCGCCGGGGCCGCGGGATCAACCTGGTCCGCAGGACCCAGCCCGAGCAGGGCCTTCTCGGCGCGGCCGGCCTTGCAGCTGGCCGAGACCACCTCGAATCCCTGGACCGCCAGGAGATCCCGCACCACCGCCGCCTCCTTGCGCAGGCCGATGCAAAAGGCCAGGCCCAGGCGGCGGTAGCCCATGCGGCGCGCGAACTCCGCCAGCTCCTGGATGCGGGGCTTGAGGGGCCGGACCCGCGCATACCCCTCTTCCCGGCCGCCGTAGCCCGCGGCCTCCTGGCGCGAGGCCTGGCGGGCGAACTCCAGGTCCTCCCCGACGGTCAGGGCCAGGGCCCGGTCCGCCAGCCTGCGGTCGCGCAAGGTCGGGCAGTTGGCCGGCCCCTTGCCGCCCGGCCTGCGGCAGGCGCGCTCAGCCCACTCGAAGGCGCAGGCGGCGCAGTCCGGAGCCTCGGCAGTCTTCTTCTCTCGCGCCATGGAAACCCGCCCCCCTCTCCAGACCCGATAGAAATGACCAAATGTAACTTTATATGATAATTTTACATCTTCCAACTTGTCAAGAAAACCATCCTGCTTGACTGCCCCGCCGACTTGGCGTTTTGATCCTCCACCCGACTCAGGAGGAAACCATGTCCGCTACCAAGACCACGTGCAGTTCGGCAGGGATCACCGGCCTTCTCGGCGGCGGCCTCTGCATTCTCTTCGCTGGCGTCTTTTGGCTGGACAACGTCTGGGCATGGGCCGCCGCCCTGGCCGTGGGCCTGGCCGCCACCCTGGCCGCGGCGCGCTGCGCAGCCGGTCCCCAGAACAAGCTTTCCGCCGGGCTGCAGGGCCTCATGGCCAGGCGCCGGGAATTCCCCTTCAAGGAGGTCGAATCCTGGAAGGAGTTCGGCCCGCTGGCGGCCCAGGTTTCCGAGGCCGTCATCTACAACATGCACCGCCGCGAGTATTACCGGGGCGCGGTCCAGGCCGTGGGCAGCCCCTTCCTGCTCTGCGACCGGGACGGCGTCATCACCCACGCCAGCAACTCGCTCATGGAGCTGCTCCGGAAGCAGGAAAAAGACGTGGTGGGCCGCAACGTGGGCGAGGCGTTCTACGGCCGGGGCCATGATTCCCACACCGCCGACGCCATGCGCCACGGCGCCCACATCGCCGAAGAGAAATGCCTGACGCTCTGGGACGGACGGACCCTGGACGCGTTCGTCTACATCGACTGCATCCGCAGCGTATCCGGCGAAACCATGGGCGCGGTCCTGTGCCTGGTGGACCTGGCCCTGGTCAAGGAGCAGCAGCGCCGCCTGGAGGGACAGCAAGCCGAGATGCGCAGCCTTGGCGAGCGGATCAACGAGGTGGCCCAGCGCGTGGCCTCGGCGGCCGAGGAGCTCTCGGCCTCGGCCGACGAGCAGGCCCAGGGCGCCCACCGCCAGAAGGGCCAGACCGATTCGGTGGTCAGCGCCATGGAGCAGATGGCCTCCACGGTCATGAACGTGGCCGAGAACGCCACCGCCGCGTCCCAGGCCTCGGACTCGGCCGGGACCTCGGCCAAGGACGGGGTGAGCCTGGTCAAGGGGGCGGTGGGCGTGATCAACCAGGCCGCGGAATCCACCGGCAAGCTGGCCTCGGTGCTCACCCAACTGGATGCCCAGGCCGGGGAGATCGACCGGATCATCAACGTCATCAACGACATCGCCGACCAGACCAACCTTCTGGCCCTGAACGCGGCCATCGAAGCCGCCCGCGCCGGCGAGGCCGGCCGGGGATTCGCGGTGGTGGCCGACGAGGTGCGCAAGCTGGCGGAGAAAACCATGACCGCCACCAAGGAGGTGGAGAACTCCATCCGCGAGGTCCAGGAGCGCTCCCGCCATGCGGTGTCCGTCATGCGCGACACCGAGAACCAGGTCCACGAAGGCGCGGCCAAGTCGTCCAGGACCGGCGAAGCGCTGGAGGACATCCTCCGGCGCATCGAGGACGTGAACCAGCGGGTGTCCCAGATCGCCACCGCGGCGGGTCAGCAGGCCAGGGCCGCCGAGGACGTCAACAGCAGCGTGTCCGACATCGCCACCGTGGCCGCCGCGGCCGAGGAGGGCTCCGCCCAGGCCGCGGACGCCGCCCGGGAGCTCGCCCAACTCTCCCACGAACTGCTCTCCCTGTCCTCGCGCTTCACCGGGTCAGAGACTGCGCCCGCCAAGAAGGCCGCCCCAGCCAAGAAAAGCGCCCCCCGCCTGGTCAGGGCCGCCTGAGGCAGAGGAAGCCGACCTGAAAAAAAGCGCGCCCCGGGTCCGCAAGCCGGACCCGGGGCGGCTATTTTTCCATCTCGGCGGCCTGGGCGAGCAACTCCCTGGCCAGGCCGCCGTCGTCCCGGGCCAGGTATTCGCCCACGTGGTCGAGGTTGGCGAAGTGCAGGTAATGGCTGCTTGCCCGCACCACCGTGCGGGTGTCCAAGACCAGCACATAGCCTCCGCCGGCGACCCGGTACAGGCTCACGGTGCGCACCGTGCTCCGGCGCTCGTCCAGGGGCTCCTCGCGGACCACGCGGGAAACCAGCTCCCCCTCGAACTGGTGCACGTTGCCGCCCGGCATCTGCACGCTGACCGTATCCATGGTCCCCCGGCGCACCCCTCGGTTTTCCTAACCTCCTTATGCCACAGAAGAAAAAAGGGCGGAAGGCATCCCTCCCGCCCTTTTTGCAACACATTGGAATTCTGAACTATTTCGCCAGGTCCGCCTGAACGGCGGCAATCTCCTCGATGGCCTTGCCCAGCCGACCGGAGGTTTCCCCCTCGGGGAGTTGGCTCTGCACGTAGGCCAGCTTCTGGCTGGTCTCGGCCAGCATGCCGGAGAGGACCATCCTTTTCGTGGCGGCGGGCAGGTTCTCCAGGGCCGCCACCTGCTGCTGCACCGTGGCCAGTTGCTGTTTCACCTGGCCGATCTCCCTGACCTGCTCGGTGAGCCCGGTCATGTTCTGGTTCAGCCCGAAAAAGAAGACCGTGAGCAGGATGACCGCCAGGATGGAGACGAACAGGGCCACGCGGCCCATGTCCCGGTTGGTCCGGGCGGTGATCTCCGCAGCTATCTGCTCGTCGCTCTGGGCAGACTGGCTGCGGCCGAGGGTATAGACCTTGTCCTTGGAAGCTTCCATGGTTTCCTCCCTGTGATCGTCAGGCTCGTGGGCTCAATTGTCGAGAAGAGCATATCCCTTCCGGGGAGGACCTGGCAACCCGGTACGCCGGCCTCAGCCCAGATCCACCCGGTTGCGCCCCCCCGACTTGGCCCGGTACAGGGCCTGGTCAACCCGCTTGAGCAGGAGGTCGCGGCCCTCGCCGGCGCGGCTCTCCGCCACCCCGAAGCTGCAGGTCACCTGCCTGGACACGCCGGCGAAGTCGTGCCCAGCCACGGTGCGGCGCAGGCGCTCCGCGACCCGGGCCGCCCGTTTCAGGCCCGAGCCCGCGGCCAGGATCACGAACTCCTCGCCGCCCAGGCGGGCCAGACTATCCGTGGCCCGCACGCAGTCCTGCACCATGCCCACCAACTCCTTGAGCACGCTGTCGCCCACGTCGTGGCCGTAGGTGTCGTTGATGGACTTGAAATGGTCGATGTCGAACATGACCAGGGCAAAGGGTCCCCGGTCGGACGCGGCCCGACCTTCCTCCATGCTCAGCAGTTCGAGGAAGCGGCGGCGGTTGCACGCGCCGGTGAGGGGGTCGGTTGCGGCCTGGTCCTCCAGGCACTGCCGGGTTTCCTCCAGTTCGCTCACGTCGGCGAGGGTGAGCAGATGGCCGCCGGGGTCCCCGAAGGGACTGGAGGCTGCGGAAAAAGTCCGGGCGCGGGCCGTGGGGTTGCGGGGATCGGCCAGCTTGAGGTGGCGCTCCCGGTCCAGGGGGTCCTCCAGGATGCTGCGAAGCCACTCCCGGGACTCCCGGCCGTAGGGCTCGCCGTCCAGCTCGGTTATGAAATCTCCCACGTCCCGACCCGCCGCACGCATCTCGTCATGGGAGGCGAAGCCCAGGAAGGCGCACAGCCGGCGATTGACGTAGCTGATCTCGCCATCCTTCACCACCAGCACGAAGTTGGGATAGGCGTCGAGCACCTGGCGCAGGGCCAGAGCGGCGTCCTGCAGCCGCCGCCGCAGGGCCAGCACCCGCAGGGTCTTGAGCACCGCGGCCAGAAGCGCGTCAGGCAGCAGCGGCTTGAGCAGGAGATGGTCCACGTTCTGCTCGAGGGCCCGGACGATGAGGTCCGGCTCGTCAACGCCCGTGGCCACGAAGATGGGCACGTCCGGGTCCAGGGCGCGGATGGCCCGGGACAACGCCAGCCCGTCCATGCCGGGCATGAGCAGGTCGACGATCACCAGATCCGGGGCCTGGCTCCGGAAGGCCTCCAGGCCCTGCTCCCCGTCCTCGGCCTGCACGGTTTCGGCCCCGATGCGGCGCAGGAGCGCGGCCGTCTGCTCCAGCGCCACCGGGTCGTCGTCCACGCACAGGACCTTCAACTCGCGCAGGGCCTGGAGCGTGTCGGCATCCATCCCGCTCTGCTGGCCCATCTCCCCTCCCCGGCTGCGGGTTCCTATTCCCAGCGCTTGCCGGAATGGCGGAAAAGCTCGGTGACCCGCACCTTGCGCACCTGGGAGAAGGCCCCGGCCTTGGCCGATTCCGGGCTGTCGCCGCGCGACTCGTAGCTGCACTCGAAATACTTGAGGACTCCCACGTAGGGGCAGCCGGGCGTATCCGTGGCCTTGACCTCGAACTCCAGAGAATCCTGGTCCACCTCGGCGAAGCGCGCCACGTACCCTCCCGCGTCCGGGGACACGGCCATGCGCGCGGCGTTGCCCAGCATGTTGCGGGAGAGGACGGCCACCCACTGCCGGGCGAAGGCCCCGAACTCCTCCTGCGCCCGCTCCAGGGTCAGGGGGCCGGACGACGCCGGAGCGGCCTTGGCCTTGGCCGGAGACGGGGCGGGGGATGCCGTGGCCTTGACCGGACGGGCCGGCAGCCTTTCCGGCTTGGCCGGAGCCTTGTCCCCCCGGGCAGGAACCGGAGGCCCGCCGGCCGCCTGGGTGGCGTTGGCCTGCTCCGGCGAAACAACGGAGACCGGAAGGGAGGAATTGCCCAGAGGCGGGTCGGCCAGGACCGAAGCGGGGCTGGCCTCGCCCGGGGCGGCGGTGGCGTTGGCGGCGGTGGCGTTGGCCGCGGTGGCGTTGGCCGCGGTGGCGTTGGCCGAGGTGGCGTTGGCCTCGGCCACGGGCCTGGGCTCCGGGGCCTGGTCCGAGCAGCCGGCGGCAAGGACGGACAGGAGGAAGACCAGGACGGCCTGCGCCATCCTGCGCCGCAGCACGGAAGAAAAGGAGAGGATAGGCATGTGCGGACCGTAAAAAAGGGGGGGGCCTGAGCCCCCCCCGCGACAACGGTTACTTGAATCGGATTTCCACGCGCCGGTTCAGCTTCCGGCCCTCTTGGGTCTTGTTGTCGTACTTGGGCTTGCTCTCGCCGTATCCTATGATCTCGATGTTGGCCGCGTCAATCCCGCTGGCCGCGAAGTAGCCTTGCACCGCCTTGGCCCGGCGCTCGGACAGGCCCTGGTTGTACTGGTCGGCGCCGATGCTGCAGGTGTGGCCCTCGACCACGATCTTGGCGCCCTTCTTGGCCTTGATGATCTTCACGGCCTCGTCCAGGATCGGAGCCATGTCCTTGCGGATCTTGGCCGAGTCGAAGTCGAAGGTGATGCCGCGGAAGGTAATGACTTCCTCGACCTTCTCCTGGGCCATGGGCTTCTCCGCCTTGACCTCGACCACGTCGAAGAACACGTCGCGCACGAACTTGTCCAGGGCGGCCTCGTCCTTGAGCAGGGCCACGCCGTCGGCCTTGACCGTACAGCCGGAGAGCTTGGCCAGCTCGTCCAGGATCTTCTGGCCGGAGGCCTCGTCGGCGAAGGAGACCACGTGGAAGCAGACGTTGCCCGGGTACTTCTCGTACAGGGCCTTGGCCTCGGCCACGGGGTCCGAACCCAGGTTGGACTTGCCGTCGGAGAGCACGATGACCGCGAGCCGCTTGGCCATCTGGTCCACGGAGGGCGCCAGGGAGGACAGGCCGTCGCCCATGGGTGTCAGCCGGCCGAAGATATCCTGGTCGGTCTTCAGCGAGGAAAGGGCCTTCTTGACCGCGGCCCGGTCATACTTCTGCACCCCGTACTCAGGGTATTTCTTGGCAAAGGGGGCGAAGGTGAAGACCCCGGCCTGGTAGTCCAGGTTGGGAATCTTCTCGTTGAGCTTGAGCAGGAAATCCTTCTGCAGGACGGCCTTCACTTCTCCGGCCTTGTCGTGAACCATGCTCATGGAGCCGGAGTCGTCGATGAAGAGGATGAAATTGTCCACCTTGGGCACGAGCTTGGTCTCGGCCTGGGCCATGCCGGCGCCCAAGACCATGACCAGGACGGCCAGGCCCGCCAGGAACAGGGAAACGCGTTTCAGGCGCACCATCGTAACAACCTCCACGTGTATGATGTTCCGTCTTTCAATGCTTGCTGCGTCCCGCCCCCGCTTCCGCGCGGGGAGCGGCTCCTCGTTGCACCCCGCCCCGGCATCCGCCGGGGCGAGCGAAGTGTCATCCTACTCTTTTTCGAAACTTCTTCAAAGGGTTTTTACCGATTCCCGCGGTACTTGCCGGGACAAGGCTTTTCGGTTGACGCGCCCGGAGGGATTTGACACATGCACCCAAAACAATGAAAAGGATAGTGGGTTTTCAGCTCTCTATCCAATGCGGACGAACCGGAGGCTCCCATGACCGGAAACGGGGTTATGAATCGCTGGCTGGCCGTGCTCGGGGCGGTTCTCATCCAACTCAGCCTGGGAGCCATCTATGCCTGGTCGGTGTTCACCCCCGGCCTGATCCAGGCCGGCTGGAGCAAGCTCGAAACCCAGGTGGTGTTCTCCGTGGGCCTGGCCACCTTCGCCGTGGTCATGGTCTGGGGCGGCCGCAAGCTTCCCCTCTGGGGTCCCCGCCGGCTGGCCTGGCTGGGCGGCTCGGTCCTGGGCCTGGGCTACGCCATGGCCGGGCTCCTGGGCGGGACCAACTTCTGGGTCGTGACCCTGTTCATCGGCATCCTGGGGGGCGCAGGCATCGGCCTGGCCTACGTCGTGCCCATCGCCGTGGGCATGCGCTGGTTCCCGGACAAGAAAGGCCTCATCACCGGCCTGGCCGTGGCCGGATTCGGCTTCGGCGCGCTGCTCTGGGTCAAGCTGGCCGGATCCTGGGCCGGGCTGCTGGCCACCTTCGGCCTGGCCTCCACCTTCACCATCTACGGCCTGATCTTCACCGCCCTGGTCATGCTCGGCGGAATCTGGATGGTCTTCCCGCCGGCGGGCTGGACCCCGCCCGGCTACGTCGCGCCCACGCCTGGCGCGGCCGGGACCAAGGCCGCCACGGGCGCGGTGGAGTTCCCGGTGGGCCGGATGCTGGAGACCCACCAGTTCTACCTGATCTTCGCCACGTTCGCGGCCAGCGCCGGAGCGGGACTCATGGCCATCGGCATCATGAAGCTCTATCCCATCGAGGCCCTGACCGCAGCCGGGGTGGACAAGGCCGCCGCCAGCGAGATCGCGGGCACCGCCATGGGGGTGTTCTTCAGCATCGCCAACGGGCTGGGCCGGATCATCTGGGGCACCCTCTCGGACAAGCTGGGCCGCAAGCGCTCCCTGCAGATCATGACCACCTCCCAGGGCTTCATCCTCATAGCCTTCACCATCCTGGCCGGCAACGAATACACCCTCTATCTGGGCGCGGCGCTCATCGGCTTCAACTTCGGCGGCAACTTCGCCCTGTTCCCCACCATCACCGCGGACACGTTCGGCACCAAGCACGTGGGGCAGAACTACCCGTACGTGTTCCTGGCCTACGGCGTGGGAGGCATCGCCGGCCCCATCCTGGGCGGCCAGCTCGGGGACCTGAACAACTTTCCCCTGGCCTTCACCATCGTGGGCATCGCCTGCATTCTGGGCGCGGGATGCATCTCCCTGGTCAGCCCGCCGCGCCGGGCCGAGGTGGAGACCCTGGCTCCCGAGGACGCGGAGATCCCTGCGACTGCCCCCGCCCTGAGCCACAGGGAGCTGGCCGTCGCCGACGCCTCGATCATCTGCGGCTTCCCCGAATCGGACAAGGAGCTCTTCTACATGTTCCCTTCGGCCCAGCCCCCGCTTTCCCCGGATCACCTGCTGAACACGGCCCGGCAACGCAAGTCGCCCACCGTGGCGCTCTCCGGCGGAGAGGTGGCCGGCTACGCCAACTTCATCTCCTGCGAACCGGACGGACTGTGCTCGGTGGGCAACGTGGTGGTGGGGCCCAGGTTCCGCCGGCACGGGGTGGGCGCCTATCTCATGCAGATAATGGCGGAAAAGGCCAAGAAGGAATACCGGGCAGCCCGGCTGCGGGCGTCGGTCTTCAACGAGAACACCCCGGCGGTCCTGTTCTACAACCGTCTCGGGTTCACCCCCGCGGGCATGGAGGCGCGCCAGGATCAGGACGGCAACGTCCTGGCCCTGCTGCACATGGAGAAGGCGCTGGACTGACGACCGGGCCGGATCAGCGGAGCCCCAGGGTACGCTCGAACATGAGCTGCAGGGTGTCCGCCACCCGTCGCCAGCCAAGGTCCAGGTCCAGATCCAGGCCGCCGAAATGGCTGCAGGTCACGGTGCGCACCGAGAGATGCAGCATGGCTGCGGCGGCCACCGCCACCACCGCGCTCATGTCAACGTCCTCGGGGAAATCCGCCGCCCCCAACTCGAATATCTCCAGGGAGCGACGCACCCGCACGCTCTCCAGTATCTTGGTGAGCGGAGTGCGTTGACGCGCCTCCCAGGAAAGTATCTGCACGGTCTGGGGCCGTCGGCGCAGGGCGCTTCCATAGCCACGGTAAACCGTGGCCATCTGGCCGGCCAAGGGCAGGGCCTGGAAAGCGACCAGGTCGCCGCCGGCCAACTCCGCCAAAGACGGCCAGTGTGGCTCTGACTGGGCGAACGCCTCGGCCAGGCCCTCAAGCCCATGGAACAGGTGGAAAAGGACGCTGCGGGGAACTCCGGCGGCCCGGGCAACCTTGTCTGGGGTGACGGCCAAATACCCGTCCCGGGCCAGGACTTCGCCCATGGCGGCCACCAGCTTGCCGCGTAAAACCGCCTTGTCCCCGATGGGGATGATTCGCCGTCCGGCCATGACAGTGCCTCGCCCTGCATCGCGACCCTAGCAGGGAGAACCGCCTGCTGTCCAAGCCGCCCCGGGGAAAAAACGCTCCCGTCCGCCGTATGGCTGCGAAAAAAAAAGCCGCCCCGGCGCGAGTTGCGTCGGGGCGGCGAAGAGGAGTCCTGGCAGCGGCCTACTTTCCCACGTACAGATACGCAGTATCATCGGCGATGGCGGGCTTAACGGCCGT
>JBFMHA010000012.1:0-73222 GCA_040753075.1 Thermodesulfobacteriota bacterium
CCTGTCCCCGGGCTCCGGCCTCGGCCTGGACCTCCTGGCCGCGCTCCTGGCCCCGGCCCTGCTCGCCCTCCGGCGACGCCTGCCCGGGCGGACGCAGCCGCCCCGGGCCCGCTGAAGCGGGCGCGCCGGCAGCTTAGTTCCCGGGCGAGTCCCTGACCCGCCCGGCCGGAAAAGAAAAGCCCCGCCGTCCGGGCCGCGGACCGGACGGCGGGGCGATGGTCTTCAGCCGGGGGGGCTACTCGAAGAACGGGTTGTCCAGGTACTTCTTGCGCAGGTTGCGGGTGACCAGCACCGGACAGGCGGCCCGGTGCAGGACCGCCGCGGTGGTCGAGCCCACCACCAGGCCCTCCAGGGCGGTGAGGCCGCGGGAGCCCAGGGCGATGAGGTCGCAATCCTCCTCTTCCTGGACCTGGATGATCACGTTGGCGGCCTTGCCTTCCCGGGTCATGGGCACGCACCTGGCGTTCTCCGCCTCCACGATGGCCACGAACCCGGCCAGCAGCCTGGCCGATTCCTCGGCCAGGGCCTTGCGCACCTGCTGCGCCGCCTCGCCGCCGATGGTCATGGGCACCCGGTGGTGCACGTGCAGGAGGATGACCAGGGCGTTCTTCACCGCGGCCAGATGGGCCGCGTACTTGGTCATGTTCTTGGAGGAAATCGACCCGTCGACCGCGACGAGTATCTTGTGCATCCGCATGATGTTCTCCAGCGGTTGAGGTTCCATACCCTTGAGAAAAAAATAACGCAGCCAACGGAATAACGCAACACTCTGTCTATGCAGAATTTATTTTGACACAACCGCTGGAGCATGTGGAAAACATTCGCGACCAGGCCGCGAGAGCGGGCCAGCAAGCGACGCCAGCCAACAGAAAGTGAAGTTTTCCGCAGAGGATTCCGGAGCGTCACGACGCGGCGGCGGTCGGCCGATCCTCCGACGATCCGCCCGATCCGGAAGGGCCGCACAAGCGGCGACGGGGCGCGGCCGCAACCGGCATGGAGCGGCGGGCCGGGGGCGCGGGCGCGGCGGGATGCCCCGCGTCCCGGCTCCCCGGCCGGCTGCGCGCGGCCCTGCCCGCAGCCGGCCAGGGCAAAAAAAGCCGTCCTACCGTCCGGCAGTTCGCGGACGGCGAGACGGCATGCGCTCCGGGTCTCCTCACGCGGCCGGACGGCCGCAGGGGCCTGCCTACTCGAAGAACGGACTCTCCAGGTACTTCTTGCGCAGGTTGCGGGTGACCAGCACCGGACAGGCGGCCAGGTGCAGCACCTTGTTGGTGGCGCTGCCCAGGACCAGGCCCTCCAGGTTGGTGAGGCCGCGCGAACCCATGACGATGATGTCGCAGGCCTCTTCCTCCTGGACATGGACGATGACGTGCCCGGGGTCGCCCTCGCGGGTCATGGGCACGCACTTGGCGCCCGCGCCCTCCACGATGGCCGCGAACTCGGCCAGGAGCTTGGCCGAATCCTCGGCCAGGGCCCTGCGCACGCTCTGCGCGGCCTCGCCGCCGATGGTCATGGGAACCCGGTCGTGCACGTGCAGCAGGACCACCAGGGCGTTCTTGGCCGCAGCCAGGGTCGCGGCATACTTGGCCGTGTTCTTGGAGGAAACCGACCCATCCACCGGAACGAGTATCTTCTGCATGCGCATGGCGTACTCCTGGCGGTTGAAGTTTTCCTGCCTTACCAAGAGATAACGCAGGAAGCCGCCCTGCGCAACAGGCGCGTGCGGCGGGACTACAGGGCGGTCTCCCGGTCCAGGCTGCGGTACTGGATGGCCTCGGCCAGGTGGGGAGCGCGAACTGCGGGCGCGGGCTCCAGGTCGGCGATGGTGCGGGCGATGCGCAGGATGCGGGTGTAGGCCCGGGCCGAGAGGCCCAGGGCGTGCACCGCCTTTTCCAGGAAGCCGTGCTCCTCGCTCCCCAGGCCGCAGGCCACGGACAGGCGCTCGCCCGTGAGTTGGGCGTTCTCCAGGAGCCCGGTGCCCGCGAAGCGCTCCGCCTGGATGGACCGGGCCGCCTCGATGCGGCCGCGCATGGCCGCCGAGCCCACCGGGCTCTTCACCTGCTTGAGGTCCTTGTAGGGCACGGCCGGGACCTCCACGTGCAGGTCGATGCGGTCCAGGAGCGGACCCGAAAGCCGGGAGCGGTAGGCGGAAACCTGCAGCGGGGTGCAGCGGCAGGGGTGGCGTTCGTCGCCGTGGTAGCCGCAGGGGCAGGGGTTCATGGCCGCCACCAGCATGAAGTCCGCGGGGTAGTCCAGGGATACCGCCGCCCGGGAGATGGTGACCTTGCCGTCCTCCAGGGGCTGGCGCAGGACCTCCAGCACGTGCTTCTTGAACTCGGGCAGTTCGTCCAGGAAGAGCACCCCGCGGTGGGCCAGGGATACCTCGCCCGGCCGGGGGATCTGCCCGCCGCCGATGAGCCCGGCGTCGGAGATGGTGTGGTGCGGGTTGCGGAAGGGCCGGGTGACCACCAGGGCCTGGCCCTTGTCCAGGCGGCCGGCCACGGAATAGATCTTGGTCACGTCCAGGGCCTCGTTGAAGCCCAGGGGGGGCATGACCGAGGGGATGCGCTGGGCGAGCATGGTCTTGCCGCTGCCCGGCGGGCCGATGAAGAGCAGGTTGTGCCCGCCCGCCGCGGCGATCTCCACGGCCCGCTTGGCGTGCTCCTGGCCCTTCACGTCCGCGAAGTCCAGGGGGTGGATCTCGCGCCGGCCCCAGAGGGAGGCGATGTCGCTGGCCGCGGGCGCGAGCCCGTCCTCCCCGGCCAGGAAGCGCACCGCCGCGGCCAGGGTGGGCGGGCCGTACACCGGCACGTCCTGCACCACCGACGCCTCGGAGGCGTTGTCCGGGGGCACCAGCACCCCGCGCGTCCCGTCGCCCCGGGCCCCCTCATCCCGAGCCAGGATGGCCAGGGGCAGGACTCCGTTCACCGGCTTGAGCTCGCCGGTGAGGGACAGTTCGCCCGCGAAATAGAACCCGGCCAGGCGCTCCGGGTCCAGCACGCCCGAGGCGGCGAGCAGGGCCAGGGCCAGGGGCAGGTCGTAGGCCGAGCCCTCCTTGCGCACGTCGGCCGGGGCCAGGTTCACGGTGATGCGGGCCGGGGGCAGGGAGAAGCCGCAGTTCTTGAGCGCGGCGAACACCCGCTCCTTGCTCTCCCGCACCGCGCCCTCGGCGAGTCCGACCATCGTGAAGGCGGGCATTCCGCGCCGGGCGAAATCCACCTCCAGGTCCACACGGAAGGCGTCAATGCCGAGCAAAGCGGCGGTGGCGGCGCGGGCGAGCATGGGTGGCGTTCTCGAAGGCTGCCTGATACGCGCTTTCCCGGAAATATTCAATTTCCCGGTGCGGGCCGAGCCGGACGCCCCGAGGCTGTGCGGGCCGCGGCCAGGGCGCGGAGGGTGACGGCGGCGACCACCACCCCGCCGCCCAGGAGCGCCCAGGGGCCGGGCAGCTCGCCCACGCCCAGGGCCACCCAGACCGGGTTCAGGATGGGCTCCAGGGTCATGATGAGGATGGCCTCCAGGGCGCCCAGCCGCCGGATGCACCACACGTACAGGGCCAGGGACGCGCCCTGCTGCATCACCCCGAGATAGGCCAGCCCGGCCCAGCCCGCGGCGTCGGGCAGGCCGTGGGCCAGGAAGGGCAGGCCGACCAGGGCGGCCAGGGCGTGCCCCAGCACCACCGATCCCACCGGCGAGGCGTCCTTCTGGGCGCGCATGCACAGGGTGAACGCCGCGTAGGAGATGCCGGTCCCCACCGCGACCACATTGCCCCACAGGCCCGCGGCCGAAAGACGGTCCAGGAAGAACAGGACCATGCCGCCCAGGGTGGCGGCCACGAACAGCCAGTCCGCGCGGCGGGTGCGCTCGCCCAGGACCAGGGGCGCGAGCAGGGCCACGTAGAGGGGCGCGGTGTAGGCCAGGAGGATGGCGTTGGCCGCGGTGGTGAGCTTGGTGGCCACCACGTTGGTCACGAGCAGGCCGGCGTAGCCCACGGCCCCGCCCAGGCCGGCCCCGCTCCAGGATATGCCCAGGCGGCCCCGGAAGAGCGCGGCCAGGGTCAGGGCGGACAGGGCGCTGCGCACCCCGGTGAGGGCCATGGGGTGCAGGTCCACCAGCTTGATGGCCAGCCCCCCCGAACTCCAGAGCAGCGCGGTCAGGGCCAGGAGCAGCGCGGCCCGGGCGCCCTCCCTCACCGCTTTCTCCCGCGCGCCGGCGCGGAGGACGCAGGGACGGCGCGGCCGGGACCCCGGCCACCCCGGGAGGGGCTGCGCAGCGAAACGGTCATGTGGCGTCGGAGGAGAAAAGGGCGCGGCAGGAGGAGGCTAGTCCCCGTTCCTGGGCGGGAGCTGGTCGGCGAAGGCGTAGCCGTTCTTGCCGTGGCGCTTGACGTGGTACATGGCCTGGTCGGCCTTATCCAGGATATCTTCGGGCGTGGCCCCGTCGGCGGGGAAGGCGGCGATGCCGATGCTCGCGCCGGTGCGGGCCTGCTGTCCCTCCAGCTCGTAGGGCGCGGAGAGCCTCCACAGGAGCCGTTCGGCCAGGGCCTTGACCGCGTTTCGATCCTGGCCGCCCGAGGTGAGCACGATGAACTCGTCCCCGCCCTGGCGGAAGATGCCCCCGGGCTCGGCCATGCACGACTGCATGCGCCGCGCGGCCCGCACCAGGAGCGCGTCCCCGGCCTTGTGTCCGAAGGTGTCGTTCACCGCCTTGAACCCGTCCAGGTCGATGAACAGGAGGTGGAAGGTCTCGCCGTGCCCGGCGCAGGAGGCCACCTGTTCGACCAGGACCTCGGTCAGGGCCAGGCGGTTGGCCAGGCCGGTGAGCACGTCGCGGTAGGCCAGGTTGTCCGAGCGCCGGCGGTCGTCCCGGCGCACCTCGCGCGCGGTGCAGAAATAGGAGTTGTGGAAGGGCGAGAAGATGATCGTCCAGGAGAGCAGGACGTACTCGCCCTCCCCGCCGGCGAAGCGGAAGTGCACCGAGGCCGAGCCGATGTCCGAGGTCACCAGCCGCTGCATCTCGGCCAGGGCCTGCTCCCGGTCGTCGAAATGGATGTACTCGACGAGGTAGCCGCCCTGCAGCCGTTCCCGCTCCAGGCCTACCATCCGTTCCCAATGGGTGTTGGCGTCCTCCACCTGGCCGTCGATGGAGACCACCATGGCCGGGTCCTGGGACAGGGACAGCCAGGCGTAGCGCTCCACCTGGAGCAGGCGCTCCAGGTCGGAGACGTCGGGGCATTCTTGAATGAGTTGTTCGAAATCCATGCGGCGTCCGTATTCGGAGAAACCCTCTTTGCGGTCTTAGCCGCCCCTACGACGAATTCCAACGTCTTTCAAGTGCGTTGGAAATCCGCGCCAGTTGCCGGCCCCGATGCCCCTTCCCGAAAGGAGGGATATGCGTGATAGTGGGGCAGGACACCGCATGCGCTCCCCACTCTCCCTGCTCATCCTGCTCCTCTGCCTGGGCGCGCCACCCCTCGCCCTGGCCGGCGCTACGGCCTTCCCTGGCTCGGAAGCCCTGCTGCGCGGACTGTGGACCCCGGAGGAGCTGCGCGGAACCCCGGCCGAGGCCGCGCCGGCCAGCGCCGGCGCAACGGCCTGCGCCCTGCCCCCGGCCCACCCCCTGCCCGAAACCCCGCTCCCCGAAGAGTTGCGCGGCTCCATCCGCTCCGTGGACCTGCCCCCCGGGACCAGGGCCGTGGCCCTGACCTTCGACCTGTGCGAGCTCGAGGGCGAGACGTCCGGCTATGCCGGCGACGTGGTGGACGCCCTGCGCGCGCACTCGGCCCGGGCCACCTTCTTCGCCTCGGGCAAGTGGCTCCTGACTCATCCGGAGCGGGCCATGCAACTGGCCGCGGACCCGCTCTTCGAACTGGGCGGGCACGGCTTTGCGCACCGCAACCCCCGGCTGCAGAACGCCGCGGGCCGGGCCCGGGAGATCGGCCTGACCCTGGGGGCCTACGCCCGGGTGCGGGAGCGTCTGGCGGCCCGGGCCACGGAACGGGGCCTGGCCGGCGAGATGGAGAAGGCTCCCGCCGCCCTGCGCCTGTGGCGCTTCCCCTACGGCGCGTGCAATCCTGCGGCCCTGGACGAGCTCGCCCGGGCCGGACTGCCCGCGGTGCAGTGGGACGTGGTTTCCGGGGACCCGGACCCCGCGGTCACGGCCGAGGGCATGGCCCGGGAGGTGCTGCGCCGGGTCCGGCCCGGGTCCATCGTGATCTTCCACGCCAACGGCCGCGGCCACGGCGCGGCCCGGGCCCTGGACCTCATCCTGCCGGAGCTGGCCCGGCGCGGATACGCCCTGGTCACGGCGAGCGAGCTGCTCGGCCTGGGCCGGCCCCGGGCCGCGACGCAATGCTATTCCCGAAAGCCCGGGGACCTGGACCGCTACGACCGGCCCGGCCGCTGACGGACCCGCCGCCGCGCCCTCCTCCTGCCTGCCGCACCTCGCCTCTCCAGGTCGGGCCAAGCAATCCGGCTTGACGTTTTCCCCGGGAGCGCCGGGAGGGCGCATCACTTGCAACCCATCAGAATGATATTGCATCCGGCAAGAGAAAGAGTATGATACAGAATATATGATCCAAGAGGGAGAACAGAAGCATTCCCAGGAGAGAACGCTGCCATTGCGGTTGCGGCTGGACCTGTGCTCCGCCATCATCGTGCTGTTCCTGGCCGCTGTCCTGTGCCTGGCCGGGCTGCTGACCTGGTTCAACTATACGCGCAACGCGGCCGCCGCCCTGGAGATGGCCGGCGCAGTCATGTCCCAGGTGGCGGAGAAGGTCGAACTCAAGACCCGGCTCCTGGTCCAGCCCCTGCGGATGCTCGCCGACCACGCCCACATCCTGCCCGGGGCCGGCGCCGCAGCGGGCGAGGACTTCAGCCAGCCCCTGCTCCCCCTGTTCCTGGACGTCATGTCCGAGAATCCCCAGGTGTATTCCCTGTATACCGGGTACGCCAACGGCGACTTCTTCCAGGTCATCTCCCTGGTGACCCGGCCGGAGGTCGCGCCCCTGCTGGGCGCGCCCGCGGACACCCGCTTCGCCCTGCGCCGCATCAGCCATGAGGGGCGCTCCCGCACCGAAGCCTGGCGCTACCTGGACCATGCCGGCCGGCCTCTGGGCACGTCCGACGGGAAGCCTGCCCAGTACGATCCCCGGACGCGGCCCTGGTACAAGGCCGCCCTGGAGAAGGACGGCCCGGTCATGACCGACCTCTACGTGTTCACCAGCACCCGGGACCTGGGCCTCACCCTGGCCAACCGGGTATCCGGTCACATGGCCGGGGTGTTCGGCGCGGACATGACCCTGGACTCCCTGTCGCGCTTCCTGCGCGCCGAAAGGATCGGGGCGTCCGGCTTCGCCTTCCTCTTCGACGCGGACGGCAGGCTCCTGGCCTATCCTGACCCCAAGAAGGTGGCCAAGACCGTCGCCGGCCCGGAAGGGAAGGATGCCCTGGAGCGCTCCACCGTGGAGGACCTGGGCGATCCGGCGGCCCTGGCGGTGTACCGGGCCTTCGTGGAGAACGGGCGCGGGAGCCTGGCCCAGCGCCGCCTGGACGTGGACGGGACGCCCTACATCGTCCAGGTCCGCGCCCAGTCGGAGCTGGGATCGGGCCGGACCTACCTGGCCCTGGCCGCCCGGGTGGACGAGTTCACCGGCCCCATGGTCCGCACCCGCGACCAGAGCCTGCTCTTCGCCGCCGGGCTCCTGGCCCTGGGCATCCCGCTCATGGCCCTGGCCGTGGGCCGGGTGTCCAAGAGCCTGCGCCTGCTCGCCGCCGAGGCCGACCGCATCCGCAACCTGGACCTGGACTCCACCGAGATGGTCCACTCCCGCATCGAGGAGGTGGCCCGGCTGGGCGACGCCGTGGCCGGCATGCGCGCGGCCCTGAACTCCTTCTCCCGCTACCTGCCCCGGTCCCTGGTCCAGCAGTTCGTCAGCTCGGGCAAGGACCCGGTCCTGGGCGGGGAGCGGCGCGAGATCACCCTGCTCTTCACCGACGTGGAGAACTTCACCCCCATCTCCGAGAACCTGGCCCCGGAAGACCTCATGACCTGCATGTCCGAGTACTTCCAGGCCGTGGGCGCGTCCATCCTGGAGACCGGCGGGACCATCGACAAGTTCATCGGCGACGCCATCATGGCCTTCTGGAACGCGCCCATCGAGTCCGAAGACCACGTGGAGCTGGCCTGCGCCGCGGCCCTGCGCCTGTCCCGTGCCTCGGAAGGCCTCAACTGCTGCCGCCTGGACGCCGGCAAGCCGGTGCTGCGCACCCGGGTGGGACTGCACATGGGCCATGCGGTGGTGGGCAACGTGGGGGCCACGGACCGCATGAACTACACCGCCCTGGGCTCCACCGTGAACCTGGCCAGCCGGCTGGAGGGCATGAACAAGTTCTACGCCACCCGCATCCTGGTCAGCCGCGAGGTGCGGGAGCGGGCGCGCAAGAACTTCCTGTTCCGGTCCGTGGACGTGGTGGTGCCCAAGGGGGCCCGCGAGCCCCTGGCCATCTACGAGCTGGTGGGGGCCATGCCCCAGAGCCCCTACCCGGACCTGGCCGCGCCCCGGCCCATGCTGGGCTTCTGCTCGCGCTGGGAGCGGGCCATCACCCTCTACCGCACCGTGCAGTGGGAAAAGGCCCTGGCCGAGTTCACCGCCATGCGCGAGGCCGCGCCCGAGGATACCCTGGCCTCCATGTATTGCCAGCGCACCCGGCGGCTGCTGGAGAACAAGCCGGGCAAGGACTGGAAGGCCATCCAGCGCTTCAAGTTCAAGTAACCGCTAGCACGGGAGGCGCCATGCTGACCTGGAACGATGCGACCATGTCCGTGGGAATCGACGAGGTGGACGCCCAGCACAAGACCCTGCTGGAGTTGACCAACGACACCGAGGCCGCGGTGGCCGCGGGCGTCACTCGCGAACAGGCGGCCCAAGCCCTGCAGCGGCTGTGCGACTACGTGGTGGAGCACTTCGCCACGGAAGAGGCGCTCATGGACCCGGACGCCTATCCCGAGTACGACCAGCACATGACCGAGCACATGGAGTGCACCAACCTGGCCCTGGACTTCCTGCAGGCCGTGAACGAGGGCAAGGACGTGGACCTGAAGGCGTTCCTGGACTTCGCCCAGAACTGGATCAAGGACCACATCCTGGGCACGGACCAGACCCTGGGCCGGTTCGTGGCGCGCAAGGCATGACCCGCCGGAAACGCAAAGGGCCGGGATCGCTCCCGGCCCTTTGCTTTCGCGGCGTCCCCGCCCTCAGCGCACCAGGTCGCCCAGGCGGCTCCAGCGGACGTCGAACAGGGACTGCCAGGACCAGTAGATGATCCAGGCCTTGCCCACGATGGCGCCCTGGTCCACGAAGCCCCAGTAGCGGGAGTCGTGGGAGTTGTTGCGGTTGTCGCCCAGGGTGAAGTACTTGCCCTCGGGCACGGTGATGGGACCGAACTCGGCCAGGTGCATGCCGAAGCTCTTGGGCGGCAGATTGGCCAGGTACGGCTCGTCCACCTTCTCCCCGTTGCGCCACAGCGCCCCGCCCCGCAGCTCGATGGTGTCCCCGGGCAGGCCGACGACCCTCTTGATGAAGTCCTTGGAGGGGTCCTCGGGATACTCGAACACGATGATGTCCTGGAAATGGGGCGAGGACACCGGGACGAGGGTGCGGCCGGTGAAGGGGATCTTGATGCCGTAGATGAACTTGTTCACCAGCAGGTGGTCGCCCACCTGCAGGGTCTGGAGCATGGACTCCGAGGGGATCTTGAAGGCCTGCACCACGAAGGTGCGGATGAACAGGGCCAGGACCAGGGCGATGATGAGCGCCTCGGCGTATTCCTTGACCATTTTGACCGTAGGATTCATGGGTGCCTCGAATCGCCCCGGGGCCGGGGCGCAGTGCGTCTGGGGATGGCGGCCTAGTCGTCTCCGGCCTTGAGCGCCGCGAGGAAGGCTTCCTGGGGAATCTCCACGTTGCCCATCTTCTTCATGCGCTTCTTGCCTTCCTTCTGCTTCTCCAACAGCTTGCGCTTGCGGGTGATGTCGCCGCCGTAGCACTTGGCGGTCACGTCCTTGCGCAGGGGGGCCACCCGCTCCCGGGCGATGATCTTGTTGCCGATGGCCGCCTGGAGCACCACCTCGAAAAGCTGGCGGGGGATGGCGCGCTTGAGCTTGAGAGCCACGTTCCGGCCGTGGTGCGCGGCGCGCTCCCGGTGCACGATGATGGAGAGCGCGTCCACCGGGTCGCCGTTGATGAGCATGTCCAGCTTCACCAGGTCCGCCTCGCGGAACTCGATGAACTCGTAGTCCAGGGAGGCGTAGCCCCGGGTCACGGACTTGAGCTTGTCGAAGAAGTCGAACACGATCTCGGCGAAGGGGGCCTCGTAGGTGATGGTCACCCGGGTGGAGGTGAGGTAGCGCATGTCCTTCTGGATGCCGCGCTTCTCCTCGCAGAGCTTGATGACGTTGCCCACGTACTCGTTGGGGGTGTGGATCTCCATGCGCACGTAGGGCTCGGCCATGGCCGCCACCTCGGTGACCGGGGGCAGCTTGGCCGGATTGTCGATGAACCGGGTCTCGCCCTTGACCGTGGCGACCCTGTAGATCACCGAGGGCGCGGTGGCGATGAGGTTGGCCGAGAACTCCCGCTCCAGCCGCTCCTGGATGATCTCCATGTGCAGGAGGCCCAGGAACCCGGCCCGGAAGCCGAAGCCCAGGGCCTGGGACGTCTCGGGCTCGAAGGTGAAGGCCGCGTCGTTGAGCTGGAGCTTCTCCAGGGCGGCCTTGAGCGGCTCGTACTCCGCGGGCTCCACCGGGTACAGGCCGGAGAAGACCATGGGCTTGATCTTCTTGAAGCCCGGGAAGGGCTTGTCCGTGGGATTCCGCGGGGTGGTGATGGTGTCGCCCACCGGCGCGTCGGTGAGATCCTTCATGGACGCGCACAGGAAGCCCACCTCGCCCGGGCCCAGGGCCTTCACTTCCTTGGCGTCGGGCGAGAACACGCCGAGCTTGGTGACCTCGAACTCCCGCTTGGTGGTGAAGATCTGGATCTTCTGGCCCAGGGTCAGGGCGCCGTCCAGCATGCGGAAGAGCACCACCACGCCCTGGTAGGAGTCGTACCAGGAGTCGAAGATCAGCGCGCGCAGCGGCGCGCCGGGATCTCCCTCGGGCGGGGGCAGCTTGGCCACGATGGCCTCCAGCACCTCGTCCACGCCCATGCCGGTCTTGGCCGACACGGACAGGGCGCTGTCCGCGGGCAGGCCGATGATCTCCTCGATCTCCTGGGCCACCCGGTCCGGGTCCGCGCTGGGCAGGTCGATCTTGTTCAGGACCGGGATGATCTCCAGGTTGTGGTCCAGGGCCAGGTAGACGTTGGCCAGCGTCTGGGCCTCCACGCCCTGGGTGGAGTCCACCACCAGGAGCGCGCCCTCGCACGCGGCCAGGGAGCGCGAGACCTCGTAGGAGAAGTCCACGTGCCCCGGGGTGTCGATGAGGTTCAGGACGTATTCCCTGCCGTCCCTGGCCTTGTACGGGATGCGCACGGTCTGGGCCTTGATGGTGATGCCCCGCTCCCGCTCCAGCTCCAGGCGGTCCAGGTACTGCTCCCGGCGCTCCCGCGCGGAGAGCACGCCGGTCAGCTCCAAAACCCGGTCGGCCAAGGTGGACTTGCCGTGGTCGATGTGGGCTATGATACTGAAATTACGTATATTTTCTTGTCTGCTCATGGTCTTCG
This sequence comes from Thermodesulfobacteriota bacterium, assembly GCA_040753075.1. GTDB lineage: Bacteria > Desulfobacterota > Desulfovibrionia > Desulfovibrionales > Desulfovibrionaceae > UBA6814. The sequence goes on from JBFMHA010000012.1 coordinate 11,723, forward strand.
GAGGCACCTCTCCCTACGCCCGAAAACCGGGCGCGCGCCCTTCTTACGGCATTCGCCTGGGGAAGTCCAATGCAGGGAAACGTCTCGAAAAGGCCATTCTTTCCCCTTTTGATATTACGCAGTTTCCTGCTATAGGGGCCTACCGGGTCGGGGACGGAATCCCCTTCGCCCCCCGCTGCGCCCGGCTCCACACGCCATGGCCAAGCTCAACACCCTCATCCTCCACCCCGACGCCGCGGTGCGCCAGGCGCTGCGCGACCGGCTGGCGGAGGTGCCGTTCCTCAAGGTCCTGGGCGAGGCGGCCACCGGATTCGAGGCCCTGGAGATCATGGAGCACATCAGCTACGGGGTCATCTTCCTGGGCTGCGACCTGCCCGCCGGGGTCTCCGGGTTCGAACTGGCCCAGATGCTGGCCGGCCGCAAGCAGAAGCCGGCCCTGGTGTTCATCTCCGCGGACGAGGCCCGGGCCTTCACCGCCTTCGAGCTGGGGGCCACGGACTACCTGCTGTGGCCCTTCACCCCGGAGCGCCTGAACCGCACCCTGGACCGCCTGAACGTGTTCAAGGCCCACTTCAAGGAGATCCCGGCCCCCAGCGCGGGCTGGCATCCGGCCGCGGACATCGCCGAGGAGGAGACCCTCTCCCTGCCCCTGGAGGAGGAAGAGGAGGAGCGGTTCATGAAGGCCCTGTCCAGCGCCTGGGAGCAGTCCGGCCAGGCCAGGCCGCTGGACATCGAGAAGCTGCCCATCAGCCTGGACGGCCGCACCATCCTCATCCCGTACACCCAGATCATCTTTGTCGAGGCCTACGAGGACTATTCCTACGTGCACACCGCGGGGCAGAAGTTCCTCACCTCCTACCGCCTGAAGAACCTGGAGGAGCGCCTGCGGCCCTACCGGTTCTTCAGGGTGCACCGCAAGTTCCTGGTGAACCTGGACATGGTGACCGAAATCGCCAGCCTGCCCGGGTCCAACTTCATGCTGCGCACCACGGGCAAGACCCGCATCGAACTGCCCATCAGCCGCCGCCGCATCGGCGAACTCAAGGCCATCCTGGGGCTCTAGCATGCCGGCCGCCGCACTGCCTCCGCTATCCGCCGTTCAACGCGCCCCTCGCGCCTTTCCCCGAATTTCCCTCGCAGCTTGCCCGGCGTGTGCTACCACGGTATCCGCACCCCCGGCCAAGGAGAAGGCACATGGACAACTCCGGCGCCCTTGACGCCCTCTTGCAGGAAGAGCGGGTCTTCCGTCCCCTGCCCCAGCTGGTCATCGAGGCCAACGTCAATCCCCAGGAACTGGCGGCGCACTACAGGGCCGCGGACGAGGACTTCCTCGCCTACTGGGAGGACGCAGCCCACGAGCTGGACTGGTTCAAGATGTGGGAGAAGGTCCTGGACGACTCCCAGGCCCCCTTCTACAAGTGGTTCCCCGGGGCCAAGTGCAACATCGTGTACAACGCCCTGGACCGCCACATCGAGACCGTGAGCAAGAACAAGCTGGCCCTCATCTGGGAGGGCGAGCCCGGGGACTCGCGCAAGTACACCTACTACGAGCTCTACCGCGCGGTGAACCGCTTCGCCAACGCCCTGCGCTCCCTGGGGGTGAAGAAGGGCGACCGGATCGTCATCTACCTGCCGCTCCTGCCCGAAACCCTCATCTCCATGCTGGCCGCGGCCAAGATCGGGGCCATCCATTCCCTGGTCTACGGCGGCTTCTCGGCCAAGGTCCTGCGCGAGCGCATCAACAACTGCCAGGCCAAGCTGGTGGTCACCTGCGACGGCTTCTACCGCAACGGCCAGCCGGTGAACCTCAAGAACACCGTGGACGAGGCCCTGGAAGGGGCCTGCGCCGAGTGCGTGGACAGCGTGGTGGTGGTGCACCGGGCTGGCGTGGACATCGAGATGAACGAGCCGCGCGACCTCTGGTACGAGGACCTGGTGCGCCAGGAGCGCGCCGACGCCACCACCGAGGTCATGGACGCCGCGGACCCGCTGTTCCTGCTCTACACCTCGGGCACCACGGGCAAGCCCAAGGGCATCGTGCACACCCACGCCGGATACATGGTGGGCGTGCACCGCACCCTGAACTGGGTCTTCGACATCAAGCCCACGGACATCTTCTGGTGCACCGCGGACACCGGGTGGATCACCGGCCACTCCTACGTGGTCTACGGCCCGCTCATGGCCGGCACCACCGTGGTCATGTACGAGGGCCATCCCCTCTACCCCCAGGCCGACCGGCTGTGGAACATCGTGGACCGCTACGGGGTGACCATCCTCTACACCGCGCCCACCCTCATCCGCATGCTCATGCGCTTCGGCGTGCAGTACGTGCGCAAGCACGACCTCTCCACCCTGCGCCTGCTGGGCAGCGTGGGCGAGTGCATCAGCCCCGAGACCTGGGTGTGGTTCTACAAGAACATCGGCCGCTCCGAGTGCCCGGTGCTGGACACCTGGTGGCAGACCGAGACCGGCATGATGATGATCTCGCCTCTGCCCATCTCCCTGCTCAAGCCCGGCTCGGTGAACAAGCCCCTGCCCGGCGTCACGGCGGACATCCGGGACTCCAACGGCGAGCCCGTGCCGCCCGGGAAGGGCGGGCTCCTGGTCCTCACCAAGCCCTGGCCGGCCATGATGACCACCCTGTGGGAGGACCCGGACGGGTACAAGGCCCAGTACTGGGAGCGGATGCCCGGCGGGGTCTACTACGCCGGGGACGTGGCCCGGCGGGACGAGGACGGCTACATCTGGATCCAGGGCCGGGCCGACGACGTGCTGAACATCGCGGGCCACCGCATCGGCAACGCGGAGATGGAGAGCGGCCTGAACGCCCACAAGTGGGTCATCGAGAGCGCGGTCGTCGGCGTGCCCGACGCCATCAAGGGCGAGGTGGCCAAGGCCTTCGTGGTGCTCAAGGACGGCTGGCGCGAGGAGTACGACTCGGCCGAGGAGCTCATCAAGCACCTCAAGACCCACATCCGCAAGGAGCTGGGACCGGTGGCGGTCATCAAGAGCATCGAGTTCAAGCCCGACCTCCCCAAGACCCGCAGCGGCAAGATCGTCCGCCGCATCCTCAAGGCCCAGGAGCTGGGCCAGGACGTGGGGGACACCAGCACGCTGGAGGACTAGCCCCCCGCGCGAAGTCTTCAGGCCGCGGCCTCCGGGCCGCGGCCTTTCTCGTGCGCCGCCAGGAGGATGGATCATGGCCCGAAAGAGAAAGAAGACTTCCCAGGCGCCCTCGCCCCCCCCTCGCCGCCTGGCCAAACCAGCCTTGAGCATCCTGCTGTCCGCTCTGTCCGCCCTGCTGCTCGCCCTGCTGCTCTTCGAAGCCCTGCTCCACCTGGCTCCGGGCCTGGCGCCCATGGCCGTGGCCCAGTACCTGCCCGCCTCGGGAAAGCAGGCCGTGGCCAAGGCCCACGGGTACATGACCAAGGACATGGTCAAGGGCGATAACCTCCTGTATTCGTACAACCCCGCCACAGCCCGCAGCGAACGGTCCTTCCCCATCGACGAGAACGGCTACCGCAACCCGGGCCTACCCGCGGAGGCGGTGGACGTGATCCTTCTGGGCGACTCCCTGCTCATCGCCGAGGGCGCGGCCCGGGACCTGGGCGACCTGTTTCGGGAACGTGGTTTCACCGCCTACAACCTGGGCATGGGCGGCTACGGGCTGCAACTCGAACTGGGCGCCTACCTGAAGTACATCGTCATCCCCAAGGTCCGACACCGGGCCGTGGTGGCGCTCATCTGCCTGGCCAACGACTTCAAGGACAGCGAGAATTACGCCCATACCGTCCGCGGCCAGGGCGACTACACCTGGTACCTCAACGACGGGGTAAAGCCCGCCCCGGAGCGCGACTCCTGGCTGTGGAGCCCCGGACTCCTGGCCGGCCTGGGGAAGATAGCCGCGGGCTGGGCCAAGGCGGAAAAGCCGGACACGGTCCAGGTGACCACGCCCTACGCCACCTTCACCATGGAGCGGAACGCCCTGCACCCAAAGAACGTCTACTCCGGGGACTACCGCCAATCCGCCCAGTTCTCCTACGCCATGGCCGGAATCATTTACGCTGCGAGGATGTCCGACACCCCGGTGCTCTTCGTATTCATGCCTAACCCCGCCAACCTGTATGCGGACTTCGCCCTGGATCCTTCGGCCCGGGCCGAGGTCAAGGAGCATTACGAGATCATCAAGCAGGCGATCACAGAATGGTGCGGATGGGCCCAGGACTCCATGCGCTTGCGCGACGACACTCTACCCGTCCTGAAACAGGGGCGGGACTACTGGCTGCTCGACGCCCTGCCCCCGCTGAGCCAGGCCGCAGCCCGCGAACTGGTCACCGTGACCCCGGGCGACTACCACCTGAACACCCGAGGCATCGAGGTCCTCTTTTCGGCCATCTCCCCTCTGGTGCAGGACCTCCTGGCCGGCCGCGCCCCCTCCCCTCCGCCGGCCGCGCCCCCCTCCCCTTGACCCTGCCCTAACTTGCCGTCTACTCTTCTCTTGAATCCGGCCTCCGGCCGGAGGGGAGGAGCCATGTATTTCGAGCAGATCACCTCGGAGGGGCTGGGATGCTTCTCGTATGTGATCGGCTGTCCGGGCGCGGGGGAGATGTGCGTGGTGGACCCGCGGCGGGACGTGCAGGTCTACCTGGACGTCGCCCGGGACCGGGGCATGCGCCTGACCCGGGTCATCGACACCCACCTGCACGCGGACCACGTGTCCGGAGCGCACGAGCTGGCCTACGCCACAGGCGCGGCCATCTGCATGTTCCACTCCAGCCCGGTGGAGTTCCCCTTCACCCCCCTGCGCGAGGGCGACGCCTTCGTCATGGGCGTGGCCCGCGTCACCGTGTTGCGCACACCGGGCCACACCCCGGACGCCCTTTCCCTGCTGGCGGCCGACACCGCCCGCTCGGACGAGCCGTGGCTGCTGCTCTCCGGGGACCTGCTTTTCGTGGGCGACGTGGGCCGGCCCGACCTGGCCGGCAGCGAGCACCTGGACGAGCAGGTGGCGAACCTCCACCACAGCCTGTACGTCACGCTGGCCGGCCTTCCCGACCACCTGGCCCTGTACCCGGCCCACGGGGCGGGCTCCCTGTGCGGCCGGGGCATGAGCTCCCTCAAGAGCTCCACCCTGGGCTTCGAGCGCCGGGCCAACCCCATGCTCCGGCTCCCGGACCCGGCCGCCTTCCGCAAGGCCGTGACCGCCGCCCTGCCGGCCCGGCCCAAGAGCTTCTCCCGGATCATCGACATCAACCGCAGGGGCGCGGTGCTGCTCGACCGCTGCCCCCTGGACAAGGCCCTGGCCCCGGACCGCTTCGCCAACCTGCGCGAGGCCGGGGCCACGGTCATCGACACCCGCGACGCCGCGGCCTTCGGCGGCGCGCACATCCCGGGCAGCCTGAACATCGGGTTCGAGCCCTCCATCGCCAACTGGACCGGCATGGTGGTGGACCCGGACGCCCGGCTCCTCCTGGTGGTGGACAGCCGAGAGCGCTATGCGGCCATGCGCACCGAACTGCACCGCATCGGCTACGACAACATCCTGGGCTGGCTCTCCGGGGGCCTGCCCGCCTGGATCGCCGGCGGCCGGCCCGTGGAGCGGCTCAGCCAGACCTCGGCCGGAGAGGTCAAGCGCCTCATGGACCGCGGCCCGGCGCCCCGCATCGTGGACGTGCGCACTCCCCAGGAATGGGAGGCCGGCCACATCCCCGGGGCCCTGCACCGACCCATCGCGGACATCGTGACCGCCGGCCTGGAGTTGCCCGGGGACGAGCCCCTGGTGCTCTACTGCGGCTCGGGCTACCGCTCCAACATCGCGGCCAGCATGCTCTCCCGCCGCGGCTTCGCGGACGTCCGCTCCCTGGCCGGGGGCGTCATCGCCTGGCGAAGCTCCGGGTACCCGCTGCAGCGCGACGCCTGACCCGGCCCGGGCGCCCCTTCGGAAAAACCTTTGGCTTTTTCCGGACAAGATGTATCAATTCATAGAATTGCGCGATGCTCACCCGAACTGGAATCCGCGGGCAAACCCCGTCGTCCGCACGAGGACCGCATGGACACCGAATACCGCGAGGACATGGTCGAGACCCTGCCCACCACCCGCAAGAACCCCCTGGAGAGGCACCTCCTCGTCACGGTGAGCGAAGACACCGCGCACCAGTCCGGCCTGCGCTTCGTGGGCAACTTCCTGCACGACCGGGAGACCCTCCGGGTCACCCTGTTCTACGTGGCCCCCCTGCCGCCCGGCGCCTACGACAAGCACGACTTCGTGGCGGTGGAGCACGCCAACCTGACGGACCGCTCCGCCGAGCAGCGCGGCCGCCACGCCCTGGACAGGGCCGCCAAGGCCCTGGCCGGCATGGGCCTGCCCAAGGGCCACATCAAGACCAGATTCAAGTACCGGGAGTACTCCACGGCCCAGGACATCCTCACCGAGGCCCACCGCGGCCTCTACGACGCAGTGGTCCTGGGGCACCGCGGCATCTCGTCCCTGGAGCAGTTCTGGAGCCCCAGCGTGGGCCGCACCCTGATCGACTCCTCCTTCACGACGCCCCTGTGGGTCTGCCGCCGGCCGGACTACTCCCGCAAGCACGTGCTGCTCTGCCTGGACGGCTCGGGTCCCTCCCTGTGCGCGGCGGACCACGCGGGCTTCATCCTGGCCCGGGAGCCGGAGCACCGCCTGACCCTGTTCACGGTGCAGACGCCCACGCAGGAGGACGAGGCGGGCACCGGCCACATCTTCGGCCTGGCCCGCAAGACCCTGCTGGACAACGGAGTGCCGGCCGAACGCATCCGGACCAAGGCCGTGTCCAGTCCGGAGCCCGGCGCCGCCATTCTGGAGGAGGTCCGGGAAGGACGCTATGCGGCGGTGGGCATGGGCCGCACCGGCCGAGGCCGCGGCTTTCTCAAGCGCATCTTCCTGGGATCGGTGGGCGCGACGGTGTTCAACGGGCTGGAAGGCGCGGCCCTGTGGATCTGCCAGTAGCCTGTCAGGGCGCTGAAAGAGTCCTTCCGGGTTTTTTCCGGCAGCCCGCCATCAGCCCGCCAGGCCCTCGTATATCTCCTCGTAGCGCCGGACCACGGCCGCCAGGCCGTAGCGGTCCAGGACCCGCTGCCGGGCCTTGCGCGAGAGCTCGGCCCGCTCCTCCGGCCGCATGGCCAGGATGGCGCGCAGGGCCATGGCCAGGGCCCGCGGGTTGCGCGGCGGCACGGCGACGCCGGCGTCGCCCGCCACCTCGGCCGCGTCGCCCACCTCGGTGACCACGCAGGGCACGCCGCAGCTCATGGCCTCGCCCACCACGTTGGGGAACCCCTCGCCAAAGGACGAAGAGAGCACATGCACGTCCAGGGCGGCCATGACCCGGGGCACGTCGTCCCGCCGGCCCAGGAGCCGCACCGCCCCGGCCAGGCCCGGAGAGTTCGCGAACCGGGCCAGGGCCGCATCGCCCTCCTCCACCCCGTCGCCGCAGAGCACGAAGTGCGCGCCGGGCACGGCCCGCGCCGCCTCGGCCGCGGCCGCGAAAAAGACGTCGTGCCCCTTCATGGGATCGTAGCGCGCCACCATGCCCACCACCGGCGCGTCCGCCGGGATGCCCCACTCGGCCCGCAGGGCGGCCCGGGCCGCCGGATCGGGACGGTAGCGGTCGGTGTCGAACCCGTTGGGCACCACCTCCCAGCGCCGCGGCCGGAACCCCAGCCGCCGGTGCACGTCCACCGCGATCCTGGAGTTTGCCAGCACCACGTCGGGCAGTCCCGACAGGCGGGCGTTGAGCCCCAGGGTCCAGCGGGTGAGCCGGCGGTACTTGTCCAATTCCATGTCCGAGCAGCGCAGGTTCCAGGCCACCCGCCGCACCCCGGCCAGCTTGGCCGCAAGCAGGCCCAGCAGGTCCGCATGATAGAGCCAGGTCTGCACCACGTCGGGCCGGAACCGGCGCATCACGCCCACCGCCCGCGCCAGGGCCGCGGGGGTGGGCAGGCCGCGCGAGAGGCCCAGGCTCTCCACCCGCACCCCGGCGGCCAGCACGGCCTCGGCAGTGGGCCCCGGGGCCAGCAGGCAGAGCACCTGCGAGGAGAACCGCTTCCGGTCCATGCCCCCCACCAGCTTGGCCAGCATGGCCTCGGCCCCGCCGGTGTTCAGCCCGGTTATGACGTGCAGTATGCGCATCACCGCACCCCGGCCGCCTCCTCCAACAGGGCCTCGTACTCGCGCACGATGCGCTCCGCCCGGTAGCGCTCGGCGGAGGCCGCCACCGCGGCCCGGCCCGGAGGCGCGTCCGCGGCCTGGCGGATGGCCCGGGCCAGGTCCGCGGGGCTCCCCGGTTCGGCCAGGAACCCGTTGACGCCGTCCGCGACGATCTCGTCCAGCCCGCCCGGGCAGCGGAAGGCGGCCACCGGCGTGCCCAGGGTCAGGGCCTCCAGCACCACGTTGGGCAGGCCCTCGTAGCGCGAGGAGAGCACGAACAGGTCCGCGGCGGCCAGCCAGGGATAGGGATTCTCCTGGAACCCGGCGAAGACCGCCCGGCCGGCCAGGCCCAGATGGCGGGCCTGGGTCTCCAGGGTCTCCCGCAGGGGCCCCTGGCCCAGGACGGTGAGATGGAACCGGTCCGCCGGCAGGAGGGCCAGGGCCTCCAGGAGCAGGTCGAAGCCCTTCTGGCGCAGGAGCTTGCCCGCGGCCACCAGGTTCACCCGGCCCGGGGGCAGGTCCGCCCGGCCGGCCGCGGCCCGGGAGCGCACCGCGTCCGCATCCACCGGGTTGGGGATGGTCCGGGCCCGGTCCGCGGGCACGCCGAAGCGCTCCACCAGGTCGTCGCGCATGTCCCCGGACTGGCAGACCACCCGGTCGAAGCGCGGGTAGAGCAGGCGGTAGAGCAGGCGGAACAGGCCCGGGTACGGGCTCTGGCCCAGGTTCAGGCTGGGGATGTTGGTCTCCCGCGCCACCAGGGCCGGCCCCGGCCGGCCGTACAGGGGCCGGGCGAGCATGGCCAGGAGGTTCAGGTGGCCCAGGGTGGTGAAGAGCACGTCCGGCCGGGTGCGGCGGACCAGGGCCGCCAGGCGCAGCACCGCGCCCCGCGCCCGGGAGCTGCCCAGGTCGTGCGCGGGCACGTCCGGAGGGACCTGGCCCGCGTAGGGGCCGGACAGGGTGGCTGCGGCCAGCTCCGGCGCAAAACGCGCCCGGTCCAGATGGGCCAGCAGGGTCAGGGCCACCCGCTCGGCGCCCCCGCCGGCCAGGGAGGGAATGGCGAACAGGACGCGCAGGGGCCGGGGCACGGGTTCAGGAGGAGCAGGAGGAGGTCAGGCGGCAGCGCGTGGACACGATGAGGGCCTGGCGCAGGGCCTCGCGGTCTTCGTGGAAGAACAGGTGCAGCCAGGCCGCGCCGATGAGGCCGGCGAACAGGGCCATGGCCGTCTCCCGCACCGGGATCTGCACGATGCTGCGGTCCTCCACGCCCTTCCCGATCAGGTCCTGGAGAAAGTCGGTGTACATCCGGTGCAGGGTGAAGGTGTCCATGTCCGGCCCGGAGGTGAATCCCTTCATCTTCTCGAAGGGCCGGTTCTTGAGCAGGAGCAGGCACTCGTTCTTGTGCGAAACCAGGAAGGCGAAAAAGGAGTCGATGAACTGCATGACCCGGCCCAGCCCATCCCCGGTCTCGGAAACCGCCTGCCGGGAGTGCTTGTACAGGGCGTTCATGGTCTGCCAGGTCAGGATGTGGAGCAGGTTGTCCTTGGTCTTGAAGTGGTAGATGATGGTGCCGCCCGCCACTCCGGCCCGATCCGCGATCTCCGATACCGGGGTGTGCTCGAATCCCTTTTCCGCAAACAACTCGCACGCTACGCCGAGAATGGCTTCAATCTTGTCCACGTGATGCCCCGTACGCTAAACCGTTGACGCCCCTGCCTTCTCCGATCCGGCCGAAAAAACACTACCCTTTCGCCGGCCGGTTGGGCAAGCACTCTTTCTCCCGGGTCAGGCGCTCCTGGTATTCCTCACTGTAGATATTGATCATGGCCATGGTGAAGGAAAGGATGAGCGGGCCGTAGAGGATGCCCAGGGCTCCGAAGGTCTGCAGCCCGCCGATGACCGCCAGGAAGATGAACAGGGTGGACACCCCCGAGGCCCCGCGCATGAAGTAGGGCCGCAGGAAGGTGTCGATGCTGGTGACCAGGAGCCCGCTCCACAGGAGCAGAAACACCGCCCCCTGCCAGTTCCCCTCCACCAGCAGCCAGGCCGTGGCCGGAATCCAGATGAGCCCGGTGCCCACCACCGGGATCAGGGAGGCGAACCCCATCATGGTGCCCCAGAACAGGCCGGGGATGCCCACCAGGGCCAGGCCCACCCCGCCCACCAGCCCCTGGAGCAGGGCCACCAGGAGGCCGCCCACCAGCACCGCCCGGGACACCTTGCGCAGGGAGTCGATGATGGCGTCCTCCTGGTGCCGGCGAAGGGGGGTGAGCCGGCGCAGGGTATCCAGCCAGTGCCGGCCGTCCTTGAGCAGGAAGAAGAGGATGAAGAGCATGAGCAGGAAGTGGAACAGGATGTAGACCGCGTTGCCCAGGAAATGGGTGCCGAAGGTCAGGAGCTCCTGCCCCATGCGCCGGGACAGGGACAGGATGTTGGACTGGATCTCGGCCTCGGTGAGCACCAGGCCGGGAAAGCGTCCCCGGGCCCAGTCCAGGGCGCTCTGGAGCGAGCTCTGGTGCACCAGGTCCGAGAGGTTGGCGCCGGAGAGCCACTGGTTGAGGCGGGCGACGGACTGCACCCCCTGGGTGGCCAGGCCGCCCAGGAACACCGCGGTGGGCAGGGCCACGCAGAAGACCACCACCCCCAGGACCATGACCGAGGCCACCGGCTGGCTGCGGCCCAGCCGCTCCACCAGCCGGGCCTGCACCGGATGGAAGATCGCCGCCAGCACCGCGGCCAGGATGAAGGTGTGGACGAACGGGCTGAAGATGCGCAGGGCTTGCCACAGGCCGAAAAGCAGGAGCGCCAGCAGGGCCAGGGTGTGCAGGCCGAGGGCGCTCCGGGCTTCTCCGGCGGCGTGGGCGTCGTGCTTCTCGATCCCGGGATCACGATCCCGCACGGGCTCCTGGCTCATGGTATCCTCGCGGGGTTGCCGGCCGAAGTCCTGGCCGGGGTGGAGCCATTCATAGCCGGGCTTGCCCCGGGGGGCAAGCCGGCTTCCCCGACCAGGAAAGGCCTGGGCCGCTGTCGCCGCAACGCGGCGGAAGAGCGGCTACGCCCCGCGGGCCTCGGCCACGGCCTCGGCCACGGCCTTGCAGACCGTGTCCTGGGTGGCCTGGTCCAGGTAGGGGTGCATGGGCAGGGAGAGGATGCGGGCCGAGCAGTCCTCGGACACGGGCATGTCGCCCCGCGCGTAGCCCAGGTGGGCGTAGGCGGTCTGCAGATGCAGCGGGCAGGGGTAGTACACCGCGCTGGGCACGCCCCGGGCCTTGAGCCCGGCCGCCACCTTGTCCCGGTCCGCGTCCAGCATGACCGAGTACTGGGCCCAGGAGCTGCCGTAGCCCGCCGGAACCGTGGGCGCGGTCACGCCGGGAACCCCGGCCAGGCCCGCGGCGTAGCGGTCCGCGGCCTGCCGCCGGGCCGCCAGCTCCTGCGGGAACGCGGCCAGCTTGGGCAGCAGGATGGCCGCCTGCAGGGTGTCCAGCCGGGCGTTCAGGCCCAGCCGGGCGTTGTCGTACTTGTGGCTGCCCTTGCCGTGCACCCGGATGGACTTGAGCACCGCCGCGGTGTCCGGGTCCGCGGTGAACACCGCGCCTCCGTCGCCGTAGCAGCCCAGAGGCTTGGCCGGGAAGAAGCTGGTGGTCGCGGCGTGGCCGAAGGCGCAGGCCTTCTTGCCGTTCAACTCGCCGCCGAAGCCCTGGGCCGCGTCCTCCAGCAGGAGCAGGCCGCCCTCGGCGCACAGGGCCTCGATGAGCGGGTAGTCGGCGGGCAGGCCGAAGAGGTCCACGGAAATCACCGCCCGGGGCCGCAGCCTCTTGCCCCGGCAGGCCGCGGGCAAGGGATAGATGGACGGGTCGCCCGCCTCCACCGCGTCCATGGCCTTGGCCAGGGACGTGGGGTCCAGGTTGAAGGTGACGGGATCGATGTCCACGTACACCGGGGTCGCGCCCAGGAGCGTCACCACCTCGGCCGTGGCGATGAAGGTGAAGGGCGTGGTGAACACCGCGTCCCCGGGCCCCACGCCCCAGGCCATGAGGGCCATGAGCAGGGCGTCGGTGCCGTTGGCGCAGGTCACGCAGTGGGGCGCGCCAGCGTACGCGGCCAGGGCCTGCTCCAGTTCGGCCACTTCCGGCCCCATGATGAAGTTGCCGTGGGCCAGGACCGCGTCCATGCGGGCGCGGATGTCGGTTTCCAGGGCCGCGAACTGGGCCTTGAGGTCGATGAACGGGATCATGCCTGTGCTCCTCTATTCGGTGCGGGCCGCAGGCGCCAAGCCGGCGGGGGTCTTTTCGTAGGTTTCGCCGCAGGCCGGGCAGGCCAGGTCCGGGCCCAGCTTCTCGCCGCAGGCGCACACCCAGCCCATGGGCCGGGCCGGGTTGCCGTAGACCAGGGCGTGGTCAGGCACGTCCCGGGTCACCACCGCGCCCGCGCCCACGAAGGCGTAGCGGCCCACGGTGTTGCCGCAGACGATGGTGGAGTTGGCCCCCAGGGTCGCGCCCTTCCTCACCAGGGTGGGCCGCACCTCGTCCATGCGCCGGATGTGGGCCCGGGGGTTGTACACGTTGGTGAACACCATGGACGGGCCGCAGAACACGTCGTCCTCCAGGGTCACGCCCTTGTACACCGACACGTTGTTCTGGATCTTGCAGCCGTCGCCGATGGACACGTCCGGCCCCGCCACCACGTTCTGGCCCAGGTTGCAGTTGCGGCCGACGGCCGTGCCCCCCAGCACGTGGGTGAAGTGCCAGATCTTCGTGCCCTCCCCGATGCTCGCGCCCGGGTCCACCACCGCGGTCTCGTGCACGAAGGCCGCGGGGGCCGCCGCGGGCTCGGGCCGGGCCGCGAGGCGCGCCTCGCAGCCCCGGTCCATGGAGTGCTGCGCCGCATTGAGCACCCGGAGCACGTCCAGGCCCTCGGCCCCGTCGGTCACGGGCCGCCGTCCGGTGGCCATGCACTCCAGGAAATGGGCGCACTCGTTGCGCAGGGGTTCGGCCTGGGGGATGTCCACCCGCTCGGCCTCGGCCTTGACCGGCACCGGCATGTTCCGCTTCCAGTTGATGGCGTGGGCGTAGAGCAGGAGCTTGTCCGCCCAGGGCAGGGTGTCGTCGAACACCGCCATCTTCTTCTCGCCCACCACCACCAGCTTCTGCTCCTTGAACGGGTGCAGCCAGGACACGAACACGTGGGCCTTGAGGCCCGAGGGGAAATCCAGGTGGGTGGTGGTCACGTCCGCGATGTCCCGGTGCAGGTAGTTGCCCCCGGTGGCCAGCACCCGCTCCGGCATCTCCCCGGCCAGGGAGAGGATCATGGAGATGTCGTGCGGCGCGAACGACCACAGGATGTTCTCCTCGCGCCGGATCTTCCCCAGGTTCAGGCGGTTGGAGTAGATGTAGTCGATGCGGCCCAGCTCCCCGGCCGCGGCCAGCTCCTTGAGCCGGATGAACACCGGGTGGTACTGGAGCAGGTGCCCCACCATGAGGGTCAGGCCCGCGGCGTCGGCCTGCCGCGCCAGGGCCGCGGCCTCGGCCTCGTCCAGGGCCAGGGGCTTCTCCACGAACACGTGCTTGCCCGCGGCCAGGGCCTCCCGGGCCACGGACGCATGGGTTTCGGCCGGGCTGGCCACCACCACGCCGGCAATGTCCTCTCGCCGCAGCACCTCGGACAGGGCCAGGCAGGTCTCCACGTCCGGGTACTGCTCGCGGAAGGCGTCCAGCACGGTCTCGTTGGTGTCGCAGATGAGCCGCAGGGCTCCCAGCGCGGCGAAGTTCCGCACCAGGTTCTTGCCCCAGTAGCCGGAGCCGATGACGGCGACCCGGGGCGTGCTTGCAGTTGGTTCGCTCACAGTTCCTATCCTCTCGTTCGGTGGTTGGTACGCCCGTCTCAGGCCAGCACGCGCTCCATGACCGCGGCCATGGTCTCCCCGGCCCGGCCGGAGCCATAGAAATCCGCATCGGCGGGAACGGTCAACACCCGCATCCTGTCCAGGGCCCGCAGGATATCCTCCTTCCGGGTCCCGGCCACCACGTTGCAGCCCGCCTCCACCAGCTCCACCCATTCGGTTTCGTCGCGCACGGTCACGCAGGGCACGCCGTGGAAGAAGGCCTCCTTCTGCACCCCGCCCGAGTCGGTGCAGACCACCCGGGCGTCCATCTCCAGCCGCACCATGTCCAGGTAGCTCAGGGGCTCGGTCACGGTGATGCCGTCCAAAAGCTCATTGGCCCGCCCGCACCGGTCCAGCACCGCCCTGGTGCGGGGGTGAAGGGGCAGGACCACGGGCAGATCCCGGGCGGCCTCGGCCAGTGCGCCCAGAATTCCCTCCAGCCGGGCCGGGTCGTCGGTATTCTCGGCCCGGTGCACCGTGGCCAGGACGTAGCCCCGGGACTCGAGGCCCATGTCCTCCAGCACCCGGCTCCCGGCCCGAGCCCTGTCCGCGTAGTACCGGGCCGCGTCGTACATCACGTCGCCCACGTTGGCCACCAGGGGGCCGGACAGGTCGCCCAGCCGGGGCAGGCCCGCGGCCGCGGCGGGGTCCAGGAGCCGGCCGCCGACGGCGGGGTCGGGGAAGCCCTCCCGCTTCAGGTTGGCCACCGCCGTGACGGTGGGCGCGAAAAGGACTGCGGACACGTGGTCGGCCAGGACCCGGTTGACCTCCTCGGGCATGGCCCGGTTGAAGGACCGCAGCCCCGCCTCCACGTGGAAGACCGGGATGTGCAGCTTGGCCGCGGCCAGGGCTCCGGCCAGGGTGGAGTTGGTGTCCCCGAGCACCACCACCGCGGCGGGACGGTCCTCCAGAAGCGCGGCCTCCACCCGCTCCAGGATGCGGCCGGTCATGGCCCCGTGCGAGCCGGAGCCCACGCCCAGGCTGCGCGCCGGGGCGGGGATGCCCAACTCGTCGAAGAAGACCTGGGACATGTTGCGATCGTAGTGCTGGCCAGTGTGCACCAGGCTCGGCCGCAGCCGACCTCCCCCCTTCAGGGCGCGGACCACCATGGCGGCCTTGATGAATTGGGGCCGGGCTCCGGCGATGATCGAGATGTTCATGGTTGCTCCTTTCCTTGCCCCGGAGGCGCGGCGCCGGGCCGGGCGGCCAGGCCGCGCAATATCGCCAGTTCCTGCCCAACCCGTTCGCCCCAGGTGGGGATGAACCCCCGGGACGCCTCCCGGATGCGTTCGCGCATGCGCTGCCGCCGGCCGGGGTCGCGGTGCAGGACGAGCAACTCGCGGGCCAGGGCCGCGATGTCGTCGGCGTGAGGGATGCGGGCCACCGCGTCCTCGGGCACCAGCGCGTCGGTGGCGAGATCCACGCCGGTGTCCGGCCGGGAGCGGGGGAACACCATGCACGCCCCGGCCCGCATGGCCTCCAGGTTGGCGTTGGACAGGTTGCCCAGGCGGTTCAGAGACACATACACGTCCGCCCGCCGATGCACCCAGGGAATCTGGACGTGGGGCAGGCGGTCGATGAAAGTCACCGCGCCGCCGGCCCCGCCCTCCCCGACCAGGCGGCGCATGTCCTGGCCCAGGGACCCGGCGCCCACCACCAACGCGTGCAACCCCTCGGGCGCCTCGGACCAGGCGGCCAGGAAACCGCGCATGAACTCCATGGCCCCCTTGTCGCGCTCCAGCTTGCCCACTGCGGCCACCACCGTGCGGTCCGCAGGCAGGGCGGCCAGGGCCGGGTCCATGGGCGGCAGATCCGCAGGCAGATCCACGCCGTTCACCAGGAGTTCCTTGCGCACCCCGGGATTGAAGGCCCGAACCAGCCACCCTTCGCCCCCGCTGCCGTCCTGGGTGCAGACCACGCAGGCGAAGGGCGAACGGTAGGCCCAGCGGGAAACCTTGTGGACCAGGCGCTTGCCCACCAGGGCCTCACGCTGGGCCGGGTAGACCCCCATGACCCGCAGCACCGTGGGGATGCGCGTGTAGCGCGCCACCAGGGCCGCGGCCAGGAAGTTGGCGCTGGTGAAGTAGGCCACGTCCGGCCGCTCACGCCGCGCCGCGGCGAACAAGGCCAGGCTCTGGGCCGCCTCGTTGCGATACTCCCCCATCCTGCCGGCTCCGCCCCGCCGGGCCAGAACTCGCAGGGGCGTGCGCAGCCCCTGTACGGGAATCTCGGCGTCCCCCCTGCCCCAAGGCATGTAAGATTCCTTGTGGGTCAGCACGAAGACCGGATCCTCGGCCGCATCCAGCGCCTCCATAAGCTTGTAGATGGTGGGCGCGCCAGTGGGCCGCCACCGCCGCTCGGCCAGGGAGGTTTCGAACCCGGAAAACAGGCGCAGTCCGCAGAAGACCTTCACGGCGCCCCCTCTCCGCGGCCGGAACATCCCGAGGCAAGCTCGACCAACCCGTTCCGGAAGGACGTCTCGGCTTCCGGCGCAAAGCGAGCCGGAAGCCCGAACAGGCCCAGGCTGCGGTCGGTTTCGTAGCCGCCCTGGGCCAGGGCTGCGACGTCGGGGAGGTAGCCCGCCATCCCCCCGGCGCACCCCACCGGCACCACCCAGCAGCTCGGCTCCAGCCGGCTGCGCAGCCACCGGGCATGGGAGGAGAATACCTCGGCCCCGGCGGCCAACAGGCACAGCCCGGGCCCCAGGCGCAGGCCCTGGACCGCGACCTCGGCCGCGGACCCGTCCTCCAGGGGCAGCGCCAGATCCGCAGTCCTGCCCGCGGAGTCCGGGCGGACGCCCCGCTCCTCGGTCCAGGACTCCACGTCGTCGGCCAGGCCCCGGGCGAACGCCTCCACCACCTCGGGCGGGTTGCCGCGACGGAAGAGCAGCGGGTCGAAAAGGCGGCGGTAGAGCCAGACCAGGGGGCCATCCTCGGCCAGGGAGGGCCTGCGCACCAGGGCCGGCCGCAGATCCCCGGAAAAGCCCTGGAGAAAGACGGTCACCAGCCCGGAGCCGCGCCGGCGGGCCAGTTCGCGGGCCAGGGCCCCGGGATAGTCTGCGGACACGGCCCGGCCATCGCCCACGGTGGGATGGCAGGGGATGTTGAGCAGCACCCCGAGGGGGCTGCCGTCGTCCTCGGCAGTGACCCAGACCGCTGTACCCGTGGCGTCCAGGGGCGCGCTGAAGTCCGGACGGTTGGCCACGGTCCGGCGAAGGCGGCCCCGGCGCAGCGCCTCAAGGTCCAGAATGGCCCTGCGCCGCACCACCACGCCCCGGCAGGGCCCCCGCCGGGCCGTGAGACGGGCCGGCCGAGCCGCGGCCACAGCCTGGGCCAGGGCCTCTTCCGCCCAGTCCAGGAGCAGGCCGGCATACTCCCGATCCTCAGGATATCCATCCCCGGTGCCGGGACGAACCTGGGGCGCGGCATGGGTATGGGTTGCGGCCAGCAGGAAATTTTCCGGCTTGATCCCGAAACGCTCCGCAGCCCTCCGGCGCAGTTCCTGGGTCATCTCCGAAGTGACCCAGAGCGCGTCCAAACTGACCACCCCGGCCCGGCTCCCGGCCTCCAGATAGGCAGCGCAGGCGTGCAGGTGATCGCCCACCCGGTTGCCCTCCGGGCCGGGCGGCGGAGCGCCGAAAAGCCTCGTCCCAGAACCGGGGGAGATGCGCACCCGAGAGAATCCGGCCAGCATGGCCATGCTCCGCTCCCCAGCCCTAGCCCTTCTTGGACGCCAGGTACGACGCCAACTGGCCAAGGGTTTCGATAGGCTCCTCCACGAAGGCCTCGTCCGGAATCTGGACCCCGGTGCTCTCCTCCAGAGAGAACAGGAAGTTCATGGTGTCCAGGGAATCCAGACCCACGTCCTTGAGACGGGTTTCCGGGGTGAATTCACCCTTGCGCTCGAACTTGGAGTGCAGGACGCCGATGATGGTGGCGAACATGTCCATGTCGTCTACTCCTTGGGGAAGGTGATGGTGGTGGCGGCCCAGGAGAGGCCCACGCCGAAGCCAGCCGCGAGCACGGTGCGGCCGGCCAGCCGGCCCTCGGCCGCCAGGCGCTCCAGGGTCGCGGGAATGGTGGAGGACACGGTGTTGCCGGTATCCTCCAGAACCACCGGCACTTTGTTCTCGGGCAGGCCCATGTGCTTGGCCAGGTTGGCGAGCATGAAGCGGCTGGCCTGGTGGAACACGAAAAGGTCCACGTCCTCCTGGGCCAGGCCGTTGGCCGCCAGGCAGCGCCGCACGCAATCCGGAACCCGGCGCATCATGAAATTGAAGATGGCCTTGCCGTCCATGCGCAGGCCGTTTTCGCCCACCGGTGGGTCCAGGGGCCGCCGCCCCCCGCCGCCGCGGATGATGAGGCTCGCCGCCCCCGAGCCATCGCTGCCGAAGACGAAGCGGCCTATGCGTCCCCCGGCCCCGGAGCGCAGCAGGGTGGCGGCCGCGGCGTCGCCGAACAGGGGCGAGGTGGCCCGGTCCGCAGGGTCGATGAACTTGGAGTAGGTCTCGGCGGTAATGAGCAGGGCGCAGTCCAGCCCTTCGGCGGCCATCATGGAGCGCACCGCGGACAGCCCCACCACCCAGCCCGAGCAGCCCTGGCCGATGTCGAAGGCGGCCGTGGTCTGGGGCAGGCCCAGGGCGTGCTGCACGATGTTGGCCGTGGCCGGCAGGCGGTAGTCCGGGGTCTGAGTGCATACCACCAGGAGCTGCACCTCCCCGGGATCCGCCACGCCTTTCTCGAAGAGCTTGCGCGCCGCCGCCGCGGCAAGGTCCGACACCGTCTCCTCCGGTGCGGCCACGGCGCGGGTGCGCACCCCCACCTTGTCGCGCAGGAACTCAAGTTCAAATCCGAAGCGCTCGGCCAGTTCGGCGTTGTCCTGCCGTCCGGCGGGAAAATGGCAGGCGATGTGGGCTATGCCCGGCGTGCTGTTCATGGGTTCGGCTCCGGTTGGAATGCGTAACAGATGAGGCAGCGGGCCTCGCCGCCCGGCCAGGAGATGCAGGCCAGGTTCAGGGTGTAGGCGAGCCCCCCCCCGGAGCGCCGCCCCCGCAAAGACAGGGAGATGCCGACTTGGCCCGGAAGGAGGCCTCCGCGGCCCGGAGTGGGCAGGCCTTCCAGATAGGTGAAGCGGATGGAGGCGGGATTCCCCCCGCGCTCTTGGAGAAACCTGGCGTGTATGGCCTTGTTGGCCTCCACCAGGCCGTCCAGCAGGCCCCGGGCGTCGAGTCCCGGGCGCAGCACCGCCTCCCCCGCGAAATCTCCGGTCGGGACGAGGCGCTCCACCACCGAGGCCGGGGCCGGAGCTCGGCGCAGGATGCGCCCTCCCTGCTCCAGAAAGGCCCAGCCCGAAACCTGGCCGGCGGCATCGCGCACGGCCAGGGAGGCCGATGCCTCTGGACCCCCTGCCCCGGCTGGGCTATCCTCGATCCGGACCCACCGGCCGTTGCGCTCCACCTCCCGCAAGAGCTTCAAGGAGTCCACCCGCTCCGGGGCCGGGTACTCCGCGGGACGGGATCCCGCCAGGTCCAGGTAAAAGGAGAGCAGGTCCGCGCCCCGGATGTAGGGCCTGCCTCCCTTGTATGCCAGATCGGAGAATACTTTTCCCTGCATGAGGGTTACCGTCCATGCCCGAATTTATCCTGCGCCGCACCGAGCCGACCGACGCGGCGGCGCTGAACGCCCTCTACCGCCACCACACAGGCATCGCGCGAACCGCGGAGCAATTCGCCTGGGAGTGGCTCGCCGGCCCCTTCGGCCCGGCCCCCTCCTGGGTTCTCGTGCACCGTGAAAGCGGCAGCCTGGCCGCCCACCACGGCGTCGTCCCCACCCCGCTCTGGGCCGGCGGCCGGGTGTTGCGCGCCGCGCGCACCGAAAACAGCATGGTCGCCCCCGAGTTCGCCAGGCAGGTCAACTATCTGGCCCACGAGGCCTCCCTGCTCAAGAAGCTCCTGGCCGAATACGACCTGGTGTTCACCACCACAGGCAAGGGCGCGCCCGGGGCCATCCGCAAACGCCTGGGGTACGCGCCCGTCGGGCGCTGGCGCAGCTTCGTGCTGCACGAGCCGCTGTCCTACCTGGTCCTGCGCGGCCTGGGCCGGCTGGCCCGGCCTGCGGCGGCCCTGCTCCCGGCCCGCGCTCCCGAGCCGGGACCGGGCTGGGACCTGGAGATGGACGCCTCCCCTGCGGCCATCTCCGCCCTGTGGGAACAGGCCGCGCCCGGGCACGGGCTGTGCGCCCACCGCTCGGAGGCGCACCTCTCCTGGCGCCTCAACGCCAATCCCTATCACCGCTACACCCTGGCCCTGGCCCGCAAGGACGACCGCGCCGCGGGCTTCGCCGCCTGGCGCAGCGCCCCGACCGCGCACGGGGCCGAGGAGGTGATGGTGGAGGACCTCTTCACCCTGGACAACACTCCGGAATCCTGCCGGGCGGTGCTGGCCCTGGTGATCCGCAGCCTGGACCGCCGCCCGGCGCGGGTGGCGCTGCGCGCCGTAGAGGCCGACTCCGCCCTGTGCGCCGCGGCCAACAGCCTGCTGCCGGCCCGCCACCGCCGTAGCGAACGCGGCCTCGGCGCGGAATTCCTGGTGCGCAGCGCCCAGACCCTGCCCCAGGATCGACCGGAGCTCACCATGCTCTGCGCCGAGGGCATAGAATAGGCGCATCACGGCTTCCCCCCGACCGGAGCCCCGTCCGGCCCCAGACCCCTGTCGCGGAGATAGGCCGCGCATCGCCAGGCCATGCTGTGCCTGAATCCCCGCCGGTCCAGGGCCAATTCGGCCCAGGACACGGGCACCATGGCGTGGGTGCATAGGATGTCCGTGAAATAGGTGAAGAGCCGACGGTCCAAGGTCTTCCAGGCGGCCTCGCCCAGGGGCCGCAGAGCCAGGCGCAGCGCCCCGCGAGCCACCCTCGCCCAGGCGGGGGACGTGTAGCGCCGCACCGGAAAGTTCCGCCAGACCCCGCCCCAGTCCGCGGCCTGCAGAAAACGCCGGTACAAGCCCTGCCCCACTTTCTCGGCCAAGGGAACACGCGCCCAGAAGTCCAGGTAGTCGTTGTCCCACAGGGGCAGCCGCCAGGCGAAGCCCAGGTGCTCGTAGACCCGCTGCCCGCCCACCACGAACTTGCTCTGGCGCGACTCCCACTCCAAGCACTCGTAGACCCCGTGCAGGCCCTCGGGCCGCAGGCCCTGGGGCGCCCGCGCCTCGAACATGGCCGCCAGGCGGGCGCCCACGCGCTCCCGGTTGGCCGGGATCCCCAGATCGCGCCAGATGTCGAAATGCTTGTCCAGGGCGGTCTCCACCACCAGATCGCGCTGGGCATCCCGGGCAAGCCCGGGCCGAGGCTCGTGCATCCGGGGTTGGATGTGTCCTCCGGAGATGAAGTCCCCGCTGTTGCCGTTGACGAAGACCGCGTCCGGCGGGGCCATGCGGCTGTCCCGAAGCTGACGCACCGCCAGGAAGTCCTGCACGAAGGGCAGATTGGAGAGGGTGTCCGCAAAATCGAGGTAGGCGCCGAACTCCCGGCTGAGGGCCAGGTCTCGCGCCGCATGCCGGGAATAGGGGATGAAGGTCCAGGAATAGCCGAGTCGCTCCGCCAGGTCCCGGCTGGCCGCGGCTTCGTAGTTGCCGGGGATGCCGTAGGCGTAGAGCTGGACATTGTCGTAACCGGCCTGCTTCAGGCCGCTGGCCACCAGGCGCGAATCCAAGCCCGCGGACAGGGGAACCATGGCCCGGCGGCCGTCCAGGGACCGAACCAGCTTGTCCGCCACGCCCCGGGTGACCGCCTCCAGCTCCTCGACCCAACGCTCCGGAGACAACGCATCCTCAGGGTCCCAGGCGCGATAGAGATAGTAGCGCAGCGGCCGGGCCTGATCCCCGGCCAGGACCACGGCCTCCCCGGCCTGGAGTTGCCTGACCTGGGCGAGCAGGGTGTCCTGGCCCAGGGTGTAGCCGGACATGGCCAGCTCCAGGCCGGCCTGGGAATCCGGGTCGCAGGGCGCGATCGCCGCGGCCAGGGCGCGGGCGCGGGAGTCCAGGACCCAACCCCGGGGCCCGCGGCCCCAGGCCAGGGGAATGGAGCGGGTGCGGTCGGCCACGGCCAGCACTTCGCCCCCGCGTTGCACCGCGAACCCGTACTGCCCGTCCACGTCCCGCAGGGCCTCGGCCAGAGCCGACGAGTCGTCTGGCCCGGGGAGCGACGCCGCCAGGGAGAGGGCCGCGACAGCCCCCTCGCGCAATTCACCGTCCGCGAACACGTAGCCCTTGAACCAGGCCCGACCGCCGGGGACCTCGCAGGAAGCCCAGCCATCGGCCTCGCGCAGCATGACCACACCGGCCGGGGAGAACTGGCCTCCCCCTCCCTGGACCGTCATCCTGTCCTGGGCGTCCATACCGTCCCCGTCCGGCCCCCCCGGCAGTGGCCGAGGCCCGCGGCCAAGGCGCGCCAGGCCAACTCGTCCTCTTCGTTGTACGCGCACACCTAGCGCTGCTCCTCGGGCAGCAGCCCTCGGCGGCGCAGGGCTTCTAGAATCTGGGCGCAGCTCTGCTCCACGGTCTCCTGCCCGGTCAGCACGCGGATGTCGGGCTGCTCCGGGACCTCGTAGGGATCGGAGATGCCGGTGAAGTTGCTGATCTCACCCTTCAGGGCATTCTCGTACAGGCCCTTGGGATCGCGGGCAATGAGCACGTCCAGGGGGCAGTCGCAGAAGACTTCCAGGTAGCAGGACAGAAGCCGGCGGTTGGCCAAGCGGGCCTCGGCGTAGGGGGCGATGGCCCCCACCACGCTGATGACCCCGTTGCGGTTGAGCAGGTGGGAGATGAAGCCCAGGCGGCGCACGTTGATGTCCCGGTCACGCCTGGAGAATCCTAGCTCCTGGCCGATATTGGCCCGGATGATGTCGCCGTCCAGCCACTCGGCCTTGAGCCCCTGGCGCCTGAACTCCAGAAAGACGAGCTTAGACAGGGTGCTCTTGCCCGCGCCGGACATGCCGGTGAACCAGAGGGTGAAGCTCATCGTTCCTCCTTGTCGCGAAGCCCGCCCGCCTCCCCGCGCGCCGCCGCTGCGGGAAAGGCTTCCTCGTTCCGCGCCGTTCTGCAGCATCCCACCGACATGGCCTCATCCAAACATGCGGTCCAGGGTCTTCAGAAACGTGTCGGGCGCCTGGGGAAAGCTCCTCTCCATGAATTCCTGGTCGCGCGCGGGCGACAGGGTGCCGTTCAGAAGCCCGGCCACGACCTCCGCCAGCCGGGACTTGTCGCGGTGGATGTAGTAGTCGTGGCAGCCACCGGAAATGGACGTGGACCCGGCGAACAGCTTCATGGACTCCGGGTCCGTGCCGCAATACTCGATCACGGGCTTGCCCAGGAAATAGGCGTCGATCATGGTCGTGGAATAATGGTAGCCGATGACGAACTCGGCCTTCACCGACAAGACCATGGCATGGGCGAACTCCACTGAGTAGTTGCTCACCCCGCACTCCTGCATGACCGTATGCAGGAGTGCGACATCGGTGGTGGCGTGGGGTTTGAGGATGATGCGCACCTCGTCCTGGTGCCTGGCCAGGACCTCTACGGCGTCCCGGAACAGCTCCAGGCCCGAGGGTTCGTTCAGGGCCGAACGCATGGCCAGAGAGGCCATTATGAACAGGCAGTAACGCGGCCCGTTCACCACGGGGTTCGCCGCCGCCGTGCGCTCCAGGAACTGCCGCCAGGCGGGCAGCCGACGCGGATGACCGGTCTGGACGTACCTGGCTCGGTCCACGGCAACGCCCAGCATCGACTGGAAGTCCTCCGCCGCGGCGGTAGAAAAGAAGGAGTCGTAGACTCCAATCAGAGGATTCTGGTCCACCTGCTTGCCCTTGCGCGCATGCACCAACTCGTATTCGGCGATGATGTTGCGCACCCCCTCCAGGGGCCACAGGCTCAGGTTGAAGCACTTCACCTCAATGGTCCGCGACACCAGACGCAGGGCGGCAATGAACTTGCGGTGCGCCGGGATCGCGTCGGTAATCTTGAAGAAGACGTTGCCCGAGAAGGCAAAGGCGGCCAGCAGGCGGAGCAGGATGCCGATGGTGCGCAGGGTATTGCCCCCCCGGGTGACAACCACCGTGGGGCTCAGGGACTGGATGCCCGCCCACAGCTCGTGGTTGAGCCGGTTCAGCTCCAGGGTCTCCTGGGTGGGGAACAGGATCCAGAAACGGGTGTCCGGATAGCGCTGCTTGATGGTCAGGAAGACGGGAAGCATGGTGTCGGCGCTGCCCAGCTTCTTTTTGCAGACCATGATGGCGTTGTGTCGCATTGTTCTCTTTGCGGAAAGGGTTAGCTGTGGCGATAGCCCCGGAACGCCGCGTTCCGGCCCAGGTAGAGCTGGTCGGTCTGCTTCAGGATGGAGGCCTTGCGCTTGTCAAAATAGTTGACCAGCAGCGTCTTGTTGGCCTCGCACAGGGCGGCGTGGAACTCATCGTCGGTCATGTCAGTGTAGTTCACGGCCAACAGGTCGGAATTCATGTGCTTGTTCTCGTAAAAGTCCTCAACGTCCTTGAGCAGCCCCGTTTCCAGGGCGTGGTAGTAGAGGTCCGAGCCGGGATAAGGCGTCACCGGACGGATGGTGCGCATCTGGGCTCCATCGTCGTACCTGAGCAGGAAGTCCACCCCCTGCTGCAGGGTGCGGCGGTTCTCGCCGATGTTGCCGAAGATGATGTTGAAGCCCGGGCTGATGCCCTCGGCAAGCGTAGCCTCGATGCCCCGGATGATCTGCCCAGTGGTCAGGGCCTTGTTCATGTTCTTGAGGATCTGGTCGTCGAAGGCCTCGATGCCGTAGTTGATGAACACGCACCCCGCCTTGCGCATGAGCCGGAGCACGTCCGCCTTGGCGTAGTTCAGGCGGCCGTTGCAGTCCCACTTGATGTCCAGCCCGGCCTTCAGGAAGGCGTTGCAGATCTCCTCGGTGCGTTGCACCGAGTTCATGAGCAACTCGTCGGAAAAGGCGATGTACGTGATGCCCCATTTCTCCTGCAGCAGGCGGATCTCTTCGACGATGGCCTCGGCGTTGCGGGGCCGGAAGCCCGTGTCCATGCGGTAGCAGAAGTTGCAGCGGAAGGTGCAGCCGCGGCCCGACAGCATGGGGAAGACGAAGTCCGAGGAGGAGCAGTGGGGCATCCGGAGCAACCGGTAGTACTCCATGGGGAACATGTCGTACGCGGGCAGGGGAATGGCGTCGATGTCGCGGATGAGGTCCCGGCGGGGGTTCACCGTCACCGCGTCGCCGTCGCGCCAGGCGATGCCCTTGACGCCCGACAGGCTCCTCTTGTCCGCCAGGGCGGCAAACAGTTCACGGGTGGTGTCCTCTCCCTCGCCGATGACGATGACGTCAGCCTGGGTCTTCCGGAAAAAGAACTCGGGCTCCGGCGCTGGCCCATGTCCGCCCAGGATGTACAGGGGCCGGTTGCGCACCGAATTCACGGCCTCGGAAATGGCCAGGAGCTTGCGGTATTGGTAGTATCCCGCGATGACGCTCACACACACCGCATCGAACCTGTTCCGGTTGAGATATTCCGCGAGATGGCTCTCGGGATAGTGGTGCATGTCCTGGCTGTAGATCTCCACATCCAAGCCCATGTCTCTCATGACCGCGGCGATGTAGCCTAGCCCCTGGGGGAACCAGTGGATGTAGGAATCGTTGTCGTAGACGACGAGCAGTACTCTCATGACACACCCTGGGCTTGCAGTTGTGGAAGATGGCCTCAACCGGCGAGGAACTGGGACAGGATGCCCAGTCCGACCCTGCCGCTTTTCTCGGGATGGAACTGGCAGCCGTAGAGGCAGCCCCGGCGCACCGCCGCAGTTATCCGCCTGCCGTTGTAATAGGTGTCGGCCATGCGGTGTTCTTCGTTGACCGGCATGGCCATGAAGGAATGCACGAAATAGGCCCGGGAGCCGGGCTCCACGTTCTCCAGGATGGTCCCCCGCCACGCGCCCTCGTGCGGCGGGATCAACCTGTTCCAGCCTATGTGGGGAATCTTGTGCGGACGCCCGTCCACGCCGGTGTCCTGAATCCTCTCCACCGTGCCGGGAATCAGCCCCAGCCCGTCCCAGACCCCGAACTCCAGGCCGGTGTCGAGCATCATCTGCATGCCCAGGCAGATGCCCAGGAGAGGCCGCTCCCTGGCCGCGAACTCGCGCAGGGCTTCGACCAGACCCCGCTCGGCCAGCCCCTCCATGCCGTCCTTGAACGCCCCGACTCCGGGCAGCACCACCCGATCCGCGCTGGCCACCTCGCGCGGGTCTCCGCTGAGCCGCGGCTCCGCGCCCACCTTGCCGAGCGCGTTAATGATGCTGAAAATATTACCCATGCCGTAGTCGACGATGGTCACGACAACGCTCATGCCGCCACTCCTTCGACTATGGCCTGGCGCATGGCCGCAACCGAAACCCGACCGAAGTGGAGAGCTCCCGCCACGGCCACGGCGTCCGCATGCCCGACGTGCACTACGTCCGAGATGTGTCCATCCTCGCCGCATCCGCCGCAGGCGATCACCGGCACGGAGACGCTGTCCGCCACCGCCCGGGTCAGCTCCAGGTCGAACCCCTTGCGGGCGCCCTCGCAGTCCACGGAGGTGAGCAGGATCTCCCCCGCTCCCAGTTCGACGCCGCGCCGGACCCACTCGATCACCTCCAGCCCGGTGTGCTCGCGCCCGCCATCGGTGTAGGCCTCCCATCCGCCCCGGGGCGTGCGTTTGGCGTCCACCTGCAGAACCATGCACTGCGAGCCGAAGCGCTGCGCCACCTCAGTGATGAGCTCCGGCCGGGCCACGGCGGCGGTGTTGATGGCCACCTTGTCCGCGCCGCAGCGCAGCATATCCCGCACGTCATCCACGCTGCGGATGCCCCCTCCGACGGTCATGGGAATGAACAGCTCCGCGGCCGTTGCCCGCACGATCTCCTTCAGGCTGTTGCGACCGTAGAGGCTGGCCACGGCGTCCATGAAGATGATCTCGTCGATCCCCTCCTCGTAGTACCGCTTGGCGTAGAGGTGGGGATCACCCACCACCCGCAGGCCTTCGAGATGGACGCCCTTGATCAGGTTGGGGCCTTTGATGTCGAGCCGCGCGAGGAGACGCGTTATGTCCATGGCCGACTCTTCGTTCAGTTGGCTGGCCTGTAGGCGTTGCCTCTCCAGCGCAGGGCGCCGTCCTCGTGCCCTCCGCCGGCCCAGGCCTCCTGGAACACCGCATGGCGCAGTTTCCAGTCGCCTCCGTCATAGCGCCACAGGTGCGGGGAGCGGAACCGGTCGGCAAGGTGCATGAAGTAGTCCCGCGACATCACAGGCTCCTCGAACATCCGGGAGGCCTTGGGAAACTCCTTGGGCCGGAGGGAGAGATAGTCGAGCGACTCAGGCAGGAAGCGCTCGGGGAATTCGCCGTCGTAGCGGCGCACCAGGGCGACACCCTCCTCGCGGGTGATGTCCCCGGAGCGTATCTCCTGCGCCGCGTCGTAGGTGGCGCGGCCAATGCCGAACTTTATGTAGGTGGTGTAGTAGTGCAGGTCGTCCACCTTGTCGTCGATGCTGTTGTACTTGCTGTACGTTCCGGGGGTCCGCTCGGGCGAGGCCACGAATCCGGCGTTCTCCACGGCGTAGTAATAGCAGTTCTGGGGATGCCAGCGGAGATAATAGCCCAGGTAGTGCACCTGCATCCCGGCCTCTTCCAGGCGGTTGGGGTCCTGGGGCAGGTAGAAATCCAGGTCGCCCCACTTGAGGCCGTAGCTGTCGATGAGCTCGGCCACGGACGTGCCGCCGATGTAGATGTCGTCCTGGTTCCGGGACGTGAAATACTCCCAGCTGCGCCGCGCTGATTCGTTCTCGCCCACGGGATTGCCGTACTCGGCCTCGTTCTCGCCGTAAAAGATGAGGCCGATGCCGTAGCGCATGGCCACCTTGGGGGCCAAGGCCTTCTGCCCGATAATGAAGGGCTGGAAGGGGTGGAAGAGCTTCTCCACCGCCAGGCGGGTCATGAGGCGGTGGATGCGCCCGTTGGGCGTGTACAGGATGTTGTCGAACCCGGAATGAATCCAGGACTGCATGTTCCGCCAGCCCCAGTCGGTGTAGATATGGGGCGCCCAGGTGATGGTGAGCGGATTCATGCCGAACTCATACTTGAGCATGTGCGCGGCGTAGATGCTGTCCTTTCCGCCGGAGCCCGGCACCAGGCAGTCGAACGATCCGTCCTTGCTGCGGTGTCGGTCGCACAGTTCCCGCAACTCCTGCTTGCGGACTTCCCAATCGATGCCCGCCTGCTTGCGCTCGGCAAACCGGCAGGCGTCACACACCCCTTCCTCGTCGAAGTTGATGGTCGCCTTCCTGGAGCCGCTGGTGTGCTTGAACTCCATGGCCGAACTAGGGCGCTGGTTGGAGATGACGCATTTGCGGCAGAACTTCACGTCCTCAGGCAATCCGTACTTGACCTCGAACGGGCCCTCAATCCTGGCAAACTCTGCGACGTTAACGTCGACTACGCGTGGCAGCGGCATCGTCTTCCTCGATAATGGATTTGAATATCTTGAAATCAAGCGCGCTATCAATGTCCAAGGAACGCTCGGACGGCATGACGTGCGCCTGGGTGCCTTCAGCCAAGAACCGTCGGCTCTCCAGGAACCAGCCGGTGCGGACCACGTACACTGCACCGTTGGGGCAAAACACCGCCGGCAGCTCCTGCCGCCTGGCCGCGAATCCCTCCCAGCCCAAATAGGGCGACACTTCTCCGGCGCTGTCCACGGTCAGCATCCAGTGCGGCCCCTTCTCCACCCGGACCACCGAGAGGCAGGAGTGGGCCCCGGTGCGGACCGCCCGCTCCAGGCAGGCGTCGATGTCCCCCGCCTCCCGGAGCGGGGACGTGGGCTGCAGGAGCACGGCGAGATCATAGCCGGGGATCTGGCGCAGGGCGTGGACCAGGACGTCGGCGGAGGAACTCTCGTCGCGGGCCAACTCCGCCGGCCGGACAAAGGGCGCCTCGCATCCAAAGCGCACCGCCGCTTCGATGATGACCGGGTCGTCAGAGGAGATGACCAGCCGGTCAATATGCCGCGAAGCCAGGGCCTGCTCGACGCTGAAGGCCACCAGGGGCTTCCCGGCGGCCGGCAGCACGTTCTTCCCCGGCAGGCCCTTGGAGCCCCCGCGCGCGGTGATGACGGCCAGGACACGATTTCCGTCGATCATCGCGGCGTACGCTCCGTGGCGGAAGACCCTTCGAAGAGCGCGCAGTAGTCGTTTTTGCCCTGTTCGTAATCCTTCATCTGCCCGATATCAAGCCAGTACTCGAAGATGGGGAAGGCCGACGTGACGCGCCCGGAGCCCGCCAGGCGCTCGAACAGGGTCGGCATGTCCAGGAAATCCCCCTGGGACACGAAGTCCAGGGCTTCCGGCGAGAACGCGTAGATGCCGGCGTTGACGAAGAACGTCCGGGTCGGCTTCTCCTCGACCCCGCGGATGGTCGAGCCGTCCACGGACACCACCCCGAAGGGAATCTGGATCTGGTACTCCCGCACGCACATGGTGCCGGTGGCCCCCTGGGCGGAGTGGAAGTCCAGGAGCTGGACGAAATCCACTTTGGTCAACAAGTCCCCGTTCATGACGAAGAATGGGCGGTCCGGACGTTGCGGCAGCAGGCCCAGGGAGCCGGCGGTCCCGAGTTTCTCGGTTTCGTGCAGGTACTCGATCTGCACCCCGAGATGGGAGCCGTCGCCGAAAAAGGCCCTGACCATCTCCGCCCGATAGTTGACCGACAGAAAGAACCTATAGAAGCCGGCCTCCCGGAACTTCTCGATGATGGTCTGCAGGATGGGCTTGCCCCCCACCTTGAGCAGGGGCTTGGGGCAGTCGTCGGTCAGCGGTCGAAGCCGAGTGCCCAGCCCGCCGGCCATGAGCACCACCCAGTTCTCGCGCCTGCCCTGCTCCTCCCCCAGCAGATGCAGGCGGACCACCCGGCCCCCGGCATCCAACTCGGGGAGGTGGGCGATGCACTTGCGGCGCATGATCTCCTGGAACGTGGCCGGGTCGTCGGACTCCCGCACCGAGGTGAAGTCCCGGAACATGACCGCAGAGACGGGGTCGTCCATGGCCAGGCCGCGCAGCAGGCCACGACGCACGTCGCCGTCGGTTACGGTGCCCACCAGGCGCTGGTCCTCGTCCGCCACCAGGGCGATGAGCGTGCCCGAGTCGTTGATGACCTTGAGCGCCTCCCGGATCGGGGCGTCCAGGGATACCAGCAGATGTTTCGCGGTCATGGGGTTTCTCCCTCCTCCGGCGCCTCGGCCAGGTCCAGGAGCTCGTCCGGTTCGTAGCCTCGGGTGGCGGGCCGGCCTTCCAGCTCCCAGAAGAGGAAGGGGGAGAGTCCGGAGCCCGGACGCTTTACCGTCATGTTCCGGGATGTCAAGGTCTCGCCCGGAGCCACGGGCTGCGCCGCCACCAGGCTCTTGCGGGCCACGGCCAGGTTGCCCAGTTCGGCCCGGGCCGGGGCCTTGCCCGGCTCGCCCAGGGCGGCATCCGCCAGGCGCACCGCAGCCACCAGGTCGGCCAACTCCCCGGGCTCCAGGCTGGCCGCGTGGTCCGGCCCGGGCAGGGAGCGGTCCAGGGTGAAGTGCTTCTCCACCATCACCGCCCCGCGCGCGGCCGCGGCCACGGACACCACGATCCCCTCGGTATGGTCGGAATAGCCGGCGGCCAGGCCGAAGGTCCCGGCCAGGGTGTCCATGGCCAGGAGGTTCACCGCCTCGGGAGGGGTGGGATAGCTGGTGGTGCAGTGCAGGAGCGTCACCTTCTCGCGCAGGGCGGCCTGGCCGTCCTCCCGGAGCAAGGCCTCCCGGAACGCGGCGCGGCCGGGATTCTCCAGGCCCAGGTAGCCGAAGGCCAGCACCCCCAGGGCCTGGCGCACCTCCACCAGGGCGCACATGCCGGTGGAAAGGACCACCGGCAGGCCGGTGCGCGCCGCGGCCAGCAGCAGCGGGGCGTTGGTGGCGTCGCCCGACCCGACCTTGATGCGGGCCACCCCCAGCCCCACCAGCAGGGCCAGGCTTTCCTCGTCAAAGGGCGTGGACATGAACTCGATGCCCCGCTCCCGGCAGCGCCCGGCCAGGGCCACGAAATCCTCGGGCGCCAACTCCAGGGCCTTGAGCATCTCGTACTGCCCGCCTTCCCCGGTGCGCTCGGCCTGGTACGCGGCCTTGGCCGCCTGGCGGGTGGCCAGGCGGGCCGCGGAAAAGGTCTGGAACTTCACCGCGTCGGCCCCGGCGGCCGCGGCCGCGTCCACCAGGTCCATGGCCCGCGCCGGCGAACCGTTGTGGTTCACCCCGGCCTCGGCAATGATGAAGGTGCGCTTCTTCATGGCAGGTCGTGGAACCTCTTGCGGACCAGGGCCCGCGGGTCGGGCGCGGCCTTGAGCACGTCCAGGATGCGCCGGGACGCGCGGCCGTCGCCATAGGGGTTCACCACGTTGGAGCAATCCAGGGCCAGGGCCGTCTCCACCGCCCGCCGGATGGCCGTGCGCTCGGGTGCGCAGTGCACCACGCTCCCTGCGCGCAGCCGCCCCTCCTGCCGTTCGCCGATGTCCACGGTGGGCCGCTTCAGGCTCGGGACCTCGTACAGCCCGCTGGACGAGTTGCCCACCACCGCGTCGCAGGCCGCCACGGCGCTCAGGTAGCGCAGCTGGCCCAGGGAGGCCCGCATCAGCACGTGAGGCCGGGAGGCGGCATAGTCCGTGAGCCGGGCCAGGAGGTCCAGGCCCTCGGTGTCCGCATTGGGGGCGGTGCAGAGGATGCCGGTGTCGCCGTCCGCGGCCAGATCGTCCAGGGCGGCCAGGAGTTCGTCCATCTGGGCCGCGGAGGGGGTGGCGGCCAGGGTCACGGGGTGGAAAGTGACCAAGAGGTTGCGGCCCCTGAAGGTGAAGCCGAGCTGGGCGGCCAGCTCCTCCCGGGACAGGAGCGGCAGGGCCGCCAGCCGGTCCAGGCTGGTGGCGCCCACGCAGTGGATGCGGGCCGGGTCCTCGCCCAGCTGGGCCACGCGCCTGGCGGCCTGGGGCGTGGTCACGAAGTGCAGGGAGGCCATCTTGGTGATGGAGTGCCGCATGGCCTCGTCGTAGGCCCCCTCGGTCACGTCGCCGCCCGCCAGGTGGGCCAGGGGGATGCGCAGGAACAGGCAGGCCTGGGCCGCGGCGAAGATCTCGTAGCGGTCGCCCAAGACCACCGCGAAGTCCGGGGCCAGCTCCTCCAGGGCGTCGGCGAAGCCCTCCAGCAGCCGGCCCGTGGTCCGGGCCACGTCGCCTGCGCCGGCGCCGTCCAGCGGCGCGGCCACCCGGGCGGCCAGGGGAAAGCCGTCCGCCTCGATCTCGCGCCAGGTGTCGCCGAACTCGGGCCACAGGTGCATGCCCGTGGCCACTGCCTGCAGCTCGCAGCGCGGGTCCTCCCGCACCAGCCCCATGAGGGTGGCCAGGTACCCGTAGTCGGCCCGCGAGCCGGTGATGACGCAGATCTTCCGGGGCTCCATGGCGGCCTACAAGGTATAGATGCCGGCCTTGTACATCTTGAGGTTCTCGGGGTCCGCGAACCAGGCCGCGGTTTCGGCCAGGCCGCGCCTGAACCCGTCCAGGCCCGCGTACTGCGGGGTCCAGTCCGTGAGGGCGCGCAGCTTGTCGTTGGAGGCGAAGAGCCGCTCCACCTCGCTCTTCCCGGGCCGGATGCGCTGCTCGTCGCACACGATCTCGATATCCGCGCCCATGACCTCGGCGATGAGCCTGGCCGTGTCGCCGATGGTCACCTCGAAGGCGCTGCCCGAGTTCACCACCTCGCCCACGGCCGCGTCGCACTCGGCCACCGCGATGAAGGCCCGCACCGTATCCGCCACGTAGTTGAAGTCGCGGGTGGGGTGCAGGGAGCCCAGCTTGATCCTCCTGGCCCCGGCCCGGATCTGGGTCATGACCGTGGGGATGACCGCCCGGGCGCTCTGGCGCGGGCCGTAGGTGTTGAAGGGCCGGATCACCGCCACCGGGGTGTCGAAACTCTTGTGGAAGGACAGGGCGATCTGGTCCGCGCCGATCTTGGAGGCGGAGTACGGGGACTGGCCCTGCAGGGGGTGCTCCTCGGTGATGGGCGCGAACCGGGCCGTGCCGTACACCTCGCTGGTGGAGGTGTGCACCACCCGCTCCACCCCCAGGTCCCGGGCCGCCTGCACGATGTTGAGCGCGCCCTTGACGTTGGTGTCCACGTAGGTGTCCGGAGAATGGTAGGAGTACGGGATGGCGATGAGCGCGGCCAGGTGCAGCACCACGTCGCAGCCGCGCATGGCGGCGCGCACGCCGTTGGGGTCGCGCACGTCGCCGCAGAACACGTCCAGGCTGTCGCGAATGGCGGGCTCGGAGCGGTCCAGCCAGCCCCAGGAGTTGAAGGAGTTGTAGAGCACGAAGGCGCGCACGTCGTGGCCGCGGCGCACCAACTCCTCGACCAGGTGGGAGCCGATGAAGCCGTCGGACCCGGTGACCAGGATCTTCTTGCCGGACAGGTTCATGATCAATCCTCCCGGGGCGGCTGGCCCCGCACGCCAGGACGCCCGGCACAAGATCGCGCCTCCGCTCCAGACAATTTTACCCTACTTGCGCCACTCTAACTTGTCAACTTTTTCTGTACAAAAAGGGATCGCAACCGCGGTCCGCCAGCCTTGCCCGGATCGGGCATCCCCGGCCTTACCCGGCCTGCAAGGCGTTGAGCTTGCTATACCAGTCCTCGGACGCCATGAGCTCGGCGTGCCGGCCCTGTCCGCTCACCCGGCCGTCCCGGATCACCACGATCTGGTCTGCGGAGCGGATGGTGGACAGGCGGTGGGCGATGACCACGAAGGTCACCCGCCCCTCCCGGCGCATCCGGTCCATGACCTCCTGGATGTCCTTCTCGGTTTCCGAGTCCAGGGCGCTGGTGGGCTCGTCCAGGATGAGCACCGCGGCGCCCTCCAGCAGGGCCCGCGCCAGGGAGAGCCGCTGCCGCTGCCCACCTGAAAGCTGCACCCCGCGCTCGCCCAACACCGTGTCCAGCCCTTTGGGCAGGGCCAGGACGAACTCCTTTGCCCGGGCCCGCTCCAGGGCGCTCCAGATCTCCTGGTCCGTGGCCTCGGGCCGGGGAAAGGCCAGGTTGGCGCGCACCGTGTCGTTGAGCAGGGAGGTGTCCTGGGACACGAAGGCCATGCCCCGGCGCAAAGAGGCCAGGTCGAAGTCGCCCGAGGGCGCGCCGTCGAAGAGAATGCGGCCCTGCTGGGGACGGCGCAGGGCCGCCAGGCAATCGGCCAGGGTGGACTTGCCCGCGCCGGAGGGCCCCACCAAGGCGGTCATCCGCCCGGCAGGGATGAAGAGGTCCACGCCGTCCAGGGCCGGCGTCGCCTTGCCCGGATAGGTGAAACGCAGACCCTGCACCTCGATGCCCTGGCGCAGGGGGACGAACTCCTTTCCGCCGACGGATTCGGGTTCGCGGGCGGCTTTGGCCTGGCGCAGCCCGCTGCGCACCTCGTTCACGCTGCCCAGACAGGAGAGCAGGGTCTGCCGGGCCATGAGCAGCTCCTTGGATAGGGGCAGCAGCCGCACCAGCACCAGCATGAACACTCCGATCTGGGCCAGGCTCATGGAAAAATAGGTAAAGGAGGCGTAGAGCACGATCGCTCCGGCCAGGATGGCGATGGGCTCCAGGATGAGCTCCACCTGGGCGTTGAGGATCTTCAGACGGTAGTAGTTCCGGCGCACCGTGCGCGAGGTGGCGGACATGCGCTCGGACTCCCGCTGGTCCGCGGCCGAAAGCTTGACCAGCCGCACCGCACCGAGCAACTCCACCAGGAGGAAGGACAGGTCGCGGTTGGCGGCGGTGGTGCTCTGGCTGGCCTCGCGGGTCTGGCGGTTCACCGCCCGGCTCACCACCAGGGCGCTGATCGCCAGAAGCGCCAACGCCACCAAGGTCATGGGAGGGGAAAGCCAGAGCAGGACCGCGGCGTATCCGGCCACCACCAGGCCCAGAGCGCAGAACTGGAACACCCCGTTGCAGTACCCGCTCACCCGCTGGGCCTCGGTAGTCAGCAGGTTCACCAGCCGGCCGGTGGACACCTGCTCGAACAGGTCCAGGCTCGCCCGCATGTAGTGGGAGAAGAACCCGCTCTGGATGCAGTGGAGGATATCCTGGGTGAGCCACGCCACATAGGCCCGGCGCAGATAGGTCATGCCCACCCGAGCGAACATGAGCAGCACCAGCAGGGCCAGCAACCCCTCCAGGCCCACAGCCAGGCCCACCGCCTCAAACCCCCGGGCGAGCATGTCCCAGGCCCGGGAGCCCGCGCGCAAGGCAGCCACGTCCCGGTCCTTTTCCAGATACTGGAGCACCGGCAGGAACATGGCCACCCCGAACCCCTCGAACAGGGCCGCACCCACCGACACCAGCCCGAAGAGCGCCGCCCTCCGGCCGGTGATCCCGAATTCCGCGTATTCTTTAAAAAGCCTCAAGGCTACACCCCCACGCCCAAGAGGGCCAGATGCAGACCAGCGGCGGCGCTGACCGTGGCCGCCGCGCGAGCCGCCCCCACGCACTCCCGGACCATCTCCTCGAACCAAGCGCTGGAGACGAAGGCCGATTCCACGCACTGGGCCAGGCGCTCCTTCCCCTTGCCCAGGAACGCCGGGGCGTGCAGCGGCGCTGCCCCGCCCCCGGGATAGAGGGAGCGGATGATTTCAATAATGCGGTCCAAAAGCTTCGCGCGCTCCATCTGGCGTATCTCTTGCCGGATCAGCCTGCTCCGGGCCCCTGCGGGGCCGCCCCGTGCTCCGGCGGGCGTATCCGAAAGCATTCCCGTACAATGCGTCTGAACCGCCGTGCTTGACCCTTGGCGCACTCCTGGGTCACACCTTTCGCCACACCGTGACGAACGCCTCGGCCGCGGGCGCGCCCACGGCAGCCCCGCGCAGTTCGGCCTGGGCCCGCACCGCCCGCTCCGAGCGGGGATGCGGGAAGGGACGCACCTCGCCCTCGTATGCGGCCAGGGCCTCCATCTTGCTGTCCAGGAAAGCAGTCACGTCCACGAAGGTGTCCGGACGGAAGGCCGGGGCGAACTGGCCGAAGGCCCATTCCGTGGACGAGGCCACCTCGTAGGCGTAGAGCGCCCGCGCCGTGCTCCCGGGCAGGGGGCGGAACGCGGTGAGCGCGGCCCGGAAGGTGACGGCGTGGTCCACGTTCAGGTCCCCGCCGTGCTGCGCGTAGACAACTTCGGGCCGCAACCTGCGGCCCAGGTCTTCAACGGTCTTGACCACGTCCAGCATATCCAGGGAATCGAATCGGTTGTCCGGCAGGCCGAAGTGCAGCACCTCGGCCGCGCCCAGGATGCGGGCGGCCTCCCGGCTCCTGGCCTGGAGCGCCTCCACCTCGGCCGCGGCTTCCGGGCTGCCCGGGGCGTGGCGCGAGGCCGCGCCCTGGCCCAGGATGGCCACGCTCACCCGGCAGCCCTCCGCGGCCAGCCGGGCCATGGTCCCGCCGCAGCCCAGGACCTCGTCGTCCGGATGCGCGGCCAGCACGAGCACGTTCATGGCTGCCCTCCTTCCCCGATCTCGCCGTTTTGCAGGCACTGCCGGGCCACCTCGCGCAATTCATCGTCGGACAGGGATTTGCGGCCCACGGCCAGTTCCTTGACCAGATGGAAAGCCCGCTCCAGGGGTTCGCCCTCAAGGCCGCAGCCCAGGTCGCGCAGTTTGTGGCGCAAGCCGCGTCGCCCGCTGTGCGGGCCGATGAGGATGCGTTGCGCCCCGCCGCCCACCATCTCGGGGTCCATGATCTGGTACGTCTCGGCGGCCTTGAGCAAGGCGTCCTGGTGCATGCCGGAACCGTGGGTGAAGGCGTTGCTCCCCACCACCGCCTTGTTGGGCGGCACCACGAACCCGCTCATCTCCGCCACCATGCGACTGGTGGCGGCCAACTCCCGGGTGTCCACACCCAGGGCGAAAGGATAGACGCCGCGGCGCACGGTGATGGCCATGACCAGTTCTTCCAGGGCTGCGTTTCCCGCCCGCTCGCCCAGGCCGTTGACCGTGCACTGGGCCTCCCGCGCCCCGGCCAGGAGCGCCGCCAGCGTATTGGCCGTGGCCAGGCCCAGGTCGTCGTGGCAGTGCACGGCCAGGACCGCCCGCTCCATGCCCTCCACCTCCGCCAGAAGATGGCGCACCAGGGCGTCCATCTCCGCCGGGGTGGCGAAGCCCACGGTGTCGGCTATGGACACCGTGGAGGCTCCGGCGGCGATGGCCGCCTCCATGTGCCGGGCCAGGTAGTCCCGGTCCGCCCGGGTCGAGTCCACCCCTATCCACTGCACGTCGCCCACCAGCTTCCGGGCCAGGCGCACGCTTTCCCTGGTCATCTCCAGGACCTGCTCCCGGTTCTTGCCCAACTGGCGCTCGATGTGCAGGTCCGAGACGGGAACCGCCACCTCGATGCGCGGGGCGCAGGCCTTGGCCACCGCCGCGCCGGCCTGCTCGATGTCCCGACGGGCGCCCCGGGCAAAGGCCGAGACCACGCACTCCTTGATGACCCTGGCGATATCCTGCACGGCCATCATTTCCGCGTCCGAGGCAGCGGGAAAACCGGCCTCGATGACGTCTACCCCCAGCCGCTCCAGCTGTCGGGCCAGGACCTTCTTCTCCTGGGGCCGCAGGGCCGCTCCCGCGGCCTGGTCTCCGTCGCGCAGGGTGGTGTCCAGGATACGCACCGTGTCCATCATTACCTCCCCTGCGCCGGGTCCACGGGCTGCGGCACGACCATGGCCATCACATCCAGGTCCCGGTCTGGCCCGCCCACCTCCGGATCGCCGCCCAAGGCCCGGTCCACGGCCCAGTCCAGCACCGGGAATCCCGCAGCCATGCTGGCCGGCAGGCTGCCGCTGGGCCGGGGGTTCACCTCCAGCACCACCGGACGGCCCTCGGGGCTGGCCATGAGGTCGATGTCGTGAACCGCCTCAAGGCCCAGGACCCGGGCCACGGTCCGGCAGTAATCCACCACCTCGGGGTCGGCCACCAGCGTGTTGCCCGCAAAGGGGATGCCGGTGGGGTTGTGCCGGCGGCGGACCAGCACCGCAGGCTCCCGGCCCAGGCCGACCACGTCCGCGTCAAAGGCCGGCACGCCCAGGCAGGGCATGACCAGCAGCTCCCCGCCAAAGGAAAAGAACGACTCCACCCGGGCATCGTCCAGCTCCCCAGGGGACAGGCGTTTCTCACGCTGGCCCGCACCCAGCCACTCCGGAGGGTTGTCATGGCCCAGAAGAACGAACAGCCCCCGCCCCCCGCGGCCGCGGCTGGGCTTGACCACCACGGTGCGGCCGGGGTGCCCGTAGGCCGCGACCGCGGCGCGCAGAGACGAGGCGTCGTGTACCGCGGCGTACTCCGGCGCGGGCAGGCCCGCGGCGCGCAGGTTGTCGTAGGTCACCCGCTTGTTGGCGATGCGGGCCAAACAGGCGGGCGAGGCGACCAAAGCCTTCCCGCCCAGACCGGCCAGCTCCCCGGCCAGGGCGGACATGGCCTCGGCCTCGGCATCTGACCAGGGGAGGAGAACTTCGACCTTCTCCTTGCGCACGATGTCCAGCAGCGCCTGGGCGTAGGCCGGATCGTCGCCCTTGGGCGCGGTGTGGAAAGCGTCCAGGAACTGCGCGGCCAGGGGTGCGGGCGTGGCGTTGACGCCCACCAGCCGGTAGTCGAAGCGCTTGCTCTCCCGGAGCATGCGCAGAGCCGCGGGCACCAGGGTCCCGCCAACACACGTGATGAGAAAACAGACTTTCTGGCGGCTCACGACAAATCCTCTTCGGTGATGGCTGAATAGGCCGAAAGGGCGCGCCGGGCGCGACGGCCGGGCACGGTGTCCAGGGCCTCGGGCGGCAGGCCGCAGCGGCCAGCGGACAGGCGCAGCACGGCCAGATCCGCGGGCTCCAGCATCTTGCCCTCCGGGATGTCCCGCCGCGCGGCCAGGCAGCGCAGGTACTTGGCAGCGTTGGCGGCCACCGCCGGAGGCACCGGCTTGTCCGCGGACCCCAGCATGGCCTCGGCCAGGCGCACGGTGCGCACCATGTCCGCGAATCCGGCCGGGTCCAGGGAGGTCGCGTGGTCGAAACCGGGACGGGACGGGTCCAGGGAGAAATGCTTCTCGATCATGCACGCCCCGCAGGCCACGGCCAGGGCCGGGGCCAGGGAGCCCGCCGAATG
Organism: Thermodesulfobacteriota bacterium; assembly: GCA_040753075.1. Classification (GTDB taxonomy): domain Bacteria; phylum Desulfobacterota; class Desulfovibrionia; order Desulfovibrionales; family Desulfovibrionaceae; genus UBA6814. The sequence continues at coordinate 51,022 of JBFMHA010000012.1, forward strand.
GTCGGAAAGCCCGGCCGGCGCGCCGAACTCCCGGGCCAGGACGGGGATGGCGCGCAGGTGCAGGGTTTCGGGCGGGGCGGGATAGAGCGAGGTGCACTGGAACAGGCCCAGGTGCTTGGCCCCGGCCGCCCGGGCCGTGTCCACCGCCATCCTCGCCTCGGCCATGCCCGTCATGCCCGTGGACAGGAGCAGGGTGCGGCCCGTGGCCGCTGCCCGGCGAATCAGGGGAAGGTGGGTCAAAAGGCCTGAAGATATCTTCCAGGCCGCGGGCGCGAGCGATGCCACGAACTCCAGGGAGGGCGCATCCCCGCAGGTGGTGAAGCACTCCATGCCCAGATCCCGGGCTCGGGCGAAGGCCCGGGCGGTGTCCGCCTCGGCCAGCTCGGCCCGGCGGAAAATCTCGTAGGATTCGGTGCCCGGGGCGTAGTTCTCCGCAGCCTTGACCGTCTGCAGCTTCACGGCGTCGGCCCCGGCCTTGGCCGCGGCCTCGACCAGGCGCAGGCAGGTCGCCGGGTCGCCCTCGTGGTTGATGCCGATCTCGGCGATGACCACCACCGGCAGGCCCGGCCCGATGGCCCGGCGGCCGAAAGGAATGGGCCGGATCGTCGCGTCTTCGCTCACCTCACGCCTCCCCTGCCCCGGATTCCAGGACGAACACCGCACAGGTTCTTCCCCTGACCTGCTCCGGGGCGGCCTCTCTGAACCCCGCCCGGGAGAAGCAACGCCGCGACTCCACATTGCCCTCCAGCACCACCCCGCGCAACCGGGCCGCGCCCAGGCCGGCCGCGGCCAGCGGGGAGGCCTCGCGCAGGATGCGCGCGCCCAGGCCCCGGCCCCGGAAGGCCGGGTGCACCGCCACATCGATCTCCGCCGCGTCCCCGGTCCGGTCGAAGCGGGCCAGGGCCGCCACCACGCCCTCCAGGTCCAGGACGAAGAAGGCGGTGTCCGGCGAGGCCAGCTTGGCCGTGAACCAGCGGGCATGGCCCTCCAGGGCGATGGGCTCCGGAGAAAAGGAGTTGGCCCGCACCGCGGGATCGTTGGCCAGGCGGAACACCTGCTCCAGATCCCCGGCCTCGGCCCGGCGCAACACGAACTGCGCGAACTGGTCCCGGTCCAGGGCGGCCAGCACCCGGCACACCCGCTGCGGCCCCCGGCCGTCGCAAGCCTGCGGCCCGGAACGGGACAGGGCCTCCAGCCTGGCCGGGTCGTCCAGCAGCCTGCGCACCCTGGCCGCGAAAACCTCCTTCTCCAGGTCGCCGGCGCCGGGCAGCACCTCGGCGCACCCGGCCCGGGCCAGGAAGGCTGAGCCCGGCTCCTGGTTGGCGGCCACCGGAGCCAGCAGGGCGGGCAATCCGGCCGCGGCCATCTCCCAGGCCGCGCCTCCGGCCGCGCTCACGGCCAGATGGCAGCGGGCGTAGATCCCGGCCATGTCCGCCACGTCCTGACGCAGTTCGTGCCGGTAGCCCACGCCGTCCAGGGCCTGCTGCACGCTCTCCCGGCGCCGGTTCATCGGCCCCAGCACCACCAGGGCCGTGTCCTGCGGTCCCAGGGCCCGATCCAGGCCCAGCACCGCGGCCCGGGTGGCGTTGCGGGCGTCCGCGCCGCCGAAGGCCACCAGCACGACGGCGCCCTCTCCGGCCCGGCGCGCGGGCCGAGGCAGGCCGGCGAAGCCGCGGCGCAACAGGCGGTAGCGCGGGCCGGCCAGGATGAGGGAAGAACTCGGCGCGGCATAGGCCGCAGGCGAGGCGTCGTGGTCCGGGGCCAGGACGACCCGGGCCGCATAGCGCGAGAGCAGCGCCCCGTCGTCCACGCACAGAACCCGGAAGCCGGCCGCCTCCAACTCCTCCTGCCGCTCCGGGCCGAAATGGTAGCCGTCCAGAGCCACCCAGCACCCGGCCAGGCCACGCCGCGTCAGCAGGGAAACCGTGTCGCCCGGCCGGGGACCGGGCTCGGCCAGGCCGAACCCCTCGTCCGCCAGCCGCTCCCGCAGGGAGGCGGACTCCACCCGGCCGCAGAACAGCGCCGTCCCGCCCTCCCCGGCCCAGGCCTGGGCCAGGGCCAGGCAGCGCATGACGTGGCCCGCGCCCATGCGCGAGTCCGCGTCGGCCCGGATCACGAGGGTGCGGAGATGGCCCATGGGTCCTTACGCCAGCCGCTTGAAGCCCGAGGCCGCAGGCTGGCCGCGAAGCTTGCGTTTCAGGTCGCCCGCGGCCACGGCCCGGGCGATCTCGGCGAAGGCCTCGTCCACGGCGGTCAGGTAGGCCTCCACGTGCTCGAAACCGTGCGCGAACATGGAATAGAAAATGGTGGAGGCCAGGAACCCCCGATCCAGCATGAGCTGCACGAAATAGGCCTTGGCCGCCAGCGGCTCGGCCACCTCGAAGGCGAAATGGGACAGGGGCGCGATGCCGCCCGCATGCAGGGGCAGGCCGTGCTTTTCGCCCAGCCGGACCCAGCCCGCCTGCACCGCCTCGCCCAGGGCCATCAGGCGCTCGTGGGCCTTCACCCTGCGGAACTTGCGCACCATGGCCAGGGCGGCGGCCGAGCCGGTGCGCTCGGTCCAGTTGGTGGAGGATATGAAGCTGTGCTGGGCCGCCTCCATGTACCGCGCCCTGCCGATGACCGCGGACACCGGATAGCCGTTGCCCAGGGCCTTGGAGAACACCGCCAGGTCCGGCTCGAGGCCCAGGCCCAGGTGCGCGCCGCCGCAGCCCAGGCGGAAGCCGGCCGAAACCTCGTCCACCACCAGCGCCGCGCCGCAGGAGTCGGCCAACTCCCGCACCCGCTCCAGGAATCCCGGCTCGGGCCGGGAGCTGCGGATGGGCTCCATGACCACCGCGGCCAGGTCCTTGCCGTGCGCGGCCACGATGGCCTCCAGGCCGGCCGCGTCGTTGTAGGAAAAGGGCAGGGCCGTGCCGGCCAGGCCGCGGGGGACTCCGGCCGGGTCCAGGCCGGAGATGAGGTGCTCGCCCAGGGCGTTCTCGGTGCCCAGGTTGGCGGCCAGGTACCAGTCGTGCCAGCCGTGGTAGCCGCAGAAGGCCACCTTGTCCCGGCCGGCGGCGGCCCGGGCGATGCGCACGGCAACGGCCATGGCCTCGCCGCCGCAACGGCCGAAACGCGCCATCTCGGCCCAGGGGTGCAACTCGCAGAGCAGGTCGGCCAGCTCCACCTCCTCCGGGCAGTTCAGGGACGAGGCCACGCCCCGGCCCATGGCCTCGCGGACCGCCTCGTCCACCTCCGGGTCCTGGTAGCCGAGCACCGTGGCCCCGATGCCGCCGATGGACATGTCCACGTACTCGTTGCCGTCCAGGTCCCAGACCCGGACCCCTTCGGCCCGGCTGAAATACCCCGGCCAGACTCCGTAGGAGAAACGATCCGGCCGCTTGGAGAGCAGCTGCGACAGGCCGGGAATGCGGGCCTTGGCCCGCTCCTGCAATGCGAAACTCTTGCTGATGTCCTTCATGTCAGTGCCCTTTGGAGCCTTCGTTCCGCTCGAATCGGCTGTTCACGTCCGCCAGTTCCGGATGCTCCGCCAGGAGCGCCAGCACGTCGGCGAACCCGAAATCCGGCTTGGCCGGGTGCAGGGCCTCGTAGACCCGGGTCACGAAGGCCAGGTCCTCGGGCTCGTCCACGGTCCAGCGCAGGCCCGAGAGGTTCTCGGGCCAGGTCCAGTTGCCCATGCGGAACCGCTCCGGCCGCCGGATGATGAAGGGGACCACGTGCTCGCGCTCGAAGGGATCGGCGGCCTCGCGCCAGGCGGCCTCCAGGGCGGCGAAGGTGAAGACCTCCGCGTCCAGGCCGTCGGGCAGGGTGGGCGGCCGGCAGTTGGCCGCGTAGTCGAAGTCCCCGGCCAGGTAGAAACGCACCAGCTCGTCCACCATCCGGGGATCGGCGAGCGGACAGTCGCCGGTGAGGCGCACCACGTGGTCCGCCCCGTGCTCCGCGGCGCAGCGGTAGAAGCGATCCAGCACGTCGGCCAGGCTGCCCCGGAAGCAGGCCGCCCCGTCCTGCGCGCAGAGCGCGGCGATGGGGTCGTCGTCCGGCCGGTCGCTGGTGGCCACCACCAGCTTGTCCAGAGACGTGCAGCGGCGCAGCCGCTCCAACTGCCGGGCCAGCATGGGCCGGCCCAGGACGGGCTTCATGACCTTGCCCGGCAGCCGGGTCGAGGACATGCGCGCCTGGAGGATGGCCACCACCCTGCCTTCACGCATGCTCCCACTCCTCGGCCAGCAGGCCCAGCATGAACTCGTCCCGCCAGCGTCCCTCGCAGTAATTCTGGCGGCGGCGCACCCCTTCCACGTGGAAACCGTTCTTCTCGAAGGCGCGCAGGGAGGCCTCGTTCCCCTCCACGACCCCGGCGGTGAGCTTGTGCAGCCCGAGCACAATGAAGGCGTAGCGCGCGGCCAGGGCGATGGCCTCGGTGGCGTATCCCCGGCCCCACCGCGCCTTCTCGCCGATGATGAGCCCCACGCTGGCGCACTGGTGGTGGGGATTCACCGGTCCGATCTTGATATTGCCCACATGCCGGCCGCCGGCCAGTTCGAAGATGCCGAGCAGATGGTCGTCGCCCCGGGCCGCGCAGGACGCCACGTAGGCCCGCACGCCCTCCAGGGTGTGGGTGGCGTGCCGGGCCTCGGTGAAGCGCACGGTCTCCGGGTCGTTGAGCCAGCGGACGTAGGTCGCGGTGACGTCCTCGGGCGACAGGGGCCAAAGCTCCAGACGCTTGCCGCGGATGACCGGCTCACGGGGCGCCGTCATGACCTCCCTCTCTTGAACAGAGCCGCGGCCAGGGACTCCCTGGGCGCGGAGCATACCTGCCCCGCATCCGGCATGATGGCCGCGGCCAGGCCGTCGATGCCGGGAATCAGCACCTTCAGGCCCTCGACCCGGCCGGGGGCCCAGGCGAAGTCCAGGTAGAAATAAGGGGCTCCCGCCCCGCTCACCCAACCCAGGGTGCTCTGGACGCTGGAGGTGAAAAGCAGGTCTGCCGCCGTGCGGATGAACCGGAACTCCACGCCCTTGACGATGCTCAGATTGGAAAACTGCGCCTGGAGGTCGGCGAATGCGTATTCGTCCAGGTAGCGTTGCGTGGGGTAAAGCTTGAGCACCACTCGGGAAGCGGGAAAGGCGCGGCAGACGGCCTCGGCGGTCTGCCTTGTCTTGGTCAGGAACTGGAGGTCGTTGTCCTGGCAGGGGCCGTACATGTAGTTGTTGCGGTCCAAGTCGCAGACGACCATGACCACATGCTCGGCCTGTCCCAGTCCCAGGAGCCTCCTGGCCAGCCGCCGCTGCACGGGGCGCAGGGGAGGACGGGAGGTAATCCCGGGCAGGCCCACCTCGTGGGCCTGCTGTTCCGGCACATGCGGCCGGACGGCCAGGACGCCCCGGGCGCAGTGGTAGAACGCCCGCTCGCCTATTCCCATGCCGCTGGTCGCAGCGTGGGACAAACTCCACTCGGAAAGCCCCAGCGTCACGCCGTGATCCACTACGTTGACCCTGATTCCCCGCTTCCGGCAATGGCCGGCGAACAGGCGCTCCAGGGGCGAGTTGAACGAGATGCTCAATATCTCGTCACCAGGCTTCATCCTGTCCGTCAGCCGGGAAAAATCCTGCTCCAGCCGCGATGCGTTGCGGCGCAGGCCGTCAAGACAGGCCAGTATCCGGTTGCAGACCAACTCCAGGCTGGGTTCGAACGCCGGCCGCCAGGCCAGGCCCCGCCCTTGCACGGCCTGGCGGGACAAGGCGCGGAACGTATCGGCTGCGGCCTCGGCTTCCGGGAGGGCGGACGCCGAAGCCCCGGCCATGTCCGGGCGGGGCAGCGGAGGCATCCGAAGGATGCGCCCCCCGCGCAGAAGGATGCCCAAGAAAGCTTCCTCGATGAGTTCGCAGTCCCTGAGCACGTGGAGGGTCCGACGGGGGAAGGGCCAGAGGGAGGCCCCCCGGAAGGGCCACCATCGCGCGGCCTGGACCTTGCGCCACAGCTTGTACAGGGCCGAGCTGGGAGTATTGTTGAGCAGGCTCAAGAACTTCTCCCCGGCCATGAACCGGCGCTGGGAGATCTCCCTCTCGATGCTCGCGCATTGCTGGGCGGACACCGTGAGCCTGGTCGCCACGCACCCTGCGCCAGGCCAGTTTGCAGCCAGGCGCGCAAAAAGGGTGTCCATCCGCCCGTAGACCAGAGACAGCCCGGACAGCCCCGGGTCTTCGGGATCGCCCACGCACTCCACCACCGCTCCGGCCGCCGCGGCCTGCACCCGGTCCAACAGAAGCCCTTTGTACAAGGTCACAAAGAAACAACGCGACAACTGACCCCCGAACACCAAGCCCAGATCCAGGGTTTCGGCCCAGGGACAGAGAGCGCTCATGGCCGAGCAGAAGGAGTCGGCCAGATCCAGGCCGGCCAGGGCCAACCCGTCGAACTCCTCCTGGGGCAGGCCGGCCTCGGGCGAACGCACGGTCTCCCCGAGTGCGGGAAGGCGCATCAGGAGATAGGGCGAGGTGGTCCACCACACCCGCTCCCCGCCGGGGTCCTGGGCGCGGACGGCCTCGTAGGCGGCCAGGCTCTCTATGACGGTGTGGGTGGTCATGCGGCCAGGTTCCAGCGTGCGGGATTCACGAACTGCTCGTCGTCGAGCGCGAAGGGGGCGAAGTCCAGGCCCGCGTCCGCGGCAGCGGCGAAATCCGCGATGTTGGCGGCCAACTGGGCCGCATTCTCAACGCCCACCAGGACCACGTCAGCGTCCAGGGTGCGGGCGAAGGCCAGGGCGCCCTGGACCGGGGTCAGGCCGCGCTCGCTGAGGGCTGCGCGCCAGGCGGCCAGGCGCGGCCGCACCGGCTCGAACCAGGCCGGGGCCGCGGCCGGGTCCATGAGCAGGAGCCCCTGCAGAAACACCGAGCGCACGTGCACCTCCACGCCCCGCTCGCGCAGGCGGCGGAACTGGCCGCCGGACACCAGGCGCTGGTCCAGCACGTTGGCCGGGACCTGGACGAGGTCGAAATCGTAGCGGTCCAGGGCCGCGTCGATCTCCGCGCCGGCGTAGACCGAAAGCCCGATCTTGCGGGCCAGGCCCTCCCGGCGCAGGCCGTCCAGCACCGCGAAGACCGCCTCGCCCCCGGGGCCGAGCAGGTCTGCGGCGTGGTGGGCCAGGAGCCCGTCCACCGCCTCACGGCCCAAGCGCTCCAACGAGCGGGCGAAGCCCTCGCGCACCAAGCGGGGGGCATCGGCCGAGCCGCGGGCCTCGCGCAGGGGAGCGGTCTTGGTGATGATTCGGAAGGAGGAATCCACAGGCAGGCAGCGACCGAGGACAGCCTCGCTGCCCCCGTAGGCCGCGGCCGTGTCCAGGATCCGCACGCCGCTGGCGGCGGCCAGCTCCAGGATGCGCCGCACCTCGGGCTCCGGGGTCCGCCCCTGCCGGTTGGAGACCCCGTAGTCCAGGCCGAACTGCACCGCGCCCAGTCCGAGCTCCATGGCGGGATCCCTATCCGGCCGCCCGGCGCAGGGCCGCGTCCAGGGCCCCAACCACCCGGTCCTGGTCCGCGTCGGACAGGCCGGGGTACATGGGCAGGCTGATGATCCGCGAGTAGGCCGCCTCGGCGCGGGGACACAGGCCCTCGGCGGCGCCGAGATTCTTCCGGTAGTACGGGTGCAGGTACACCGGCACGTAATGCACGTTGACCCCGACGCCCGCGGCGCGCAGGTCCTCGAACACCCGGCGGCGGCCCTCGCCGGCCAGCTCCGGGGCCAGCCGCACCACGTAGAGGTGCCAGGCGTGCTCCCGGTCGGGCAGCAGGGCCAGGGGCTCGGCCCCGGAGATGTCGGCCAGGAGCCGGGCGTAGCGCGCGGCCAACTCCCGCCGCCGGGCCAGCCAGCCGGGAAGCTTGCGCAGCTGGGACAGGCCCAGGGCGCACTGGATGTCGGTGAGGCGGTAGTTGAAGCCCAGCTCCTGCATCTCGTAGAACCAGGTGCCGGCCTCCTCGCGCTGGCGGGCGTCGGTCATTATCCCGTGATTGCGCAGCCGGCGCACGGCCGCGGCCAGGTCGGGCCGGTCCGTGGCCACGGCCCCGCCCTCGCCGGTGGCGATGTGCTTCACCGGATGGAAGCTGAAGCAGGTCAGGTCGGCCAGGGAGCCCACCGGCCGGCCCCGGTAGGCCGCGCCCAGGGCGTGGCAGCCGTCGTCCACCAGGGCCAGGCCGCGCCGGCCGGCCAGTTCGCGCAGGCCGTCCCAGTCGCAGGGCTGGCCCGCGTAGTCCACGGCGATGAGGGCCTTGGTGCGGGGGGTGATGCGGGCCTCGGCCGAAGCCAGGTCCAGGAGCAGGCTGTCCGGGTCCACGTCCGCGAACACCGGGGTCGCGCCCGCGTACAGGACGCAGTTGGCCGAGGCGGCGAAGGTCATGGCCGGGACCACCACCTCGTCCCCGGGCCCCACGCCCAGGGCCAGCATGGCCAGGTGCAGGGCCGCGGTGCCGTTGCTGACCGCCGCGACCTCGGCCGCGCCGCAGGAGGCGGCCAGGGAGGCCTCGAACTCGGCCACCTTGGGGCCGGTGGTCAGCCAGTCCGAGGCCAGGACTTCGGCCACCGCGGCCAGGTCGTCCCGGTCCAGGGCCTGCCGGGCGTACGGGATGAAGGGAGCCTGGCCGGCCACCCTACTCCTCCATGGGCGTGGCCCTGAGCAGGTCTTCCAGCTCCTTGCCCTTGAGCCACCAGGTGTTGTTCCCCGAGTCGTACTCGAAGTCCTCGGCCACGGGCCTGCCGCAGTCGTCGCCGAAGCGGCAGCTCAGGTAGCGGTTGTCCGGCCGGATCACGTAATGGTCGTCGTACTCCCGGGTGAGGCGGGCGTCGTCGCGGGAGATCATCATCTCGTGGATCTTCTCGCCCGGCCGGATGCCGACGACCCGGTGTTCGCAGTCCGGGGCCACGGCCCGGGCCAGGTCCATGATGCCCACCGAAGGCAGCTTGGGCACGAAGATCTCGCCGCCCTCCATCTGCTCGAAGCAGCGCAGCACGAACTCCACCCCCTGCTCCAGGGTGATCCAGAAGCGGGTCATGCGGGGATCGGTGATGGTCAGCGCGCCGTTCAGGCGCTGCTTGAGGAACAGGGGGATGACGCTGCCCCGGGAGCCCACCACGTTGCCGTAGCGCACCACCGCGAAGCGGGTCTCGTCCTGGGCCACGAAGGCGTTGGCCGCCACGAAGAGCTTGTCCGAGCAGAGCTTGGTTGCCCCGTAGAGGTTCACCGGGTTGCAGGCCTTGTCCGTGGACAGGGCCACCACCCTCTTCACGCCGCGGTCCGCGGCCACGTTGATCACGTTCTGGGCGCCGGCGACGTTGGTCTTGATGCACTCGGTGGGGTTGTACTCCGCGGCCGGGACGTGCTTGAGCGCCGCGGCGTGGATCACGTAGTCCACCTGGTGGAAGGCCCGCTGCAGCCGCTCCTTGTCCCGCACGTCGCCGATGAAGTAGCGCATGCAGGGATAGGTGGTCTCCGGGAACTGCTGGGCCATGAGGTACTGCTTGAACTCGTCCCGGCTGAAGATGATGATCTTGCGCGGGCTGTAGCGCGACAGCAGGATCTCGGTGCACTTCTTGCCGAAGGAGCCGGTGCCCCCGGTGATGAGGATGCGCTTTCCGTCGAACATGGGCTTCCCTTAAATGACCTTCCAGTTGGGGCGGGAGAGGAGGACCTTGCTGAACCCCTCGAACTCGGCGCCGTCCAGGACCATGACCCGGAGCTTGCGCTTGATCTTGGCCTCCACCGACCGGGACAGGGATTCGATCTTCTGCTTGTTCACGTCGCCCACCACCAGCACGTCGATGAGGCCGGTGTCCTTGCCCAGGGCGTAGTCGTCCAGGATGTACACCGCGTCCACCTGGCCGAGCTTGGACATGACCTGTTCAATTATCCTGTCTATCCCGATGTACTTGCGGACGATGGAGTTGATCTCGGGGAAGAAGGGATGCTTGGTGTCGGCCTTGTAGTAGATGCTGCGGCCCTGCTGGCGCTTGTCCAGATAGCCCGCGGCCGAGAGGCTGTCCAACTCCTCCTTGATGGCGTTGGGCGAGGCCCCGAACTCCTTGGCCAGCTCCCGCAGGTAGCAGGAGACGTCGGGATTCAGGAACAGCTTGAGCAGCAGCTTGATGCGCGTGCGCGAGGTGAAGAGCTGCGTCAACATGGGTTCAACCTAGCCCTCGGATACGATATTGTCAACTTTTTCTGAACAAAGATGTGCAAGGCGCTCGGACTGGGCCATTTGACATCACGCCCCCGGACCCTATACTGAGCCCCTGCCACAACCGGCCCGCGCCCGCGGGCCCCAAGGAGAACCCCATGCTGCGCGACAAGGTCGAGAAGGCCCTGGACAAGGTCCGGCCCATGCTGGCCGCCGACGGCGGAAACGTGGAGCTGGCGGAGGTCACCGAGGACGGGGTGGTCAAGGTCCGCCTGCAGGGCGCCTGCAAGGGCTGCCCCATGTCCCAGATCACCCTCAAGAACGGCATCGAGCGCATCATCCTCAAGGAAGTGCCCGAGGTGAAGCGGGTCGAGTCGGTCTAGGCTCCCGCCGCCTCCCCCCGCCCGCACCCGGCCGCCTCCCGCGGCCCATTTCCCCGCGCCCGGAGAAACCATGACCCAGGTCGTCACCCGCTTCCCGCCCAGCCCCACCGGCTACCTGCACATCGGCGGCGCGCGCACCGCGCTGTTCAACTACCTGCTGGCCCGCAAGAGCGGCGGCCGCTTCGTCCTGCGCATCGAGGACACGGACGCGGCCCGCTCCACCACGGAGATGACCCAGGCCATCCTGGACGGCATGGCCTGGCTGGGCCTGGCCCACGACGACGGGCCCTACTTCCAGAGCGAGCGCCAGGACCTCTACAACGCCAACGTGGACGCCCTGCTCGCCAACGGCCGCGCCTACTGGTGCCAGTGCACGCCCGACGACGTGCAGGCCATGCGCGACAAGGCCATGGCCGAGGGCCGCAAGCCCAAGTACGACGGCCGCTGCCGCGCCCTGGGCCTGGGCCCGGGGCCGGGCCGCTGCGTGCGGCTCAAGACCCCCCAGGACGGCGCCGCCTCCTTCCTGGACATGGTCAAGGGCCCGGTGTCCTTCCCCAACGAGGAGCTGGACGACCTCATCATCCGCCGGGCCGACGGCGGGGCCACCTACCACATGGCGGTGGTCAGCGACGACCACGCCATGGGCGTGACCCACGTGCTGCGCGGCGACGACCACCTGAACAACACCCCGCGCCAGATGCACATCCTGCAGGCCCTGGGCTTCCCCCTGCCGGTCTACGGCCACGTGCCCATGATCCTGGGCCAGGACAAGAAGAAGCTCTCCAAGCGGCACGGCGCCATGAGCGTCATGGAGTACCAGAAGCTGGGCTTCCTGCCCGAGGGCGTGGTCAACTACCTGGCCCGGCTGGGCTGGGCCCACGGCGACCAGGAGATATTCACCCTGGAGGAGCTGGTGGCCGCCTTCTCCACGGCCAACCTGAACTCCTCGGCGGCCTGCTTCGACATGGAGAAGATGCTCTGGGTCAACGCCCACCACCTGCGGGCCAAGGCCCCGGCGGACCTGGCCCCGCTCCTCAGGCCCTTCCTCCTGGACCTGGGCCTGCCCGAGCCGGACGCGGGGAAGCTCCAAGCCTGCATCCCCCTGTTCCAGCCCCGGGCCCGGACCCTGGTGGAGATGGCCGAGGCCGCGGCCTTCTTCTTCACCCCGGACGCGGACCTCACCCTGGACCCCGCGGCCCGGGACAAATTCCTGACCCCCGAGGCCAAGGCCCTGCTGGCCGAGGTGCGCGACCTGCTGGCCGGGACCGCGGACTTCACCGAGGCCGGCATCGAGGCCGCGCTGCACGGGTACGTGGAGGCCAAGGCCGTGAAGTTCAAGGTCATCGCCCAGCCCATCCGGGTGGCCCTGACCGGCAAGACCGCCTCGCCCGGGCTCTACGAGACCATGGCCGTGCTGGGCCGGGAATCGACCCTGGCCCGCCTGGACCGGGCGCTGGCGTAGGTTCGGGAAGGAATCGAGACAACGCGCGCCGGGCCCTCGGGTCCGGCGCGCTTTTTTTCACCCCTCCAGCATCCGGGCCAGGAGCTCGTCCACGTCAGCCAGGAGCGGGCCGAACAGGCCGCCCGGGGCCATGGGCGGGCCGAAGAGGGCCGTGCGCTGGGCGCGCAGGAGGTCCTGGTTCAGGCCCGCCTCGCTGTCGCCCAGGGTCATGGCCAGGCGCTCGGCCAGGAGATAGCCGGACAGGGCGTGGGCGAACAGGTCCAGGGCCTCGCTGAAGGCGGCGTGCCGCGCCTCCCAGAATCCGGCCGCCGCGGCGTTGGGCCGCAGGGCCTGGGCCTGGGCCAGCATGGCCAGGAGGGAGTTGAGCGCCGCGCCCGGGATGCCCCGCCGCCAGCCCAGCAGCCAGGGGGTGCGGGAGAAGAGCAGCAGGTTGTCCATGCCCTGGCGCACCAGCCCGCCCAGGACCGTCCGGGCCTTGAACAGGGCCGCCCCGCCCGGGCCCGCGGGCCAGGCCAGGGGCAGGGACTCCAGGTCCCAGGCCGGCACCGGGCCGGACGCGGCCGGAGCGACGCCGCCCAGCACCGCGAGGATGTGGGCCAGCCACAGGTTGGCCTCGGCCGAGGCCGGGGTCTCCAGGTGGGAGTACGAGAGCAGGTAGCGGCCGTGGCCGAAGGCGCCCTCCACCATGCAGGGCTGGCCGGCCATGGAGTGGGGCCAGATGGCCAGGCCGTACTGGGTTTCCAGGTCTTCGAGCGGACCGCGGGGAATGGCGGCCAGGGGAAGGTCCGCCACCCAGAAGTCCGGGCCGGGCGCGGCGTAGGCCGCCAGCACCCGCACCCCGGGGTCGTCGCCGGGTTCGAAGCGGGCCGGCCACCACACGGGCAGGAGCGGCTGCGCGGGCAGGCCCGCGGGAGCGAGCCCGGCGGCCCCGGCATCCCTGGACTGGGTCACCCGCATGTGGCCGGACACGAAATGCTGCAGCCGGTCCGTGAAGGCTCGCCGCCGCCAGGGGCACAGGCCCAGGCCGTGCGGCCCGGTGAGGCCGAGCCCGGCCCCGCCGCAGAAGCCCAGGTACGCCCCGCCCCCGGCCACGTAGTCGCGCACCGCCGCCACCCCGGCCTCGCCCAGGCGCTCGTACTTGCGCCGGGCCGTGCCGCCCGGGACCACCAGCACCGAGGGCGGCTCGGCGGCCAGGAGCCCACCGGCCACCTGGGCCGCGCCCACCACCCGCAGGGGCAGCCCGAAATGCGCCAGGGCGCGCCAGGCCAGGAGCCCCCAGATATGGGATTCGTCCCACAGGAGAAAGATGCTTGACATCACCCGTCCGCTCGTGAAGTCTGACCCGTTGCCCACGGGCCGGCGCTGGCGGACGGGATGGTCCGGAACGGACTTCCCGGCTGCCGCCACGGCGCGCAGGGTACGCAGTATCCCGACGGAAGTGAAGCGAGGAACGTTCGATGGCGGAAAAGACCCCGGACACAGCCCCGGAAACGACCCTGAACAAGGCCTACGACCCGGCCGACGTGGAGGCGCGCTGGAGCGCGCACTGGGAAGCCGAGAAGACCTTCACCCCGGCCCCGGATGGCCCTGGCGAGCCCTACTCCATCGTCATCCCGCCGCCCAACGTCACCGGGCAGCTGCACATCGGCCACGCCCTGAACATCACCCTGCAGGACATCCTGTGCCGCTTCCACCGCCAGCGCGGCCGCAAGGTGCTCTGGGTGCCGGGCACGGACCACGCGGGCATCGCCACCCAGAACGTGGTGGAGCGCGCGCTCAAGGCCGAGGGCGGCTCCCGCGCCCAGCTCGGCCGGGAGAAGTTCATCGAGCGGGTCTGGGAGTGGCGCAAGGAGTACGGCGGCCGCATCCTGAACCAGGTCCGCCGCCTGGGCGCGTCCGTGGACTGGACCCGGGAGCGCTTCACCATGGACGAGGGCCTGTCCAAGGCGGTGCGCGCGGTGTTCGTGCGGCTCTACCACGAGGGCCTGATCTACCGCGGCGAGTACATCGTCAACTGGTGCGGCCGCTGCCACACCGCCCTGGCCGACGACGAGGTGGAGTTCGCGCCCAAGAAGGGCGCGCTCTACCATATCGCCTACCCCCTGGCCGACGGCCGGGGCTCCCTCACCGTGGCCACCACCCGGCCCGAGACCATGCTCGGCGACACCGCGGTGGCGGTGCATCCCGAGGACGCCCGCTACCGCGCGGCCATCGGCCGCACCGTGCGCCTGCCCCTGGTGGGGCGGGAGCTGCCGGTCATCGCCGACGCCTACGTGGACAAGGAGTTCGGCACCGGCTGCCTGAAGATCACCCCGGCCCACGACATGAACGACTGGGAGCTGGGCCGCAAGCACGGCCTGCCCGTGGTCTCGGTCATGGACGAGGACGGGCGCATGAACGAGAACGCGCCCGAGAAGTACCGCGGCATGACCGCCGAACAGTGCCGCAAGGCGGTGGTCGCCGACCTGGAGGCCCAGGGCCTGCTGGTCAGCGTGGCCGAGCACCCGCACAACGTGGGCGAGTGCTACCGCTGCAAGACGGTCATCGAGCCCCACGTGTCCAAGCAGTGGTTCGTGGGCGTGAAGCCCCTGGCCCTGGCCGCGCGCAAGGCGGTGGAGGACGGCGCGACCGCCATCTTCCCGCAGCAGTGGGAGAAGACCTACTTCAACTGGCTGGACAACATCCGCGACTGGTGCATCAGCCGCCAGATCTGGTGGGGGCACCGCATCCCGGCCTGGACCTGCGAGGACTGCGGCGAGGTCATCGTCGCGGAGACCGACCCCGCCCTCTGCGCCAAGTGCGGCGGCGGCCGGCTGACCCAGGAAGAGGACGTGCTGGACACCTGGTTCTCCTCGGCCCTGTGGCCCTTCTCCACCATGGGCTGGCCGGACAAGACCCCGGAGCTCAAGGCGTTCTACCCCACCGCGGTGCTGGTCACGGCCTTCGACATCCTCTTCTTCTGGGTGGCCCGGATGATGATGATGGGCATCCACTTCATGGGGGAGGCGCCCTTCCGCCACGTGTACATCCACGCCCTGGTGCGCGACGCCGAGGGCAAGAAGATGAGCAAGTCCACGGGCAACGTCATCGACCCCCTGGCCATGACCGAACGCTACGGCACCGACGCCCTGCGCTTCACCCTGGCCTCCTTCGCGGCCATGGGCCGGGACATCAAGCTCTCCGAGGAGCGCATCGAGGGCTACCGCCACTTCGTGAACAAGCTCTGGAACGCGGCCCGCTTCGCGCTCATGAACCTGCCTTCCCAGGAGCAGGGGGCGCCTTCCGCGCCCCTGTCCGCGGCCTCCGGCGTGCCCCACCGCTGGATCCTGAACCGGCTGGAGGAGGTCAAGGAGCAGGCGGCCGAGGCCCTGGAGGCGTACCGCTTCAACGACTACGCCCAGACCCTCTACGCCTTCACCTGGCGGGAGTTCTGCGACTGGTACCTGGAGCTGGCCAAGCCCGAGCTGTCCGGCGACGACCCGCAGGCCAAGGCCGCGGCCCAGGCCGTGCTCTGGACCGTGCTCAAGGAGCTGCTCACCCTGCTCCACCCGGCCATCCCCTTCGTGACCTCGGAGATCTGGACCAGGCTGCCCGGCATGGCCAACCCGGAACTGGCCGCCGAGCCCTTCCCCGCGGCCCGGCCCGAGCGCCGCGACGCGGCCATCACCGGCCGCATGGCCCTGCTGCAGGACGCGGTGGTGGCGGTGCGCAACATCCGGGCCGAGCTGTCCATCTCCCCGGCCAAGGAGCTGGACCTGCTCATCCGCTGCGCCGATCCGGCGGAGATCTCCTTCCTGAACGACAACGCCGGGCTCATCCGGACCCTGGCCAAGGTGGGCGCGCTCACCGTGGCCCCGGACCTGCATCCGCCCAAGGCCGCGGCCTCTGCCGTGGTGCAGGGCCACGAGCTGTTCGTGCCCCTGGCCGGCGCGGTGGACTTCGCGGCCGAGGTGACCCGGCTGGACAAGGAGCTGGCCAAGGTGCGCAACCTCATGGCCGGGGTGGACAAGAAGCTGGCCAACCCCGGCTTCACGGACAAGGCCCCGGCCGACGTGGTGCAGAAGGAGCGCGACAAGCGCGCCGCCTTCGCCGAACAGGAAACCAAGCTGGCCGCCCTGCGCGACCGCATGGCCGCGGCCATGGAAGGATAGCCCCATGCCCAACGTGTATCTCATCGGCGCCGGCCCGGGCGATCCGGGCCTTTTGACCATCAAGGGGAAGAAGGCCATCGAGTCTGCGGACGCGGTGGTGTACGACTACCTGGCCAACCCGGTGTTCCTGAAATACGCCAGGCCGGGCGCGGAGATCATCTACGTGGGCAAGAAGGGCGGGGACCACACCCTGCCCCAGGACAAGATCAACGAGCTCATCATCGCCAAGGCCAGGGAAGGCAAGGTGGTGGCCCGCCTCAAGGGCGGCGACCCCTACGTGTTCGGCCGCGGCGGCGAGGAGGCCGAGGAGCTGGTGGCCGCTGGCCTGACCTTCGAGGTGGTGCCCGGCGTGACCGCCGGCGTGGCCGCCGCGGCCTACGCCGGCATCCCCGTGACCCACCGCGCCTTCACCCCCTCGGTGTGCTTCATCACCGGACACGAGGACCCCGCCAAGGAGCAGAGCACCCACCACTGGGAGTCGTACGCCAAGAGCGCCAGCACCCTGGTCTTCTACATGGGCGTGAAGAACCTGCCGGACATCTGCGCCAGGCTGATTGCGGCGGGCCGTCCCGAGGACGAGCCCGTGGCCCTGGTCTACCGGGGCACCTCCTGCCGGCAGCGCTCCTTCGCCTCCACGCTCAAGGACGCGCCGGCCGAGGCCAAGCGCCTCAAGTTCACCGCGCCCTCCATCATCATCGTGGGCGGGGTGTGCGGATTGCGCGACACCCTGGGCTGGTTCGAGAAGCGGCCTTTGCTTGGCCAGGGCGTGGTGGTCACCCGGGCGCGGGAGCAGGCCAGCGACTTCGCGACGGTCCTGGAGGACCTGGGCGCGTGCGTGCTGGAGTTCCCCACCATCGCGGTCAGGGCGCTGCCGGACTATGCGGAGGTGCGCGAGGCCATCGGCCGGCTCGGGGAGTACGGCTGGGTGGTGTTCACCTCCACCAACGGGGTGGACCACTTCTGGAGGGTGCTGCGGGAAGAGGGCAAGGACGCCCGGGCCCTGGGCGGCCGCCAGGTGGCGGCCATCGGCCCGGCCACGGCCGACGCCCTGCGCGAGCGCGGCGTGGAGCCGGACTTCGTGCCGCCCAAGTACGTGGCCGAGAGCGTGGTGGAGGGCCTGCTTGCGCGCGGCATGAAGGGCAAGAAGGTGCTCATCCCCCGGGCCAGGGTCGCCCGCGAGGTGCTGCCCGAGGAGCTGGCCAAGGCCGGGGCCGAGGTGCGCATCCTGCCGGTGTACGAGACCGGACTCGCCGAGGACGGGCCGGACGAGTTCCTGGAGTGGCTGGGGAGCGGCGGCGTGCAGTTCGTGACCTTCACCAGCTCCAGCACGGTGGAGAACTTCTTCGCCCTGGTGCCCCAGGAGAAGCTGGCCGAGCGCCGGGCGGACCTGAAGATCGCCTGCATCGGCCCGGTCACCGCCAAGACCCTGGCGCGGTTCGGCTTCGAGCCGGACATCCAGCCCGAGGACTACACCATCCCGGGCCTGGCCGCGGCATTGGCCAACGCCGTGGAAACGGAGTAAGGCGGAGGCGGGGAGGACGGCCATGACGCTCGATCTGGCGGTGCTGGTGTCCGGAGGCGGGAGCAACCTGCAGTCCATCATCGACAAGGTGGAGGCCGGGGTGCTGGACGCCCGCATCCGGGTGGTGTTCAGCAACAAGCCCGAGGCCTTCGGCCTGGAGAGGGCGCGGCGGAGCGGGATCCCGCACGCCTCGTTCCTGCACACCGAATTCCCGGACCGGGAGAGCTTCGACCGCGAGGTGGTGCGGGTCATCCGGGAGCACGGGGCGGACACCATCGCGCTGGCCGGGTACATGCGGCTGCTCACCCCCTGGTTCCTGGAGCAGTTTCCGGGCCGGGTCATCAACATCCATCCCGCGCTCCTGCCCAGCTTCCCGGGCGTGCACGGCCAGGCCGACGCCGCGTCCTACGGGGTGAAGCTCTCGGGCTGCACCGTGCATTTCGTGGACGAGAAGATGGACCACGGCCCGGCCATCATCCAGGCCGCGGTGCCGGCCCATCCCGAGGACGACGGCTCGACCCTGGGCGCGCGCATCCTGGAGTACGAGCACCGCATCTACCCCCAGGCCCTGCAGTGGTTCGCCGAGGGGCGGCTCTCGGTGCAGGGCCGCAAGGTGGCGCTCAAGGACGCGGGCAGGCCCAAGGCCCGACTGCACGCGCCCGCGCTGGTGAACCCGCCGCTGGAGGAGGGATTCTGATGGCCGAGCTCTTCCGCTTCGCGCTGAGCGACGAGGAGAAGGCCGCGCTCAAGGATCTGGTGCGGCTGTCCATCCTGCAGGACCTCATGCCCGAGCGGAAGGTGAAGCTGCCGCCAGCGCCCACAGCCCGGCTGCGGGAGCAGTACGGGGCCTTCGTGACCCTCAAGATCGGCGGCCGGCTGCGCGGCTGCATCGGCTACATCCAGGGGCAGGGGCCGGTGTGGGACACGGTGTCGCGCATGGCCAAGGCCGCGGCCTTCGAGGACTCGCGCTTTCCCGCCCTCTCGCTGGGCGAGTTCGAGCGCCTGGACATCGAGATATCCATCCTGAGCCCGGTGAGCGAATGCCCTGACCCCTCGGCCATCGAGGTGGGCCGGCACGGCCTCATCGTGCGCAAGGGCGGCCGGTCCGGGCTGCTGCTGCCCCAGGTGGCCACGGAATGGAAATGGGACCGGGAAACCTTCCTGGCCCACACCTGCCTCAAGGCCGGCCTGCCAGAGACGGCGTGGAAGACTGCCGGCTGCTCCCTTCTCTGGTTCGAGGCCGAGGTGTTCTGAGTAATTATCAACATGTGGAAAAAATTTTTCCAGCCCTATAGTTTTGCACAGCACCTTTCTCTGGACACGCCATTCATGCCGCTTCGCGGCTTTCCGCATCTACTGAATCATCGACACCCAGACTGAACGGCCCAACGCAACCCATTGATATAACTGGCCTGACCCGACCCCTTCCGAGCCCGCCGCCCGGGACGGCCCGTTTTCTGCGGGCTGCGGG
Source organism: Thermodesulfobacteriota bacterium (assembly GCA_040753075.1). Classification (GTDB taxonomy): domain Bacteria; phylum Desulfobacterota; class Desulfovibrionia; order Desulfovibrionales; family Desulfovibrionaceae; genus UBA6814. The sequence continues at coordinate 70,178 of JBFMHA010000012.1, forward strand.
AGCCAGCCCCCCCCTCATGAACCCGCACGCAGGCATGTGAAAAAAGAAAAATGCTGAGCTTCCGGCATATTGACATGCCGCGCCGGATTGGGGTTAGAGAAGCCCAAACTCCGGCGGAAAGATCCCGCATCGCGGGAGTCCATGTACATCGGGCCAGTGTTTTTCAACCAGGAGGGAAAGGAAATGTTCACCAAGGCGCAGTTCGTTGAGGCTCTGAAAGGCCAGTTGGCCGACGTGTTCCCCACCAAGGCCAGCGCCGAGAAGGCGTTCGACGCCTTCTGCGGCATCCTGGGCAAGGCCGTGGGCGCCGGCAAGCGCGTCCGCCTGCCCGGCGTCGGCTCCTTCTCCGTGTCCACCCGCGCCGCCCGCACCGGCCGCAACCCGCAGACCGGCGCCAAGATCAAGATCCCGGCCAAGCAGGTGGTCAAGTTCTCCGTGGCCAAGGGCCTCAAGATCTCCGTCAACAAGAAGAAGTAGCCTTCCGTCCCGTCATCGGTCCGTCTCGCTGAACGGGCCGCCGCTCCTGCAGCGGTGGCCCGTTCGCGTTCAGGGCTCCCCGTCCCGGTCCTTCCCCCGCGCGCGATCCGCCACCCAGCGCACCTGGCGGCACACCCCCATGAGCAGGTTGAACTCCCCGCGCCGCAGCCCCATCCGGCCCAGCAGCCGCCGCACCGGCAGCATCCAGTAGTCCGGATTCTCGGGCCGCAGGTAGTCGATGTCCGCCAGCATCTGCTGCAGGGCGGCGAAGAGCATCTCCTGCTCGGCATGGGTGGCCAGCCGGTCCTTGCAGCGGCCTCCGGGCGCGTAGGGCCGCTCCCGAACCGCGCCCGCCACCTCGTAGAGCAGGAGGAGCACTGACTGGGCCAGGTTCAGGGAACTGGCCTCGGGGACCGTGGGGATGTTCACCAGCCCCTGGCAGAGCTCCACCTCGGCATTGGACAGGCCCCGGTCCTCGGAGCCGAACACCAGGGCCACCCGGCCGCCCTCGGCCAGCCGGGCCGCCGCCTCGGGGCCGGCCTGGGCCGGGGTGAAGAGGCCCCTCCGCCACCCGCCGGTGCGGGCCGTGGCGCCGAAGGCGTAGGTGAACCCGGCCAGGGCCGCGGCCAGGTCGTCGAATATCTCCATGCGGCGCAGAATGTCCGCGCCCTTGGGAGTGGCCAGGGGCAGGGCCTTGTCCTCCTCCCAGCGCTCGGGCGCCACCAGGACGAGGCGCGAACACCCGAAGTTGGCGCAGGCCCGGGCCGCGGCCCCGATGTTCTCCGGGAAGCGAGGCCGGACCAGGACAACGGCGACGTTGTCGAGCATGGAAACCCCGCGCCTAGACGTTGAACCTGAACTCCACGATGTCGCCGTCCTGGATCAGGTAGGTCTTGCCCTCCAGGCGGTAGAGGCCCAGCTCCTTGGCCCGCTTGAAATCCTTGGCCTTGAGGAAGTCCTCCCAGCCCAGCACCTCGGCCCGGATGAAGCCCTTCTGGATGTCCGAGTGGATGACCCCTGCGGCCTCGGGCGCGGTGCTGCCGCCGCGCACGGCCCAGGCCCGCACCTCCTTGTCGCCGGCGGTGAGGAAGGTGATGAGGCCCAGGAGGTCGTAGGTGCTCTTGATGATGCGGTCCAGGGCAGATCCGGTCAGACCCAGGTCCGCCAGGAAGGCGGCCCGCTCGGCCGGGTCGGCGATGTCGGCCAGTTCCGCCTCCAGCTTGGCGGACACCGCCACGTGGGCCATGCCGGCCCGCTCCTCGGGCAGGACGAAGGAGCCCACCGCGTCCTCGGCCAGGTTCCAGGCGTAGAGCACCGGTTTGGCGGACAGGAAGCGGAAGCCGCGAAGTTCGTGCGCCAGGGACAGTTCAGGGTCCTCGCGCAGGGGCTTCTCGGACTCCAGCCAGGCGTGGGCCCGGGTCAGGTACTCCTCTTCCTTGGGGTTCACCAGGTCCCGGGTCTTGCGCTTGTCCAGGGCGATGCGCTCCAGCCGCTTCTCGGCCACGGCCAGGTCCGAGACCAGCAGGTCCGCCTCCACGGCCGAGAGCTGCTCCGCCGGGTCGTTCAGGCCGGAGAAGGCGTCCAGCACCGCCAGCAGGCAATCATAGGGCCGTATCTCGTTGAGGATGCGCTCGCCCAGGCCCTGGCCCTTGCCGCCGCCCCCAGGGATGTCCAGGTACTCGATTTCCGAATAGGTGGTCTTCTTGGGGTTGTACAGGGCCACCAGGGGATCGAGCCGGGGTTCGGGCACCTTGACCATGGCCCGGGCGCCCGCGGCCGCGGCCGGGCCGGCCAGGGCGGTGAACAGGCTGGTCTTGCCGCAGCCGGCAAAACCGAAAATGGCGGTCTTCATCGTGTACCTCGCGTGGACTCCGGGAAATTCCCCCGTACCGCTTTTCACCGACCCTGTCCAAGGCCGGGAAGGCTTGGGGCTCCTCCGGGAAAAAACAGGGCGGGCCCGCGCGGGCCCGCCCCGGTGAAGTCAGCGGCTGCGGCTACTCGCCGCGCTTGGGAGAGATGAGGACCCGCTTGAGCGGGCCGTCGCCCTTGGACCGGGTGGAGACCTCGGGATCCTCCTGCAGGGCCAGGTGGATGATCCGGCGGTGGTAGGAGGACAGGGGACGGGTGCTCTGGGTGCGCCCCTCCTCCTTGGCCGTGGCCGCCATCTCCAGGGCCATCTGGCGCAGTTGCTCGTCCTGCTGCTCGCGGAACTCGCCGGCGTCCAGATGGATGCGCACCGCCGCCCCGGTGAGCCGGGCCACCATGCGGTTGACCAGGTACTGCAGGGAGGACATGGTGGAGCCGTCCTTGCCGATGAGCAGTTCGGCCTCGGCCCCGGCGTCCACGAAGACCTTCACCCGGCCGGGTTCGTGCTCCAGGGTGAGAGGCGCGCCGGGGCACAGGGGCTCCACCAGCCTGGCCACCACCTCCCGGGTCTTGTCCAGCACGACCTGCGGGTCGTAGTCCGCGGACAGGGACCGGGCCGGCTCCTCGGCCTCGTGGTTCTCGGGCTTGCGCCGGGGCTCGGGCCGGCGCTGCCGGCCCTGGCCGCCCTGCCGCTGGCCGCGC
>JBFMHA010000013.1:0-71821 GCA_040753075.1 Thermodesulfobacteriota bacterium
CGGGAACCCCTTTTTTCCGCCAGAAAAAGGGGTTCCCGCCCTCTCCTCCCGGCCGCCGGAGGCAACATTCCCCATGGCCCATGAGTTCATCCGCATCGAGGGCGCGCGGCAGCACAACCTGAAGGACGTCAGCCTGGACATCCCCCGCGACAGGCTGGTGGTGGTGTGCGGGCCGTCGGGGTCGGGCAAGAGCACGCTCGCCTTCGACATCGTGTACGCCGAGGGGCAGCGGCGCTACGTGGAGTCCCTGTCCGCGTACGCGCGGCAGTTCCTGCCCCAGATGGACAAGCCCCAGGTGGACAAGATCGAGGGGCTGTCCCCGGCCATCTCCCTGGAGCAGCAGAGCGCCACGCGCAATCCGCGGTCCACGGTGGGCACCGTGACCGAGGCCTACGACTTTTTGCGGGTGTTCTTCGCCCGGCTGGGCGCCATGCACTGCCCGCACTGCGGCCGGCCCATCCAGTCCCGCACCTCGGACGAGATCGTGGAGGAGATCATGGCCCTGCCCCAGGGCGCGCGGTTCCTCCTGCTCGCGCCCCTGGTGGAGCTGAAGAAGGGCGCGCACCAGGACCTGTTCAAGAAGCTGCGGCGCGAGGGCTGGACCCGGGTGCGGGTGAACGGCGAGCAGCACACCCTGGACGCGCCGCCGGACCTGGACAAGAACCGCAAGCACACCATCGACCTGGTGGTGCGCCGCCAGGTGATGAAGCCGGACATCCGCTCCGACCTGGCCGGCGCGGTGGAGCAGGCCCTGCCCTACGGCGACGGCCGGCTCTCGGTGGCGGTGGTGGACGGGCCGGAGACGCCCTACAGCACGGCCTCGGCGTGCCCGGAGTGCAAGGTCAGCCTGCCGCCGCTCACGCCGCAGCTCTTCTCGTTCAACAGCCCGCAGGGCGCGTGCCCGGCGTGCTCGGGCCTGGGCTCGGTGGAGTATTTCGAGCCCCTGCTCCTGGCCCCCAACAAGGGCCTGTCCCTGAACCAGGGCGCGGTGATCCCCTGGCGCAACCCGCGGATCATGTCCCGCTACGCCGACGCCCTGCGCAGCCTGGGCCGGAAGGTGGGCTTCGACCTGGACACGCCCCTGGCCGGGTTCACCGACGCGGCGCGGCACGCCCTGTTCCACGGGTACGAGGCCGCGGCCTGGCCGGGCGTGGTGAACCTGCTGGAGGGCGGGATGCACCTGGGCCAGGTGTGGCGCGACGAGCTGTCGCGGTTCCGGCAGAGCCGGCCCTGCCCGGCCTGCCAGGGCGCGCGGCTCAAGCCCGAGGCCCTGGGGGTCAAGGTCGAGGGCTGGAGCATCGTGGACTTCACCTCGGCCTCCATCCTGCGCAGCCTGGAGTGGCTCAAGGGCCTGGACTTCAACCACGGCCGGCGGCCGCACCTCATGACCATCGCCGCGCCCCTGCTCAAGGAGTTGAGCCACCGCCTGTCGTTCCTGGTGAACGTGGGCCTGGACTACCTGTCCCTGCACCGGACCATGAGCACGCTGTCCGGCGGCGAGGCGCAGCGCATCCGGCTGGCGGGGCAGCTCGGCTCCGGCCTGGTGGGCGTGACCTATGTCCTCGACGAGCCCTCCATCGGCCTGCACCCGCGGGACAACGCGCGGCTGCTCTCCACCCTGCGCAGCCTGCAGAGCCGCGGCAACACCGTGCTGGTGGTGGAGCACGACGAGGCCACCATCCTGGAGGCCGACCACGTGGTGGAGCTGGGCCCGGGCTCGGGGATGCTGGGCGGCGAGGTGGTGTACCAGGGCGACGTGTCCGGCCTGAGGCAGGCGCAGAGCCTGACCGCCAAGTACCTGCGCGGCGACCTGCGCATCGAGCACCCCGAGGCGCGGCGGCCGGCCCAGGGCTGGCTGTCCCTGAAGGGCGCATCCGCCAACAACCTGCGCGAGATCGACGCGGCCTTCCCCCTGGGCTGCCTGACCTGCGTGACCGGGGTCTCGGGCTCGGGCAAGAGCTCGCTGGTGGTGGACACCCTCTACAAGCACCTGGCCCTGGCCCAGGGCGTCAAGGTGGAGGAGCCCGGCCCCCTGGCCGGCATGGAGGGCGGCGAGGCCATCGAGCGCATCGTGTCCATCGACCAGACCCCCATCGGCCGCACCCCGCGGTCCAACCCGGCCACGTACACCAAGGTCTTCGACGAGATCCGGACCATCTTCACCGGGACCAAGGACGCCCGGGCCAAGGGCTACAAGCCGGGCCGGTTCTCCTTCAACGTGCGCGGCGGCCGCTGCGAGGCCTGCCAGGGCGACGGCCAGATCCGGGTGGAGATGCACTTTTTGCCCGACGTGTTCGTTACCTGCGAGGTGTGCAAGGGCAGGCGCTACAACCGGGAGACCCTGGACGTGCGCTACAAGGGCCTGAACATCGCCGAGGTGCTGGACATGACCGTGCGCCAGGCCGGGGCGTTCTTCGAGAACTACCCGGCGCTCCGGCGGCGGCTGGGCGTGCTGGAGGAGGTGGGCCTGGAGTACCTGCGCCTGGGCCAGCCGGCGACCACGCTCTCGGGCGGCGAGGCCCAGCGCATCAAGATCAGCCGCGAGCTGGGCAAGCGCAGCCTGCCCAGGACCCTCTACATCCTGGACGAGCCCACCACCGGCCTGCACATGCACGAGGTGGGCAAGCTCATCCGGGTGCTGCACCGGCTGGTGGACATGGGGGCCACGGTGGTGGTCATCGAGCACAACCTGGACGTGGTGCTGGCCGCGGACTGGGTCCTGGACCTGGGCCCCGGCGGCGGCGAGAACGGCGGCCGCATCGTGGCCAAGGGCACGCCGGAGCAGATCATGCGGGACGGCGACTCCGTGACCGGGGAGTTCTTGAAGGGGGTGAGGCGGTAGGCCAGAGGCCGCCGCCCTGTGCTCCCAGGCGCGCCCGGCCGCCGGAACGCCGCACCGAGCGGCGAGGCTTGCCATTACTCCGACCTGACCGCTATACACTGGAATCACAGGGGCCGCGCCTTCGGCCGGCAGGCCGGACGCCCGGGATCGCGGAAACGGCTCCGCGGCCGGCGCGGGCCGCGCGGCCTCTGAAACCGCCTCGCGCGCCGGCCGCCGCCGGGCGTGCCGCGCCAGCGGGCAAGAGGACGGAACTGATGGCCGCTCTGCGCTCCTGGTCCGTGTCGCGGCTCTCCCTGAGCCTTTCCCTGCTGATCTTCGCGGCCGTCACCCTGCTTTCCGCGCTGTTCGTCTACCCCTTGCTGCAGGCCCGGACCCTGGTCCAGGCCGAACGCCAGGCCCGGATACTCCTGGAAAGGAACCTGGCGACCCATGCTTTCTACGCCCACACCCTGCGGCCCAGGGTCTTCGAGCTGGCCCAGCCGGTCATGCGCCAGGGCTACTTCGACCCCGCCTGGATGTCCTCCACCTACGCCGTCCGGGAAATCACCAAGGAGCACGCGGCGATCGCGCCCGACAGCAAGCTGTACTACAAGGAGTGCGCCCGCAACGCCCGCAGCCCCGAGAACGAGGCCGACGCCTACGAGAGCGCCTTCATCCAGGACCTGAACCGCGATCCCGGCCTGACCATCCGCTCCGAAACCCGGGAGCTCGACGGGGAAACCTACTTCCAGGTCCTGCACCGCGGCGAGGCCATGGAGGCCCCCTGCCTGCGCTGCCACAGCACCCCCGACGCCGCGCCCAGCGGGCTGGTGGACAGGTACGGAGCGGAGCGGAGCTTCGGCCGCTCCCTCGGCGAGGTGGTTTCGGCCGTCTCCATCCGGATCCCGGTGTCCCAGCTCCTCGCCGAGGCCCGCCACGAGGCCCTGGCGGTGGTGGGCCTGGTGGCGCTGGCCACCGGCCTGATCATCCTGGCCGCGCATCTCCTGACCAGGCGCGCCCTGTTCGCCCCCCTGGAGAGCATCAGCGAGCAGGCGCGCCGCGTCACGGAAGACCCGTCCCTGCTCGGCGAGGAGCTGCCCCCGCCCCTGGGCCGGGAGGTCGCGACCCTGACCCGCAGCTTCAACGCCATGTCGGTCCACCTGCATGCGGTCCTGGCCTCCTTGACCGGGGAGGTGGCCGAGCGCGTCCGGGCCGAGGAGGCCCTGCGACGCAACGAGCTCCTGCTCCTGGAGACGGGCCGGATGGCCAGGGTCGGCGGCTGGGAGTTCGACCCGGCGAGCGGCAAGGGCTCCTGGACCGAGGAGGCGGCCCGGATCCACGAGGTGGACCCGGCCGAGGCGACGAGCATCGAGAGGAGCCTGCGGTTCTACCACGGCGAGTCCCGGTCCAGGCTGGCGGCCGCGTTCAACGAGGCCGTGCTGCGCGGCCGGCCGTTCGACCTCGAACTGGAGATGACCACGGCCCAGGGCCGCGCCATCTGGGTCAGGATCATCTGCAACCCGATCCTGGAGAACGGCGGGGTGGTCCTCGTGCGCGGCTCCATCCAGGACGTCACCGAGAGCAGGACGGTGACGGAGGCGCTGCGCCTGGCCAAGGAGCAGACCGAGGCGGCCAACGTCAGGCTGCGCGAACTGGACGCCATGAAGTCGGTCCTGCTGTCCTCGGTCTCCCACGAGATGCGCACCCCCCTGACCTCCATCATCGGATTCGCCCGGCTGGCGCGCAAGGAGGCGGACAGGTGCCTCGACCGGGTGCGCCCGGCGGGCGGGGATGCGGCCGACAGGCTGGACCGCGTCATCGCCAACCTGGAGGTCATCGGCGAGGAGGGCCGGCGCCTGACCCGGATGATCGAACAGGTCCTGGGCCTGACCGAACTCGAGGACAGCCGCACGGAGTGGCTCGACCAGGACGTGTCCCTGGCCGAGGCGATCGACGCCGCGGCCGCCAGGGCCGAGAATCTGCTGCAGGCCAAGCCCGGCCTGTCGCTGCGCGCGGAGGTCCCGGATGCGCCGGTCCGGCTGCGCGTCGACCCCCGGCGCCTGGGCCAGGTCCTGGACCACCTCCTGGAGAACGCCATCCGGTTCAGCGAATCCGGGCAGATACGCATCCAGGGCGGCGTCGCGGCCGGCAGGGCCGCGATCAGGGTCGCGGACCAGGGACCGGGGATGGACCGGCAGACCCAGGAGAGGATCTTCGACCACTTCTTCCAGGTCGAAGCCGACAGGTCCCTGTCCGACAAGCCCCAGGGCTTCGGCCTGGGCCTGCCCCTGTGCAAGAGGATCGTCGAGCGCTACCGCGGCGGCATCCGGGTCGAGTCCGAGCCGGGCCGGGGCAGCACCTTCGTGGTGGAGCTGCCCCTGGCCGAAGGGGAAGCCTAGCAGGCCGTTGAAAAACGGCGATCTGCTGCGTCAGCGAAAAAATCCAGACCGCTTACGTATGCGCAATACACTGCGCGCCCTGGATTTTTTCGCCTCCTTGCATCTCACCATTTTTGAACGGCCTGCGAATTTTGAGTCAGCCAGGCCCGCAGGCCGCACAGGGGCCGGCCGGAGCGTGGCGAAGGCCGGCCCTGGCCCTCTACATGGGCTTCGGCGCGCAGACCCGCAGGCGGTGGCCGTCCGGATCGCACAGGACGAAGGTGTAGGCGAAGTCCATGTCCACCGGCGACTGGATCACCGGCACGCCGCGTTGCAGCATCCCGGCATGGGCCGCGTCCACCGCGTCCCGGCCCTCCACGGTGAAGGCCAGCTCCCCGCCGCCGCCGGCGGCCGCGGGGGCCGGCTGCGCGTCCCGCTTCGCCCACAGCCCCAGCTTCATGCCGCCGGCCAGGTCGAACTCGGCGAACATCGGAAGGGCGACCACCGGCGGCTTCCCGAGCAGGTCCTGGTAGAACTGCGCGCTCGCCGCGGGATCGGCCACGTAGAGGATGAGGAAATCGGGCTTCAGCATGGGAATCTCCTTTGCGGCCCGCGGGATTGCCGGGCGACGGGAGTGTCGCCGCGGCGGCCGGCCGTGCGCCAAACCCTAGGAGACCCTGCTGTCAGATTGCGTCAGGAGCGGCGGGCCGCCGGATCCGGAATGCCCTGGGACTGCCGCCATTCCGCCAGGAGCGCGGCGCGGCGGCGGGGAAGGTGGGCGTCCAGGATCTCCAGGCCCAGGATGCGGTCCGTGCGGAAGTGCCGGAAAGCCTGGCGGAGCTCGCACCAGGCCACCAGGATGCGCACCTGCTGGAAGTACCCCAGGGCCAGGGGCCAGAGGGTCCGCTCGGTCTCGCGGTCCTTGAGGTCGCGGTAGGCGACGCGCAGCTTGCGCTCGGCCCGGATGGCCCAGCGCAGGCGGAACATGTCCGCATCGCCGGCGGCGGCCGGCGAGCCTGGGGCGACCAGCAGCCCGGGCGAATCCATCTCCCCGAGCAGGCTGCCCGGCAGGACCGCGGCGATCTTCTCCAGGGCGCCCGCCGCCGCCTCCCCCAGCCCGGAGTCCGCCCGCTCGACCACCCAGCGCGCGCCCAGGGCCAGGGCCTGGACCTCCTCCTCGGTGAACATGAGCGGCGGCAGGAAGTAGCCCGGCCGCAGCACGTAGCCCACCCCCGCCTCGCCTTCGATCCGTGCGCCCTGCGCCTGCAGCGCGGCGATGTCCCGGTACAGCGTGCGCAGGCTGACGCCCAGCTCCGCGGCCAGCTCCGCCCCGGCCACCGGCGAACGCCGCAGCCGCAGGAGCTGCATCAGCGCGAGCAAGCGTTCGGCGCGAGACATGCCGCCTCACTACGCCAACCCACGGTCGGCTGTCGAGGTGTCCAGGGACACGAAGCGGCCCACCTCGGGGTCGCAGTCCCGGCGCCCGAAGCGCACGAACCCCGTATGCCGGTCCCGGCAGCCGCCGGCGAAGCCGACGGGCGCACGAGATCAGCGCGGCGAGTTTTCAATCGCTGGTGTACACCTTGCGCAGCACGCCGTTGTCCCAGAAATAGCCGTGGGAGGTGTGGCCGGAGAACACCACCTCGAAGCCGTCACCGGGCATCTGCACAGGCGCGGACTCCCCGAAGGGAACAAGCTCGGAACGGGGCAGAAAACGCATGAATGCTTCCGCTCCAAACTTGATGCAGCCATACTCCTCCAGAGGGAAAAACAATGGCGCCGATGAATCGGCATTCATGAGATAACCGAGCATCCACGCGCCATCTTCGAGATACTCCCGATGCGCCATGAGTACGGCGCAGTCAATGCCGCCACTCGGCCGGAACCGGCCGCAGACCAGGCCGGGATGGGACGCTCCGATTTCTTTTTCAAAGACCCTCCGCACCTCCGCATCCATCATGTCCGGCTGATAAAGCACGGCATCGCTGGAGAATGCCGCGATCGACACGTCGGCTTGCACCGGTAGATCCACCCGGCCGGAGCGAGCGCAACCAGCCGTCATAAGAACAGCCCAGCATGCCAAACAAATCGACATAGCCCGGCAGGTCACTTGCCGGGCTTCACCCCCGGAGAAAAGCCAGTCGCTCCACCCCTTCCTGCGCGATTCTGGATATGGAAGAGATTCCATTTCTCTTCGGCGTAGCTCCTGTCCTTCGGCGTGCATCGCTCGTATGCCTCCTCGGCTTTTTCCCGGGTAAGGCCCGGCGTTCTCGTCTTATTGATGTCAATGGCGTTGCCCGTTTCGTGGGCGCTGCCCTTGGTATGCCCAGGCTCCCACGCCCCGGAGATGACGATGTCCTGTCCGGCGCTGTCGGCCATGCATTGGGCGATGGCGGCCATCTCGCCGGTGACGGGCTTGCCGGCGCGCTCGGTGTAGATGACGCGGTGTCGGCTCTCGCCTTCGGTGGAGTTGGACCATGCTGCGCCGGGCATCTCCCGACCCCCGGCGTTGCCTGCCGGCTGCCCCTCCTGCGCGTCCGCCTTCTTTTCCTTCAACCCCTCCGGGTCCACCGCGTTGACCGGATCGTCGACGCAGTATTCGTAGAGGTCGTGGTCGCCGCCGGTGTCGCCCAGGGGGTCCTGGGCGTTGAAGCGGCCCACCTCGGGGTCGCAGTCCCGGCGCCCGAAGCGCACGAACCCCGTATGCCGGTCCCGGCAGCCGCCTATAGAAACAACAAAGTTATTTTAACATGTTATTAAAAAAAACAAACCACAACCGATAAGGATGAGGACTATACCAAGGAATATATCTTCTTCTCCCGTAAGGTCAGAAAAATCCCCTGACCGGCATATCTTCAGGGTCGCGTTCCAAAGGTGAAATTCCCTAGGATTGCGTTGGCGTGCTCTATATCCTCGAATGATATAGAGCAGGCCGATCGTGCAGCCAAAAAGGAGTAGCATGAAGGCATAATTATCTCTTTTCATCTTTGGTCTCGTGTGGGGTGGTCTTCCCTTTTCGTTGTGCCTTGATTGTCAGCCGCTGGCGTTGCCCCCTCTAACACCACGGATGCAGTATTTCCTGCAACGTCCGCGGCGATGCCAGAAGGCACGCCATAGTCCTTCAACGGCGGCAAGGGCAGTTTCTTGCCTATAATCTCTTCATTTTTAATGACATTCTTCCCGAATGCCCCCGCAGCTCCCGATATTACGCCTGTGCCTACCCCCACCGAACCGGCAATTGCCGTCTGCTTCAGATCCACCTCGCCCTTGGTGATGTACTGGTCGCCGGCGTCGTTGATGGCCGCGGCGGCGCCGCCGGTGAGGGCTCCGCCCACGATGCCGGGGCCGAGGGTGCTCATGGCCCCGGTGGCTGCGCCCAGGCCGATGGACTTGGTGTAGTCCCAGCCGGACATCTTTCCCGACTTGTAGTCGTCATCGTAGAGGTCGTGGTCGCCGCCTGTGTCGCCCAGGGGGTCCTGGGCGTTGAAGCGGCCCACCTCGGGGTCGCAGTCCCGGCGCCCGAAGCGCACGAACCCCGTATGCCGGTCCCGGCAGCCGCCGGCGAAGCCGACGGGCGCGAAGAACCAGGCTGTCGCTACGGGACACTCTTCTCGGCTGCTTTCTTTTTGGCAGAAGGATAGTCCTTGCGAAAACAATAGGCTATAGCAAGCGCGATCATAGCGCTGGTGTGATCTGTTGTTGAAGATGGTATAATCCACCTTGCAATGCCGTCCGCAATATAATAAACACAATATCCAATGACAAGAGTCCTGTAATAAGTAATGACTCGCTGCAGGAACTCTGTTTCGTCTCCGCCAGCCATATCTTCATTGGATTTCTTTTTACGTATAATATCTGCCTCGATCTTGACTCCATGGTCATAGCAGTATTTTATCATGGCCAAAAACAGCATGTCTATTACCAATTGTGTCCATGAAAAGTCCTTGAACATCAAGGAAAGCGAGTTGAACGCCATCACTGCGATGACATTAATCCAACATACTGAAAAGAAATTTCCCGTATTTATTTTATCATTTTCCATCTACTTCGCCTTTTCATGATGAGTCTTGTTCGCATTCTTTAACGAGCCAAACACATCATCGATTCTTGCCGCCGGGTCTATGGCCTTTTCCACCACCTCTTCCAACATGCCTATCGGCAGCCCCCATGCTCCTCCCGCCGCTCCTTTAGCCAGCTTGCCGACAGGCAAGTTCTTTATGAAGTCCGGCTGATTTAAGAACGCTGAAGATACCGCGCCCTTAATGCCGGATTCCGCGATATCTCTTCCAGTATTCTCCGGGCCATCATCGAGCACTTCCTTGATCATGCCCACCGGCGCGCCGATGACTGCGCCGGCAGTGGCGCCTACAGCAGTGCCCACGATCGGAACAGCGCTCCCTATAGCACCACCTACGGTCCCCCCTCCCATCGCCCCCTTGGCCCCAGCCCAGAGTATCCTCCCGATGGTCTTGCCCTGTTTTTCCTTCTCGCCCGCGGATTCCGGGGCGTCCTTGGCCTGGTCCCAGGCGGCCTGCGCCGTCTGCTGCTCCATGCCGCCGTCGCGGGAGCCGGCCAGGTCCAGTTCCTTTTCCAGCGCCCTGGAGAACGCCTCCTGGCCCGCTTCCCGGGCCTGGGCCGTCTGCTCCTGCTCGCGGACTGTCCGCTCCGCCTCGGCCACGTTCTCGCTGCGCAACCCCTCCGGGTCCACCGCGTTGACCGGATCGTCGACGCAGTATTCGTAGAGGTCGTGGTCGCCGCCGGTGTCGCCCAGGGGGTCCTGGGCGTTGAAGCGGCCCACCTCGGGGTCGTAGTCCCGATGCCCGAAGCGCACGAACCCCGTATGCCGGTCCCGGCAGCCGCCGGCGAAGCCGACGGGCGCACGAGATCAGCGTAGCGAGCTTTCAATCGCTGGTGTAAACCTTGCGCAGCACGCCGTTGTCCCAGAAATAGCCGTGGGAGGTGTGGCCATAAAACATCACTTCGAATCCATCGCGGGGCAATAGCACTCGGGTCAATTCGGAACGATCTGGAACTTCCCCTTTGGGCAGGTAAAGTAGGGCACCCTCAACTCCATACTCTATGCAGTCGTATGTCTCCAAAGGGATGATCGTTGGACGTTCTGTATCAGCATCCATGACATATGCCAGCCTCCATATGCCACGATCCAGCAGTTCTTTGTGCGCCAGCAATACCGCGCAGTCCATTCGACTATCATCTCTGAATGCTCCGCACACAATGCCTGGATGATGATCATTTGCATCTCTTCTAAAGAGTCGGGTCGCACCCGCATCCATCATTGATTCATCGTATATTATATAGCCTGGATATGAATCTTGTGCAAACGATATAATTCTGCTCCGCAGAGAAAGAACTCTGCTTTCATTAGTTGAATCCTTGGAAGCACAACCAACTGAAAGCAAGAGCCAAAGGAAACACGCTATGATTATGCCTACTTGATTCCTTTGGGAAAGCCGGTTGCCCCACCTCGCCCCGGTCGATTCTGGTAGTGGTAATGGTCTTTTTCTTCCTGGGCGTAACCCTTTCCCTTCGGCATGCATCTTTCGTAAGCCTCCTCTGCTTTTTCCCGTGTGAATCCAGGTGTTTTATCTTTACTCACGTCAATGGCCTGATTGCTTCCATGGGCACTCCCCTCTGAATGCCCAGGCTCCCACGCCCCGGAGATGACGATGTCCTGTCCGGCGCTGTCGGCCATGCATTGGGCGATGGCGGCCATCTCGCCGGTGACGGGCTTGCCCGCGCGCTCGGTGTAGATGACGCGGTGTCGGCTCTCGCCTTCGGTGGAGTTGGACCATGCTGCGCCGGGCATCTCCCGACCCCCGGCGTTGCCTGCCGGCTGCCCCTCCTGCGCGTCCGCCTTCTTTTCCTTCAACCCCTCCGGGTCCACCGCGTTGACCGGATCGTCGACGCAGTATTCGTAGAGGTCGTGGTCGCCGCCGGTGTCGCCCAGGGGGTCCTGGGCGTTGAAGCGGCCCACCTCGGGGTCGTAGTCCCGGCGCCCGAAGCGCACGAACCCCGTATGCCGGTCCCGGCAGCCGCCGGCGAAGCCGACGGGCACGAAGAACCAGCCCCAGGTGTCCTCCAGTACCCGGCCGAAGCTGTCGCAGTCAATGGCCTTTATGGCCTCGCCGTTTTCGTCCGTCACCACCCGCAGGGTCCCCACCTGGTCGTAGCCGAAGAACACCCGGCTGCGGCCGTCGTCGGGGTGGTCGAAGAGCGCGGACACGGGCAGGCGGCCCTGCCGGTACTCGAAGTGCAGGGCGTAGCCCCGCTCCAGGTTCTCGTAGGCCCCCAGGCGCAGCAGGTCCAGCCAGGCGAAGCGCTCCAGCGCCTTGCCGTCCTGGCGCTTGGCCAGGGGCTGGCCGTACCGGTTGGTCGCGCAGTCCACCTCGCCGGACGCCTGGCTGTCCGCCCGCACCAGCCCCAGGCCGGGGCCGTAGGTCAGGTACAGGCCCCGCCCCTGCCGCTCCCGGCAGCGCAGGGTCCCGTCCTGGGCGTAGCGGAACACGTCGCCTCCGGCCCGCCGGAGCCGGCCCGCGTGGTCGTAGTCCAGGGAGCGCCGGCCCCGGTCCCAGGACCAGTCCATGACCCGCTGCCCCTGGGCGTTGTAGCCGTACTCCTCGGCCTTGCGGCCGTTGCGCCACACCCGGGCCAGCCGGCCCGCGGCGTCGTACTCGTACGCGAACTCGCCCAGCCGGCCCGCGACCAGCTCCCTCTTGCGCACGATGCGGCCCGCCTGGTCCAACTCCGCGTCCCACTCCATGCCCGGCCAGCGGCCCCGCGCCGCCTGCCGCACCCTGCCCCGGGCCGCGGCGCGCTGCCGGACGCCGGCCAGTGGCAGGGAGACTCCCTGCGGCGGAATCGGCCCAGAGTATTCCCACGCCCGGGAGGCCGGGAAGTTGTGCTCCGGATGGGTCATTTGGTAGGAGTGAAAGATATTCTCTCGCATGACGGCTTCCTCCTCGGCTGAGCCGGATGCGCTCCGGCCCGGTGGTGTTCCGGGCTAGATAGGCTGTTTTAGCCTAATGTCAAGTCACCCCAGCCATGCACTCTTCAGGAAGCGTTACCCTTTTACATAAATCTGTCTTGACAACTTGACCACCAGCCCTTACCCCTCTTCCCATGCTCAACAAGAACTCCCCCATTCCCCTGTACCACCAGTTGGCCGAGCTGATTGCCGCGGACATCCGGGCGGGGGTGTATGGCGAGGGGGACCGGATTCCCTCGGAGCACCAGCTGGTGGCGCGGTACGGGATCGGGCGGCCCACGGTGCGGCAGGCGCTGGAGACGCTGGTGCGGCGCGGCGTGCTGGCGCGGCGGCGGGGGTCCGGAACGTACGTGGCCCCGCAGCCCGAGGCCGTGGACCTGTTCTCCCTGGCCGGCACCGTGGCCTCGTTCACCGGGGCCGGGCTCTCGCCCGTGGTGGAGATCCTCGAAGGCCCGGCGCGCCGCGCCGTGCCCGCGGACCCGGCCAACCCCTTCGCGGGCGGGCAGGCCATCGCGCTCTCCCGGCTCTCCCGGGTGGAGGACAGCCCGGTGCTGGTGGAGGACATCTTCCTCCACCCCGCGCTCTTCGCGGGCCTGGAGGACATGGACCTGGCCGGCCAGTCCCTGTCCCGCCTGGCGGCCGAGCGCTTCCACCTCGTCCTGTCCGGCGGCGAGCAGCAGTTCCGCATCGACTTCCCCGACGACCGCCTCTCCCGCCTCCTGGCCCTGCCCCGCACCGCGCCCATCCTGGTGGTGAACCGCACCCTGCATTTCCCGGACGCGCCGCGGGCCGTGTTCTCGGTGCTCTCCTGCCGCACCGACCGCTTCGTCTTCACCCAGCAACTCGGAGCCCTGACCCATGGCTAGACCCGGATACTACGGCGATTTCGGCGGGTGCTTCATCCCCGAGATCCTCTACGCCACCTTCGAGGAGTTGAAGGCCCACTTCGCCGCGGCCAAGGCCGACCCCGCCTTCTGGGCCGAGTACGCGGACCTCATGTCCTCCTACTCCTGCCGCCCCACCCCGCTCACCTTCTGCGGGAACCTGACCCGGCTCTTCGGCGGCGCGCGCATCTACGTGAAGCGCGAGGACCTGAACCACACCGGCGCGCACAAGGCCAACAACGTCATGGGCCAGGGCCTGCTGGTCCGGCGCATGGGCAAGACCCGGGTCATCGCCGAGACCGGCGCGGGCCAGCACGGGGTGGCCACCGCCACCATGGCCGCCAGGTTCGGCTTCTCCTGCACCATCTACATGGGCGAGGAGGACGTGGAGCGGCAGCGGCCCAACGTGTTCTGGATGGAGCGCCTGGGCGCCACGGTGGCGCCCGTCACCGACGGCTCCCGCACCCTCAAGGACGCCATCAACGCCGCCCTGCGCGACTGGGCCGCCAACATGGACGACACCCACTACGTGCTGGGCACGGCCAGCGGCCCCCACCCCTTCCCGGAGATGGTGGCCTGGCTCCAGTCCATCATCGGCCAGGAGGCCCGCGCCCAGATGCTCGAACGCGCCGGACGCCTCCCGGCCCGGGTCTACGCCTGCGTGGGCGGCGGCTCCAACGCCATGGGCGTGTTCAGCGGCTTCTTCGACGACCCGGTGGAGCTGGTGGGCGTGGAGGCCGGCGGCAAGGGCCTGGACACCGGCATGCACGCCTCCCGCCTGGCCCCGGGCGCGGACGCCGGCGTGGGCGTGGCCCAGGGGTACAAGACCTACTTCCTGCAGGACGCCGACGGCCAGATGCGCGACACCCACTCGGTGGCCGCGGGCCTGGACTACGTGGGCGTGTCCCCCATCCTGGCCAACCTGCGCGACGCCGGCCGGGTGCGCTTCGAAGCGGCCACCGACGCCGAGGTCATCGCCGCCCTGGATCTCACCATGCGCCAGGAGGGCGTCATCCCGGCCCTGGAGTCGGCCCACGCCTTCGTGCAGGCCTTCAAGGAGGCCCCGCAGCTTTCGCCCGAGGACTGCATCCTCGTGAACCAGTCCGGCCGGGGCGACAAGGACATCTTCACCGTGGCCGACGCCTTCGGCGACCCGGCCTGGAAGCGCTTCATCGCGCACAAGGCGGAGAAATACCGTGCTTAACCACCGCATCCGCACCCGGCTGCAGGAGCGCGACATCCTGCTCATGACCCACATCGTGCTCGGCTACCCCAGCTTCGCCGACTCCCTGCGCCTCATCGAGGCCATGGTGGAGGCCGGGGTGGACCTCATGGAGCTGCAGATCCCCTTTTCCGAGCCCATCGCCGACGGGCCGGTGATCCTCAGGACCAACCAGGCCGCCCTGGAGCGCGGGGCCACCGTGGCCCAGTGCTTCGACGTGGCCCGCCAGGCCGCGGCCCGCTTCCCCATCCCCTTCCTGTTCATGAGCTACTACAACATCCTGTTCAGGTACGGGGTGGACCGCTTCGCGGCCGACGCCGCGGCCGCGGGAATCCGGGGGGCCATCGTGCCCGACGTGCCCCTGGAGGAGGGCGGCGAGTACCTGGCCGCCATGGCCGCCCGCTCCCTGGACCCCATCTTCATCTTCGCGCCCAACAGCAGCGACGAACGCATGCGCCAGATCGCGGGCCACGCCCGCGGCTTCGTGTACTGCGTGGCGCGCAAGGGCGTCACCGGCCAGCAGACCGACTTCTCGGCCGACCTCGGGCGCTACCTGGCCCGCTGCCGCGCGGCCACCGACCTGCCCCTGGCCCTGGGCTTCGGGGTCAAGGACCGCGCCGACGTGGACTTCCTGCGCGGCAAGGCCGACATCGCGGTCATCGGCAGCCAGACCCTGCGCGTGCTCGACGAACGCGGCGTGGATGCGGTGGGCGAGTTCATCCGCGGGCTGCGCTAGGAGCCTGCCGCAAAGAAGTCCGCTTCAGCAGGGCGCCATGGCCGAGGCCTGAAGCGGCTCTTTCCTTCGTGACGTTGCGCAGGGCTTCCGCGCACTCCCCCGCTTTGCAAAAAAAGCCATTGCCGCCGCTTATCCTTTGCTGTAGCGTAGGTACAACTCTGTGAAATTCACGCTGAGCGCGGGGCGGCCAAGCTATCCCGCTGCAGCATCGCCCCCTTGTTCTTGAGTCTTCTTTATTGTCGCCCGATATAGCATCCTGCCGCCGGCCACAGGCCGCGGCTCTCCGTGCATGGAGATGGCATGCCCCCCAAGTACAGGACCCTGCCCAAGCTGGCCGACTGGAAAGAGGACTACTGCGACCCGCAGTCGCGCATGTTCAACAAGTTTTGCATGCTCTACAAGGTCGATCCGCCGACCATGGACCGGCTCCGGGACGACATGCAGCAGGACTTCACCATGGCCGCCATCTGCGACCTCCTGTCCTGCAACGACCAGAAAATCAGCGATGCCGGCGCACAGATCTGGCTGCTGTTCGACCTGTTCCAGGCCCTGCAGGCGTGGAAGAAGCAACGCGCCCAACAGGTCAATCTCCAAAAGAAGCATACGAGTTTCCAAAAGCGGTCGCCATTCCTCGAAGGGCTGGAGGACATCCGGGCCAAGGCGGCGGCCAACCTCTACGAGTCGGTCTGCCACATGCTGGCCAGCCGGCTGGTGTGCACCGTCAACGTGCTGCCCACCAAGCTGGAGCAGTATTTCGGCAAGAACCTGACCCAGCACGGCATCGACCTCGACCTGAAGAGGATGAAGGCCGAGTATCTGGACCGCGTGGAGGCCAACAAGTTCCGGCTGATTTTCATCAAGAAAAAGGCGTACATGCTGCCGTGGTGGGACGACAAGTCGGACGTGACCACCGACACCGCCATCAAGCTCGAACTGGCCGACACCACGCACGCCCACGAGAGAACCCCGGACAAGAGCGGCTTCACCGCAAGGAACGAGGCCTTCTGCGTGCTGGGCATGTCCAGCCAGTTCTACGTGGCCCCGCACGGGCCGCAGCCGTCGGGCAGGCAGCACTACCACAGCTCCTACCTGTCCGGAGAGAACGTGCTGTGCGCCGGGTCCATCGTGCTCGAGAAAGGGGCGGTCACCTACCTGAGCAACAAGAGCGGCCACTATCAGCCCACCCCCACCCACATCCTGCACTGCCTGAACGCCCTGGCCGCGAACGGCCTGGCCCACGACGACATCACCATCGAGGTGTGCCTGGGCAACGCCCCCAACATCACCTTCCCCACGGTCGCCGCGTTCAAGAAATGGCTGGCCGCCGGACCGAGCTTCAACGAGCGGGCCACCGACATCGCCCTCTCCAACATTGAGATGCAAAAGCAGTCGAAGGCCCGCACGCACTACTGGCTCCAGAGGCACGTCAAGAAGATCGGCGAGTAGCCCCGACCCCGGCCCAGGGGCGGCAGGCCGGATCCCGCGGCGCAGTCCGTCGCCCCATGCCCGATTTGCCTTTCCCCCGGCCTTGGGCTACTTCTCGCGCATCCCCGCATTCCTGTGCATGAAGACGCCCCGCAGGACGCGGGGCCGGGTGCGAAGCACCCGCGAGGCCAGGGAAAACCACGCTTTTCCCTGGCCGAGGAACGGAAAATGCCAGGAAGGCGTTTTCTGCATCCAGCGACCCCAAGGAGGGACACGTGAAGGTCCTCATCGTCGGCTCCGGCGGCCGGGAGCATACCCTGGCCTGGAAGCTCCGCCAGAGCCCCCTGGTCTCGGAACTGTTCATCGCCCCGGGCAACGGCGGCACCGCCGCCGAGGGCGTCAACGTCGCCATCAGGGACGACGACGTCCCGGCCCTGGTCGCCTTCGCCAAGGAGAACTCCATCGGCCTCGTCGTGGCCGGCCCCGAGGCCCCCCTGGTCCTGGGCCTCACCGACGCCATGAGCGCGGCTGGCATCCCCTGCTTCGGACCCGACGGCTTCGCCGCCAACCTGGAGGGCTCCAAGTCCTTCGCCAAGACCGTCATGGCCGAGGCCGGCGTGCCCACCGCGGCCTTCCAGGTCTTCACCGACTTTGCCGCGGCCAAGGCCCACGTGGAGTCCCGGCCCCTGCCCATGGTGCTCAAGGCCGACGGCTTGGCCGCGGGCAAGGGCGTGGTGGTGGCCAAGACCCGCCAGGAGGCCCTGGAGGCCCTGGACGAGATGATGGTGCGGAAGGTCTTCGGCCCGGCCGGCGACAAGGTGGTGGTCGAGGACGCGCTCGTCGGCGAGGAGGCCTCGTTCCTGGCCTTCTGCGACGGGACCGCCGCGGTGTGCATGCCCTCGTCCCAGGACCACAAGCCCATCGGCGAGGGCGACACCGGCCCCAACACCGGCGGCATGGGCGCATACTCGCCCGCCCCGGTGCTGCCCGCCAGCGACTGGGAGAAGACCGCGGACCTCTGCATCCGCCCCATCCTCAGGCGCATGGCCGAGCTGGGCCACCCCTTCAAGGGCGTGCTCTACGCCGGGCTCATGTACACCGCCTCCGGCCCCATGGTCCTGGAATACAACGTGCGCTTCGGCGACCCCGAATGCCAGCCCCTGCTCTCCCGCCTGGACTCGGACCTGGCCGCCATCATGCTGGCCTGCATCAGGGGCGAACTGCCCAAGGCCGACGTGCGCTGGAGCGCGGACACCGCCATCTGCGTGGTCATGGCCGCGGCCGGCTACCCCAGGTCCTACCCCAAGGGCATGGCCATCAGCGGCATCCCCGCGGCCGAGGCCCTGGGCCGGGTGAAAGTCTTCCACGCCGGCACCAAGGCCGCCGCCGGCGGAGCCGTCACCTCCGGCGGCCGCGTCCTGGGCGTCACCGCCCTGGGCCCCGACCTCAAGTCCGCCCAGGCCCTGGCCTATAAGGCCGTGGAACTGGTCAGCTTCGAAAACTCTTACGCGCGCCGTGACATCGGCAACAAAGGAATCGGACGATGAACATCCCCGTCAAGGTCGCCATCTTCATGGGCTCCATTTCCGACGAGGACAAGATGCGCCCCTGCGCCGACACCCTCAAGGAGCTGGGCATCCCCTACTTCTTCACCGTGTCCTCGGCCCACCGCACCCCGGAGCGCACCGCCAAGCTCATCGAGGAGTTGGAGGCCAACGGCTGCCAGGTCTTCATCTGCGCCGCGGGCATGGCCGCCCACCTGGCCGGGGCCGTGGCCGCCAAGACCACCAAGCCGGTGCTGGGCGTGCCCCTGTCCGCCTCGTCCCTTGGCGGCATGGACGCGCTGCTCTCCACCGTGCAGATGCCCCCCGGCTTCCCCGTCGGCACCCTGGCCCTGGACAAGGCCGGCGCCAAGAACGCCGCCTACCTGGCCGCCGCCATCCTGGCGCTCAACGACCCGGACCTGGCCGCCAAGCTCAAGGCCCTGCGCGACGGCTTCAAGGCGTCCGTGGAGAAGGCCGCGGCCGGGCTGCTGCAGTAGCTGGGGCTCTGCCCCAGACCCCGGCAAGGGGGCTCCTCGCCCCCTTGCAGCCCCCCGCCAGGGGATAATCCCCTGGACCTTAACAATAGGTACGGACCGACGCGAAACGATCTGCCCTGACGCTTCACAGCCCCCCAAACCGATAGCGCGTTTTGGGGAAAGGGAGGGGAGAGCCCGAGAGGGGAGGGGAAAACCCCTTTGGGCGCTAGCAACCTTCAGCCGTTAGGCGAGCCGGAACGGCGAGTCTTACGGATGAAGAGCGCAAAGCAGGGGGGTTTCTCCTCGCCTCTCGGATCTTCCGACCATGGAACAGAGAATACGCGACATACTCGACCGCCTTGGTCATGAGCCGCCGCAGGTTCTGCTCTTCGAGGGCGGGACCGCCGACGACCGGCAGGAGACGGCGCTGTACTGGGCGCAGCGGCTGAACTGCGCGTCGGGTTCGCGGGCGTGCGGGGAGTGCCCGGCGTGCGGCCAGATCGCGGCGCGGGTATTCCGCGACCTGTTCGTGTTCGACGGCCGCGAGGGCAGCATCAAGGTGGACGAGGTGCGGGAGGCCATCCCCGTGTTCTCCCAGGCCCCGGCCGTGGGGACGAAGCGGGCCGTCCTTTTTCTCGAAGGCCAGATGTTCACCGAGGCCACTGCGAACACCTTGCTGAAGTCGCTGGAGGAGCCCAATCCGGCCACCTGCTTCGCGCTCACCGCGCCGCAGCGGGAGCGGCTGCTCCCCACGCTGGTGTCGCGGTCGTGGGTGCTGACCCTGTCCTGGCCCGCGGCCGGGGGAGTCAACGGCGGGGAGTGGGTGGAGGCCCTGCGGGAGTTCGCCCGGACAGGCAAGGGCTGGTTCAGCCGGACCGCGGGCAAGGGCGCGGTGGACAGGAGCGCGGCCCTGGCCGCGGTGCTGGCCTGCCAGGCCGACCTGGCCCGGGCCATGCGCGGGCAGGGGGAGGAGGGCCTGGCCGGAGAACTGGGCCGGGCGCTGGGGGCCGAGGGGCTGCGCAAGCTGGATCTGGCGCTCGGCCACGCCCAGGACGCGCTCACCCTGCCCACGCCGGTGAACCCGGCCCTGGTCCTGGACTGGCTGGCCACCCGGGTGCGCTCCTGGGTGGCGTAGGCGCTGCCCCTCCCGGATCCTCCCGCTACGCGCAGAGGCGGCGGCCGACCCCGGCCCGGCCAATGCCGGACCGGGGCCGACAGGGTCCTTCCGTCAGATGCCGCTTTCCCCGGTGCGCACGCGCACGGCCTTGGCCACGTCCAGGACGAAGGCCACGCCGTCGCCCTCCTTGCCGGTCTTGGCCCCGGAGGTGATGGCCTCCAGCGCGGCGTCCGCCAGCTCGTCCTTGAGCCCGATCTCGATGCGGACCTTCTTGAGCAGGTTCACCTCCATGACCACGCCGCGATAGGTCTCGGTGAAGCCCTTCTGGCGTCCCGCGCCCAGGATGTTGGTCACGGACATGCTGTAGATGTCCTTGGCGTAGAGCGCCTGCTTGACCGCGGTCAGGCGTTCCGGCCGGATGTAGGCGATGAGGAGTTTCATGGTGTCGGCCTCCCTGGGGCTTACTCGTTGGAGAAGATCTGGAAGCCGCTGTAGGCTTCGCTGCCGTGCTCGGTGATGTCCAGGCCCTTGAGCTCCTCCTCGGCGCTGGCGCGCAGCCCGAAGGAGACCTTGAGGACCTGCATCAGGATGAAGCCCGCGCCGAAGGCCCAGACGAAGACCGCGGCCACGCCGATGAGCTGGGTGACGAACAGGCCGATCCCGCCGCCGTAGAACAGGCCGGCGGCGCTGCCGAAGTCCGGGGAGGCGAACAGGCCGACCATCAGGGTGCCGAAGGCGCCGCACACGCCGTGCACGGACACCGCGCCCACCGGGTCGTCGATCCTGAGCGCCTGGTCGACGAAGACCACCGAGAGCACCGCCAGGATGCCGGCGCAGAAGCCGATGACGAGCGCGCCGACGGGGGAGACCTCGGAGCAGCCGGCGGTGATGGCCACCAGGCCGGCCAGGGCGCCGTTCATGGACATGGACATGTCGGGCTTGCCGAAGCGGATCCAGGCGGTGACCATGGCCGCGGCCATGCCGGCGCAGCCGGCCAGGCAGGTGTTCGCCGCGATGTAGCCGATGGCGCCGTCGGCCGTGACCGTGGAGCCGGCGTTGAAGCCGAACCAGCCGAACCAGAGGATGAACACGCCCAGGCCGGCCATGGGGATGTTGTGGCCGGGGATGGCCCTGGCCTTGCCGTCCGGGGAGTACTTGCCCAGGCGGGGTCCCAGGACCATGGCCCCGGCCAGGGCCGCCCAGCCGCCCACCGAGTGCACCACGGTGGAGCCGGCGAAGTCCAGGAAGCCCATGGAGGACAGCCACCCGCCGCCCCAGGCCCAGTGGCCGGAGATGGGATAGATGAGGCCGGTTATCACGATGCTCACCAGGATGTAGGCGCCGAACCTGGTGCGCTCGGCCATGGCCCCGGACACGATGGTGGCGGCGGTGGCCGCGAACACCGACTGGAAGAACCAGAAGGCGAGGGTCCACATGCCGTCGGCGTCCAGGCCGGCGGCCCCGGACAGGGCGAAGCCCGAGCCGCCCAGGAAGCCGCCGATGTCGTCGCCGAACATGAGCGCGTAGCCGACGAGGAAGTAGATGGGGACGCCGGCGGCGAAGTCCAGGAAGTTCTTCATCATGATGTTGCCGGCGTTCTTGGCCCGGGTGAAGCCGGCCTCCACCAGGGCGAAGCCGGCCTGCATGAACATCACCAGGAAGGCGGCCAGCATGGTCCAGAGGATGTTGGCGTTGGCCTGGGTGAGGAATGCGGGAGCGGCCTCTTCGGCCAGGGCCGGGACGGGGGCCAGGGCCAGGGCGGCGATGGCCGCGCACCCGAGGGACAGGCATGGGACGCGGGTTCCGGGGGACGTGGGTTTGAACATGTGACCTCCTTGCTCCTGCGAAATCGTCGTACGTGGCGGTAGCTCGGCCGAACGGATCCCCGCTGAGCAAGGACCGGGCCAGGCAGAGCGCCCGTTGAAATGTTTGACTTTATTTGCATGGCCGCCAGATCTGGCCGTTTTCTTTTGTCGTTTTTTTGCAAAAAAGAAAAACACGGATTGGCGCATATTGCACATTATTGTTATTCTCGTGCTGTTTTCCCGCGCGTCCTTCCCGCCGCTTTTTCCCATCCCAGAAAAAAATTGTCTTGACAATTTCCCGGCTGCGGGCGTAGAGGCCGCAATCATGCGCTCCAACAACACCACCCCCATGTATTTTTGGTATTTCTGGTTTATGCCCGCCTGCGGCCGGGAGGGGTGCGGACTGCTCTGAGGAGCGCGCAAAAGAACAACCCCCGAAGGGCCGCAGGCAGCAAAAGCCGGCGGCCCTTCGTGTTTTCAGGACCGACACGCGGAGCCCCGGCGCCAGGCCGGACGGGACAACCGAGCAAGGAGGAACCCATGCTCCTGGGCAAGGCGGTGCGCCTCGAGCGCATCTTCAACCGCAACACCGGACGGACCATCATCGTTCCCATGGACCACGGCGTCTCCGTGGGCCCCATTTACGGACTGGTGGACCTCAAGGGCACGGTCAACGACATCGCCGAGGGCGGGGCCAACGCGGTGCTCATGCACAAGGGCATGCCCCGCTGCACCCACCGCGGCCGCGGCAAGGACGTGGGCCTCATCCTCCACCTCTCGGCCTCCACCTCCCTGTCCCCCTACCCCAACTCCAAGGTCATGGTCGGCTGCGTGGAGGACGCCCTGCGCCTGGGCGCGGACGGCGTGTCCATCCACGTCAACCTGGGCGACGAGAACGAGGGCCACATGCTCCAGTCCCTGGGCGACCTCACCACCCGGGCCGCCGAGTGGGGCATGCCCGTGCTGGCCATGATGTACGCCCGCGGCGACAAAATTACCAACCCCTACGACCCCGACGTGGTGCGCCACTGCGCCAGGGTGGGCGTGGAGCTGGGCGCGGACGTGATCAAGGTCCCCTACACCGGGGACATCAAGAGCTTCGCCACGGTGGTGGACGCCTGCTGCGTGCCGGTGGTCATCGCCGGCGGCCCCAAGATGGACTCGGACCTGGAGCTGCTGCGCATCGTGCACGACTCGGTCCAGGCCGGCGGCGCGGGCCTCTCCGTGGGCCGCAACATCTTCCAGCACCACACCGTGACCCGGCTCATGCGGGCCCTCAACGGCATCGTCCACCACGACTGGGACCTGGACCACGCCGAGGAGTTCATGAACTCCGGGGAGGCCCGATGAGCGCCGCCAAGAAGATCTTCGTCCGGGCCACGCCCTTTTCCAAGAAGCTGGTGACCCTGGCCCTGGAGTCCGGGGTGGACGGCCTGCTGACGGACGCCGAGGACGCGGACAAGGTGAACGTCCTGGGCCGCACCCAGGTCCTGGCCCCCGGGGACCTGGCCGAGGTGGAGATCCGCTCCAAGGCCGACGAGGAGACCGCGGCCGCGGCCCTGGCCGCGGGCCGGCCGGTGCTGCTCAAAAAGGGCTGGGAGATCATCCCGGTGGAGAACATCCTGGCCATGGCCGGCTCCTGCGCCGGCCTCGGGGTCGGGGCGGAGGTGGAGTCCCTGGACCGGGCCGTGCTGGCCGCGGGCATCCTGGAGCGCGGGGTGGACTTCCTGGTGGTCCTGCCCGAGGCCGCGGCCGACCTCAAGCGCATCGTTGCCGAGCTCAAGCTCTCCCAGGGCGCCCTGCCCCTGGAGAAGGCCTCCGTCACCGCGGTGCGCCACGCCGGCCTGGGCCACCGGGTGTGCGTGGACACCCTGTCCATGCTGCGCACCGGCCAGGGCATGCTGGTGGGCAACTCCAGCGCCTTCACCTTCCTGGTGCACGCCGAGACCGAGTCCAACCCCTACGTGGCGGCGCGGCCCTTCCGGGTCAACGCCGGCGCGGTGCACGCCTACTGCGTGCGGCCCGGGGACCGCACCTCCTACCTGGAGGAGCTCGCCGCGGGCAGCGAGGTGCTCATCGTGGACGCCGGCGGCCGGACCTCCCTGGCCACCGTGGGCCGGGTCAAGGTGGAGGTGCGGCCCATGCTGCTCATCGCCGCCCGCACCGCGGACGGCCGCGAGGGCGCGGTGTTCCTGCAGAACGCCGAGACCATCCGGCTCACCCGGCCGGACGGCAAGCCGGTGAGCGTGGTGGCGGTGAAGGAGGGGGACGAGATCCTGGTGCGCACCGACCAGGCCGGCCGCCATTTCGGCATGCGCATCAGCGAGGACATCAAGGAAGGCTAGACATGGACAAGACCGCCATCCAGAACCGCCTCGCCGAACTGCGCACCGAGATCGACGCCATCGACCTGGCCGTGCTCGACCTGCTCACCCGCCGCGCCGGGTGCAGCCTGGAGGTGGGCCGCATCAAGGCCGGGACCCGGGACATGATCTTCAAGCCCTTCCGGGAGAAGGAGGTCATGGACAAGCTCCTGGCCGTCTCGGACGGGACCCTGCCCGAGAAGCACCTGCGGGCCATCTACCGGGAGATCTTCTCCTCCAGCCGCCGCCTGCAGCGGCCGCAGCAGGTGGCCTACCTGGGCCCGGAGGGCACCTTCTCCTATTTCGCGGGCGTGGAGTTCCTGGGCCACAACGCGGACTACATCCCCAAGCCGTGCTTCGAGGACGTGTTCGCCGCGGTGTCCGCGGGCGAGGCCGAGCTGGGCATCATCCCCCTGGAGAACTCCCTGCACGGCACCGTGGGCCAGAGCCTGGACCTGTTCATGCGGCACTCGGTCTACATCCAGTCCGAGATCTTCTGCAAGATCAGCCACTGCGCCCTGGGCAAGGCGGAGCGCCTGGCCGACGTGAAGACCGTGTACTCCCATCCCCAGCCCCTGGCCCAGTGCAGCGGCTGGCTCAAGGCCAACCTGCCCAGCGCCAAGGTGGTGCCGGTGGAGAGCACCGCCGCGGCCGCGGCCCGGGTGGCCGAGGACCCGGCCGCCGCGGCCCTGGGCCACCAGGCCCTGGCCGCCATGTTCGGCCTGAACGTCCTGGCCGCGGGCATCGAGGACCTGCCCGACAACTGGACCCGCTTCGTGGTCATCGGCCTGGACCCGGCCGACGCCGGGAGCCGGGACAAGACCTCGCTGCTCTTCACCCTGCCCGACAAGCCCGGCGCCCTGGCCGGGGTGCTCAACGTGCTGGCCGCGCGGGGCATCAACCTGAAGAAGCTGGAGTCCCGCCCCATGCGCGGGGAGAAGTGGAAGTACGTGTTCTTCGTGGACGTGGAGGCCGACCTGGGCCGCGACGAGTACGGCGTGGCCCTGCGCGAGCTGGGCGAGAGCTGCCACACCCTGCGCGTCCTGGGCTCCTACCCGGCCGGCCCGTCCATCGACGTGTCCAACACCGCCCCGGCCCGCAAGGCCGACGCGGCGGACATGTAGGGGCCGGAATTCGCCGGCCGAGAAGAACGTATCGGATTGATTATTTTTGAGGTAATCAAGGAGAACAGCATGCAACTCGCCTACGATCCCGACACCGACGTGCTGCGCATCGTCCTGGGCCGCGAGCCCGTGCGCCGCCGCGCCGGAGGTGAGGCTCCCGGGGTTTCCCTGGGCCTGGACGACAACGGCGGGGTGGTGGACCTGGAGATCACCCAGGCCAGCCGCCGCATCGACAACCCCCGGTCCCTGGATTTCAGCGTGGCCGGCCGATGCGTCCGCGGCATGCGAATGCTCTAAAGGAGACCCCCATGCCCCTCCCGCCCGTCACGGTCCAGGCCCCGTCCAGCAAGTCCCTGTCCCACCGCGCGCTCATCTGCGCGGCCCTGGCCCCCGGGGTGAGCGAGCTGACCGGAATCCTGGAGAGCGACGACACCCGGCGCACCATGGCCTGCTTCATGGCCTGCGGCGCGCAGTTCTTCCCGGCCGGCTCCATCCTCAAGGTGGCCGGGGTGGGGGGCCGCCCCCAGGGCGGGGCCCACGACCCCGCGGACCTTGACGTGCACGAGTCCGGCACCACCTGCCGGCTCATGACCGCGGTGGCCGCGGCCGGAACCGGCCGCTTCCGCATCCATGGCGCGCCGCGCATGCACGAGCGGCCCATCGGCTCCCTGGCCAAGGCCCTGGCCGGCCAGGACGTGCGCTTCGAGTGGGAGGGCAGGAAGGGCTTCCCGCCCTTCGTCATGGACACCGCGGGCCTGCCCGGCGGGACCATCGCCATCGACGCCGAGGAGAGCAGCCAGTACCTCTCGGGCCTGCTCCTGGCCGCGCCCCTGGCCCAGGCCGAGACGGTGCTGGAGCTGGCCGGCTCCAAGGTGGTGTCCTGGCCCTACGTGTCCCTCACCCTCCAGGCCATGGAGGACTTCGGCGCGACCTTCGCCGCCGAGGTGAACGACGGCCACGCCTGGTCCTTCGCCCCCTGGCGGGAGCTCACTTCGGTCGCGCCGGGCCGGGTCCGCTTCCGGGTCAAGCCGGGCGGGTACAAGCCGATCTGCCTGCGGGTGGAGGGGGACTGGTCCAACGCCTCCTACCTCCTGGCCGCCGGGGCGGTGGGGCCGCGGCCCGTGCGCATCAAGGGCCTGCGCCCCGACTCCCTGCAGGGGGACCGGGCCATCCTGGACATCCTCGCCC
Organism: Thermodesulfobacteriota bacterium; assembly: GCA_040753075.1. Taxonomy (GTDB): domain Bacteria; phylum Desulfobacterota; class Desulfovibrionia; order Desulfovibrionales; family Desulfovibrionaceae; genus UBA6814. The sequence continues at coordinate 26,090 of JBFMHA010000013.1, forward strand.
GCATGGGCGCGGGCGTGGCCTGGGACCACGACCTGGTCACCGTGTCCCCGGCCCCGCTCCGGGGCGTCGCGGTGGACATGGCCTCCTGCCCGGACCTGGTGCCCACGGTGGCGGTGCTGGCCGCCCTGGCCCAGGGCGAGACGGTGATCTCCGGCGCGGCGCACCTGCGCATCAAGGAGTGCGACCGCCTGGCCGCCCCGGCCCGGGAGCTGGAGAAGATCGGGGCCAGGGCCGAGGTGCTGGACGACGGCCTGCGCATCACCCCGCAGCCCGTCTCCCCCGCGGCCCGGGCCGAGTTCTCCACCTACGGCGACCACCGCATGGCCATGAGCCTGTCCATCCTCACCCTGGCCGGGGTGCGGGTGGCGCTGGACGACCGGGACTGCGTGAAGAAGTCCTTCCCCGGCTTCTGGGCCGAGTGGGCCAAGATCGCGGAGGCCCCGGCGTGAAACCCTCCTGCGTGGCCATAGTCGGGGCCTCGGGCCGCATGGGCCAGCTCTTCGCCGCCCGCTCCCGGGCGGCGGGCGTCGCGGTGCGCGAGCTGAGCCGGCCCCTCTCGGACGAACTCTTCGCCCGCCAGTTGCCCGGCGCGGACCTGGTGGTGCTCTCGGTGCCCGCGGACGCGGTGGCCGGGGTGTGCCGGCTGGCCGCCCCCCGCCTGGACGGCCGGCAGACCCTGGCCGACGTGTGCTCGGTCAAGGTGCGGCCGGTGCAGGCCATGCTGGAGGCCTACGCCGGCCCGGTGGCCGGGACCCATCCCCTGTTCGGTCCGGACCCCGGGCCGGGCCGCAACCGGGTGGCCCTGGCCGGCGGCCGGGGCGAGGAGGCCATGACCCTGGCCGAGGCCTGGTTCACGGCCATGGGCTTTCCCTGCTTCGCCACCGACCCGGAGACCCACGACCGGGCCATGGCCCTGGTGCAGAGCCTGAACTTCGTGACCACCGTGGCCTACCTGGCCACCCTGGCCGAGGACGAGAACATCCTGGATTTCCTGACCCCCTCCTTCGACCGCCGCCTGGCCGCGGCGCGCAAGATGCTCACCGAGGACAGCGCCATGTTCTCCGCCCTGTTCGAGGCCAACCCCTTCGCCCAGGACGCGGTGCGCCGTTTCCGCACCATGCTGGGCATCGCCATGGGCGGCGACGTGGACCTCCTGTGCGAGCGCGCCGGCTGGTGGTGGCGGGACATACGGGAACGGGGAGAGGCGTAGGCGGACCACGGAACGGACAGGCCGCGCCCCCCCGGGGACGCGGCCTTTTTTTCACCCACGATCGGAGGAACGACGATGCACAGCGTGACGCTCAAGCAACACGGAGCCTGGATGCCCGCGGACATCCAGACCCCCATCAGCCTGTTCCTGGGGCTGGTGGGCAGCAAGCAGGGCCTGCTTCTGGAAAGCGCCGAGGTGGACGGCCGCCTGGGCCGCTACTCCATCATCGCCTGGAACTTCGCCCTGCGTCTGGCCTGCCGCGACGGCAAGCTCCTGGTGGGCTCCCGCGACGAGCGGCTGGCCGGGTTCAAGGACCTGTCCGGCATGCCCTTCCTGGAGGGCGTGCGCGCGGCCATGGCCGGCCTCCACATCCAGCCGGCGGAAGGGTTCGAGGACCTGCCCCCCATCACCCGCTCCCTGGTGGGCTACTTCGGCTACGGCCTGACCGGGGCCTTCGAGCCCAAGCTGGCCCCGGTGCTGCCCCCGGAGCGGGCCGAGAGCTGCCTGGTGCTGCCCGGCAACGTGGCCATGTTCGACCACCTCACCCACCGCCTGTGCTTCCTGACCCTCACCGAGGGGGTCAAGCCGGCCCTGGACCACAAGCTGGTCAGCGGCGCGGGCGACCCGCCGGTGCTGGGCCGCATCGCCAACTACCCGGACGAGTCCGGGTACAAGCAGGCGGTGGCCGCGGCCAAGGACCTCATCCGCCAGGGCGAGTGCATCCAGACCGTGCTCTCCACCCGGTTCCAGGCCCCGTTCTCCGGCGACCCCTTCGTGCTCTACCGCCGCCTGCGCCAGGTGAACCCCTCGCCCTACATGTTCTTCCTGCGCCTGGCCGACGTGACCCTGCTGGGGTCCTCGCCCGAGCTCCTGGTGCGCTGCAAGAACGGCGAGCTGGAGACCTGCCCCATCGCCGGCACCCGGCCCCGGGGCGAGAACGCCCACCAGGACCAGCTCCTGGCCGAGGAGCTCAAGGCCGACCCCAAGGAGCGGGCCGAGCACGTCATGCTGGTGGACCTGGGCCGCAACGACCTGGGCCGCATCGCCAAGCCCGGCACGGTCAAGGTGGAGAAGTACATGGACGTGGAGCGGTTCTCCCACGTCATGCACCTGACCTCCTACGTGGAGGCCACCCTGAAGGAGGGCCTGGACGCCCTGGACGTGCTGGCCTCCACCTTCCCGGCGGGCACGGTTTCCGGCGCGCCCAAGGTGCGGGCCATGGAGATCATCGCGGACATGGAGCGCATGGACCGCGGCCCCTACGCCGGGGCCATGGGCTGGATCGGCCTGGACAAGGGCCGGGTGGACCTGGACACCTGCATCACCATCCGCAGCCTGTGGGTGCGCGACGGGCTGGTCACCTGGCAGGCGGGCGCGGGCATCGTGTTCGATTCCGACCCGGACAAGGAATGGCAGGAATGCCAGAACAAGGCCAAGGCGCTCATGAGCGCGCTCATGGGCAAGGGAGGCACCGATGTTCTTGCTCATTGACAACTTCGACTCCTTCACCTTCAACCTGGTGCAGGCCTTCCAGGGCCTGGGCGCGGACCCCGTGGTGCTGCGCAACGACCGGCCCGAGCTCCTGGACCTGGCCGCCTCGGGAACCCTGAAGATGGTCTGCCTCTCCCCGGGCCCCAGCCGGCCGGAGAAGGCGGGCTACTGCCTGGAGTTCCTGGCCCGGCTGCCGCACGACGCGCCGGTGCTGGGGGTGTGCCTGGGCCACCAGACCCTGGGCCAGTTCGCCGGGGCCAGGGTGGAGGTGGCGGACCGCATCATGCACGGCAAGACCTCCATGGTCTCCCACGACGGGACCGGGCTGTTCACCGGCCTGCCCAACCCCTTCGAGGTGGGGCGCTACCACTCCCTGCTGGTGAAGGCGGACGAGGCCCCGGAGGAGGCGAAGAGGCTCCTCCGGGTCACGGCCCGCACCGACCGGGGCGAGGTCATGGGCATCAGGTACGCGGACCGGCCCTGGGCCGGGGTGCAGTTCCACCCGGAATCGGTGCTCACCCCGCTGGGACCCCGGCTTCTTGCCAATTTCGTGAACGGCATACTGTAGGAGGGGACCATGCAACCCATGCACATGGCCGACGTGCTCGAACTGCTGGCCTACCACAAGGACCTGCCCGAGGACATGGCGGCCGAGAGCTTCGGCCGGCTCATGGACGGGACCATGACCCCGGCCCAGGCGGGCAGCTTCCTCATGGGCCTCAAGACCAAGGGAGAGACGGCCAACGAGCTGGCCGCCGCGGTCAAGGCCGCCCTGGCCCACGCCCGGCTGGCGCCCGGCCTGTCCGGCGCGCGCATCGACACCTGCGGCACGGGCGGGGACAAGTCCTGCTCCTTCAACTGCTCCACGGCCGTGGCCCTGGTGCTGGCGGGCATGGGCTACCAGGTGGTGAAGCACGGCAACCGGGCCATCACCAGCGCCTGCGGCAGCGCCGACGCGGTGGAGGCCCTGGGCCTGCCCCTGGTCACCGAGCCGGAGGACGTGGCCGCGGAGCTGGCCCGGCGCAGGTTCGTGTTCCTGTTCGCGCCCAGCTACCACCCGGCCTTCAAGCACATCATGCCCATCCGCAAGGAGATCGGCTGCCGCACCCTGTTCAACCTGCTGGGGCCGCTCCTGAACCCGGCCCGGCCCACCCACCAGATCCTGGGGGTGTCCATCCCCCGCTTCCTCACCCGCATGGCCAAGGTGCTGGCCCTGACCGGGGTGCAGAAGGCCGCGGTGGTGCACGGCGAGGGCGGGCTGGACGAGCTGACCCCCTTCGGCCTGAACACCGTGGTCTGGATGCGGGAGGGCTGGCTGCGCGAGGAGGTGCTGGATCCCCGGGACCTGGGCTTCGGCGCGGGCAGTCCCGAGGCCGTGGCCGTGGCCACCAGGGAGGAGGCCGTGGACGCGCTGCGCCGGGTGCTGGCCGGCAAGGGGCCGCAGGCCATGATGGACATGGTGGCCCTGAACCTGGCCGTGGCCCTGCACCTGCTGGAGGACCGGCTGTCCCTCGGAGACGCGGCGGACCGCGCCCGCGAGGCCCTGGCCGCGGGCGTGGGGGAGAAGCCCCTCCATGCTTGAGAAATTCGCCGCAGCCAAGGCCGCCGAGATCGCGGACCTCAAGGCCCGGGAGCGTGAGGGCCGCCTGCCTCCGGTGTGGGTCGGGGAGCGGCCGCCCTTCGCCCCGGCCCTGGAAGGCCGCAAGCCCCTGGCGGTCATCGCCGAATACAAGCGGGCCTCGCCCTCCAAGGGCGTGATCTGCCTGGAGCTGTCCGCGGCCGACGTGGCCGCCCAGTTCGTCGAGGCCGGGGCCGCGGCCCTGTCCGTGCTCACCGAGGAGACGCACTTCCAGGGCTCCCTGGACTACCTGGCCCAGGCGCGGGCGGCCGCGCCCGGGGCGCCGCTCCTGCGCAAGGACTTCCTGCTGCACCCGCTCCAGGTGCGGGCCACGGCCGCCACCCCGGCCTCGGCCCTGCTCCTCATCGCCCGCATGCTGGACGAGGACCTGCTGGCCGAGATGCTGGACCTGGCCGGAGCCCTGGGCCTGGCCGCGGTGGTGGAGGTGTTCGACGAGGCGGACCTGAAGAAGGCCCGGGCCGTGGGCGCGGGCATCATCCAGGTGAACAACCGCGACCTGGACACCCTGGCGGTGGACCTGGCCGTGTCCCGCCGCCTGGCGCTGCGCCGGCGGCCCGGCGAGATCTGGATCCGCGCCAGCGGCGTGGACCGGGGGGCGCAGCTCCGGGAGCTGGCCGGGCTTGGCTTCGACGCCGTGCTGGTGGGCGCCAGCCTCATGGCCGGCGGCCGGCCGGGCCAGGCCCTGGCCACGTTGCTGTCCGAGGCGGTGGACGACTAGGGACGCCGCGGAGGACCCGGCCCCGGCCCCGGGGCAACCGAGCGCCGCGTCACGCCATCCTTGCGTGATGGCCGGCAACCCGCGAAGCGACGGAACACTTGAGTTTGTCTAGGTTTTCTTTGAGCCCAGGTTGGCGCAATGGCGGCGCGATGCCGCCAGGTCGAGGCCGTGCGTGTTTGAAGCACAGGGGAGGGACATGGACCGGCAACGGCTGCTCGTGAAGGTCTGCGGCATGACCCGGCAGGAGGACGCCGACGCCTGCATGGAGTTGGGCGCGGACCTGCTGGGCTTCATCCTCCATCCGCCCAGCCCGCGCAACGTGGCCCCGGAGCAGGCCGCGGCCATGGCCACGCCCGGGATCCTGCGCGTCGGGGTGTTCGTGCGCCAGGACGCGGACGAGGTCCGGCGGATCATGGAAGCCGCGCGCCTGGACCTGGCCCAGCTCGCCGGCAACCAGGACCCGGACTTCTGCCGCGCGGTCGGGGCCGGGCGGGCGGTGCGGGTGTTCTTCCCCGAGCGCCACGCCGGCATCCCGGAACTCGAAGCCGAGCTGGCCCGCTTCGCCGGCTGCATGCGCTTCGCCCTGCTCGACGCCGGGACCAGCGGCGGCGGGCACGGCCGCTCCCTGGCCTTCTCCTCCCTGGCCGGGATCAGGAGCCCAGCGCCCTGGCTGCTGGCCGGCGGCCTGTCCCCGGCCAACCTGTCCGAGGCGCTCTCGCAATGCTCTCCCGCCGGCGTGGACATCAACTCCGGCGTGGAGCGCGCGCCGGGCCTCAAGGACCGCGCCAAGCTGGAGGCCGCCTTCGCCGCGCTCCGGCCCTTTCGCTAGTCGCCTCCGGCCGGGGCCGGCGGCCCCGGCCTGCGTCCGGGCGCAGCGAGGCCCCGCCCCGGGCGCGCGCCGCTGCGCGCTCGGGACGCGGGCCGGGCCGGGGCGGCAAAGTCCTGGTGACAAACCCGCGACCAGTGTTTAGAGTTCGAATCCCGCGCCCCGCCATGCGTCTCGGGCAGGGCGAGGAATCCGTTCCCAGGTGGATCCATGCCCAAGGTCAAGCCCCTGCCCCCGCACAAGCTGCGCGCCGAGTTCCCGGCATCCAAGATACCCTACGCCGACTCCTCGGCCATCCCCGAGAACGGCAGCCCGGCTCCGCCCCAGCCCCGGGCCCTCATGGCCCTCACCCAGGCCCTGCTCATCAGCGACCCGGGCTACAACGTGTTCGTGGCCGGCGAGCCCAACCTGGGCCGCACCTACCTGGTCCGGGACTTCCTGGCCCCGCGCGTCGCGCGCATGGCCGCGCCGCCGGACCTGCTCTACCTCTACAACTTCGAGGACCCGGACCGGCCCCGCTGCATGTCCCTGCCCGCGGGCCGCGGCCGGGACCTCAAGGCCGGGCTGGCCGAGGCCATGGAGGCCGTGCGCCGGGACATCCCCGCCCTGTTCGAGCAGGAGGCCTTCCAGCAGCGGCGCGAGGCCCTGTTCAAGGCCTTCCAGGACACCCGCGAGAAGCTGCTCAGCGAGATGGAGCAGACCGCCGGCGCCCAGGGCTTCGACCTGGACCTGGACGAGCAGGGCTCCATGACCCTCTACCCCCTGGTGGAGGGCAAGGTGGTGTCCGAGGCCGACTTCGAGCGCCTGGACCCGGCCCTGCGCAAGTCCCTCAAGTCCCGCAGCGACCGCATCCTGGAGTCCATGACCACTTCCCTGCGCAGCCTGGGGGCCAAGGAGCGCGACTACCGCAAGAGCCAGATCGACCTGGAGAAGGGCGCGGTGTCCGACGTGCTCGCCGAGCACCTGGACCCCCTGGCCGCCCGCTTCGCCGACGCGCCGGACCTGGCCGGGTTCTTCGCCGCCCTCCGGCAGGACGTGCTGGACAACCTCGACCAGTTCCTGCCCCGCGAGGCCGCGCCGGCCGGGGCCGGCCCCGCCCCGGCCCACGCCGCCCTGCACGGGCCCGAAGGCCCGGCCGAGGACTTCTTCGTGCGCTACGGGGTGAACCTCTTCGTGGACAACTCCGCGGCCAAGGGCGCGCCCATCGTGGTGGAGGACCACCCCACCCCGGCCAACCTGCTCGGCGTCATCGAGCGCGAGGCCGAGATGGGCGCCTTCTACACCGACTACAGCCTGGTCAAGGCGGGCAGCCTGCACCGGGCCAACGGCGGCTTCCTCATCCTGCACTGCGAGGACATCCTCTCCCTGCCCGAGGCCTGGGAGGGCCTCCTGCGCGCCCTGCGCTCGGGCCTGGCCCGCATCGAGGACCCCGGGGACGAGGACCGCGCCCGCACCAAGACCATCGAGCCCGACCCGGTCCCCCTGGCGGTCAAGGTCGTGCTCATCGGCACGGACGAGACCTACGAGCTCCTGCTCTCCCACGACGACCGCTTCGCCAAGCTCTTCAAGCTCAAGGCCCACCTCCAGGACACGGTGGACCGCTCGGCCGCCGCGGTGCGCACCTACGTCCGCTCCCTGGGCCGCATCATCCGGGAGGCCGGCCTCCCGGTCTTCGACCGCGAGGCCCTGGCCGGCCTGGTGGACTTCGCCACCCGCCTGGCCGGGGACCAGAAGAAGCTGGCCCTGCACCTGCCCCTGGCCCGGGAGCTCATGATCGAGGCCGCGGCCCTGGCCCGCTCCGGCAAGGCCGGGAACGGGGGCGGCCAGCCCGTGGCGGTGGGCCGCAGGCACGTGGAGGAGGCCAGGCGCAACCGGCGGTTCCGCGCCAACCTCTACGAAGAGGAGTTCATGGCCGACTACGACCGCCAGCTCATCAAGGTCCAGACCTCGGGCCGGGCCGTGGGCCGGGCCAACGGGCTGGCCGTGACCATGCTGGGGGACTACGAGTTCGGCCTGCCCCACCAGATCGCCTGCAACGTGGGCGTGGGGCACGGCGGGATCATGGACCTGGAGCGCGAGGCCGAGTTGGGCGGGCCCATCCACACCAAGGGCATGATGATCCTCAAGAGCTACCTGCTGGGCCTGTTCGCCCAGGACAAGCCCCTGGTCATGACCGGGTCCCTGTGCTTCGAGCAGAGCTACGTGCAGGTGGAGGGCGACTCGGCCTCGGGCGCGGAGCTGGCCGCCCTGCTCTCGGCCCTGGCCGAGGCGCCGCTGTCCCTGTCCCTGGCCTTCACCGGCGCGGTGAGCCACTCCGGCGGCATCATGGCCGTGGGCGGAGTGACCCAGAAGGTGGAGGGCTTCTTCCGGGTGTGCCAGCGCCGCGGCCTCACCGGCGAGCAGGGGGTCATCCTGCCCGCGGACAACGTGGTGCACCTCATGTGCGGGGACGAGGTGGTCGAGGCGGTGCGCAAGGGCAGGTTCCACATCTACCCGGTGACCACCATCGAGCAGGCCATGGAGCTCCTGACCGGCCTGCCCACCGGCCGCCGCCTGCCCGGCGGCGGCTACACCCCGGGCTCCCTCTACCGCCGCGTGGACAACCGGCTGCGCACCCTGGCCAAGCTGGCGGAAAAGGCGAAGTAGCCCGGCGTCAGCCGCACACCACGGCGCAGGAGCGGCCCTCCCGCCGGCCCTGCTCCTTGGCGCGGTACATGGCCGCGTCGGCCTGGCGCATGAGTTCGTCCATGTCCCGGCCGTGCTCCGGGAACAGGGCCACGCCCACGGACAGGCGCACCGGGAGCTCCCGGCCGTCCACCGCCAGGGGCGCGTCGAACCCGGCCAGCACCTTGCGGGCCACGGACTCCGCCCCTCCCGCGCCCGCCACCTCGGGGATCACCAGGGCGAACTCGTCGCCGCCCATGCGGGCCACGGTGTCCGACTCGCGCAGGCCCGCGCGCAGCCGCTCCGCCACCCCGCGCAGCACCTCGTCCCCGGCCGCGTGCCCCAGGGTGTCGTTGATCTCCTTGAACCCGTCCAGGTCCATGACCATGAGGGCCAGGGGCTTGCCGCGGCGCTGGCCGTGGGCCAGCTCCAGGGACAGGCGCTCGGCGAACAGGGCCCGGTTGGGCAGGTCCGTGAGCTGGTCGTAGTAGGCCAGGCGGCGGATGGTCTCCTCGGCCCGGCGCTGCTCGGTCACGTCCAGGAGCAGGAGCACGAACCCGGCCAGGCCCTCCCGGCTCTTGATGCCCGAGAGCCGCGCGTGGACCGCCACGCTCCCGTCCGGGGTGCGGCGCTCGAAGCCGAAGCTGTGGGTCCGCCCCTGGCGCGCCGCGTCCAGGGCCGCGGCGAGCCGCTCCGCGGGAGCCCCCTCCGGGTCGTGGATCGAGGCCAGGTCCCGGCCCGCCGCCTCCCGCCCGGTGCAGCCCAGGAGACGTTCGGCCCCGGCGTTGAAATAGGCCACCCGGCCCTCGGCGTCGGTGGCCACGATGCCCATGTCCACCGACGAGGCGAGGATGCTGTCCAGGTACAGGGTCTTCTCGGTCAGCTCCTGGATGGCCCGCTTGAGATCCTCGCCCTGGTCCACGATGATCCGCTTGAGGGTCTCGATGTACTTGCTCTCCAGGCCGCGCACCATGTCGGTCTGGGTGGCCACGCCCACGGCCGAGCCGAACTCGTCCACCACCACCAGCCGGCGGATGCCCCTCTCCCGCATGAGCTCCGCGGCCTCGTAGGCCGCCGCGTCGTGGCGCAGGGCCACCACCGGCGTGCTCATGACCTCCCGCACCCGGACCGCGGCCAGGTCCTGCCCGTCCGCCACCAGCCGGGTCACGTCCCGCTCGGTGACCACCCCCTCGGGGTGGCTCTGGGACGCCGCCACCAGGAAGCTCAGGGACCGGCCGGCCATGACCCTGGAGGCCTCCAGCACCGTGGCCTCGGGCAGGACCGTGACCACGTTCTTCTGCATGATCTGGGACACGGTCTTGACCTTGACGAAATAGTCGTAGCCCAGGTGGCGGATGAGGTCCGACTGGGTGATCATGCCCACCGCCCGGCCGGTCTCGTCCTGCACCGCCAGGTGGCGGATGCCGTGGGCGGCCAGGAGGTGGAAGGTCTCGTAGAGGCGGGCGTCCGTCCGGCAGCCCAGCACCCCCCGGGTCATGACCTCGGCGATGGGCCGGTCCCGGAAGCCCGTGCTGTGCTCGGCCACGCAGCGCACCAGGTCCCGCTCGGTGAAGATGCCCACCGGCGTCTCCCCCTCCAGGACCAGCACGCAGCTCACGTTGCCCTGGCGCATGAGCCCGATGGCCTTGTGGGCCGTGTCCCCGGGCTGCACCGCAATGACTCCGGGATGGAAGATCTCGCCGATCCGCTTCTTCATCATGTCCATGGGCCGCTCCCCGCTCTCCGGTTAACGCCCTGAGTACCGCATTTCCCCGAAGCTCGCCATATCGGGACCCGTGGCCGCGCCCTGCGCCGGGCCGTGCGTCCGGCCGCAAGGCCTTCCTCCCTGCGGGTTGTTTTTTTCGACGGACATGGCCTATACTGGACTCCCTTTTCCTCCAACCGGACAGACGCCATGAGCACCCCCTACGACCTCGTAGTCATCGGCAGCGGCGCGGCAGGCGCCGGAGCGGCCATGGCCGCGCGCCGGGCGGGCCGGACCGTGGCGGTCATCGACAAGTCCCCCCTGGGCGGAACCTGCGGCCTGCGCGGCTGCATACCCAAGAAGGTCCTGGCGGCCGCGGCCGACGCGGTGATGGCCGCCCGATGCCTGCACCGCAAGGGAGTCAAGGGCAAGGCCGGGCTCGACTGGAAGGCCCTCGTGCGCGCCAAGCGCGCCTTCCTCCGGCACAAGCCCGAGCGCTTCGAAGCCAGGCTCAGGAGCCTGGGCCTGGCCGTGTTCCACGGGGCCGCGGCCTTCACCGGGCCGGACACCCTGGAGGTGGCCGGCATCCCCCTGGCCGCCGGCCGCGTCCTGGTGGCCTCGGGCGCAACCCCCGCCCCCCTGGATATCCCGGGCGAGGAGCACCTGGCCACCAGCGACCAGTTCCTGGATCTGGACCGCCTGCCCCGCCGGGTGGTCTTCGCCGGCGGCGGCTTCATCGCCTTCGAGTTCGCCCACGTGGCCGAGGCCGCGGGCTGCCAGTGCACCATCCTGCACCGCGGCGCCCGGGTCCTCAAACACTTCGACCCCGACCTCGCCGAACTCCTGGCCGCAGCCATGCGCGGCCGCGGCATCGCCATCCACGCCGAATCCCCGGTCTGCCGCCTGGACCGCGACGGCAAGCGCCTCACCGTCACCGCCTGCCCGGACAACCTGGTCCACTACCCCGCCGACCTGGCGGTCCACGCCGCGGGCCGCATCCCGGACATCCGCGACATGAACCTCCAGGCCGCGGACGTGGAGGCCTCGATCCGCGGGGTGCACGTCAACGAGTTCATGCAGAGCGTGTCCAACCCCCGGGTCTACGCGGCCGGCGACTGCGCGGCCACCCCCCTGGCCTTCACTCCGGCCGCGGTCCATGAGGGCGAGGTGGCCGGACACAACATCCTGCACGGCAACCAGCGCGCCGTCGACCACTCGGGCATGGCCCGGGTGGTCTACGCCTGGCCGCGCCTGGCCGCGGTGGGCCTGGGCGAGGAGGAAGCCCGCGCCGCCGGCCTGGACTTCGCCGTCCACGCCTCGGACACCACCAGGGACTTCGCCGCGGCCCACCGGGGACTGCCCTGCGCCGGGCACAAGGTTCTCGTGGAGAACCGGACCGGCCGCATCCTGGGCGCCCACCTGCTCGCCGCCCACGCCGAGGAGACCATCGCCGTGTTCGGCCTGGCCATCCGCCTGGGCCTCGCCGCCCGCGACCTGCTCCGGGCCTCCTTCCCCTATCCCTCGGAAGCGCACGGCATCACCGGCATGCTCGGGTGAGAACCGCCGGGGCGCCGCCCCAGGCCCCGGCAAGGGGGCTCCTCGCCCCCCAGCCCCCCGCCAGGGGATAATCCCCTGGACCCTGTCGGCGTGGCGACGCCCTGCCCCGGTCGGCAGCCGAGGCCGCCCGGGAGGGCGCGGAGACCGATGGGGATTCCAAAGGGCCGACGGCCCGTTGGCCCCCCGGGAGGGTGCGGGGCCTCCCGCCCTCCCTACGCCGCCTTCACCGGCTGGGCCGGGGCGAGGTCCTTGACGTAGACGTAGCGGTCCTCGCCGGGCGCGTAGAAGTTCTTGTGCACCGCGCCCTTGCGGTAGCCGTGCTTCTCGTAGAAGCGGCGGGTGGGCAGGTACTGGGGCCGGGAGGAGGTCTCGATGTGGATGCGCCTGCCGCCCATGCGGGCCACCCGGCGCTCGGTGGCGGCCAGCAGCGCCGAGCCGATGCCCTTGCCGCGGCAGGAGTCGTGCACCGCGATCCAGTAGAGGTCGAAGAGCCAGGGCGAGTCGTCGGTGGGGCCGTAGCAGGTGTAGCCGAGCAGGGCCTGGCCGGTCTCGGCCAGGAGGAAATGGTAGCCGCAGGCCGGACCCTGGGCCAGGCGCTCCTCCACCAGCTCCCGGGCGATGCCGATCTCCTCCCCGGAAAAGAAGCCGGTGCCGGCCACCAGCGAGCCGATGCGCTCCACGTCCGGGGCGGCCACTATCTCGCGCAGGGTGATGCTCGGGCGCATGGGGTCCATGGAGCCTCCCGAGGGCCGCTAGTCGCGGCCGCGGCCGGGGCGGGAATGGTTCAGGGCGCATTCCCGCAGGCCGGTGAAGAAGTGGCGGGCGTTCACGCCCAGGGAGGGAATCTTGTAGCCGCCCTCCTGGACCACCAGGGTGGGCAGGCCGAGTTGGCCGACCATGCGGCCGTTGCCCCTGAAGTCCGCGGGGGCGAGGCTCCAGGTGCCGGTGGGGTCGCCCTTGGCCGGGTCCAGGCCCAGGGCCAGCACCAGGAAGGTGGGCCGGAAGCGCCGCACCACGTCCAGGGCCTTGGCCAGGGTGGCGGCGTAGCCCGCGCCGTCCAGGCGCTCGTCCCGGGGGAAGTTGCGGTTGAACCCCTGGCCCCGGCCGCTGCCGGTCTCGTCCTTGAAGCCGGAGAAATAGGGGTAGGCGAAGCTGGGGTGGCCGTGGATGGACACGGTGAGCACGTCGTCGCGCTCGTAGAAGATGTCCTGGGTGCCGTTGCCGTGGTGGTAGTCCAGGTCCAGCACCGCGACCTTGCCGTGGCCCGAGAGGAACTGGGCGGCCACGGCCGCGGTGTTGAAGTAGCAGAACCCGCCGAAGGCCCGGCGCTCGGCGTGGTGGCCGGGCGGCCGCACCAGGGCGTAGGCCAGGCGGTCGCCCTCCAGGACCCCCTCGGCCGCGGTCAGGGCGCAGTCCACGGCGCGGCGCGCGGCCAGGTAGGCGTTGCGGTTCAGGGGAGTGAAGGTGTCGATGCAGTAGTAGCCCGCGCGCACGGCCAGCTCCTTGGGCGGCCGGGCCGCGTTGCGCAGGGGAAAGACGTAGGGGTAGACCGACTTGTTGCCGGACAGCCCGGTGCAGACCTTCTTGAGGTAGGCGCAGAAGCCCCGGTCGTGCACGGCCAGGATGTGCTTCTCCGGGAAGCGGCGCACGGGACGGCGTTCGAACAGGCCGGTGGGCTCCAGGTGGCGCAGGATGGCCGCGACCCGCACCGGGGCCTCCACGTAGCCGCGCTCGTGCACGTGGTGGATGTCGTGCCGGTCGTTGACCGTGAGGGCGATGCGCTCCGCGGCCGGGGCGGGCGGCGGCGCGGCCTCCGGCGCGGCGGTCTTCGGCGGGCGCAGCCGCACCGGGTCGTCGGCGAAGGAGCGCACCACCAGGTCCACGTAGCTGGGCGGGCAGAGGTGGTGGTACTTGCGCTCCAGCACGGCGCGGACCATCTTGCGGGCCGTGGCCCTGGGCAGGCCGCGGGTGCGGCCCAGGCCGTCGAACACCAGGTAGGGCGGGCAGTCGTCCCCGGGGTTGAGCGGAGTCTCGTAGGCGGTGTTCGCCACGGGCCGCGCCCCGAAGCGCTCGTAGAAGCGCAGGCGGGCCCGGTTCTCGGCCAGCAGGGCCTTGTCCCGGCACAGGGCCGGGTCGTCGGGCAGGCACTCGAAGCACAGGCCCACGCAGCCCAGGGCCGCAGACTCCTCGCGGACTCTCGCATAGAGGGCCGCGCCCACCCCGCCCCCGGCCAGGCGCGGGGCCGCGGACAGGTAATCCAGCCAGCAGAAGCGCTCGTCCGGGAAGTGGAGCGCCAGGGCGAAGCCGCGGACCGCGCGGGCCGCGCCCTGCTCGGCCACGAAGAGGATGGTGCGGAAGCGGTGGGCCAGGGGGTCGCGCAGCTTGGCCGGGATGGCCGCGGCCTCGGCCGGGGCCACGGCCGGGAACCGCTCGCGCAGGATGTCCTGCACCGCGGCGATGGCCGCCCGGTCCACGGGCAGCAGGTCGTCGAACACGCGGCGGATGCGGAACACGGGCCTAGGCTCCTGCGCTGCGGGGCCGGGGGGGCGGGACGCGGGCCAGGGCCGCGTCCAGGATCCGGGCCACGGCTGCGGTGTAGGAAATGCCCGCCTGCCGGAGGGCCGCGGCGAATCCCGCGTCCGGGGAGAGGCAGGGGTTGGCGTTCACGTCGATGACCAGGGGCCGGCCCTGCCCGTCCGCCCGGAAGTCCACCCGGGCGTAGCCGGACAGGCCGAAGGCGGCCCAGGTGCGCCGGGACAGGTCGGCCAGGGCGTCCAGCAGCCCCCGGTCCGCCTCCGGGAACTCGAAGCTGCGCACGGTGCCGGCGTAGTCGTCCGAGGTTTCGTCCCACTTGGCGTCGTAGCCTACGATGCGGGGCCGGTCCGGGGCGAAGTTGGTGAAGAGCATCTCGGCCACGGGCAGGACCTGGGGGCCGTCCGGCCCGTCCAGCAGGGCCACGTTGAACTCCCGGCCGGGCGCGTAGGCTTCCGCGAACCATTCCCCGCCGTGGCGCGCGGCCGCCCGGTCCAGGGCGGCGAGCAGGTCGGCCGGACCGGCCGGGGTGAGCACGCTGTCGTCGTCCAGGCCGGTGGACGCGTGCTCGGTCACGGACTTCACGATGAGCGGCCCCCCGGGCAGGGGCGCGCCCCGGAGCAGGGCCGTCCGGTCGGTCCAGGCCGGGGTGGGGATGCCGTGCGGCGCGAGCAGGCGCTTGCCCAGGACCTTGTGGTTGGAGAGCAGGACCGCGGCCTGGTCCCCCCCGGTGTAGGCCAGGCCCAGGTCCTCGAGCAGGGCCGGGGCCAGGTGGATGAGGCGGGCGTTGCCGTCCACCGACTCCACCAGGTTGACCACCGCGCCGGGCGCGGCGGCGGCCAGGGCGCGGGCCGT
This sequence comes from Thermodesulfobacteriota bacterium, assembly GCA_040753075.1. Lineage (GTDB taxonomy): Bacteria > Desulfobacterota > Desulfovibrionia > Desulfovibrionales > Desulfovibrionaceae > UBA6814. Next base: position 41,287 of record JBFMHA010000013.1, read on the forward strand.
GGCCGGCAGGTCCAGGGAGAAGTCGGCGCGCGCCGGGGCGTGGCCCAGGGCCGCCAGGGCCTGGCCCAGGGCCGCGGCCTGGGCCAGGGTGTCCAGGTCGTCGGGGCCGGCCCCGGGAGCCGGACGAGAGGCGAGCAGCACGACCTTCATCCGGCCCTCCCGCGGGTTGCCCGACACGCGTCGTTTCTTGTCTACCGCCTGGAAAAGATGGGGCTTTTCCAGGCGCAGGTCAAGCGGCCAGGGCCGCGGGCGAGGGCAGCCCGGCGCGGTCCAGGGCCGAGTCCACGATCATGCCCAGGAGCTCCCGGTAGGTGACTCCGGCCAGGCCGCAGAGCAGGGGCAGGTCCGAGCGTTCCGGGTTCAGTCCGGGCAGGGGGTTGACCTCGATGAACGAGGCCCGGCCCCGGGCGTCCAGGCGCACGTCCACCCGGCCGCCGTCCCGGCAGGACAGGCCGCGCCAGGCGGCCAGGGCCAGGTCCGCGGCGGCCTGGGCGTCGGCGTCCCGGGCCAGGGAATAGGTCACCCGGTCCTCGTAGTGCTCCTTGTTGTCGTACGAATACACGCCCTGTTCGGCCTTGGCCCCCAGGTGCACCTCGGCCACGCCCAGGACCCTGGCGCTGCGGCCGGTCCCGGCCAGGCCCACGGTGAACTCCCGGCCGGGCAGGTAGGTCTCCACCAGCACCGGCTGGCGGAAGGCGCGCAGCAGGTCCCGGCAGACCCGGGAGAGCTCCTCCGGGGTCCTGATCCAGGAGGCCCCGGTCACGCCCTTGCTGGTGCCCTCGGCCACCGGCTTGGCGAACAGGGGGAAGGGCAGGTCCACCCCGGCGATGTCCCCGGGCGCCTCCACCAGGGCGAAGTCCGGGGTGTTGATGCCCAGGTCGCGCACCACCCGCTTGGTCAGCCCCTTGTGCAGGGTGAGGGACAGGACCAGCGGGTCGGAGAAGGTGTAGGGGATGCGCCAGGCGTCGAGCAGGGCCGGGACCTGGGCCTCGCGCCCGAAGCCGTGCAGGCCTTCCGCGATGTTGAACACCAGGTCCCAGCGCCGGCCCGCGGTGAGGGCCTCGGCCAGGCGCTCCAGGCCGCCGATGCGCTCGGTCGCGAGGCCCAGGCCGCGCAGGGCGTTCTCGATGCCGGCGATGGTGACCGGGGAGTCGAACTCCGCGGTCTCCTCCTCGGAGTAGCCCATGGCCAGGTAGTCCTGGCGCAGGTTGTAGGTCAGGCCGACCTTCACTGCAGGCCCCCGCGCATGTCGTTGGGGCAGACCGGGGCCGCGGCCCCGGGCGCCGGGGGGTCGAAGGTGCGGTAGGTCTTGCCCTCGTAGTTCTCGAACACCAGGTCGCAGCCGTCCCGGCCCTTGAGGTACTCGGGCAGGACCGGGGTCTTGCCCCCGCCGCCGGGCAGGTCCACCACGAAGTGGGGCACGGCGTAGCCCGAGGTGTGGCCGCGCAGGGCGCGGATGACCTCGATGCCCGAGGCCAGGGGGGTGCGGAAATGGGCCATGCCCGCCACCTCGTCGCACTGGTAGAGGTAGTAGGGCCGGACGCGGCAGGTGAGCAGGCCGCGCATGAGCGCGAGCATCACCGCCGGGTCGTCGTTGACCCCGGCCAGGAGCACGGTCTGGGAGCCCAGGGGGATGCCGGCGTCGGCCAGCCGGCCGCAGGCCTGGCGCATCTCCGGGGTGAGCTCCGCGGGATGGGTGCAGTGGATGCTCATGAACAGGGGGTGGTAGCGCCGCAGCATCCGGGTGAGGGCCGGGGTGATGCGCTGGGGCAGGACCGCCGGGACCTTGGTGCCCAGGCGGACCATCTCCACGTGGGGAATGGCGCGCAGCCGGGAGAGCAGGTACTCGATGGCCGCGTCGGGCATGGTCAGGGGGTCGCCGCCCGAGAGCAGCACGTCGCGCACCGCGGGGGTGGCGGCGATGTAGTCCAGGGCCGCCTCCCAGTGCTTGCGTTTGCCCGTCGCCGCGGGGGCCTTGCCCACCCGGCGGGAGCGGGTGCAGTAGCGGCAGTAGGTGGAGCAGAAATCCGTGGTCAGGAACAGGACCCGGTCCGGGTAGCGGTGGACCAGGCCGGGCGCCGGGCTGTCGTGCTCCTCGCCCAGCGGGTCCGCGGACTCGTTGGCGTGCATGCTCAGCTCGGCGGTGGTGGGCGCCACGCAGCGCCGGAGGGGGTCGTGCGGGTCCTCCGGATTGATCAGGCTGGCGTAGTAGGGGGTCACGGCCACGGGCAGGCGGCCGAAGCCCGGGCTCATGGCCAGGCGCTCGTCCTCGGTGAGGTCGATGACCCGGGACAGGGCATCGGCCGAGAGGAAGCGGTTCTTGAGCTGCCAGTGCCAGTCGTTCCAGACGGTGTCCGCGACGCCGGGGAAATGCCGGTCGCGGAAGGCGCGGCTGGCCTCGCCCAGGGGCTGGGGATCGCGGCGCACCGCGGCCAGGCGCGTCGCGGGCTTGAACAGGGAGAGCGCCGGGGCCAAGGCCTCGGCGAATTTAGAGGGAGGTTCGGAGGGAGGCTCGAACTCGTGCGCCTGGGTCTCGTTCATGGCGCTCGGTGCTCCTTTGGTTGAGGTCCGGGGTGCTCCCCCGCCGGTCGCCGCGGCCGGCGGGAGAGCGCCCGACGCGATTCCCGCCTACTGCCGGGCGGGCAAGTCCTCGGAGGTGAACTCCAGGTTGCCCTGGGCCGGCGCCAGGGAGCGGATCGACAGGAAGATGTTGCCGCTCTTGTCCGTGCTCACGTCGCCCACCGCGTCCACGGTGGACTCGATGTGGGCGTCCAGGCCCTTGCCCTTCAGGGTGTAGAGGATGCCGTTGTCCGACTCCAGGACCACCACGCCGGGCTCGGTCTCGTACACGTAGCCCCGGACCCGGGCCGAGTCCGCGGCCTGGGCCGACATGGCCCACAACACCAGCGTCAGGGTCAGCATGCCGAGGAAAAAGCGGGCCTGGCCCTCCCGCCCCGGGGACATGGCCCCCACGGCGGACTTCTTCTCGGGTTGGATGGTTTCCTCCATTGTCAGCTCCTCGCTCTTCGCGCCCCGCCGGCCTCGGGCCCGCGGGTTGGCGCGGCCCGGAGGCCGCGGTTGGGTCCGTTCCGGACCGCGTGCTCTGGCGCGCCTCCGGACCGGCTCTCGGTCGTTCGAAAACATATTCGTACCGCAAACGCGCTACGGCGCGCTGCGGGGCTTCGCCTCCGGCTTCCAGGGCCGCAGGATCTCGTAGTCGCACACCGCCAGCTCGCGCCGGCCGCCGCGGTCCCGCACCTGCCCCTTGACCCGGGCCATGGCCCGGCAGTGGGCGAGCAGCTCCTTGCCCTTGGGCGTGTCCGCCACCACCGTGACCGACTCGTCCCGGCCGTGGATGGACACCGCGGCCGGGGTCCCGGGCCGGTCCCAGGCGTGGGGCAGGATGATCCCGGTGACTTCGTGCTCCACCCGCCGTGCGTGCATGGGTCTCGCCCTTCCTCCGCCGCCGGCCGGCTATTCCCCGGCGGCCGCCTCGTAGCCGCTGCCCGCGGCGTCGGCCAGAACCTTGTAGCTCGCCACCTCGACGACCCGCCGGCCGCCCTGGGCCGACACCCGGCCCTGCACCGCCACCCGGCAGTGGCACAGGCCCAGCAGCTTGCGGCCCGCGCCCTGGAGGCCGATCACCAGCTCGCCGTCCTCGGGGCTGAACAGGACCACCTCCACCAGCCGGTCGGACTCGTCCCACTCGCTGGGCAGGATGATGCCGCTCAGGCTGGCGTTCTTGTCGGCAGTGTGCTTGGCCATGGCCCCTCCGGGTCGATCCGCCGCCCTCACGGGCCGCTCGACCCCCAATAGGCAAACATCGGGCCAACGGAGAACACGTTGAAATACAAGGAGAATGTCGGGTAGTCCGGGAAGGGGTCGGAAACGCTATTTCCGCATCCTGCGGCCGGCTTCCCGGCCAATCCCGGAGAAAAGGGCCCGCAGACCGGCCAGGGGTCCTGGACTGCGAGACGAACGCTAAGAAATTCAGTGAGATGGCTGGTAAAATACGACCCCGGGCAAAAAGCGGAATCTAGATTTCCGAACGACGGAAAGCGGAAGTTTGATTTCTTATTTTTCCGGCCGTTCGCGGCGGTAGTCTTCCTTGCGCAGCCCGTGCTTGGCCATGAGGTTGCGCAACTGGCGCGAGGTGATGCCGGCCTGGTCCGCGGCCTGGCCCACCCGGCCCGAGCGCAGGGCCAGCACCCCCTCCAGGTAGGCCCGCTCCGCCGCGTCCGCGGCCTGCTGCCGCACATCGGCCAGGGGCCGGGAAAAGTCCAGGGGCGGGCAGGCGCCGGCCTCGGGCGAGGGGAAGACCTCGGGCGGGAAGACCCCGGGGGTGAGCAGGTGGGAGGTCTCCAGGATGAAGGCCCGCTCGATGAGGTTCTCCAGCTCGCGCACGTTGCCCGGCCAGTCGTAGGAGGCGAAGGCCTCCAGCACCCGGGGGTGGAGCCCGTGCACGGTCTTGTTGTGGTAGGCGGCCAGGCGCTCCAGGAAGCTCTCGGCCAGGGTCGGGATGTCCTCCCGCCGCTCCCGCAGGGGGGGGATGTCGATGGGGAAGACGTTCAGGCGGTAGTAGAGGTCGGTGCGGAAGGCTCCGCGGTCGCAGAGCTCCTTCAGGTCCACGTTGGAGGCGGCGATGATGCGGGCCTCCATGGGGATGTCCTTCTCCCCGCCCACCCGGTGGAACACCCGGTCCTGGAGCACCTGGAGGAGCTTGATCTGCACCGCCGGGGACACGGTGCCGATCTCGTCCAGGAAGATGGTGCCGCCGGCGGCCAGCTCGAACTTGCCCAGCTGGCGGCGCACCGCGCCGGTGAAGGCCCCCTTCTCGTGGCCGAAGAGCTCGCTCTCCACCAGGTTCTCGGGGATGGCCCCGCAGTGCACGCTGATGAACGGCCCGCCGCTGCGGTTGGAGTTGGCGTGGATGAGCCCGGCCAGCACGCCCTTGCCCGTGCCGGTCTCGCCCTTGAGCAGCACCGTGGACTTGGTGGGGGCCACCATGAGGGCCTTCTCGTGGGCCACCCGCATGGCCTTGGACACCGGGGGGGCGAAGTGCTTGACCTCGCCCAGGGCGCTCTCGTCGCGGAAATAGTCCAGTTCGGACTGGACCTTCTGGGACTCGATGAGGCTTTCCAGGACGTAGCGGACCTCGACCTTGGCCAGGGGGTAGGTGAGGTAGTTGCCCGCGCCGGCGCGCACGATGTCCACGGCCTCGCGCAGCCGCTCCTGGGGGGCCAGGACGATGATCTCCGCAGCCGGGCTGGCCTCCCACAGGCGGCGCAGCTCCCGGCGGTAGTCCTCCCGCCTCCTGCCCGGGGCCGGGCCCAGGTGCGCGATGTCCAGCATCACGAAGTCCAGGTCCGGTCCCAGGCGGCGGCGCAGGTCCACCTCGGCGGACACCGCCTCCACCCGGTCCTCCGGCTCCAGGGCCTCGGCCACCACCGCCGCGTCCCGCTCGTCGGGCGAAGCCACCAGCACCCGCTTCATGCCACCCCCAAGGGGCCAAGGCCCCGCACGGACCCGTTACTCCCCGGCGCGCAAAAGGCGCAACACCTTCGCGCTCCGAGGGACGGGAGCGGCCCCCGCCGGCGGCGGGGCCGGGCGGCGAAGCCGCGGGAGCGCGGAGCCAGGGTGTCGCGCTCCCGCAATACACCCCGGGAGCGGAGGACTTCAACCCCTTTTTCCCGACGCGCAAAACCATCCGGACCCGGCCCCTTTCCCTCCGGCCGGCCTTCTGGTACCCGGACGTGGAGGACGAGGGTCCCGACCACCGACACTCAGCCCCGGGGGGGCGGCATGAACGGATTGAACACGTTGGATTTCATCCTGCTGGGCGTCATCGGCCTGTTCACCCTCTGGGGCCTGTTCCGGGGGCTGTTCAAGGAGGTGGTCTCCACCCTGGGCATCGGCCTGGCCTACTGGGTGTCCAACACCTACAACGAGGCCCTGGCCCCGTTCTTCTCCAACTGGATGAGCGACCCGGCCATCATGCACGCCGCGGCCTACCTCGCCCTGTTCGTGGGGACCAACCTCGGGGTGATGATCGTGTCCTGGATCCTGGCCCGGGCCTTCCGCCTGACCCCGCCCGCCCTCATCGAGTTCCTGGGCGGCGCGCTGTTCGGCTCGGCCAAGGGCGTGCTCATCAGCGCGGTGGTGCTCATCTGCCTGGCCGCCTTCCTGCCCAAGGCCGAGTTCGTGCAGCAGTCCAGGGTGGGCGGCTACCTGAAGCCCGTGACCCAGTGGCTGGCCCGGTACATGCCCGACCGCATGCGCAACTTCGACCCCTCGGTCCTGGGCCGCCGCCTCCAGGACGAAAAGGGCGAATACATGAAGAACTTCCTGCAGGGCTCGGACAAGCCGGACAAGCCCGGCAAGAAGGACGAGAAGGGCGACCAGGGCAAGGGGTCGGAAATGGAGCAGGTGGACAAGATGGTCAAGAGTCTCGAAGAGCAGGCCGGACAGATCCAGGACCTGCTGAACCAGGGGAAGAAGTAGCCGTGTCCGAAAACGCCGCCGCGACGCCCGACGAACAGGAGAACGCCCGGGCCCTGGCCGAGGTCCTCGGCGTGGTCCGGGCGCTCATCGCCGAGAACGGCTGCCCCTGGGACCGGCAGCAGACCCCGCACAGCCTGGCCGACTACATCCTGGAGGAGGGCCACGAACTGGTGGAGGCCCTGCGCGCGGACGCGGCCATGCCCAGCCCGGCGGAGGCCGCCGGCCCCACCCCGGGCCACGCCAAGGCCGTGGCCGAGGTGGCCGAGGAGCTGGGCGACCTGGCCTTCCTGCTGTTCTTCATCGCCACCCTCTACGAGCGCTCCGGCCGGCTGACCCTGGCCCAGGCCCTGCGCGCCAACGCGGCCAAGATGGTGCGCCGCCACCCCCACGTGTTCGGCGACCTGGAGCTGGCCGACCGCGACGAACTCCTGCGCAACTGGGAGCGCATCAAGCGCGAGGAGAAGACCGAGAACGGCCGGGCCCCGGGGGTGTTCGACTCCCTGCCCAAGGGCCTGCCGCCGCTGTTGCGCGCCTACCGCATCCACTCCAAGGCCGCCCGGGTGGGCTTCACCTGGGATTCGGACCAGGACGCCCTGGGCCAGTACCGCCGGGAATGGGCCGAATGGGAGGAGGCCCGGGCCGCGGCCGATCCGGAGCGCATGGAGCGGGAGTTCGGGGACGTGCTCTTCACCCTGGCGGAGCTGGGCCGGCGCGCGGGGATCAAGGCCAACGCCGCCCTGGACCACGCCAACCGCAAGTTCCTGGCCCGGTTCGAGGCCATGGAGCGCCTGGCCCGGGAGCGGGGACTGGACCTGCCCGGCCTCTCCCTGGAGGAGAAGAACCGGCTGTGGGACGAGGCCAAGGCCGGGGAAGGCCGGGACTAGAGCGGGAGATACTTGAACACGAAGCGCTCGTAGGCGCGGGACAGGCGCAGGGCGCGGGGCCGGGCCAGCCCGCTGTCGAGCAGGCGGCAGTAGACGTGGAGCGGATTGAGCAGATGGCGGAGGCTGTGGCGCAGTCGGCCCATACGGTTCCCTGAAGCGGACCTGATTGCCGGAATTTTGCGGTTTCTGCCAGAAGGACCGGGGAAAGACAAGGGCCGGTTATCCAGCCGGGCGGCCCGTTGCAAGAGCCTGTTCTTAACGTTTTCAACCGCGCATCATCGCGGGCGCATCGCCGCAACGCTCCAGGATGGCTCGCCATTCGGCGCGCCGAACGGGCGCGCGGGGAGGCTGTTTTCAACAGCCCCCCCGCGGCGCAACCGCTTCAGCGCGTCAGAAGCCGAGGAGTTCAGTCCTCGGACTGGAGCTCCTGGATCAGGTTTCGCATCTCCTGGGACTGGGCGGCCAGCTCGGCCACGGCCTTGGCCGCCTCGTTCATGGCCACCGCGGTCTCGGTCGAGATCCGGTTCACGTCCTCCACCGCCCGGTTGATCTCCTCGCTGGCCGCGGACTGCTCCTCGGCCGCGGTGGCGATGGAGCGCACCTGGTCCGAGGCCTGGTCCACCAGGGCCACGATCTCGCGCAGGGCCTCGCCCGAGGTGTGGGCCAGGGCGGTGGCCTCCTCGATGGTCTTCACCGCCTTGTCCACGCTGTCCACGCTGACCCGGGCGCCCTGCTGGATGCCGGAGATGGCGTCGCCGACCTCCTTGGTGGCGGTCATGGTCTTCTCGGCCAGCTTGCGCACCTCGTCGGCCACCACGGCGAAGCCGCGGCCGGCGTCGCCGGCCCGGGCCGCCTCGATGGCCGCGTTGAGCGCCAGCAGGTTGGTCTGGTCCGCGATGTCGGTGATCACGTTCATGATCCGGCCGATGTCCTCGGCCTGCTTGCCCAGGGAGGCCATGTCCGCCTTCAGGGCCAGGGACTGCTTCTGGACCTGGGCGATGCTGTCCACCACCCGGCCCACCACCGAGGAGCCGTCCTGGGCCTTCTTGCGGGCGGAATCCGTGGTCTCGGCCGCGGTGCCCGCGTTGCGGGCCACCTCGAGCACGGTGGCGTTCATCTCCTCCATGGCCGTGGCCGTCTCTCCGGCCCGCTGGGCCTGGTGCTCGGACCCCCGGCTGGACTCGTCGATCTGGGCCGAGAGCTCCTCCGAGGCCGAGGTCACCACCTCGACCACGCTCTCCAGCCGGTCGGCCGCGGCCAGCATGCCCTCGCGCCGGGCCGCCACGGCCTTCTCCCGGGCCTCCTCGGCCTCGGCCGTGGCCTGGCGGGCGCGCTCGGCCTCCTCGCCCGCGGTGCGCACCGCGGCCTCGGCCTCGGCGATCTTCTCCTTCAGGCGGCCGACCATGGCTTCGATGCTGGCCTTGAGCCGCAGCATCTCGCCGTAGAACCGGCCGGCCATCTGCTGGTCCAGGTTGCCCTGCTCCACGCCGCCGGCGAAGTCCACCAGCGCGGCCACCGGCCGGGACACGCTGCGGGCGATGAGCGCGGTCAGGAGCAGGGACACCGCCATGACCACCCCCGAGAGGATAACCACGAACCAGCGCATGCGGGCCAGCTCGGCGTACACGTCGTCGATGTAGATCCCGGTGCCGATGACCCAGCCCCAGGACGTGTACAGCCGGACGTAGGACTCCTTGGGGAAGAGCTCCTTGGTCACGCCCCCCGAGATCGGCTTGGGCCACTCGTAGGACACGTAGCCCTCGTTCGCGGACTTGCACACCTCCACAAAGGCCTGGAAGAGGTTCTTGGCCTTCACCGGCTCGTTCTTCCCCGTCCGGCCCCGGACCATGTTGTACGCCTTCTCGAACTTGGCGTCGGAGAGCTCCTTGCCGTCCAGGCTGGGCACCGTGGGGTGCATGATCATCTTGGGATAGGGCAGGCCGGTGTCGTTGATCCAGAAGTAGTCGTTGTTGCCGTAGCGCATGTTCTTGATGCGCTCCTTGGCGCGCTTCTGGGCCTCCTCCAGGGTGAATTCGCCCGCCTGGACCCGCTTCTCGTACTCCGCCACCAGGTTGTAGGTGGTGTCCACCAGGCTGGAGAGGAAGGCCCGCTTCTGCTCGATGAGGGTCCTCTCCACCTTGGGCAGGAACACCCCGAAGGTCCCGGCCAGGAACAGGCCGACCACCAGGAGGGCGATGGCGATGATCTTGGTGAGGACGCTGACATGTAGCAGGCGATTGAACATGGTCGTACCCTCGCTGTAAGAGGTGGCGGCGGACTGTCGCCAGCATGGAGGTACCGCCTCCAAACCCAATCTCCCGCTAGATGATAATATAAGTAGGAATGAGATTGTCAACCGCGAAGAATTCGCACGGACCCATATATGGTGGGCAGCAGGGCCATGGGCCGCACCTTCGCGTTCTGTCATTCTTTTCCCATTTCTGGAATATATTGATCGTTATGGCTAACTTCTTCCCATTCCTCCCAGTACGCCCGCCCCGAACCGGCCGCGACCTTTTTTCCCACCCCCCTTGCCAACCGACGCCGGATGGGCTAGAAGCGACTTCCTCAACGCGCCGGGGTAGCTCAGTTGGTAGAGCAGGGGACTGAAAATCCCCGTGTCGGGAGTTCAACTCTCTCCCCCGGCACCAGGAAAAACAAGGATGCCAGGCTGGTCCAGCTTGGCATCCTTTCTTTTTGGCCCCGAAGCGTCATTATTCCCCGCCAAAGGCCCTTCTGCTGCGGCTCGTCATTTCGAGGCGTTGCGCGCTGCCGCCCCCCTTTGCCGGGCGCTCGGGGCCGATGGCCGGGCCCGCGCGGACGCGGGCCCTTACGCCCCCGCCCCGGCCGCATCTTGGCCCCCATCCCTGCACACCCTGTTCCTGCCCTGGGACTTGGCCCGGTAAAGGGCCGCGTCCGCCCGCTTGACCAGCTTGTCCAGGGAGTCTTCGGCCCCGCCGAACTGCGCGACTCCCAGGCTCACGGTGCAGGCGATGGAGGTCCCCTCGTGGTCGCAGACAGAGCCCATGACGTCCTGCCGGATCCGCTCGGCGGCCCTGACCGCCCCCTCCAGGTCGTTCTCGACCAGCAGGATGGCGAACTCCTCCCCCCCGATCCGTCCCATCACGTCGTTGTCGCGTAGGAGCCCCCTGCAACGCAGGCAAAGGTTCTTGAGCACCGCGTCCCCGCCCTGGTGGCCGTAGGTGTCGTTCACCTTCTTGAAGTGGTCGATGTCGAGCATGGCCAGCGACAGGGGCACGTCATAGCGCAGGGAACGGTTGACCTCCTTCTGGAACAGCTCCATGAAATGGCCCCGCGAGGCGGCCCCGGTCAACGCATCCACGGTCGCCATCTCCCGCAGCTTGCACTCCAGGGCCTTCAGCTGGCTTATGTCCAGAAAACTTTCCAGAAGATGGTCACGTCCCTGCAGGGTGACGACGGAAACCGTCTTCAGGATGGGCACCGGCTCTCCCCTGATATTGAGCAGCTTGCGCTCGGCGTTGTCGACCTTCTGCCCCAGATCGGTGATGGGACAGCGCCCGACCTCGTTGGGGCAGATGAACTTGTGGCACACGTTCCCCGCCACCCTCTCCCACTCGGCCCCTATGACCTTCAGGGCCATGGGGTTGGCGTACACGATGCGGTGGTCGCTGGGGTCGATGACCACTATGCCGGCATGGATCGACTCCATGATGGCCCGCAGGCGCACCTCGCTTTCCGCCAGCGCCATCTCCGCCTTCTTCTGCTCGGTCACGTCGTTGTAGATCGCGACGATCTCGCCCGAGGGCAGGCGGTATATGGAGTTCTCCCTCCACCCCATGATCCGGCGGTCCCGGTACAAGGCCACCGGATGGCTCCTGGGCGCGCCGTCCTCGGCGACGCTCCGGAACACGTCCAGGAGGCCGAACTCGGCCACGCCCGGAAAGACCTCGGACACCCTGCGTCCGATCACCTCCTTCCGGGATATCCGCTCGATTCCTTCGGCCGCCCGGTTGAAGTCCTTGAAGACGAAATCCCGGCCGCCGTCCACCGCCTCATAGATGGCCACGCCGCTGCTCATGTTCTCGAACAGTTCGCGGTAGCGGACCTCCTTGGCCTTGAGCTCCGTCTCCATCCGCTTGCGGCTGGAGATGTCGCGCAGCAGGACCACGGCGCCGAGGACCGCGCCATCCGGCCCCCGCCACGGGGACAGGGAGGCCTCCATCGCCGCCTCGGGGCCGTCCTTTGTCATGCAAAGCAACTCCGCCGTCGCCGGCGCGTTTTCGTCGGCAACGGCGCAGGTCAGTTCGCCCAGCCGGCGATGCTCTTCCTCCGACCGGAAAAGGACGCTGGAGCGCTTCCCCGCCAGGTCGCCGAAGAGCTGCCGCATCGCCCTGTTGCAGTAGGCGAGCACCCCCTTCCGGTCCAGCAGCGCAAGGGCGCTGGCCAGGTCCTCGGCTATGGACCATTGGCCCGCAGAGATGGCGTTGGCCGGATCGACGTCCATATCTCCCTCCTGCCGGCCGGGGGCGGCCGCGCGCAATGTCGCGCGGAGCACGCCCCGGGCGCCCTTTCCCAAGCCTCCCGCAACCGCTTCCGACAGGCGGACAGGCCACGGTTCGTCCACCGCCTGGCGCTCCCGGCAGAAAACGAAACCACCAAACCGCAAGGCCTGGACTCCTCCAACGTAAAGCACAGTAGATGCCGAACCAACTCCCCGTCAAGCCAATCTCGGTCACGACTTGTCGCCGGCGGAAACGGCGCAAGGCCGATCCGGCAAGCGCCGCTTTTCCACCGGCGCCCGGCCATGATCCAGGGGCGGCTCGCCCCGGCGGCCTCGGCCGAGGAGGCGTTCGCGGCCGTGCGCCGCCGCATCGGACAGGCGATGGGACAGGACCCGGCGGGAGCGGCCGGGGCCTCCCCTGCTTTTTGTATTGATTTTCGCGGATTGGTCGCTATATTCTGGATACAAGAGGAAATGAAATGTCCCGTCGCCGGCTGGCGGGTCCGCGCGGGGCTGCACAGACCGAACACCGGAAAGGGGGCGACCATGGCCAAGAAGAAGCGGTTCCTGCTGCCCGTGGACGGTTCCGAGTGCTCCATGAACGCGGCCAAGTACGCCATCGAGATGGCCGGCGCCGCCAAGGCCGCGGTGGAGGTGATCCACTGCTACGAGAAGATCCCGGCCATCATGCCCGACACCCGGGGCAAGTACCTCAAGGAGTACAAGAGCCTGCTCATCGCCGAGGCGAACAAGCTCCTGGAGGTCTACCAGAAGCTCTTCGAGGAGACCAAGCTGACCGTCAAGATCGAGGCCGTGGAGGGCTCGCCCGGCAAGGTCATCTACGACCTGGCCAAGAGCAAGAAGTACGACCTCATCATCATGGGCTCCAAGGGCCACTCCGAGGTCGGCGGGCTGTTCATGGGCAGCGTCACCCGCAAGGTGCTGACCAACGTCTTCTGCCCGGTGCTCATCGTGCCCTGAGCCGGGCGCAGGCTTACGCGGAACGGTCCTGGCCGGCGGCCAGCCCGGCCAGGACGTCCATGCCCAGGTCCAGGACCCGGGTGCGCCTGGCGCGCACCGCCTCGTCCGGGTCCAGCACGTCCAGGGCCCGCCGGTAGAGGGCGAGGTCCGGGCACGACGCGGCGCAATGGTCCCGGTTTTCCCGGGTGCAGGTGGTGCAGGGCGACTTGGGGCTGAACATGGCTCCTTCCGGTTAGTCCCGTTATCGGCTCCCGCGGGAAAAGGAATAGGCCCCCCCGCCCGCCGGCCCGGCTCCTGCCGCGGCCCCCTCTCCGGGCCCCGCAGCGCCCCGCCCGGCCCCTGGTTCTGCCCGGACCGCAGGAGGTTCAATGCGACCCACTGGTCCCCGCCCCGGACTCCCGCATCGACGCCCGTCTCCGGAGGCCCGCCTGCGGAGCCAATCCCGGCGCGGCTTCTCGGACTTTCATATTTTTCGTTGCAAACTCCGATCTAAGTGGTAGAAACCGGGGTTCTGCACCCCTGTACAAAACATTCTGCTCTGGAGAACGAGGTCATGCGTACCCGTCAGGCCGGCGTCCGCGCTGGCGAGAAGGCGCCCAAACGGTCCCGCGGCATGCTGCTGTCCCTGTCCCTGGCCTGCGCCCTGGTCCTGCTAACCGCCGTGGGCGTCTCCGCCCCCACCCCGTCGGCCCAGGCCGAGGGGCCCTTCTCCTTCAACACCGTCATCGCCAAGGCCCAGTCCCTGTCCAAGCAGCCCTACGTGCAGCCCAAGGGCATGGTCCCGGACTTCCTGCTCGGCGAGATCTACGACCAGTGGCGGGACATCCGCTTCAAGACCGACAAGTCCCTGTGGCGCAAGCCCAAGAACAGCTTCTTCGAGGTCCAGTTCTTCCACCCCGGACTGTACTACGACCGCACCGTGGCCATGAACGTGGTGGAGAACGGCAAGGCCAAGCACTATGCCGTGACCAAGGAGATGTACGACTACGGCAAGAACACCTTCTACGACCAGGTGCCCATGGAGATCGGCACCGCCGGCTTCCGCTTCCACGCGCCGTACAAGAACAAGAACTACCCCGACGAATTCCTGGTCTTCCTGGGCGCCAGCTACCTGCGCGGCGTGGCCCGCGACCACCACTACGGCCTCTCCGCCCGCGGCCTGGCCGTGGACACCGCCTCGCCCAAGGGCGAGGAGTTCCCCTGGTTCCGGGAGTTCTGGCTCTTCACCCCCAAGGCCGGGGACAAGGACCTCACCCTCTACGCCCTGCTGGACAGCCCCAGCGTCACCGGCGCCTACGCCTACACCGCCCGCCCCGGCCAGGAGCTGGTCATCGACGTGCAGAGCGTGGTCTTCATGCGCAAGAACGTGGAGAAGATCGGCATCGGCCCCATGACCAGCATGTTCTTCTACGGCGAGAACACCTATCCCAAGCCCGAGGACTACCGCCCCGAGGTCCACGACTCCGACGGCCTGCTCCTGCGCATGGTCACCGGCGAGTGGGTCTGGCGGCCCCTGCAGAACCCCAAGGGCCTGCAGGTCAACTCCTTCCAGGCCCCCAACGTGCGCGGCTTCGGTCTCCTGCAGCGCGACCGCGACTTCAACAACTACCACGACCTCGAGGCCCGCTACGAGAACCGGCCCAGCATCTGGATCGAGCCCAAGGGCGACTGGGGCGATGGCCGGGTGGAGCTGGTGCAGATCCCCACCGACACCGAGATCAACGACAACATCGTGGCCTACTGGATCCCGGACAAGCAGGCCGAGCCCGGCGAGCCCATGCGCTTCGACTACACCATGCGCTGGTACTCGCCCACCCTGGACGACGGCCCCACCGGCCAGTGCGTCGCCACCCGCATCACCCCGGGCAGGACCGAACTGGAGAAGATCTTCGTCATGGACTTCGACGGCAAGGCCATCCGCGCCCTCAAGCCCGACGCCAAGGTCGAGGGGGTCATCTCGGTGGGCGCCGGCGCGCGCCTGATTGAGCAGCAGGCCTACCGCAACGATGTCACCGGCGCCTGGCGGCTCCACTTCAAGATCGCCCTGGACGGCGAGTCCACCCTGGGCAAGGTCCTGCCCGACAAGCGGCCTCCGATCGAGATGCGCGTGTTCCTGCGCAGCGGCTTCGACGTGCTCACCGAAACCTGGAGCTACGCCTACAAGCCCCAGTAGGCCCGCCCATGCCCAACGACGAACCAACCCCCGGACCGGGCGCGCCCACGTCCAGTGAGCCGCCCCCCGGGGGGGCCTCCGCCGTCCGGAGTCCGGGCGACGGCATGGACTCCGCCGGCCGCCGCCTGGCCGCCTACCTGCGCCGGCTCCCCCTGTCCGAGACCGAACGCTTCGAGGCCGGCCTGGGCGTGCTCCAGGACCTGGCCGCGGAGCACCCCCAGGATCCCGGTCCCGAGGCCATCCGCCTGCTTCGCAAACGGCTCGCCGGCCGCATCCCGGCCGGGGACCCGGCCATGCGGCCGGCCCTGAACCGCGACCACATGACCCCCGAGGTATGGCCCAGGCGCTCCAAGCTGGCCGGCCTGGCCACCCTCTTCGGCTTCAAGGCCACCCCCCCGCCCCCCAGGAGCGCGGGCAAGACCGGCCGCGAATTCCTCAACCTGCCCTGGGGCAAGGTGGCCCGCCGGCGGCGCCTCCTCCTGCTCCTGGTCATGCTCCTGCCCACGGCCGCGGCCGTGTCGGTCATGGGCTCCTTCCTCCCGCACAAGGGCGCCACCCTCCTGGAGTCCATGGTCCTGGTGGTCTTCTCCGCACTGTTCGCCTGGGTCTCGGTGGGATTCTGGACCGCCACCTTCGGCTTCTTCACCATGCTGCGCCGCTACGAGCGCGTCCTGGTCACCCGGGACATGGGCAAGCACGAGGCCGAACCCCGGCCCGGCGTGCTCACCGCGCTCCTCTTCCCGGTGTGCAACGAGGACATGGACCGGGTCATGGCCGGCATCCGCGCCACCTACGTGTCCCTGTACCGCGCCGGACGCCTGGACAACTTCCACGTCCACATCCTCTCCGACACCCAGGACCCCGACGCCTGGGTCGAGGAGGAGGCCGCATTCAAGCGCCTGCGCGACGACCTGCTGGCCCACGGCCGGCTCTTCTACCGCCGCCGCCGGGTCAACCTGAAGCGCAAGAGCGGCAACGTGGCCGACTTCTGCCGCCGCTACGGCCAGTCCTACACCTACATGGTGGTCATGGACGCGGACAGCGTCATGTCCGGGCACACCCTCTGGCGCATGGTCTCCATCATGGAGCGCAAGCGCCACGTGGGCATCCTGCAGACCGCGCCCGCGGTCACCGGCCGCCAGACCTACCTGGCCCGGGTCCAGCAGTTCGCCAACCGGGTCTACGGCCCCATGTTCGCCGCGGGACTGCACTTCATGCAGCTGGGCGACGCCCAGTTCTGGGGCCACAACGCCATGATCCGGGTCCGGCCCTTCATGCGCCACTGCGCCCTGGCCCGCCTGCCCGGCAAGCCCCCCCTGGGCGGCGACATCATGAGCCACGACTTCGTGGAGGCCGCCCTCATGCGCCGCGCCGGCTGGGGCGTCTGGCTGGCCTTCGACCTGGACGGCTCCTACGAGGAGTCCCCGCCCACCCTGCTGGCCGAACTCTCCCGCGACCGCCGCTGGTGCCAGGGCAACCTCCAGCACCTGCGCCTGCTCTTCACCCGCGGCCTGTTCCCGGCCCACCGCGCCCTGTTCCTCAACGGGGTCATGGCCTACGGCTCGGCCTTCCTCTGGTTCCTGTTCCTGGTCCTCTCCTCGGTGGAGGCCGTGGTCGAGGCCCTGGCCACCCCCAACTACTTCCCCTTCGGCAAGAGCCTCTTCCCCACCTGGCCGGTGTGGAACCCGGGCTGGGCCCTGTCGCTCCTGGCCACCACCGGCGTCATCCTCTTCCTGCCCAAGGTCGAGAGCTACCTGCTCTGGCTCATCAAGGGCCGCAGCCGCTACTACGGCGGACCGCTGCGCATGCTCGCGAGCATCGTCCTGGAGGTGCTCACCTCCACCCTGCTCGCGCCCATCCGCATGCTCTTCCACAGCAAGTTCGTGTTCATAACCCTGCTCGGCCGCAAGGCCGGCTGGGGCAAGCAGCAGCGCGACGACTCCGGAACCCCCTGGTCCGACGCCATCCGCTTCCACCTGGGCGGCACCATCCTGGCCGCCGTCTGGGGCGCCGTGCTCTTCACCTACAACCGCTCCTTCTTCTGGTGGATCACCCCCATCCTGGTCCCCCTGCTCCTGGCCATCCCGATGTCCGTGCTCACCAGCCGCGCCGGCCTGGGCCGCCTGGCCCGACGGCTGGGCCTGTTCCTCACCCCCGAGGAAGTGGACCCGCCCCGCGAACTCGAGGACCTGGAGCGCTACCACGCCGACAACCTAGCCAGCACCCCGGCCCTGGGCATCCCCAGGGGCTGCGGCTTCAGCCGCGCCGTCCTGGACCCGGCCACCCACCAGCTGCACACCGCCGCCCTGGGCCGCCCCCGCAGCCTCAGCGAACCCGTCCGCGCCCGCCGCGCCGACCTGGCCCGGAAGGCCCTGGAACAGGGTCCCGCAAGCCTCACCGCCCGGGAAAAGAAGGAACTCCTCTACGACCCCGCCGCCCTCGCCAGCCTGCACGAAGAAGCCTGGCGGCTCCCGGACGACAAGCTCGCCCAGAACTGGGGCGTCCGGCTGGACTAGGCGGGGCGCCGCCCCAGGCCCCTGCCGCGCGGCCGGGAAGCATCGCGGCTGCGCCGCTTGGCCCCGCCTTCGGCGTGGCCGGCCGCATCACTCGGAGTACGAAAATGTTGCACATTTTCTACTCCGAGTAGACCCACCCGCTGGGGCCATCGGCCCCAGACCCCGTTCGGGCGCAGCAAGGCTTTGCCTCCGCCGCGCCGCATTGCGCGCACGGGATTCCGGGCAGGGGGCCGGCCGCCGCCGGGCGAAACGCCCGGTGCGAAGGGGGTGATTGTCGGCAGCCCCTCTTGAAGGGCCGAAGGCCCGTTACAAAAGTTTTTGGGGGAAGGGTGGGGAGAGCCCGAGAGGGGAGGGAAACCCCCTTTTTACAAAAAGGGGGTTACCCTCCCCTCTCGGTTCTTCTTCTTCCCTACCGCAGCGCGTCGATGTCGAGCTTCTTGCCGCAGTTGGGGCAGCAGGCGTTGGCCGCGGGGGCGGCGGCGCTGGCGCGGGGCAGCAGGGTGGCGATCCAGCCCTTGGGGGTGAGGGTGAAGGACACGGTGATCTTCCGGCCGCAGGTGCAGTAGCGCTCTTGCATGGCGTCCTCCAGGGTGCGTGTTGCGTTCCGTTGCGATATGTTTATCAAAGTTAACATCGCGGACAAAAAAATAGGGGCGGGCTCAGCGGTATTCGCGGCCGATCCAGACCACCTTGCCGATGAGCCGGACGTTGGCCAACTCGTCGCCGCGCAGGAGCACCGGGTCGTAGTCCGGGTTGTCCGAGACCAGCACCAGGGTTCCGGGCCGCTTCTCCAGGCGCTTGACCATGACCGTGTCCTCCACGCCCACGGCGTAGATGGATCCGGCCATGACCGCCTGCTGGCCCTGGTCCACGAGCACGGTGTCGCCTTCCTTGATCTCCGGCTCCATGGAGTTGCCGGACACGTCCATGAGCACCATGCGCTCGGGCGTGCCCTTGCGGGCCAGCCAGTCGCGCTTGAACGCGTAGTAGTCGCGCACCCGGGCCTCCACCTCGAAGGAGCCGCCCCCGGCGGACAGGCGCGCCGCCACCTTGGGCACCTGGAAGAAGTCCTCGGCCGAGGGCCGGGGCGCGCTGGCGCGGGCGAAACCGCGGCCGGAGGCCAGCCAGTCCGGGTTCAGGCCCAGGTCGTGGGCCAGGCGCAGCACCCATTTCTCCGGGGCCAGGCCGCGGCGCTTGGCCTGGGTCACGGCCGAGCGGTTCACGCCCAGGGCCTTGGCCAGGTCCTGCTGGGTGCGGATGTCCGATGTCTCGGACAGGCGGCGGAAAAAGGCGTCGAAGGTGCTGCTCATGGCGTTTCCGGGTGTCTTGTTGCGATACATAAACAAACGCGGAAGAAAAGGCAACACATGTGCGCAATTTTTTCCAAGGGCGGATGCCGCGGAGGCGGGCGCAGGCCGGGAACGGTTGCCAGCCGTGGGTTTTGGCGGTATTGGGTTCGATCCATTCGCCGGGGTTCCGGCGGTTTCGCAGGAAAAATTCAGTGAGGGCGGGCCGGGAAGCCGGCGCGCGGAGGCTGCCATGCGGGTTAGCGTCAACTGGTTGCGGGAGTTCACGCCCTTTGCGGGCGACATTCAGGATCTGGCCGACCGGCTCACCATGCTGGGCCTGGAGGTGGAGGAGATCAGCCGTCCCTTCGCCGGCCTGGAGAAGGTGGTGGTGGGCAAGGTGGTGGAGTGCGCCAGGCATCCCGAGGCGGACAAGCTGTCGCTGACCAGGGTGGACGCGGGCCAGGGCGAGCTGCTGTCCATCGTGTGCGGAGCGCCCAACGTGGCCGCGGGCCAGACCGTGGCCGTGGCCCTGGTGGGGGCGAGCCTGCCGAACGGCCTGGTCATCAAGAAGTCCAAGATCCGCGGGGCCGAGTCCCTGGGCATGATCTGCGCCGAGGACGAACTGGGCCTGGGCGAGGGCCACGCCGGCATCATGGTGCTGGACGGCGCGCTCCGGGCCGGGACGCCCCTGGTGGAGTCGCTGAACCTCGACGCTGAGGTGCTGGAGGTGAGCATCACCCCCAACCGCGCGGACTGCCTGTCCGTGCTGGGTGTGGCGCGCGAGGCGGCCCTGGCCTTCGGCCTGCCGCTGACCCTGCCCCGGGCGGACCTCCGCGAGGAGGGGCCGGGACGCGCCGAGGACTTCTTCCGCATCGAGATCCCCGAGCCCGAGCTGTGCCCGGTGTACCAGGCCCGGGTGCTGGCCGGGGTGAAGGTGGGGCCGTCCCCGGACTGGCTGCGCTGGCGGCTGTCGGCCGTGGGCCTGCGGCCCATCAACAACATCGTGGACGTGACCAACTACGTCATGTTCGAGCTGGGGCAGCCCCTGCACGCCTTTGACCGGCGGCTGCTGGCCGGCGGCCTCATCCGGGTGGCCCGGGCGTCCGAGGGCATGCGCTTCACGACCCTGGACAACCAGGAGCGGGCGCTCAACGCCAACGACCTGCTCATCTGGGACGCGGAGAAGCCGGTGGCCCTGGCCGGGGTCATGGGCGGGGCCAACACCGAGATGGCCGCCGACTCCACGGACGTGCTCCTGGAGAGCGCGGTGTTCCGGCCGGGCAGCGTGCGCAAGACCGCGCGCCGGCTGGGCATTCCCAGCGAGTCCTCCTACCGCTTCGAGCGCGGCGTGGACCAGCCCGGCTCGCGCCTGGCCATGGACCGGGCCGCGGCGCTCATGGCCGAGTTCTCCGGCGGCCGGGTGCTGCCCGGAGTGGCGGTGGCCGAGCCCCGGCCGTGGCGGAGCCGGGTGGCGCCCTTCCGGGTGGAGCGGGCCCGCGACCTGCTGGGCCTGCCGGTGGACGAGGCCTTCTGCCGCAAGACCCTGGAGGGCGTGGGCTGCTCGCTCAGGGGCGCGGACGGGAGCTTCGAGGCCGAGGCCCCCAGCCACCGCCTGGACCTGGAGCGGGAGGTGGACCTCATCGAGGAGGTGGCCCGGGTGTACGGCATCGACCGCATCCCCGCGGTGCTGCCCCGCATCCCCAAGTCCCTGGACGCGGTGGGCAAGGCCGACACCACCTACGACTTCTCCCTGCGGCTCAAGTCCTGGGCCCGCGGCGCGGGCCTGCGCGAGGCCGTCAACTACAGCTTCGTGGGGACCCGCGACCTGGACCTGCTGGGCCTGCCCCAGGACAACCGGGTGCCGGTGAAGAACCCCCTGTCGGAGGAGCAGAACGTGCTGCGCACCGCGCTGGCCCCGGGCCTGCTGCAGACCGTGCGGCAGAACGTGTCCGCGGGCGCGGCCCGGGTGCGGGCGTTCGAGCTGGCCCACCTCTTCTTCCCGGATCCGGCTTCCGACACCACGGCCACGGAGCCGGTGCGCCTGGGCCTGGCCCTCTACGGCGACCGGGCGGCCGAGGGCTGGCCCCAGGAGGACCGGCCCGCCGACTACCTGGACCTCAAGGGCCTGGCGGAGCACCTGCTGGCCCATCTCAAGCTGCCGGCCGCGCAGTTTGCGGTCAAGGACGGACATCCCTACCTCTCGCCCTGCGTGGAGGCGACCCTGGACGGCGAGGTCCTGGGCGAACTGGGCCGGGTCAAGCCCGAACTGGCCGACGCCTACGAGGCGCGCAAGGAGGTCTGGATCGCGGAGCTGGACGCGGACCTGCTCAAGCGCCGGTCCGAGGCGCGGGTGCAGGGCTTCGCGGCCCTGGCCAAGTTCCCGCCGGTGCGCCGCGACGTGACCTTCGCCTGCCCGGCGGACCTCCAGGCGACGGCCCTGCTGGACGCGGCGCGGGGCGCGAAGGAGAAGCTGCTGGCGGACGTGCTGCTGGTCAACGTGTACCAGCCCGAGCCCGGCGGCGAGCGCAACCTGAGCCTGCGCCTGACCTACCGCCACGCGGAGCGGACCCTCAAGGACGCGGAGGCGGACAAGGCCCACGCCAAGGTGGTGGCCGCAGTCGCCGCCGCCCTGCCGGTGCGCGTCTAGCAGGGCCCCTGCATCGCCATGGGGAGCCTCCTGCGCGAAACGCGCGGGGGGCTCTTTTTTTGTCGCGGCGGCGAAGGGTTTTTCCCGCGTTGTTGCAGGGCGTTGACGAGCGTCCTCCCGGCCCGTAGGCTTGGCCCATGGGCGAGAGGGTGTACCGCATCGGCCAGGCGGCCAAGCTGCTGGGGCTCAAGCCTCACGTGCTGCGTTTCTGGGAGACCGAGTTCCCCCAGCTCGCGCCGGTGCGCACGGAAAAGGGGCAGCGGCTCTACACCGGGGAGCACCTGGCCCTGCTCAAGACCATCCACCGCCTGGTGCACGAGGAGGGCCTGACCCTGGACGGCGCGCGTCGCCGCATGGAGCAGGAGGAGGGCCTGACCGACCTCAGGCGCAGCGTGGCCGAGGAGCTCCGATCCATCCGCCGCCTGCTGGAGCCGGCCGGGGCCGGCGAGGAGGGCTGATGGAGACCCTGGACGTCTTCACCTGGCTGCTCACCTGCACCAGCGTCACCGCGGTCGTCCTGAACATCAAGAAGAAGCGGGTCTGCTTCCTGGTCTTCCTGGCGGCCAACTCCGGCTGGATCGCGGTGAACCTGCTCAAGGGCATCCCGGCCCAGGCCACCCTGTTCGTGATCTATTCCGGCCTGTCCCTGTGGGGATTCATCGAGTGGGGCCGCAACCCCCCGGACAAGCCCGGCGATGCCAAGGGGTTGGGCAAGGATTCCCAGCCCGGCGGGAAAAAGCGTTGACAAACGTCCGGACCTGCCGTACCTCTTCATTCCCTTCTGGGGTCGGGATGTAGCGCAGCCTGGTAGCGCACCTGAATGGGGTTCAGGGGGCCGGATGTTCAAATCATCTCATCCCGACCAGCAAGATCAAGGGCTTGAGGGCAACAACCCCCAAGCCCTTTTTCATTTGTGCTCCGTTTTGTGCTCTGTTGAGTGAAGCCCTTTCCAGTGAAAGCATCGTCTGATATTGGGTAGCCAACAAAAGGAGGCTCCCATGTCAGCGTTATCAGAGTCCGACATCATCCAAAGTGCGTTGGTCCACAAAGACCCCAACTACCAATTGGCGTACATGGTAGCCTTGGCGAATGCCCGGTCAGGGAATACGCAGATAACTGCTGCTCCATCTTTCCAGTACATGCTCCAGGCCTTGGATGCAGCAGATCAGGAGCGCGCCAAAAAGTAAGGGTAAAGCGGCAACATCACGCACACCGCGCCCCTAGGCTGACGACCTTCTCGGAGGATTGGGCCGGGACCAGCTCCGGCAGCAGGTTCACGGCCCGCTCCTTCTCCCCGCGCAGCAGCTCGTAGTAGTGCTCCTGCGTGGTGCTGATGTTCTTGTGGCCCAGGAGCCGGGAGACGGCCGCCAGGTCAGCCCCGCCGCGAAGCTGGAGGGACGCGAAGAGGTGCCGGATGTCGTACATCCGCACGTTGTACTTGATGCCCGCATTCCGGCATGCCGTCTGGAGAGAGCGCCGGAGCTTCCTGATGGGCTGGCCCTTGTACTCGATCACATAGTCCGACTCGGCCCGCTGCCTCATCTCCCACAGCCGACGCACGAAGGAGGCCCGTAGGGGTATCTCTCGCGGCTCCTGAGTCTTCGTGGCGAACACGTAGACGCGCTCCTTGTCGAAATCCACGTCCTGCCACTTGATGGCGAACAGCTCCGAAGGGCCGGGCCGGGTGCCCAGGTTGTACTGGACCTCCAGCGCCCATGCGAGGTGCGGGGCCGTATGGCGCATGATCTGCTGGAAGCCCTCCAGGTCCAGGTGAACACGCCGCTTGGTTTCCTTCGGAGTCCTCCACCGCTTGAGTGGGTTCGCGTTGATGAACTCGTGATCCATGCCCCAGTTGAAGATGATCTTGAGGTACGTGAGGTACCTGTTGACGGTCTTCTGGCAGACCTTCCGCGCCTCGTAGTAGGCCACCACCCGCCCCGTCACCTCATGGTGGGTCAGCTTGTCCACGGGCTTGTGGTCCAGGAGAGGCAGGACGTGGTTCTGGAGCATCAAGGCGATGTCCTTGCGGTAGGCGATGCTCCGGCCCTTCACCTTGAGGTCCGCCAGGAAGAGCCGGGCCAGGTCTTCAAGGTGCATGGCCGAGGGCGGCCGGACCTCCCGGCCCTTCTTCTTGTCCAGGTCCACCTGGAGCTTGAACGCCTCGGCCTCCTCCTTGGCCCCGGGACCGCGGCCGAAGCTCTTCTTGCAGCGGTTCCCGTTGCTGTCGTAGTACTGGACGATCCAGCGGCCGTCCTTGATCTGGCTGACTCCCTTGGTGCTCATCGTGCCGTCCTCCTTCTAGCTGTCCATGCCCAGCCGCTTCATGATCCTGGAGACGCTGGCCGGGTGCCACTGGCCGCCACGGGCCGTCCTGATGCTCCGCTTGTTCAGCTCCTGGGCGATGCCCCGATAGCTGGTCACGCCGCCGTCCAGGATGTCCTGGAGGATGGGCATGAGGTCTACGGCCCGCTCCTGGGCCTTCTCCTTGATGGTGTCCACTGCGGCCTCGTTCCCCAGGCCCCGGAGGTGCTCCGCGCCTTTGGGGTTGCCGAGCTTCACGCCCCGGGCCTTGGCCGCCGCCAGGGCCTCCTTGGTGCGCTTGGAAATCATCTTGCGCTCCTGCTGGGCCAGCATCGCCATGATGCCCACGGTGAACTCGTTGGCGTCGGGCATGTCGGCTGCAACGAAGCTGGTCCCGGCCTCTTGCAGCTCCAGCAGGAAGCGGGCGTTGCGGGACAGGCGGTCGAGCTTGGCTATGACCAGGCTGGCCCCCGTCACCTTGCAGTGGTGGAGGGCCTTCTGGAGCTGGGGCCGATCGTCCTTCTTTCCGCTCTCCACCTCCACGTACTCGGCCAGCAACTCCCAGCTCCCGCCGTTCAGGTAGTCCGCCACGGCCTTGCGCTGGGCCTCCAGGCCGAGGCCGCTGCGTCCCTGGCGTTGGGTGCTCACCCGGAGGTAGCTGATGAACTTGCCTTCCATGTTCGACTCCTTGTCTCGCGGGGTGTCTCGATCAGACGGACGGACAAATGAAAACGATTCTCAATTGGCTGCCCTGTGTCCTATTTCCGAATCGCGTAACCCTCGTTTGGCAATTTGATACATACACCACAGACCCACGTCAAGGGCCTGCGGTGGTGTCTATGTGTGGTGGCTTGGTGAGGGTGGAAGGTGGGGCCAGGGCGCCCACCCCACGGGGGAAATGGCAGCCCAACAGGTAGCGTATACCCGCTCGGGTTTTTGCGGTGAAAACTTCGAGGCCTGGCTCACTGCCAGGTGAGAATCCCTCGCCGCTGCCTGGACCTCCTAGCCCTCACCTGCGGCTCCTCCTTGTACGCCCCGGGATCGGCCATGAAGGCGTCCAGGTCGTGAACGGCGAAGCGGTTGGCCTTGGGGCCGTACTTCGGGAGCCGATAGGCCCGCAGCATCTTGCGGAAGGTCTCGTAGGCGTAGCCGCAGTGCGCGGCAGCGTCTCGCATGGTCATGTAGTTCGGTTGCATGGGGTCGCACCTCCAAACGCAAGAGGCCCCGCCAGGAGGGTCACTCCCAGCGGGGCCTTGCAGTGGTCCTTGATGTTGTAGGGTCAGTCCCCGTCCTCCACCTCCTGGAGGATGTCGGGGCGGCAGACGTTGGTGATGAGGTGATCCAGGAGGTTCTCCTGGTGGCCTTGTTCAATGGCGCGGATGATCCGCAGGGGTGCCGCCCCGGTGGTCCTGATGAGAACGCTTGCCAGGAGTTCCCGCACCTTCACGCCGATGCGTTGGTACAGGCGGTACTCCCTGCCCTTGTCCCAGGCCTTGTGGTTGGGAGCCGGGGCCAGGCGAAGGACGCGGACGGCAAGCTGGTGCCGGAAGTGCCGATCACCTTTGAACCGTTCCGGAAGCCGCTCCTGGAGCCAGTACATCCCGACCACGCAGGCCAGGACATCCTGGGCAGACACGCCCGCCTCCCGAAGGTTGGATAGCCACAGGTGCAGCTTGTCCGCGTCCGTCCTGGGCACGGTGGGCCGCTTGGCCTGGGCCAGGATAGCCTCCAGGTGGGCCAGAGGCCGCTCCAGGTCGGGGTGGTGTAGGTGGTCCCGGATGAACCGGGCGGCCTCGCCCTGCCAGGGACGGAGCCAGGCCTTGCGGACGGTCCAGCCGAGCGGGTGCCCGGTGTCCTCGTCCTTTTTCATGTGCGGGCGACAGTAGCGGCTGAACTTGTGCCGCCGCTGCCAGCATCCCGGCACGTCACAGGTGATGGTCATGACGGTCTCCAAAGTTCAATTCTCGGGGGAAAAGCCAGTACTGGCGAGGGCTGAAGGCCTGGAATTCACCACCTACTAGGTGGCGTTCAGTGAATTCAGAATTCAGGTTCAGCTTCAAGCCGTTGCAGCTCACCTGCGGTGCGGAGCCAAGCCTGAAACTGGTGGGAGGTGAAGAGGCCGAAGCCGATGGCCTCTGTCTTGAGCTTGGTGACGTAGGATGGCGCAACGTCCATGGCCTGGGCAATCTGTGCTTGGGTCGAGTATTCCCCGGATTTCGCCAGCCGGACAAGCTCCTGGTGCCGGGAGGCGTCAAACACGATGTGCTCCCACCGGGGCAAGCTGGCATCGCCCTGCGTGAGGGTGGCCTGGACCTGGGCGCGGTCAGGCCCCGTGAGACCTCGTGCCTTGGGCCACTGGATCACGAAGGAGGCCCCGCTGGCTTCAGCATGGTCCACCGGCCGGGCCAGGCGAATCTTGCCGTTCAACGTGACGTCCTTGGCCGACGTGCCGCGCTGGTCGCCGCTCTTGTTCTCGTGGTGGACCAGGAGAACCGCCGTGCCGCGCTTGCGCAGCTCCAGCAGGGCCTCGGACATCGCAGTCCAGTAAGCGGCCTCGTTCTCGTCGCCGGACCGCATGGTGGTGGTCAGGTTGTCGATCACGACCAGGGCCTTGCGCTTGGCCTTCTCCAGCAGCACCGCCAGGCCCTCCTGGGTGGCGAGGTCGGGGAAGGCCTTGCCCGGCTCCTGGTAGGTGGCACAGTAACCGTGGAAGTGCCTTCCGGCCTCCTCCAGGTTGCCGATGCCGTCTCGTGCGGCGGCCTTGTGGATGCCGCGCAACCGTGCCTGCATCTCCCAGGTCTCCATCTCGCCGTCCACGTAGAGGACGCTATGCGGGGCGGGAGCCGTCCAGTTGAGGAAGGCCCCACCCGACGCCACGGCATAGGCCACGTTGAGGGCGAAGAAGGTCTTGCCCAGCCCAGCCTCCGCATAGACCAACCATTGGTTCCCCGCCCGCAGCCAGGGTGAAAGCAGGGACGGCGGCGGGTGGATCGGCTCCCGGAGGAACTGCCCGAGGGACCAGACCTTGGAGCCGACTTCCTGGGTCATTCGTAGTGCTCCGGCTCGATGGTCGGGAAGTTCGGGAAGTCGGGATCATCCAGCAGGGCGTCCAGGGATGCGGCATGCTCGGCCTGGCTCATGGCGTCCAGGGTTTCCTTGTTCGTGCCGTTGTCGGCCAGGAACTGCCTGATCTCCTTGAGGGTGGAACCCCGGAGCTGGTCCTTCGGGGTCTCCTTGAGGATCGCCAGCATGGCCTGGGCTTGGGCCTGCCACAACTCCCGGAGGAGTTCCTGGCGGGTGGGGCTGGGGCTACTGCTCACGATTATCCCCCGGGGTAATAGAGCCAGGCCACGGGTAGATTCCATTCTCCCGCATCTCCGCCTCGTTTTTGAAATTGTCCTCGATCAGTTGGGCCACCTTGTTCGGCGTCACTCCCATGATGAATGCCACCTCTTCATGGGTGAGGAGTCGCTCTCCGTTTTCGTCTACAGGACGCCCCGGCGAGTTGAGCATCACATTCGCCAGTTCCATCATCTCGTTGAAATCCCGCATGGTTGTTCTCCTTATCGTTGTTTGGTGGTTACAGGACGTGCTTGAGTAGGATCATCACTTCGTCTTCCACTGCCTGGCGGTTGCCGGGCATCTGGTGGACGTGCTCCCGCAGCCCCTCCAGCGCCCTACGGACTATGAGGGACGTGCTGACGGGCCTTCCGAGCTGCTTCTGGTAGAACAGCCGGAGTTGCCCCAGGTGGAGCAGAGAGATGTCGTTGAGGTTGAACCGGAGGCAGTCTCTGGGAAGTCGTCGTCGCTTGGATCGGACCTGGACGGTGTCTGTCATCTTGAGTCTCCGTGGGTTGAAGTGAAAAGGGAGAGACCGTCACCGCAAACAAGAGCGGGCACGGCGTGAGGTACGTCGCACCCGCTCTCCCCGGAGTTGCCGGGAGTTGTTGGTAGGGAGACCTGACCGACGCCAAGGCCCTGTCTTCCGTTAGTGGCACCTATTTCAGGAAGCCCGTGTGCGCGGTCTGCCGTAAGTGGAACCTAATTGCTCCCAAGGTGAGAAAACCCCCGCCAGTTCTATGTCGCAGGGCTATCAGGGATGGGTCTCGTTGTGGACCAAGTCGGGCTTCCCGGCTGGAGTCCCATAGGCAATCTATAGCCAGATCAAGGTTGACCAGGGGCTTGGTCTGTCGCTAGAACATTTCGGCTATCCGACACAGATTATCCTGTTTCTCTGGGGTGATATTCGTATGAATGCCAATGGCAACGACATCGAGAAGCGGCTCTGGGCAGCCGCTGACAAGCTCTGGGCCGAGACCGGCCTGAAGCCTTCCGAGTTCTCAACGCCAGTGCTCGGCTTGGTTTTCCTGCGCTATGCCGAGAAGAAGTTCCAGGAGGCCCTGGCGACCTTGCCTGTGGGCACCTCGCGCGGTCGCACGGTGGACGAGAAGACCGGCGTCCTGGCGCAGGGGGCGGTCTACCTGCCGGAGTCGGCGCGGTTCAGCTACCTCCAGGGGCTGCCCGAGGGCGAGGACATCGGCGCGAAGATCAACAACGCCATGCGGGCGATCGAGGCCGAGAACGAAGACCTGCGCGGCGTCCTGCCCCGCAACTACAACCTCATTCCCGACCGGACTCTGATCGAGTTGCTCAAGCTGCTCGGTCCGGTGGAAATCGACGGGGACGCCTTCGGCAAGGTCTACGAGTACTTCCTGGGCAACTTCGCCATGTCCGAGGGCCGCAAGGGCGGGGTGTTCTACACGCCTACCAGCATCGTCCGGCTCATCGTGGAGATTCTGGAGCCGTACGACGGCAAGGTCTTCGACCCGGCCTGCGGCTCGGGCGGCATGTTCGTGCAGAGCGCCAAGTTCATCCAGCATCACAACGGCGGCGGTCGGCACCACATCAGCATTTACGGCACCGAAAAAGAGACCACCACCATCAAGCTGGCCAAGATGAACCTCGCGGTTCACGGGCTGTCCGGCGGCATCGTGGAGGCCAACACCTATTACGAGGACCCGCACGACAGTGTGGGCCAGTTCGATTTCGTCATGGCCAACCCGCCCTTCAACGTCTCGGGCGTGGACAAGGCACGCCTGGAGAAAGACGCCCGGTTCAGCCTGGGGCTGCCCACTACAGAGAACGCCAACTACCTCTGGATTCAGCAGTTCTACGCGGCCCTGAACGAGACCGGCCGGGCCGGGTTCGTCATGGCCAGTTCAGCCGGGGACGCCCGGGGTAGCGAGCAGCTCATCCGCAAGAGGCTCATCGAGAGCGGGGCAGTGGACGTCATCGTGTCCGTGGGGCCGAACTTTTTCTACACCGTGACCCTGCCCTGCACCCTATGGTTCCTGGACAAGGGCAAGGCCAGGAGCGAGCGCGGCAACACGGTCCTGTTCCTCGACGCCCGCCACGTCTACCGCCAACTCGACAGGGCGCACCGTGAGTTCATGCCGGAGCAGGTCGAGTTCCTGGCCAACATAGTCCGCCTCTACCGGGGTCGGGAGTCGGAGCGCCTGGATGGTAGTGAAGCTCTCATGGCCGAGCATGGCTTTGAGGACGGCTACAAAGATGTCCTCGGCCTGTGCAAGGTAGCAACCCGGGAGGATATCGCGGCCCAAGGCTGGAGCCTCAACCCTGGTCGCTACGTCGGAGCTGCCGAGTGCGTAGACGACGGCGTGGACTTCACCGAGCGGCTGGTGGAGTTGAACGAACAGCTTGAACTTCTAAACGGCGAAGCGAAGGAGTTGGAAGATCGTATCACTGAGAATTTATCTTCGGTGCTGGAGTCAATACAGTGAGCAAGTGGCAACAATGCTTCTTGGGGGATATCCTTGAATTGAAGAGAGGATATGACCTTCCCGCTAGCCAACGGGAAGAAGGACCATATCCTATCATTTCATCAAGTGGAATCACAGGAACTCACTGCGAAGCAAAAGTTAAAGGACCAGGTGTTGTTACCGGACGATATGGTACACTGGGTGAGGTATTTTTCATTCCAAGCGATTTTTGGCCGCTAAACACAAGCCTTTACGTTCGAGATTTCAAAGGAAACGACCCGAGGTTCATCAGTTACTTCTTACAATCACTTGATCTGGGTAGCCTAAATGCAGCAGGTGCGGTTCCAGGCTTAAATCGAAACCATTTGCATCAGCTTGAGACCACCATCCCAAATGTTCCAATCCAACGCCGTATCGCCTCCATCCTTTCCGCCTATGACGGCCTTATTGAGAACAACACCAGCCGAATCGAAATCTTAGAGGAAATGGCTCGACGAATCTATGATGAGTGGTTTGTCCGCTTCCGTTTTCCTGGGCATAAAGAGGTGGGCTTCAGAGAGACGGAGCAAGGTCTCGTACCTGAAGGGTGGAGTGTAAAGACGCTGTACAATGTTGCCGATGTCACCTATGGCCATCCGTTCAAATCAAAGCAGTTTAACAATGATGGCATAGGGCTTGGAGTAATTCGCATACGAGACATCAAAGGCAATGCGATAAAGACCTATACGGAAGAAGAAGGTAAGCCAAAACACAAGATTCAAAACGGTGACATATTGATTGGTATGGACGGAATTTTTCACATGGGCAAGTGGGCTGGCGGGGAGGCATGGCTAAATCAACGAGTAGTGCGACTTAGCAGTCCGTTGCAAAAGTCGGTTTTCACCCCATCCCGATGAGGGCGACGGCTACCGGGGCAGGTTGTTGGTGTTGGTTGAGGGTGACCAGTACGACGAGCAGCAGGGGAGTCGAGGCGTGAGGGA